>JAUYSP010000003.1 GCA_030696305.1 Legionellaceae bacterium | reverse complement strand
GCAATATCTCTGGATCCCGCGGACAAGCCGCGGGACGTGGGCTCTGTGGAAATGAATTGTCAACAGACCCTACAATGCCTGCATAAAACTCACTAAATCTTGTTTTTCTTGTCCCTCTAAATGAAGCTCTAAGATTAAATTAAAATATTCCACAGTATCTTCAAGTGTTAATAACCGCCCATCGTGTAAATAAGGAGGGCTATCTTTTATTCCCCGTAGAGGAAAGGTTTTAATGGGGCCGTCGCCGATTTCCATTAATCCATTAACTAGTTCGGGTTTGAAGAAGCGCTCTGTTTGTAAATTGTGCATGTTATTATCAGTATAGTAGGGCGGGGTATGGCATGTAGCACATTTCCCTTTGCCAAAAAATACGGCTTGGCCCCTTAATTCTGCTGGGCTTGCTTTTTTAGGGTCAAGCATGCCATCCCAGCTTAATTTAGGTGCGGGTGGAAAATCCAAAATATCTTGAAATTCAGCCATAAAATGCACTTGGCTGCCGCGTTCAAGAATATTTACTCCTTTTTTAGTCGCAATAACAGGATCCCCATCAAAATACGCTGCGCGTTGTTCAAACTCGGTAAAATCTTCGACTGATTTTAACGCACGCTGTGAACCGTATAATCGTTGAATATTAACACCACGCAAACTAGGTGTATTAATTCGATGTCGGAATTCTTGCGGTCTGATATCGCCCACTAAATGGGTTGCTTTGTTTGTGTGCCCATTGGTATGGCAATCAAGACAAGCAACACCCCGACTTGGTTTTATTGTTCGCCTATCTTCAGTTTGATTAAATTGTTGTTGAGGGAAGGGAGTGACTAATAAACGAAGCCCTTCTAATTGTTTAGGATTAAGTATGCCATTAAATAATTGAAAATAATTGTTAATGCTAACCAGTTGTCCTTGAGAAACATCCCCTAGATCAGGTCGGGTGGTTAAAAACATAGGCGCAGGAAACTTAGGTAAAAAATGGTCCGGGATATCAAAATCTAAATCAAAACGTGTTAAGTCTCGTTGCTCGTCTCTATTGATAGCATCTATCGCAAATTGAGGAAATAGCATGCCACCTTCAGCATGATTCGGATGAGGTAACGGTAAAAAACCGCGTGGAAATAACCCTTTTGTTTTAATGTCCTCAGGGGTCATATTAGCGAGTGAATCCCAGGTCACATCTTGTGCTAATTTAACGCGAATTCCTTGTTGTACAGCCTTACCACCAGTCATAGTAACGGTCTCAGAGGGCCTGTTGCTTAGATCATATCGCTCATTAAGTAAACTCTTATGACGCGCCATAATAGACGCTTTATCATTTTGCATCCGTGTGACGGTTGTTTGAAAATCTTCTTTACTAACCACTGGCATATAACTTGAAGGTGGTGGGGGGGCTTCAGCATAACTGTAACTAAAATGTATATGAAACAGCATACATGCTGTAAGCAATTGCTTTTTCCTTAGCATAACAAGCTCCTTGTAACTGGTATTTACGATTGATTTCCATACAGATAGTCTAAGCATACTCTAGATAAGCAAAAGTGGGTAGTATTACGCTATATAGGTGGGTTATTGATACGTTCTATTGACCTCGTTCGATGTTGTCAGTGAATGTTGCTTTAAAACAGTTTCCGCTCGCTCCTGGATCTGCATACTTGCTTTAATTGCTAAATCGACTTGTTCTGATATGTTTATCGATTGTTCGTCAGGGTGTTTTGCTTGATGCAATTGTAATTTTTCTTCGGTTAGAAGGAGTAATGCGTCGGTTTCGTTCATTAGTTTAGTGTACGCCTCTTTGTTTGAATAGGATTCTGATACCTGGTTGCTTTTGTCTTGAAGTGCAGCAACGATGATATTCATTTGTGCAGCTGTTTTCGCAATCAATTCTGTTTCCTGGTGGTAATGCTCCTGTACGATCCGCAGTGATTCGGTTTGTTCTCTTAAGTTGATGTTAACTTGGGATACCTGTTCGGTCATTGACATTAAATTGTCAGAACTTTGTTCTAGTATTTGGCGATACGATAAAGAATCTGTCGTCATATGATTTAGTTTTTCGGCTATAATTTCAGAACTTTCAACAATTTTTTTCTCTGATTGGGATAAATTATCAATAATTTTATTGTATTGCTCTATCTGCATCCTTAAAGCAGATATCTGTGTTTCAAACTGCTGAAGATCTGAGCTCATTTGAGTGTTCATTTGATACAGCGATTCAAATATTTTTTGTAAACGCTCACCTAATTCATTGTAATGTTTAATGGTTTCGCCGAGCGATTTCTCCAGTTCTAAAATGTCTTCACATAATAGCTTTGTTTGCTTGTGGGTTACGTTATAATGATCTATAAATAAAAAAGTAAAAAAGAGATATATCACAGCCGCTACTATGGCTATGATGATGGGCGTATGACATAAAACGCCCAGTGCTGCACCAATTGCAGTAATTGCGAGACCAATAAAAATTTTTATCCACCACGCCTTACTTCCATACCATTCTGCAACGCTCCCGAAGTAGCTTTTTTCAATATTATAACGCTTGAGTAGCAAGTCTAAATTTGATTGTGTTTCTTCAACGACCCGTTTTTGACTATAAATACGTTCGAGCTCTTTATCAGTAGTGAATTTTAATTGATTGATAGTTAGCAGTAAAAATTGCGCATTTTTTTCTGTTTCATTGTGGTGGTCATGCTGGTTTTCAGTCAAATTAATCATATTTATTCACCCAATTATTTAAATAGTGTTGGTTGATAACCATGAACATATGCTGCTGATTCATTGGGTCTGTTGTCGTTTTCTATGGAACGGGTTAATTTATCAATGGTCTCAGAGAGTCGTTTATTATTGGCCAGTAGCGTTTGGATTTCATTTAAATATCGATGATTGGTTTCATCACTTTTTGACAGGGTCGCATGCAATGCAATAATTGTTTTATTAAGGGTTTCGATCGTGGCACACAAATTAGTGTTTTTTTCGAGCAGTGTGTGTAGCTCATCATGTTGAACCTGATCGATCTGTCTAGCAAACTGCTGAATGTGTATATCATTTTGTATTCTTTCACTATTTATTGATTCTGCTTGCCGAAGTTTCAAAATTGTTTCATGTAACTCTTTTTCTCGACTAGATAAAGCAGCCTCAGTTAATTTAAGTTTTTGGTAAATATTTGATAGCTCCGATTTAATTATATCTAATTCAGTGCTCAAAAGTTCCGATTGATTTGTTGTCTTATCTGCTACTACTTGGATGGATTCGGCTACTTGATTCAATTTTTGAGTCGTTTGGTGGCTGTCTTGAATATGAGTAATAAATTCGCTGATCGCTAATTTAAATACTTTTTGCTGTTCATTTGAAAGGGATAAAAGCGTTTGTAAATCAATACCTGCTTCAGCTACTACTCTTGATATATTTTCTCGAGTTGCTTTCTCTCTGTTATGTTGTTCTTTATAGGATTGCGCTAACTCTTTATCTTTGTCTCCTTCTTTTTTGTAATACCACCGTACACCTAGGGCCGTGACAATAATCATCACTGCTCCGCCGACGCATGATATGATCAGTGGCACTAAATATGAAACGACAACGATACCTGCTCCTATTGAAATTGGATCCATTTTTTTCTCCTTAAGTTTTTTTATGCGACGATTGCAACTTCTGCTCGATTAGCGTTTTCCTCTTCAATTTGCGTACATCTCTTACGGGCAAAAAAACTACCGAATCCTGTTGTAAGGGTAAATGCCGAGGAACCACTGCCTGCGCAAATTAAGGGTATGAACGGTATGGGAGTAACATGAAATGAAGCGAGTAAAATCGCTCCAATGGCTGCTAGTAATATAAGGAGTAGCAAGAGACGCAACGAGATGCTAGCCATTGTTTTTAAGAAAATACCTGGATCAATTCTATCGTAAGCAAGATCTTTCATTAATCGGTTAGAAATTTCTTTTTTGAACGCCTCAAATTGATGCTGGTCACTTTTATTCTGGTTAGCAATAAATAAAGCACGAATATAAGCTGATCGTGTTGTAGCGTAGGTGTCTCTATAACTATATAGTGCAGCTCGTTTTGCTTTGTTGCGTGCAACCACACTCAAAACGCTGGTCGATTCATACGTTGGTGCAATGGCTTCTTTGAATGCTTGACTTATTCTGTCAGAACTTTCTGCAATAGTACTAAAATAGTTATTTACTACATGCTTAGGTATAGTGGTGGATGAGTATTCTTGCCATTCAGCACGGTAATTTTTCTCGGCTTCCAATTTGTCAGCAGCTCTATCTGTTACTCTAGCTGAAAAATGGACGGCGTCGGTTATTTCAATATAAAATACAGCAACAGCCGTTAATGTCGCAAAATCAGCCAATTCGGCATGATGAGCAGCCGCGGCTTCAAAGGTTGCTTTGTGTGCAGCAGCTTTGGCAAATTCGCTGGGCGTGGCTCGTTTATGATAGGCTGTAATAGCCAATTCAATAATAGTATTTATTGTTTTTTGTTTCATGATAATCCCTTATTCGGTTGGACGTGATATAAACGCGTTACGTCGCGATCTTGGATAAGGTATAAATTTGAGATAGAGAGATTCTAAAGACGTTTTTCATAACAATTCCCTTGTTGGTTGGTTTGAAATTAATAAACTTTGTTTCCATTGAAAGTTTATTAATCTGACGGCATGCTATTTAAATATTTAGGTAAAGTCAATAAAAATTTTGAGTGTTTTGATGCTATTTTCGCATGAGCACCTTAATGAAAAAATTGATGATCGAACACAACAGCGTGGCGGTTACTAGTATAGCGAGTAGGTAACTAAACGATGTAGCGTAATGTGCTTTTAAATCAATTATGGAGAGGTTATCGGTCGTTATTGCAGTCATTGAGGCTAACTTACCGGATAAATAAGCCCCTAAGCCTAATGATACAAAAAATATGCCCATCATCGTGCTAACTTTTTTTCGACTGGCCAAGATAGTAACAGCCGATAAACCTACTGGAGACAGAAGTAATTCTGCTAATGAAATAACTAAATAAGCGGGTATTAAATAAAGTGGCGATAACAATCCGGTAGGAAAGCTAAAGTGACATATAGTTGTAATTAGTGCATATGCTATAGTCATACAACAAATAGCAATTAAAAATTTATTCCCGGTTCGAATAGCGTGTTGCGCTTGTGTTAATCGCGTCACTTTACTTCGCGATAAAATCAAACCTAACACGATCATACCGATACTTTGTATGCCCACATAATAAGGAGGAGGGAACTGGATGCCAAAAACGGTAGGGTTGACGACCCGAACAATAAAGAGCGTTAACGACAAAAACATTTGAAAATAAAATGACCAAAATAAAATCGATATAATACAAAGCAATCCAATGACGATGGTTTGATTTGCCTGGATTTTAGATTCGTTTTTTATGGCATGAATAAAATATACAACGGATAAAATCACAACGATGATGAATACACTATCTGCCAGTTTTGGATAATTAAGAATATAAAATGATACAATCCATAACAAAAGCATTAATACCACAGCTAAAATAATTTTTTGAATATCAAATTGATAATCATTATAGTCACGAATTTTATAGCAATAAATGCCCTGGATAAAAACCATAGCAGCAATCACCATTCCAATAGCAGCGCTTATAAATGCCATGGACCAGCCAAAATGTTCACTTAAATAACTCGGAAGCGTAGTACCTAAAATAATCCCCGTAGTTAACCCAATATAAAAAATAGTAAAACCACTTTCTCTATTGGGTGAGTCCGGTGGATATTCATTACCCAGTAATGACGAAATATTGGGCTTTAGTAGTCCTGTACCGACTGCTATACCGGCTAATGCAAGACACAAGTGAGTATCGGATGTGATGAAGCTAATACTAAAATAGCTCGCGCATAGCACCGCAGCACCTGTTAGTATCGCTCTTTTTTGACCAATTAAATGATCTGCAATCCAGCCACCAATTACAGGTGAAAGATAAGTCAGGGCTGTAAATGAGCCAACTAATGCGTACACCCTCTTGTCGGGCCATTTGAAGTGTAGCGCAAGATAAAGTGCTAATAATGTTTGTACAACATAAAAGCCATACCGCTCCCACATTTCTGTTGCGAAGAATGTTCGAAGTGAGGCAGGATGGGTTGCTTGTATAGTTTGCACAAAGCCCCTTAGGATGAATGTCAAATATTATGATTTTTAGAATTATTACATAGGTTTATTAAGAAGTATAGAAAGCCCTGGGCTGTCTCTGAGATTCTGGTTAAACCATTTATGCTGGTGATAAATTCTAATGAGATCAGTGTTTACGGTTAATTTTAAATTTTGGAATATGTTAGATAAAATTGAGATTTTGATGAGGAGCTTAATTAATTGTCAACAGACCCTATTGAGTATTACAATGTCTTAACACGTATCTCCTCTGGTAATTATGATTGATTTGCAAGCACGAAAAAAAACGATTGACCCTTTGAAGCGTCCTCCTCATTCTGTTGAAGCGGAGCAGGCTATCATTGGTGGCCTTATGCTCGATAATCAAGCGTGGGATAAAATCGCTACAAAATTATGCGAAGCGGATTTTTATCGGACGGAACACCGTGTTTTATTTCGAGCGATATTGAATTTATCTAATAAAAGTCAACCTTTTGATGTTGTGACACTTTTAGATACGCTAAAATCAAATAATGATTTGGATGACTCGGGTGGAGAGGCTTATCTATTTGAACTAGCCAATAATACACCTAGTGTTGCCAATGTGTCAGCGTATGCCGATATTGTTCGTGAAAAATCAGTGCAGCGACAATTAATTGCTGTGGCAACGGAAATTGCAGATTCTGCTTATAATCCTGGCAATCGAGAGGTTCCTGAATTACTGGATTTTGCTGAAAAAAAGGTTTTTGCAATTGCGGAACAAACAGCGGGAGAAGGTGGCCCTGAAGTTATTAAAAGTGTTTTATCCCGAGCTGTCGAACGAATTGATGCGCTTTATCATAGTGGAGATACAATTACCGGACTTGCTACCGGATTAACAGATTTAGATGAAATGACGTCTGGTTTACAGCGTTCTGATTTGGTGATTGTGGCTGGTCGGCCATCTATGGGTAAAACTACATTGGTTATGAATATCGCTGAACATGCGGCAATCAAAGGTTCTGAACCCGTACTCGTTTTTTCAATGGAAATGCCATCGGACTCATTAGCTATGAGAATGATGTCCTCATTGGGACGAATTGATCAACATCGTATTCGAACGGGTAAATTAAACGATGACGATTGGCCTCGAGTAACCTCGGCCGTACATATGTTATCCGAGGCATCGTTATTTATTGATGATACGCCTGCTTTAAGCCCGGTCGAGATGAGGTCGCGAGCTCGGCGTATTATGAAAGAACATGGTCAATTGGGTTTAATTATCGTGGATTATTTACAGTTGATGAAAGTGCCTGGGTTTAAAGCAGATAATCGTACGGCTGAAATCTCGGAAATTTCTCGTAGTTTAAAATCTTTGGCGAAAGAGCTACATGTACCAGTTATTGCCTTGTCTCAGTTGAATCGAAGTTTGGAGCAACGGCAAGACAAGCGTCCTGTTATGTCTGATTTAAGAGAATCAGGAGCGATCGAGCAAGACGCCGATTTAATCTGCTTTATTTATCGAGATGAAGTTTATAATGAAGACAGTCCAGACAAAGGATCTGCTGAAATTATTATTGCTAAGCAACGGAATGGACCGATTGGTAAAGTTCGTGTTGCATTTTTGGGTAAATATACCCGTTTTGAAGATTTGGCATTTAGTGGTTATCAAGGGGAAAATTAAGTGTCGAGACCTACTTGTCTTTATGTTGATTCTGATGCGTTATTGCATAATGTTAATATTATTAAACAACACGTTAAAGACAAAAAAATTATTGCGATGGTAAAAGCCAACGCATATGGCTGTGGTCTATCCAGTGTTTTACCCGTAATTGAAAAGCAGGTGTATGCGTTTGGGGTTGCGTGTATTGAAGAGGCCATCGAGGTTCGTAAATTAAGTCATAATTGTGAGTGCATTTTGTTTCAGGGAATTTTTAGTCCCGAAGAATTGCAAACAGTAGCTCGTTTGCAATTACAATGCGTGATACATCAAAAAATACAATTAGATTGGATTTTAGCTACGCCAATGCCTAGTAAATTAAAAATATGGGTAAAAGTAGATACTGGCATGCATCGTTTAGGCTTTGCGATAGAGGAAGTTATAGATGTGATTCAAGCGTTAACCAATTGCCCTTGGGTAGAATCCAATATTGGGTTAATGACTCATCTTGCCTGTGCGGATGAACCTCATGCAAAGAAAAATAAGGATCAGTTAGCGCAATTTAACGCCATCACAATCCAACATGTGGATATAACTCGAAGTATTGCAAATTCAGCAGCTATTTTAACCCTACCTAAAGCGCATGCAGATGTTGTTCGGCCTGGTATTATGTTGTATGGTGTATCTCCGTTTGCTAATCAAACAGGACATGAGTTAGGATTACAGCCAGTGATGCAATTTATGTCAGAAGTGACCAGCATACATCATTACCCTGCGTATGAATCAGTAGGGTATGGTAGTACTTGGCGAAGTGAAAAACCATCAGTGATTGGTATCGTGCCTGTTGGGTACGGTGATGGTTATCCTCGTCATATTGGCTTAAATACACCAACCTATGTTGCGGGCCATATAGCCCCAATTGTTGGCCGTGTTTCAATGGACATGTTAACGATTGATCTGACTGATTGTCCAAATGTAAAACTTAATGATCAGGTTGAGTTATGGGGAAAACATATTCCAGTTGAGGTTGTTGCACAAGCGGCAGGAACAATTCCATACGAATTGCTTTGCCAAGTTTCGAGACGCGTTATTAGAAAGTAAAGGGGTAACATAAATGAAGAAAATAGCTATAGTTGTCTTATCGTTTTCGACCATATTAACAGCCTGCGGTCCTGTTAATAATGAGGGTGTGGGAACAGTAGCTGGTGGTGTGGTAGGTGGTCTACTTGGTAGTCAGTTCGGAAGTGGAGCCGGCCAAGTGGCCGCTGCTGCCGGTGGTGCGTTATTAGGTGCTTACCTTGGTGGTCACATTGGTAAATATATGGATCGCCAAGATCGTATGGAAATGCAAAATGCATTAGAAACAGCACCTGTTGGAAAATCGGTTGGTTGGAAGAATCCTGATAATGGTAATCAGTACCGTGTTCAACCGACTAAAACGTATTACGTGCAAGAACAGCCTTGTCGTGAGTATGTGACTTATGCAACGATAGGCGGAAAAACAGAAAAAGTGTATGGGAAAGCCTGTCGCCAACCGGGCGGGTCATGGAAAATCGCCAATTAGTGAGAAATCATGAAGATATTAGTCGCAGTGAAGCGTGTTATTGATCCTTATGTTAGAGTAAGGATCAAATCGGATGGCAACGGCGTTGAGACACACAATGTTAAAATGTCGATGAATCCTTTTGATGAAATTGCTTTAGAAGAAGCGATTCGATTACGTGAAAAAAATAGTGCAGCAGAAGTTGTGATCGTAACGATTGGTGATAATACCAGTCAAGAAACATTACGGCATGGTTTGGCACTTGGAGCGGATCGAGCTATTCATGTACAAACCGATAATCAATACTGTAGCTTGAATATTGCCAAAATTCTTCAAAAAATAACGTTAGATGAGTCTCCCTCAATCGTTATAATGGGCAAACAATCCATTGATGGCGATAATAATCAAACACCACAAATGTTAGCTGGGTTATTAAATTGGCCTCAAGCAACCTATGCTTCGACTATTCAAATATCCGGTGAGACAATAACTGTAAGTCGCGAAATTGATGCAGGATTAGAGACATTAAGTGTGCAAATCCCTGCAGTAATTAGTGTCGATCTGCGTTTGAACGAGCCACGTTATGCAAGTTTACCTAACATTATGAAAGCAAAGCAAAAACCATTAATAAATATTTCTTTGGATTCCTTAGGGTTAGTATTAAAAGAGCATAGAAAAATTTTAAAAATAACGAATCCAACTGTTAGAAAAGCTGGAATTAAAGTTGATTCAATCACCTCATTGCTTGATAAACTGCAACAGGAAGCAAAGGTGATTTAAAATTACCTGAGTTGAAAATACGTACGCACAAAGTGCTACATTATTAAGGATATATTAATGAGTGTATTGATCTTGGTGGAGCATGATAATCACGTGATGCAGTCTTCTACACGTAGTGTGTTGTCTGCGGCCTTGCAATTAAATAACAAAGTTGTCTTATTGGTAGTTGGGCATCAGTGCCAATCGGTAGCCGAGCAAGCGTCAACGTTAAAAGGTGTGCAATCTGTTTTATTAGCTGATCATGAGTGCTATGCGCATCAATTGGCTGAGCCTACAAGTGAACTAATCGTAGAGTTATCAGCATCTTTTTCACATATTCTTTGTGCTTCGAGTACTTATGGAAAAAATATTTTGCCTCGTTGTGCGGCTAAATTAGACGTTGCTCAACTATCTGATGTGACTCGAATTATTGATCAAATAACCTATGAGCATCCTATTTATGCAGGAAATGCAATTGAAACTGTCGAATTGTTGGATGCAATTCAAGTATTATCCATTCGTACAACTGCGTTTGATGCAGTAAGTGAAACACAGAATCAATGTGGCATCGAATCACTTCCACAAACATATAATCACCAAAAAACCCAATTTTTGGGTCGCGTTTTAAACGAATCTGTTCGTCCAGATTTAAATGCTGCGTCTATTATTGTATCAGGTGGTCGAGGGTTACAAAGCGCCGAACAATTCAAAATGCTTGAAGAGTTGGCTGATGCTCTAGGTGCGGCAATTGGTGCTTCTCGAGCCGCAGTGGATGCTGGTTTTGTGCCAAATGATTATCAAGTAGGGCAAACCGGTAAAATTGTTGCCCCTGATCTATATTTTGCGATAGGTATTTCAGGCGCTGTTCAGCATATGGCTGGAATGAAAGATTCCAATGTTATTGTTGCCATTAATAAAGATCCGGATGCTCCTATTTTTCAGATAGCTAATTATGGTTTGGTCGGTGACTTATTTGTACTGATCCCGCAATTAATTCAAGAATTAAAATCAAGAGGTATTTCAAAATGCTAATCGGTGTGCCTAAAGAAATAAAATCACAAGAATATCGTGTTGGCTTGGTCCCTGCGAGTGTAAAAGAATTAGTAAAGGCTGGGGGGCGCGTCCTAATTGAAAAAAATGCTGGAATGGGTATTAAAATACCTGATCAGGAATACATTGACGCGGGTGCGGTAATTGTTGATACCGCCGATGAAATTTTTGCCCGTGCTGAATTAATTGTTAAAGTTAAAGAACCGCAACCATCGGAATGCCGTCGGCTACGAGAAGATCAAACTATATTTACCTATTTGCATTTGGCTCCAGATGTACAACAAACTCGATTGCTTAAGGAGTCAGGCGTCACCGCGATTGCTTATGAAACAGTTACTCAAGCCAATGGGGGCTTACCGTTATTAACACCGATGTCTGAGGTTGCCGGCCGAATGTCAATTCAAGCGGGCGCTCATTGCTTAGAGGTTGCGCAAGGTGGTAGTGGTAAATTGCTGGGCGGTGTGCCTGGCGTATTGCCCGCTCATGTTGTGGTAATTGGTGGTGGCGTCGTTGGTACTCATGCTATTCGTCTAGCAATTGGTATGGAAGCTCAGGTGACAGTGTTGGACAAATCGCTTTGTCGCTTAAGAGAACTTTCTGCTCAATTCAATTCACAATTAAGTACGGTTTATGCAACAGCAGATGCCTTAGAAGAATGTGTAGCTCAAGCTGATTTAGTCATTGGTGCTGTTTTGGTTCCTGGTGCAGCCGCACCTAAGCTGGTAACGCGATCGATGATTCAAACAATGCATCCAGGGTCAGTTGTAGTTGACGTTGCTATTGATCAAGGTGGTTGTTTTGAAACGAGCCATGCCACGACCCATCAAGAACCAACGTTTATTGTTGATGATGTAGTTCATTATTGTGTAGCTAATATGCCCGGGGCTGTTCCTCGTACGTCAACATTCGCACTCAATAATGCTACGCTACCTTTTATTTTAAACATTGTAACTAAAGGCGTAAAATGTGCCTTATTAAGTGATGTTCACTTTTTAAATGGATTAAATGTACATCAAGGAAAAATCACATACGAAGCGGTTGCTCGTGAGCTTGGCTATGATTATATCACTGCTATTGACGCATTAAATTAAGGAACACAATGACTGATTTAAAAATGCGTAGCGCTGAAGCTGCATTAAAGTACATTGATGGTCATGCAATTGTTGGCATTGGCACAGGTTCTACAGTTAATTATTTTATTAATGCATTAAAAACCATGCAGCATAAAATTGACGCATGTGTGGCAAGCTCTAAGGAAACAGAACGTCGTTTGCTGGCAGAAGGCTTCACTGTGTTTGATCTTAATAGCGTAGATGAATTGCCTATTTATGTTGATGGTGCTGATGAAGTAGATGCGCATCGAGCGATGATCAAAGGCGGAGGTGGTGCATTAACCAGGGAAAAAATTATAGCGTGTGTTTCAAAACAATTTATTTGTATAGTCGATGAAACAAAATTAGTTCAAAGGTTAGGCGTTTTTCCTATTGCAGTTGAAGTCTTACCGATCGCAAGAAGTTTTGTCGCCCGAGAATTAGTTCAGTTGGGGGGCGATCCTGTTTATCGACAAGGTTTTGTTACAGATAACGGTAATATTATTCTCGATGTATTCAATTTAGAACTGCATCAATTAGTGAATTTAGAGGACAGCATCAACACAATACCAGGTGTAGTAGAAAATGGTATTTTTGCAAAACGATTGGCAGATACAGTGATAATATCGGGGGCTGATGGAATCCGAGAGATCTAAGAAGCAGTAACCAGGCAAGATTTTAAAAATCTAACCTGGTCACGATAGTTTTATTTAACGGGTTTACCTGAAACGGCAGTTGTTACACCATTAACTACCGCGTCAATAGTATCACCTGTCACTTGACCGACGCCGCGAAGGGCTCCATCAATACCTCTACCTGTATCAATCAAAAGGTTCCCAGAGCTTTTTACCCCAGTGTTCAATATTTTGTCACTGGTGCTCATCAAATTACTACTGCTTTCTACACCAGTGTTAATGAGATTGCTACTTCCTTTTACACCAGCGTTGATGAGGTTACTACCTCCTTTTACACCAGTATCAACTATCGTAGTAGCACCTTTTACTGTATTTGAAACAACATTATTATTTGCGGCAATCACACTACTGCTCATACCAATCAATAATAATGCGGATAATATTATTGAGCATTTCATTTGTAAACTCCTTAATTGTTTATAAGTCCTTTATATTAGTTATAGTATCAATTTGCTGGGATATCAATTAATTTTGATTTATTTTAATTCATAATGAATTCATTTGGTTCTTTATTTACCTGGGTAAATAATGCTACAGGATTAAAAAATAATGACTCTATATCGACTCATCGATAGAAATATAACAGGGTGGGAGTTATTCCTTGATTAATGTTACAATGCGCGCCGATTTAGGCTCGCATTAATTAAGTTTAAAAAAAAATCACTTGAACTTTTTATGCATAATCTATACAATTAGTAATCATTTTTAAACCAATTAGGTAGCGTATGAAAAAAACACCGTTTAAGCTTCTCATAAATGCGTACGACTCAACCTTTTCGGTTCATATTGCAGAAACACAAAAAGAAGTGGATTCATGCATCGCCTTACGTACACGGTATTTTTCAGATGACTCCAAATCCATAGACAGTGATGAATACGACAAATATTGCTGCCATTTAATGGTAACTGATAATGAAACGAACGAGGCTGTAGGCACATATCGTCTAATGCGACACGATGTTGCAGCTAATAACATTGGCTATTACTGCGAAACCGAATTTGATCTTACTAATATAAAACGTCACGACTTGAGATTGGTTGAAATAGGCCGATTGTGCACGGCTTCTGAATACCGTCATAAAAATATTGTAGGTATGTTGTGGAATGGTATTTATGAATATCTGGATCATTATAATTTAGATTATATGTCTGGTAGCGTATCTCTTCCTACTGATCAAGCTGATTTGACATCAAAAATTTATGCTTACGCGAAGTACAAAAACATGCTTGTAGATTCTGAATTTAGTGTAAAGCCTTTGCCCCAATGCGTTGACAATACATTTGATCCTAACTATGTGATTCATGATATTAATACAGTAAAAAAAGAACTCCCCAAATTATTTTTAGCTTATTTAGTTTTAGAAACGAAACTCTGCGGACCAAGTGCTCATGATAATATATTGAATTTAAATGACTTTTACATATTGAGCTGCCTTAAAAATAGGCATAAAAATCGGAGGCTAAGTCGTTTTAAAAATAGAAGTGAGTGAAATGCAAACTTTCTGCAAGCGCTCCATTGAATTTCCTTGTTTTGCACCCTAAACTTCAGTTTTTTTATGCGGTAATTTTTAATTTCTATGTTATCCTTGTTGAGTTCAATACTAAGTGGAACGCTAGCGATACCAATAAAGAGTTTTGACAATTAATGGGTTGTCTTTTCTGAAAAAGCGAAATGGAGGTGCACAATTTATGCATGATGGCGATGTTTTTTATACTATATTTTTGATTTTCGCGGGAGCCGCCGTTTTTTCTACGCTGGTTCTTTATACTCGCCAATCGCTATTAGTTGCTTACATTCTTCTTGGAGCAGTTCTGGGACCCTGGGGTTTAAAGTGGATATCAGACTTAGGCGCAGTGCAGGACGTTGGTGAAGTCGGAATTATATTCTTATTATTTCTTTTAGGGTTGCATTTACAGCCGCAAAATTTATTACACATGCTTAAAAAAGTGACTTGGATTGCTACGGCAAGTTCACTTCTGTTTGCAATTATTGCCTATTTTATTGGTCGCTGGTTTGGTTTAAGTAACAGTGAGTCACTGGTTCTCGGTGCTGCTATGATGTTTTCTAGTACGATTATCGGTTTAAAACTATTACCTACAACTATCTTACATCACCAACATACTGGTGAAGTGATGATCAGTGTGCTGTTGATGCAGGATTTGATTGCCATAGTAGTGTTAATTTTAATTAACGGTGGTCAAGATGGCCAATTTAGTTGGCATGACCTGATTATGGTGGGCATCGCTTTGCCAGCGCTGATGCTTTTTGCATTTGCAGTGGAACGTTATGTTCTTGTTAAATTATTAGCACGATTTGACCGAACACAAGAATATGTATTTCTTTTGTCTATTGCCTGGTGTTTAAGCTTGTCTGTATTAGCAGATAAATTGGGATTATCAAAAGACATAGGTGCATTTGTGGCTGGCGTAGCCTTAGCTGCAAGCCCTATATCGTTGTTTATTGCTGAAAGTCTTAAACCATTGCGGGATTTCTTTTTGGTCTTGTTTTTCTTTGCAGTGGGCGCGACATTTAATTTTAGTTATTTGGCTCAGGTACTTATTCCAGCCTGCATATTGGCTTTTCTAATGTTGGTTGTGAAACCACTATGTTTTTATTTGTTACTTCTTAAATCAGGCGAAAAGAAATCTGTTGCCAAAGAAGTTGGGGTGCGATTGGGGCAAGCAAGTGAGTTTTCATTATTAGTAGCATCTATCGGACTTGGATCGAAAGTGATTTCAGCAGTGGCCTCTAATCTAATTCAAGCGACCACAATTTTGACATTTATTGTGTCATCTTATCTTGTTGTATTAAAATATCCAACGCCCATGTCGCTGTCTGACAAAATGCGTAAAGACTAGGGAGAGTAATTATGCGCTTATTGGTTCGTGTAGTGGTTCGATTAGTTGCTTGTTTTATGATATTATCTTTGACCTCGTGCAATACATATAAACAATATGTACAACATGAGCAAACGTTAAAAGCATGTAAACAGGTATGTTCTCAACGATTACAACGTTGTGAGCATTCTTGCAGAAATAATTGCCAAAATTGTAGAGCTGTTGCTATGACTGAGGCTGCTCTACATTTTAATCAATATAAAAAACAACAATGTTTGCAAGGAGAAATTGTTGCACTTCAGTTGCAATCGTTTCGAGATCCACTAGAATGCCGCAAAGTAACCTGTGCATGTACGCCAGACTTTGATGTATGCGTACAATCTTGCAAAGGTAGAATTCATAAACGTCTCCGGGGAGTAGCGCCTTGTTAAGAGACCTTATTGGGTAACAAAACAATGAATGAAAATGATATAGATCCAATTGAAACGACCGAGTGGTTAGATGCATTAAATGCAGTGATTGCCACAGATGGAAAAGAACGCGCTGCCTTCTTAATTCAAAAGTTGGTTAATAATGTCAATGTAGCAGGGGTTAAGCTGCCATTGACAACGCCTTATAGAAACACCATCAAAACGTATGAAGAAAAACAAATGCCTTCAGATGAGGGCGTGTCTAAACGAATTAGCGCGCTGATTCGTTGGAATGCTGTTGCTATGGTGCTTCGTGCAGGGAAATACGCTTCTGAGCTAGGTGGACATATTGCAACATATGCTTCAGCAGCTACGCTTTATGAAGTTGGTTTTAATCACTTTTTTAAAGGTCCAGAAGGGAATGGCGGTGGTGATTTATTGTATATTCAAGGCCACTCATCACCAGGGATCTACGCTCGTGCGTTTTTAGAAGGACGATTATCAGAACAACAATTAGATAAATTTAGACAAGAAGTTGAAGTTGATGGATTATCTTCCTATCCTCATCCATGGCTTATGCCTAATTTTTGGCAGTTTCCCACGGTTTCGATGGGGTTAGGGCCATTACAGGCTATCTATCAAGCACGTTTTATGAAGTACCTGGAAAATCGCGGGTTGATTAAAACAGAAGGTCGTAAAGTTTGGGCGTTCCTTGGCGATGGCGAAACGGATGAGGTGGAATCTTTAGGCGCGCTAACTATTGCGTCAAGGGAAAAATTAGATAACCTTATTTTTGTGATTAATTGCAATCTGCAACGGCTCGATGGACCCGTTCGTGGTAATGGCAAAATCATTCAAGAATTAGAGGGGCTTTTCCGCGGTGCTGGATGGAATGTTCTCAAAGTAGTTTGGGGTGGACGTTGGGATCCTCTTTTTTCATGCGATACAGACGGCTTATTACAAAAGCGGATGGATGCATGTGTGGATGGCGACTACCAAAGTTATAAAGCAAATGATGGCGCTTTTGTTCGCGAAGAATTTTTTGGTCAATACCCTGAATTGAAAAAAATGGTTGAACATTTAAGCGATGATGAAATTTGGCGACTTAATCGTGGTGGACATGATGCACAAAAAGTTTATGCTGCGTATGCAAAAGCCGTAGAACACACTGGAAGTCCGACAGTTATCCTAGCTAAAACCGTAAAAGGATATGGTATGGGAGCGGCTGGTGAAGGAATGAATATCACTCATCAACAAAAGAAAATGACAGATGAGCAAGTACGAGCTTTTCGCGATCGATTTAGTATTCCTGTTAGCGATGAACATATTGCAGAAATTCCATTTTATAGACCTGCTGAAAATAGTCCTGAAATCACTTATCTTCGAAAGCAAAGAGAAAAGCTTGGAGGCTATTTACCTTCGCGTACTACAGAAATCGATGCATTAGAGATTCCAGCTTTGTCAGCATTCTCAAGTGTAACTCGTGGTTTAGGTGATCGAGAGATCTCTACAACTATGGCATTTGTACGAATTTTGTCTGTTTTATTGAAAGATAAAAATATCAACAATCGTATTGTTCCTATTGTTCCAGATGAATGTCGTACATTTGGTATGGAAGGGTTGTTTCGCCAAATTGGAATCTATTCGCCAGTAGGCCAACTGTATAAGCCAGTCGATCACGAGCAGGTCATGTATTATCGTGAAGCAAAAGATGGGCAAATATTAGAAGAAGGAATTAATGAAGCAGGCGCTTTTTGTTCCTGGATGGCTGCGGGAACGTCCTATAGCTCTAATAAATTAGCTATGATTCCTTTTTATATTTATTACTCTATGTTCGGATTCCAACGGATCGGTGATTTAGCCTGGGCGGCTGGTGATATGCAGGCGCGTGGGTTTTTATTAGGTGGAACAGCAGGGCGCACCACACTTGCAGGTGAAGGCCTTCAGCACCAAGATGGACACAGTCTGCTCATGGCATCAACAATTCCTAATTGTATTGCTTACGATCCAACATTTGCATATGAATTGGCAGTCATTATTCAGCATGGCTTGGTCCGTATGTATGAACAACGAGAAAATGTGTTTTATTACATTACTGTCATGAATGAAAACTATACTCACCCAGACATGCCTGATGATGCTGAAGAAGGTATTATAAAAGGTATGTATCTATTACGTGATGAAAGTAAAAAGCAAAAACATCATGTGCAATTGATGGGTGGTGGCACAATTTTAAGAGATGTAATCGAGGCCGCTGAGTTGTTGAAAAAAGATTATTCAGTATCATCTGACATTTGGAGCGTAACAAGCTTTAACGAACTTCGTCGCGAAGGTTTATCGATAGAGCGGGAAAATCGTATGCATCCTGAGAAAAAACCAAAGCAATGCTACGTCAGTAAACAATTGTCAGGACGAAAAGGGCCAATAATAGCCGCAACAGACTACATGCGTTTATACGCTGATCAAATTCGACCCTTTGTAGACGCTCCTTTTGTTACTTTAGGAACAGATGGTTTTGGCCGAAGCGATACACGTAAACAATTACGCCACTTTTTTGAAGTGGATGCTAAATTTATTGTGGTTGCAGCATTGAATGCGTTGGCTGATCAAGGTGAGCTCGATAAGTCAGTCGTTGCGGATGCAATCAAACGCTATGGTATTGATCCAGAAAAATTAGACCCAGTTACTCATTAAGCGAGAGGAGCATATGACTGCTTTGCAAACAATTATAATACCTGATATTGGTGGCGCATCCGGAGTAGATGTTATTGAGCTACTCGTAAAACCAGGCGATACAATAGAAAAAGAAACACCTTTGGTGACATTAGAGTCAGACAAAGCAACGATGGAAATACCTTCACCTGTCGCAGGTGTTGTATCTTCTTTAAATATTAAACTAGGTGATAAAGTTTCAGAGGGCGATATTATTTTGATGTACACACCATCAAACGATAATGCTCAGGGTGAATCGAATACGCCTGCAAAAGAAGAAAAAGTTGAGAAACCAACAGAAGAGGCCAAATCTGAGCTAAATGCTGCTCCAATAAGTCAGACGTCGTCTGTTTCAACAGTTACCACAGAGGCCAGCGTCAAAGAAAGCGCTCAGGATGAAGTGGTTGTTCCTGCAGGCCCTGCTGCTCGTCGCTTAGCCCATGCGCTAGGCGTTAGGTTATCGGATGTGTCAGGTAGCGGACGAAAATCTCGTGTAAGTAAAGAAGATGTTGAACAATATGTAAAACGTAGATTAACTGAACAACCTAGCGGTGCTGGGTTTGCTCTACCTCAAGCGAAAGTAATTGATTTTAGTAAATTTGGTGATATTGAGAATAAACCCTTGAATAAAATCAAGCGGTTAACAGGATCTGGCGTGCATCAATCATGGCTGACCATTCCCCATGTTACTCAATTTGATACGGCAGATATCACTGAACTGGAAGCATTTCGCAAAGCAGAAATAGCAGGAGCGAAAGATCCTGCTTACAAACTCACTATACTTGCTTTTGTATGTAAAGTTGTTTCTAAAGCATTGCAGGTTTTTCCTCAGTTTAATAGTTCACTTGATCCTTCTGGTGAGCATATCATTTTAAAAAAATATTATAATATTGGTATTGCGGCAGAAACACCTAATGGCTTAGTTGTTCCAGTTGTTAAAGATGTTAACCATTTGTCAGTTGGTGCAATTGCGGCTGAAATGGGACGATTAAGTAGCAAAGCACGAGAAAAGGGCTTAATGCCGGCCGACATGTCAGGCGGAAGCTTTACTATTTCAAGTCTAGGTGGGATAGGTGGTCATGCGTTTACACCTATTGTAAATAGCCCGGAAGTTGCAATTCTTGGATTGTCAAAAGCAACCATACAACCAATATACCAAGATGGTACTTTTGTACCGCGCTTAATATTACCTTTGTCTTTATCATATGATCACCGCGTAATTGATGGTGCAGAAGCGGCTCGCTTTACTCGTTATATCAGTGATGGGCTCAGTGATTTAAGACGAATTTTATTATAGAAACTCTGAAGAGGCATTTTTTCATGGAAAAACAAATAAAAACAAACGTAGTGGTACTTGGTGCCGGACCTGGTGGTTATACAGCTGCTTTTCGTGCAGCTGATTTAGGATTAAATGTTGTTTTAGTGAATCAATACGAATCACTAGGTGGCGTATGCCTAAACGTCGGTTGTATTCCATCTAAAGCCTTGTTACATATTGCAAAAGTACTAGACGAATCACACGAAGTTTCTGGCCAAGGAATCGAGTTTGGTAAACCGACCTTAGATAGCCAAAAAATGGTTGGTTGGAAAAACGGTATTGTGAAAAAACTAACAGGTGGTTTGAATGCGTTAGCTAAACAACGAAAAGTAGAAGTCGTCGTTGGAAAAGCATCATTTGCAGGTTCACATCAAGTCACTGTTGAAGGCAAAGACGGTACTGTAAAGATTGATTTTGAACATGCGATTATTGCTGTGGGAAGTGAATCGGTTAATTTATCCTTTATTCCTGAAGACAAACGTATTTTCAGCTCCACTGGCGCGCTTGAGTTAGCTGATATTAAAGGCAACTTGCTGGTTCTTGGCGGCGGAATTATTGGACTTGAAATGGCAACTGTTTATTCAGCACTTGGTGTAGAAGTGACCGTGGTTGAATTTATGGATCAACTTATACCTGGAGCTGACGCAGATTTGGTTAATGTGTTACAAAAACGCATGACTAAAAAAGGCGTACAATTTAAATTAAAAACTAAAGTTACTGGCGTCGAAGCTAAATCTGATGGTATTTATGTTTCAATGGAAGGTGAGCATGCAACGGATAAACCAGCTTGTTACCAA
The DNA here is from genome assembly GCA_030696305.1 of Legionellaceae bacterium. Lineage (GTDB taxonomy): Bacteria > Pseudomonadota > Gammaproteobacteria > Legionellales > Legionellaceae > JAUYSP01. Next base: position 72,443 of record JAUYSP010000003.1, on the reverse strand, counting down.
CAAGTTTTAGTTGCCGTTGGTCGCAAACCAAATGGCAATACTATTGCGGCTGAAAAGGCTGGCGTTAAAGTAGATGAGCGTGGATTTATTGCGGTTGACAAGCAAATGCGCACTAATGTTTCGCATATTTTTGCAATTGGTGACGTAGTTGGTCAGCCCATGCTAGCGCATAAAGCGATTCCAGAAGGAAAAGTTGCAGCGGAAGTAATTGCTGGTAAAAAACATTTCTTTGATCCGAAGTGTATTCCCAGTGTTGCATATACTGATCCTGAATTGGCTTGGACTGGTTTAACAGAAAAAGAAGCTAAGTCAAGCGGTGTAGCATACGAAAAAGCAGTTTTTCCTTGGATAGCTAGCGGTCGTGCGTTAAGCATGGGACGTGAAGAAGGAATGACAAAATTAATTTTTTGTCCAGAAAGCAAGCGTATTTTAGGGGCTGGTATTGTTGGCGTAAATGCAGGCGAATTAATTGCTGAAACTTCATTAGCTATTGAAATGTGCTGTGATGTGGAAGATATTGCCTTGACTATTCACCCACACCCAACCTTATCAGAAACCGTTGCTTTGGCATCTGAAATTTTCGAAGGCACGATCACCGATTTATATATGCCGAAGAAAAAGAAAGAAGAAAAGTAAAAATATAATATCGGGTTCGTAGACACATAAAGACAGTGTATCATACAACACGATTTTGCAATCGTCGTTGCGCGAAGCGCAGCGACGAAACAATCCTCCCACCCCTTTGTTAGTTCGTGAATTGAAATTTTTCAATCGCTCTCTTGAAATTCGACCATCAACCCCCATATACATAACATCCTTAACCATTAATATCGGAGATTTAGCAATGGTAAAAAAACAACAAACCATGGGCTTTCAAACGGAAGTTAAAAAAATGTTGCATCTTGTTGTTCATTCACTCTACAGTAATAAAGAAATATTTTTGCGTGAATTGATATCAAATGCTTCAGATGCGCTGGATAAATTACGCTTTTTAGCGCTTTCAGATGCTAGTTTATATGAAAATGATTCGGATTTACGTATCACTGTTGAATTCAATGAAAAATTAAAAACGTTGACTATTTCTGATAACGGCATTGGTTTGACTTGGGATGAAGCCGTTGAAAACTTAGGTACTATTGCAAAATCAGGCACAGAAGAATTTCTTAGCCATCTAACGGGCGAGCAAGCTAAAGACTCAGGTCTTATCGGACAATTTGGCGTTGGCTTTTACTCTGCATTTATCGTAGCTGATAAAGTTACCCTGATTAGTCGAAAGGCTGCTCAACCAGTTGATAGCGCGATTATTTGGGAATCAAAAGGAGAGGGCGAGTTCACTATTGAAGCGACTAAAAAGGAAACTCGTGGTACTCAGATTACCTTACATATTAAATCGGATGCAGAAGAGTTTCTCAGTGATTGGCGTATCCGTAACATTATAACTAAATATTCAGATCATATTTCTTGGCCTATCGTCATGAAAGGATTAGAACAACATGTTGATGAAGATTCAGAAAAAAATGTAGAAAAAGAAGAAAAAGAAATTAAATTTGAAGCGGTTAACAAAGCAACTGCATTGTGGACAATGCAAAAATCTGAAATTTCTGATGATGATTATAAAGCATTATATAAACATATTTCTAATGATTACCAAGATCCATTATGCTGGACACATAATCATGTCGAAGGGAAGCATGATTACATCAGTTTATTGTATGTTCCTTCGCACGCTCCCTATGATTTGTGGCAGCATGAAGTTAAACATGGATTAAAATTATATGTAAAACGTGTTTTTATTATGGATGATGCTGCACAATTTTTACCTCGTTATTTGCGTTTTATTAAAGGTATTGTTGATGCGAGTGATCTGCCGTTAAATGTTTCACGAGAAATTTTACAAGACAACAAACAAGTTGAGAGTATTCGAACCGCATGTACCAAACGTATATTAGGTCTGTTGGAAAAAATGAGTACAGACGATGCTGAAACATATCAACGTTTCTGGAAAGAGTTTGGTTTAGTGTTGAAAGAAGGTCCGGTTGAAGATTTTGCAAATCGTGGAGTAATCGCCAAATTACTTCGTTTTACAACGACAACATGTGAGTCAGAAGAGCAAACAGTTTCTTTTGATGACTATGTGTCGCGCATGCAAGATAAGCAGGATAAAATTTATTATATTACTGCTTCTAGTTATAACGCAGCGAAAAACAGTCCTCATTTAGAAATTTTCAAACAAAAAGGTATTGAAGTTCTATTATTAAGTGATCGGATAGATGAATGGTTAACAGGGCATCTTGCTGAATACGAAGGTAAAAAATTACAATCCATTTCGAAAGGTAAAGTTGATTTCGATAGTGATGAAACTCACGTAAAAGAACAAGAAAAATCGTTAGAGCCGATGTTAAAACAAATTAAGTCTATTCTTAATGACCGAGTTAAAGATGTGCAGCTGACTAATCGACTCACTGATTCGCCTGCTTGTATTGTGGCCGATGAAAATGATATGGGATTAGAAATGCAACGTATTTTGCAAGCGGCAGGTCAGCAATTGCCAGGGAGCAAACCCATTTTCGAAATTAATCCAGATCATGGTTTAATTAAGCGATTACATGGCATTGAAGATGATGTACGTTTTGAACAATTTACGCTTATGTTATTTGAACAAGCAATCATAGCAGAAGGTGGTCAATTAGATAATCCTGCGGATTTCGTACGACGTATCAATGATTTACTGATTACATCATAATATAGAGCACTAGGTTAGGGCTGACAATCAGTCCTAACCTGTTTTTGCAATTTGCGACTTCAACGATCTGAGTTATTTGACTAAAAATTCTTTGCTATGATGTTCTTTTGAATCATTCAATCGTTCTGTTCTCTCGTACCAGTCAGGTAACCATAAATCATCTTTGTGTAATGGATCTGTATTGCGAACTTTATGTAGAGAATCTAGCGTGCTTTCTAAAATATCACTTGTTCCAATAAATACCGGGGGTAGAGAATACAAATATTCAGTGTAATCTGAAAACCATTTATCGGTTTTACCAGATTTGGCAAAAAATAATTGTTTCCAAGTGGGATCTATGATGATTTTTTCATCAGAAGTACGTAAAAACATGTGATCATAACAACTCAATTCTTTTTCAGAATACTCATGCCATCTATCTTTTAAGTAACGATTTGTTTTGATCCCATGTACTTTAAGAAGATACTGTTGAAGACTACCAGTAATTTGACCACACTCACCTGCACCATCGTAGGATGCAATTGTATTCCCGTATTTTTTTGCTCGAATATAATCATATATTGCAGGTCGAAAAGGTTTGTTCACATATTGTTCGCAAATAAAATGAAACAATTGTTTTTCAAGAGCGGGTTTAAAAAATTGCATATGTTAATGAAAATCCAGCTATCTCTACACTAAAAAGGGAGGGAAACTCGCTGATGCACATCATAAATGCATATAATTTTAATCACGAAAAGGAAGTTATATGGCGTGTATCTGCGAGCCCTGTACGTAAAATTTTATAATGAATTTGTAACTCGCTGAAAAATAAATATAATCTCAAGTTCGACCAGGAGGTTATATGAATCATGACAACGAGTTACGGAATATTTTAAACACAAGTTTTCAATGGAACAAGGCACGAATCACTTGTTTTGTAAAAATGCTACTGTCATTGCTCTCCACAAGGACAGTTAATCTGAATAAAATCGCCTGTTCTATGTCAAGCAATGCGGATCAATCATCACGATACCGTCGAATTCAACGTTTTTTTGCCGACTTTGCAATCGATTTTGATATGATTGCAGGATTCATTTTTAAGCTCTTTTTTGCAGCAGGTGGCAAATGGTACTTAACAATGGATCGTACAAATTGGCAATGGGGTAAATCAGACATTAATATCTTGACCTTAGCCGTCGTATTCAAAGGAATAGCTATTCCTTTATATTGGGAGTTACTTAATAAAAGAGGTAATTCTGATACCCAGGAGCGAATTGATATTGTGCAAAAATTTATCGATAAATTTGGAAAGGATTGCATAGCAGGTCTGCTCGGCGATCGAGAGTTCATTGGTGAAAAATGGTTTGAGTGGCTTAATAATCAACGGATTACATTCTACATGAGGATAAAAAAGAACCTATTGACAACGGATTCACGTGGTCCGACGGTTCCTGTAAAAACATTATTTCGTGGCTTAAAACCGACAGAATTCCTGGCTCTATATGGCGAAAGAAAAATAACAGGGCAAACTGTTTACATCGAAGCAATGAAACTGCCAGATGGTGAATTGTTAATTATTGCAAGTAACGACATACCCGGTAACCTGATAACTAAGTATGCCTTTCGCTGGGAAATAGAAACGTTGTTTTCTTGTTTTAAAGGCCGCGGTTTTAATTTTGAAGACACTCATATTATTAGTCGAGATCGTATTAAAAAACTGATCGCTTTACTAGCAGTGGCCTTTTGTTGGGCGCATAAAACAGGAGAGTGGAGGCATGAGCAGCGTGCAATTAAGATTAAAAAACATGGTCGCCCCGAAGTCAGTTTGTTTCGATATGGACTGGACTATCTTGTTGATGCACTTGCAAATATATCATATAAGTATGATGCATTTACTGCTTGTATGCGTAAAGTTTTCTCTACACCATTGGGTCTACAAACAGCTGGATGTGTGGTATGAAATTTTTGTCGCGTATAGAGTAAAAATAATTATAAAAATCAAGGTGATAAAAAATTTTAGTCAATTTTAATTATTGCTTGACCTTGGACAGGAATGACGATATGATGCACTTATATTTGTTCTTTATTATCCAATAATGGTTTAAAAGTAAACAAATAAAAATTAGGTATTTATGAAAAAAATTCAATTAGTATTAGCCTCTTCTTTTTTAGTTCTTAATATTGCAAATGCTGCAACGCCTTGTGATGGTTTTCAAATTAATGTTAAAAACAATTTACAAGATAATTTAATGATTTCGACCATTAAATTAAATGGTGCTGAAATTCAGCCGTCAGGACTTCAATCGCTTGATAGCAAATCCGAGAGATCCTTTGTAGTTAATGGTAGCAATGCCAATACACCAATGACAGGCGAATTTATTTTCCACACAATCAGCTTGCCAATGAAGACAGTTCATCTTAATTTCAACTTAACTAATGAACTCCTTATTTGTTCTCATGTAGATCATTCAACTAATGATGAATACGCAGTTGGCGTTTCTCGCATGCCTGGCCAAGTAACTTACACTCTTGGGCATTGATTTACCTAACATTATAATGCCAAGGATGGCGTGATTAATGAGGTTGTTCTTTGCTCTTATATTATAACGCAGAGAAGAACATCCTCATTGATTTTAAGTAAAAATGGTATTAAATTTCTGTTATTAATTGATCGAATAGATTTATGGATAACAGAAACTTCTGATTAACAATAACTCTATATCATCATTTAATTAAACGCACATTAGTGTTCGTATATTCCTTACAAAAATAGCCATTCCGTTGAATAAGCTTAGGGTCTATTGACAATTCATATTTCGATATCCCGCACTTGTCCGCGGGATCCAGTTCGATATATAGCTGTGCAATAGAGTTGTGTATTGAACAACATCTATAGATCCCGCGGACAAGCCCGGGAAGTAGGCCTTGTGGAAATGAATTGTCAAAAGACCCAATCTACAACCTTGATAGATGACATCAACGCCTACACTAATCGCTCTAGTTTGTGGTGTCAAACCAGCTAAATTTGCAGCAACCCGCAAACGACATTGCTCACTCATTTGTGTTTGACTCTCAAACCCTAACCCTGGTTGGCCAAATATATCTGCTATGATGCCTGCATTAACAGAGGTATGACGTTTAAATTTTGGTATCTGACTGCTTTGGGGATTAGATGTTGGTTCAGGCGTGGTTGTCTCAGGTAATGTAGGGCTAGTTACAGCATTTTGAGAACCGCTAGCAGGGATGGGGAAATGTAGTTCCGCAACAGGCACCGAATTGATGACTGGCAACCATCGTTGTGCCAAATCTTCCATATTGCGATCATAAATCAGCGCAATGGGATTGGGTAACATGCTAGTAATTTCTGCATGGTTTAAAGCATTGAGATTGGTATGAAGATCGATGTCATTCGCATAGGCTTGAAATTGCTTTACTAAAGATCTTGCTGTGGATTCAATGAGATCCCAAGATGGCTTTATGATAAGAATAGATACAGCAACTGGGGCCAACACAGTTACAACAACAGGAAATTCAGCAATTCCGATGGTTGAAATCACTAGCCCACTTAGGCCATCTATAAAACAAATTTCCCCAGAGCGAGCCAACATTTCAAATATCAAAGCTGGCATCCCGCGAATCCCATTGGGGTCCGTCAAATTAATACAAGCTGTTAAAGCGGAGTTATAGTTTTTTAGTACGGTATCTACAATATTTAAATTGGCAGCTACTTTATCAAGTAATGTGCGATCTTTAAATTTATTGATGGAAATTTCCAGTGCTTTTTTAGTATTTGCTTTGAGCGCGTTATTTTGAATGGCATTGGTAATCGCACGTCCTTTTTTACCATGTACACGTGATTGTTTCGCTAAATTTTGCAGAATGTTTAATTCATCTTTACTGACAGCGTTGGGCAAAAGTTTTAACTCGTATTTAACAATTGGTTTGGCCCATTTCATTGGATCTCTGACGAATTTGATACCCACTTTTAGGTTTTTTAAATCCTTAACCACGGAGCTAGTTACATCACTGCGGTCCACATCTGAATCTGATGTATTAATATCTGCTATAACTTCTTTATCGGGTTTATTCATTTTGTTTTCTTCGGGGCGCTAAAAGTGGTAAAGAGTTTGGATTAACTAGTTTTTTTTTGCGCATACTAACATATTTAAATTTTGACATCTATCTAACCAAAATACTGTGGGTTAATTTTTTTATCGTAAATATGATGAGGCAATTTAATAGTGCTCCGGTTGACTATTAGACGAATTCCAATGAGTGGTCTAATATCATAATAAGTACTCAGGTTAGTCATTCTAGCGAAAGCAGGGATTTCAGATCGCGCAAAAGGACTGCGATCTGGATGACGTACTCTTTGGAACCCAAGTAGTTATAATGGTCAAATTATATTTTGATAAGGAACAGGGAGCTTGAGTGAGCATAGAAAACAGAGAATTCAATTTCCTCAATAGATGCTCTTTATTTGTAGTCATTATTGGCGTTATTCTAATTCTAACAAGTGGGGCTGTATTAATAGGATGGCAATACAATCTTCCTACGTTGACAAATATTTTATCTTCATGGCCCTCTATGAAAATAAATACGGCCATTTGTTTTTTCCTGTCGGGATGGGCGTTGATTTTATTAGATACCCCCCAAAAATTCATTACTTACGCTATCGTTGTGATGTTATCAATCGGCATTTTAATGATCAGCATCGCAACTATTATCCAGTTTGTATTCGGTATTGATTTAGGGGTTGATCAACTATTCAACAAAGAAATTTTCTTAAATCCAAAAACACAATATTTTGATCGTATGCCACTCATTACTGCATTTAACTTCATGTTTATAGGATTTGCATTTTTATTTACAAAGCTAAAAGCTGTATCAATAAATCAACTGATTGCCTGGTCAGTATTTTTTCTAGGTTTACTATCATTTTACAATTTTATCTATAATGCCAACATGCAATACGTTTTTGCAGCTCATACAACTATGGCTTTAACTACAAGTATTTTATTTATGTTATTGAGTTTGGGGATTTTATTAATAAAGCCAAACGTTTTTATTATTCAGCTCCTAATGAGTGATCATATTGGTAGTTATTACTTCCGACGTACCTTGCCATTTATACTATTTGTTCCAATGATATTAGCCATCATAGCACTTAAAATGCAGACGCTTGGTGTTGTCGAAGGTAATTTAGGTAACTCAATCATTGCGGCCGGAACTTTTTTAATCCTTGGTTTCATTACATCTATCATCGTTCTGAAAATGAACCGTGAAGAAAAAAAATTAGTATTAGCTCAAACTGAAATTAAGGAAAATGAAAAAATATTTAACGAATTTACAAATAATGTAGATATTATCTTTTACAGAATGTCACCTGATTTAAAAACCGTACTTTATATTAGTCCGGCATATGAAAAAATTTGGGGTAAAAGTATCCAATCCTTATACGAAAATCGACAGGATTGGCTTGAATCCATTTTTCCTGAGGATCAAAAAATTGTTTATGAAACATTTCTTGACGAATTACGCCATAATTCGAGTTCATCTGCAGAATATCGAATCAAAAGACCTGATGGTTCTACGCGTAATATTTTTGACAGGGCTTTTCAGTTGAAAGACAAAAATAATAATTTATTTTGTTTTATGGGCATAGCAATAGATGTAACCGCGGTAAAAACAGATCAGAAATATTTACAAACACAATATGATATTTTGCGTCTTATGGAGCATGATAAAGCATTGAGTGAGTTGGCGCCAAAAATTCTAAAAATATTATGTGAGGTATTTGATTGGGATTTAGGTGAAATATGGCTGGTTGATGAAGGGGATAATATATTGCGTTGTGTGAATATATGGCATAAAGAAACGTTAAAAATGATTAATTATGAAAAAGAAAGTCGCAACCATTCTTTACAATTTAATCAAGGTTTTCCGGGAAGAATCTGGAAAGAAAAAGATACCATCTGGCTATCTGATTATGCAAACAACAAAAGAGAATCCTCACCCTCCGTAGATGTAGAAAAAACAGATTTAAATTGCGCTTTTGGAACACCTATTATTTTCCAGGGAAAAGTTTTTGGTATTATTGAATTTTTTAGCTATCAGATTCATGAGCGCGATGAAGCGTTAATCGGACTGATGAACACGACTGGCAAATTACTAGGAGAGTTTATTCAGCGAACTCATACTAATGAAGAGATTAATGCTATTTCTCGATGTGATTTTTTGACAGGGCTTCTGAACCGGTCAACCATTGAGGAGGAGCTTAATGATTTGATATCCACTAAAAAATCAGAACCTATAGCGATTATCATCGCGGATATAGATAAATTTAAACTGGTCAATGAGGCTTTAGGTCATGATACAGGCGACTTAATATTAAAGAAAATAGCTGAAAGACTGAAACAGTTAACTTTTCATGAAAAATACAAAATAGCACGATTAGGAGCAGACAAATTTATTTTATATTACTATGAAATAAAACATATTGGAGATATTCTTGGTTATGCTCATCAAATTGAACGAGCAATCAAAGAGTCAATCAGTATTGATAATCGAGAATTCTTTTTAACAGTAACAATAGGTATTGCTCTATATCCAGAGGATGGGACTGATAGCAGCACATTAATAACCAACGCTAATTTGGCTATGATTCATGCAAAAGAACAAGGTGGCGATAAGAGTGTATTTTTTACTAAAGAATTACCTGCCATCGCTTTGGATAAATTGACGATGTACGATGATTTACACCAAGCAATCATTAAAAAACAGTTTTTAATCAATTATCAACCTCAGATAGATTTAAAAACTGGAAAAATATGTGGTGCTGAAGCGTTAGTCCGATGGCAACATCCCGTCAAGGGATTGATTTTTCCTAAAGATTTTATTCATTGCGCGGAAGAGTCAGGGTTAATTATTGCCTTGAATGAACACATTATGCGTATGGTTTTTCAACAAATTAAAGCAGACTGGCAAGGTCCTCCTATCTCTATCAACATTTCTACTCAACAATTTAATGAGAAGTACCTATTAGCAGAATATCTGGAATCGCTTCTGAATGAGTTTGGGGTAAAGTCTAAAGATATCGAGTTAGAAATTACGGAAAGCATGATTATGAATGGGGCCCATCATAATATTGCTGTTTTAGCAGCACTTCACCAGCTCGGATTCAAAATTGTTCTTGATGATTTTGGTACAGGTTTTTCTTCTTTTAGCTATCTTTATCGCATACCGGTTGATAAAGTAAAAATAGATACGGCATTTATTCATGGATTACCTGACAATCAAGTAAATTTTGAAATCGTCAAATCAATGATTGGCATGCTACATTCTTTAAAAAAGTCAGTTGTTGCTGAAGGTGTTGAAACAGACGCGGAGATTCAATTTCTTAAACAAGAGGGGTGTGATATCGTCCAGGGATATTATTATTATAAACCCATGTCTACAGAGGATTTTCTCTCGCTGATAACTACATTTAACATGAAAACAAGTCGCGAATGAAATGAGATTAGTTCCAAATCCATTAAATATTTCTAGAAAATGGTGGTCAGATCTAAAACGGACCATCCTGGAAAGTATACTGTGAGTAAGCTACAATAAAAGCATAAATATATAACACTGTGAGTTTTTATGACATTAAATAACGCTGTTGTAGCCCGCTTGGTAGAGCGTCTTCGAAATAATGATCCCACGTTAACAACTCTAAATTTATCGTTAGAAAATATTTATAAATTAAACGGGACATCAGCGACAGTGAATGCCCCAATTATTTTGAATAACAGAAATTCGATTGGTGAAGATGAATGGTTACAAATACTAGAAGCAATTAGACATAACCGAGTCTTAAAGCAACTTATAGTGACGCATAGCGGTATTGGTACTTTAGGTGCTGAACAATTAGCAGCTATCTTATCTGACAATCATAGTTTGGAAATGATCGATCTTCGCGGCAACAACATTGCCACGGCGGGAATTGTCGCGGTTACAGAGGCAATGCTCAGAAACACACATATAAATGAACTGTATTTAATGGGTAATAACAACCTCGATGGACTCGATAACCAACAATCCGATCGTGAAATGACCGAAAGAGCAGGGGCGATGATAAAATTAATTACTCATATGCATAGATATCTACGCCTAGATTTTCCAGCTATTTGGAATGGTGAATATAATGTTTTAGCAACTCTTGTCAATAGCATGGAAAATAATCCGTTTATCTTATACTCAAATTTCAATACTCCCAACACCATTACAGAATCTTTTAGCCGATATCCTAAACTTAGACAAAGGGCTATGGAAATAAAAGAGCGTAATAATTTAATATCTTTTCCATTACATTTGCTAAAAGGGCGGGATTTTACTAAGCATGATATACATCATTTTTTCCCCGAGCTACCTAATCCCTTTCCAGACAATACAAATATTATGGTCGCCGTTTTTGATGCACGTATGGCAAAAATGCAAACACAAACTCCTAATATCGCTGAAAATATAAATAAGAACGATATTTTACACAATGTATATCGATTATTGAATGCAGAGAAGTGTGCAGCACTAGGCCGCCCGCGTGAAGCTATGGCTTTATTAAATCAACCTTTTTGTCATCCAGGATTGCAACTAATTGCTGATAATCTCTTACCTCCATTGTTAGTGAATTATGAGATTTTCAATAAACTCACCGAAAAGGAAAAAGTGGAGAGTTTATGGTTCCGAGCTTATCAAGCAAGAAGTTCAAATGATAATGCAGCCCTTGAAGTAGCAAAAGATGCGTTGGAAGAGATGAATGTAATCCCAGAGGATACTGATGAAGATACTTTTGCTGCAAAGCTTATTTCATTAGAAGCCCATATGGGAGATTATAGAAATAGATTATTAACTAAAATGGCACGATTAAACTTGCCAGAGGGAAATTGGTATAATCCGCTTAGCTTTTTTGCCAGTTTTTTCTCACCAGGGTCTCAACAGTCTGCATCAGATAGCCTACATACAAAAAGCACTTTTCCACGCAAATAGTATGACGTGCTGGGGAGATACTGAGTAGATAATTAATGCGGTTTTATCTTATCAATCGACTGTTTAATTGAGTCTATTTTTTCTTCACTTGTTGTTTTAGGATTTTGAAAAAGAAACAGTGCGCGTCCTTCATTGATTTTTGAATAAATTAATTTGGCAGAAATTAAGAGTAATCCTAACCCAGTTAATGCAATAGCCACATTTTTTATAATTGTAGGCCATGCTATACGATAAGTTTCCATTTCTTTATTTTTACTGTTTAACCGGGTCATAAAGGTCATTTTAAATGTTGGGAAGTCATTCCAATCATTTATAGCATAAAATTCGGTAGTTAATTTTTTTAATTGGATAGATAATTCTATTGCAACTTGACCTTTTGACTGTCCTTTTTGTTTTAATATTTCCCCATAATTATGCAATGCTTGAATAGCATTCAGTAATACTTGTTTCTCATTTTCGATTGCAATACCGAGTTCTTTGGGATTAAGTACACTATTTTGAATTGCAGCGCTCTGTATTGGGCCAAAACTAAATGTATTTTCTGGAATTTTTAATTCTTTCCCATTTACTTCAATATATTGACGTTCTAATTTAATGGCATTATTAATTTTTTGCAGATTATTGGGATCATTGAATTCTTCCTGGTTTAAACGAAAAGTATTAATATGACCATCAGGAGAGGTATGAAATACCATTAATTTTTCAACCTGGCTAAAAGAGAGTTGTAGCATGTCAGCGGGTGACTGGCCATATTTATTACGAATATAGGGACATGCCCCATGTTTTTCGAGTAATTGTATAGCCTCGTAATCTCGCTTGGCATAGGCAATATGTAATGCTGTATTACCTCTGGTTGGTTCTTGATAATTAATCTGCTGATTAGCACCCAAACGTAGCAATTTTTCTGCTATTTGAAGGTCGCTAACATCAAGATCATTCTTCCCATCATTACTTTTGTCTTTATAGCCTTTTGCAATAGCGAGTTGCAAAGGAGTTTGGCCAACAACGGTTAAATTTCCATCCCTTTTCATAGAGTCAATTTTGTTTATCCAAATCAATCGTTGATCTAGAGTTTGGTTTTGTTCGGCAGAAGTTAGTAATTGATCAACTAAAGCATTTTGAGCGTTTCCTATAAACCATGTAAATGGGACTACACCACTGTCAGATAACTCCTGATTTAAATCCAATCCTTTTGCTAATAATTGTCCTCGAAGATCATTATCCATGTATTGCAAAAAATTAACGATACCTTCATTTCCTTCATCAGAGCCTGAGTAACTTTCAACACGCCATTTTGTATTGACGGCGTTAGCATCAAGAAGAAGTCTAGCTAATTTTTCTGCTATATTGGAAATATCAGGATCGCCATTGTAGCGGAGTGTATCTCCATGTTTGTTTTTACAAAGCTCGGTACATCGTTCTGTTAGGGTTTTCATTGCACTAACCTGAATTTACTTTCTTATTAGTATAGACTGTAAAAATTAAGAGCGCGATTTAATGGATAGAAGTTGATTCAACGAAGAGCTTATGGCTTTAGAAACTTTGAAAATTATAGAATTAGGGTTAGAGTATTATGCGCTTGATAAGTGCCCCCGCAAATGGGAAAGAGCCGATTTAAATGGTGGCCAGACCCAGAATCGAACTGGGGACACAAGGATTTTCAATCCTTTGCTCTACCGACTGAGCTATCTGGCCACTGGGTGCTATTAGACTCTGAGAACGGTTTTGAGTCAAGATCTTATTGCTGTTTTTTTATAATTTTTACTTAGATATAAAGCCTGATGGCTTTTCTGAGCCTGAACCAAAGAAATAATTTTCCATTTCGGTTAATAAAAACTCACGGGCTTTGGGATCAATTAAACTGAGACGATATTCATTGATGAGAATGGTTTGATGACTTAGCCACATTGCCCACGCTTCTTTTGATACATTTTCAAAAATTTTTTCACCCAATTTACCGGGAAAGGGAGGGGCATCCATACGCAGAGCGTCTTGTTGCAGTTTTACGCAGAAAATATGTTCGTTCATTATTTTACTCGTGGATAAAAATTGGTAGTCTACCAACCTTTTTCCCAATCGGATAGCCATCCTGCGTTAGAATAATTTTGGCTTACATGTAGTTTATTGTCTAAATAAGATTGCTCGTTAATCGCTGGATCTTTATTTGTAACAATTCCTTCTGGATCGGGTGCGTTTTTAACCTCGGAGTTAACCGCTGTAGGCGCTGCTGATGGGGCTGTATTGGTTAATGCATCACTTAAGCTTATGAATCGATAACCATGCGCTTTATACATTTTAATTACGTCATCCAGACAATAACTATTTAATAAATTAGCATGGATTAATAACACTTGTTTTGCATTACTATTTTTTGCATGTTTTTCAGCTTTTAATGTTTCGTGCCAGATATAGGCTAAATATTGTTGTTTAATTCGATTTACATGCTCTTTGCGTACTCGCCAATTAATATTTAATAAACGTTCATTGAATTGATAGTCTTTACTATCAATAGTTACCGGAGCGATAATGTATTGATTCGCGGCTAAATAATCGTGAACTGCTTGTTTGGTTTCACCTTTGCCCTCTGCAAGATAAGGGTAGCGAAAGTATTTAGGTTGTGTCATGACGGGTTCTAATACCTTGTCCGCATGAGCAATTTCATCAATGTATTTTTCTGTACTTAATCGGTTTAGATTCGCATGAGAATAGGTATGATTTCCTAAGCCAAATCCTTCTTTGCGAAATGCTTCTAATAACTCCCATTGTCCTTTGGCGATTGAGCCTGCAATGATAAACCCAGTAGCTGGAACTTGATTTACTACAAGACTATCTAGAATTTTCATAAAACGTTCGCGGGTTCTTTTTAAATTACCTTCATCATTACCATTGGTGCCTACAAAAGGAAGATCATCAATAGTAATCGCGATTTCGTGTTCTTCTGCAAAACTAGCATCGCTCATTAAACAAGATAGTAGGATAAGACAAGGTATGTTTGTTTTCATTTTTTTTCCTCATCAATTTGCTTTAAAAATAACGCAATATGTTTGATATGTTATTTAAAGCGTAGCAAGGAATTTTGAAATTTGCGTAATTTTTATGAGCTGCAGCATGAATATGAGGAAGAGAAGCGCTTTACAGATTGAGTGTCCAGTTCATTGTGAACACTCAATTCATTATTAATATAACGGATTATGCCCAGGGATGAAGTAATTTCATCGCTGGTTTGAGGAGCTTTGAAATTGCATTTTGTTTAGTGGCGACAGTAATTTGATAGGCATTCATAGATAGCATTTTTTCACAAATGTATTCATCACTCGTTTGTAATTTATCGACTAGGTTTAATTTCAAAGCATCATTAGCTAACCAATGCTCTCCTGTTGCGACCTCATCAATATTCACAGCTTGCCGATTCATCAGAATATAATTTCTAAATACGTGATGAATATCTTCCAAGTCTTCTTGAAATTTTTGCCGACCCTTATCTGTATTTTTTCCAAAAACAGTTAGGGTGCGTTTGTATTCGCCTGCAGTTAAGAGTTCCACATCGATGTCATTCTTTTTCAACCAACGATGAAAGTTAGGCATTTGAGCAATCACACCGATTGAGCCTAGAATTGCAAATGGAGCGGCAATAATTTGATTAGCAACGCATGCCATCAAATACCCACCACTAGCAGCAATTTTATCAATGCAAACAGTTAAAGGTATTTGCCTGTCGCGAATACGTTGTAATTGCGATGCGGCTAGCCCATAACCATTCACAACGCCACCAGGACTTTCCACTCGGACAACAACCTCGTCATGATGCGTCACCACAGAAAGCACAGCAGTTATTTCTTCGCGTAGCTGCTCAACCTGAGTTGCTTTTATGTCGCCGCTAAAATCGATTACGTATAGTGATGGTTTAGTAGCTTTATCCTTTTTCTTCCTTTTTGATTTTTTACCTAAAACCTCTTTTTCCATTCTTTCTTTTATTTCAGTATGTTGTTTGTTGAGCGATTCAATTGTCAATTTAGGCTTCGGTTTTCGACTCATCGAAAGTATGCCACCAACTACAAAAAGGATCGCAAAAACAATTGTAAGCGACTTAGATAAAAATAAACCATATTGCGTTAAAAATTCCATTATAACTCATTAGTAATTCAAGAAATTCTATTATCGCCAGGTCAAGTAGGAACTGCAAGTATTGTGATGAATTAGACTATTGAGACAAACTGAGTAATTTGTAATAATGCGCACGATTTATTAATAGGGAAATGTTATGAAGTACCGTTTTGACAGTTTTATCCGTTCTTCTTCTTTTGGGCTAGTAGCTAGACGTTTATCCTCAGTAAATACGCCGGTTGAATCTCCAGCACTGAGTTATATTAATTCAATATTTTCAACTTCAATAAAAAATACTAGCTCACCTACTGAAAAAACAAAACTTAATTTGATAAAACAAATGGTAGTGCGTGACTATCGTAAAGCTGAGTGGCGCAAAAACCAGCCTAGTGGTTTATTGGCTTTAATAAAATCATTGCCATCGAATTTATCTCCAGATGAAAAACTGAATAAATTTTGTGAGCAACTAAGTACATATTATGCTATGCCGGTGATGACGTCTCATCCAACTAGAGTCGTTAGCAATAAAGTGATTCGTCTATTATATGCTACTACTGAAGCAGCGATGAAATTAGAAGCGGCAATGTTATTGCCTGAATCCTCAGGAAACACAGCTGCTCAGGTTACATTCAAAGACATCATTGCAAATAATGTAGATACTTTGATTAAAGAGCCGATTGTACAGACACCAAATTTAACACCTCGAGAAGAGGCTGAATATGCATTATTTAATTATATAAAAATATTAGAAGCATTTCCTGAAACATATGATCAACTCGTTGATAATTACCTGCTAATACATGGAGGCGATAGACAAAAAATAGCTAGTCAATTGAAATACCCTCTGATGCTGTCATTTCGTAGTGTGTATAGTTGGGTAAGAGGGGATGCTGATGGTAATTATAATGTAACTGCAGCAACTATGTCGCAAACAGTTCCGGCGCAACAAATTGCAATTATTGAACTTTATAGAAAACAAATTCAAGAAATCTTGGCAACATTACAAAATTATCCCCAGACTACGCTAACCCCACTTACCAAAAATTCAATCGTAGAGTTAGAGAAATTGCATGTTCACTTAATGAATCGTATTCATGTTATTGAACGAGGTATTTGGTTTGATGAAAAATATAGTGAGGAACTGAGCGGCCGGATCATTGATTCATTAACGAAAATACGTACTGCACTGCCTCCAGAATTAATAAAATCTGTAACTTCATTAATCAATTTGATTGAATTATCGGGTTTTTTTGGTGGCATAAAGGAATATGTCCGTCAAACAACAAAAGTGAATATTGAAGTTTTTGATGAGTTACTGCGTATTTTGGTAACACATGATGACGATGTCAGACATTTTGTTCAAAATGGTGCGGAGACAATTCGTGAATATCATGATTTGACTCGTGAGGAAAAAATAAAATTACATAAAATGCTTAGCACCAATCCCGATTTATTTTTGAAAATAAAAGAGAATAGAGCTCAATTTAGTGAAACGACAAAAAGAGAGCTTGAGCGATTATTATTTGTATTGAAACACCCAGATCTTTTTCCTTTGTATATTTGTTCTGACACAGCCGATAAGATTAACCTGGATGAAGTTCGCGTTTTAAAATATTTGGCTTCCTTTTTAGATGGTTCTTTACGGATGGGGCAAATCAGTGAATACGCTGTTAATTTTTTAATACTTTGTGAAACACCTAAAGATTTGGATAATTTACAAACTATTTTAGCGGATATTCTTGATGCTCCAAACTCACGCCGCCGTATCGTAAAAAGTGGGTTTATATCCTATGTGAGTGGACCCAGTGATTTAGGTAAAACAGGTGGGATTGCTACACACATTTCGTTATATCGTGCGCAAATGAAGGCCGAAAAGCTCTTAAATCTATACAAAGAAAAATACCCTGAATTACAGTCAGTTAAATTAAGAGTATTAAATGGCTATGGCGGCGATATGAAACGTCGTATTGGCACTGCTGGGCAACAATCTCATAGTACATTTCAAGGCAGAGATGTCTATGATGAATTAGGTGCATATGGTGCTTATGGTGCTTATATCAATAGAGTGGTTGGTCGCCCACCGGAAAGTGATTTAAGAGTCCAGGAATTAGTGTGGTTGGAAAAAAATAACTCCAAGCTATATAACACACTTGTATTTATTGAAAAGCAACCGGTCAGCGGGTTTCAGGAGTTTATTGAAAGACCAAGTAGTAACAACTTATTACGTGTTTTAACAAATCCCCAACTTGAGAAAATATTAAATACCAGTTCGCGTGCTGGCTCTAAAACATCGCAAACTGATATTACGCAAGCTCGAGCCATTGGTGTAGTCAATTTATACATATTGACTGGAATTATTTGGGATATTTTTATGAGTGTAGAGAGATGGCGTGATTTACCTAAAGAACTGCACGCCGATTTACCGTTAATTTTAGAATACGTCACAGTGGTCAAAGATGTCGTTTATAAAACATGGTACTCGATTGCAGTAAGTAATATTTCACGTGGATGGGAAAAACTTGGCTTATCACCCTCTAAAAAAGAGATTGAATTATGGAACCAAGAATACCTTGATCCTCATATAGTTGAAAAGCAGCTTCATCATACACTCGCGCATATTGAAACAAGTGCTTATGCTGTTTTACGTGCATTGATATTATTTATGCCTCCCTCTAAACAACCAGAACTTATCAAGCACTTTGATCAACAAGTTCAAGCTTCAAAATCCTCCCATGAAATTGCTCTGGAATTGATGGATATGATGGGTGGTGATTTAACTATTTTAGCAGCTGAGACACGAGAAATGTTAGTCTTTATTCGCGAGTGTAATCAATGTGTTGATGAATACAAACAAGCTCCGAGCGATGAGCACGCAGTCAATGCGGCATTAAGTTTGCGTGCCGGCCCCATTCCTGGGGGACCGCAATTTATTGCAAATTTACGTAGTCCTTTTGGCATGTTTCCTCCACTTTCTAAGATTCCTCAGAAAGCAAACGAGCCTATATGTCCTCCTACTGATGTACCGGGTGCGGGGTATTGAAATTTAACTTATTGATTTAGCAATTGTGCCGTGTGGGTGAATACCCAAACGGCCGTGCCTTGGGGCAACTTATGCTAATTTCAACAAGAGAGCAGTGATCTCATGAATGCGTTCTGCATGGATTGTGGCATCTAATGTGAAACGTAATTTTGTGGGGCCTTCGAGTTGATAACGTTTGCTATGTAATTGAATTAATTTGATTAATTCTGTGGGATTTATGGTTGGTTGTTCAGAAAACTCTATTTTTCCGTTTTGAGCTGAGGCTGTAATTCGCTTAATGCCCAATTGAGTGGCTAAAAATTTCATTTCGGTAATTAAAAGCAAATGCTTAACTGATTGAGGCAATAATCCGAAACGGTCGATTAATTCGATTTGTAAATCGCGTAATTGCGCTTTATCTTTTGCGTTAGCGATACGTTTATACATAATTAATCGTGTATGCACATCACCAATATAGTCTTCGGGAATGACGGCAGATAAACGCAAATCAATTTCAGGACCTTGATGAAGGGGCGTTGCTAATTCAGGCGTTTTGCCAGTTTTTAGATCATGAACAGCTTGATCAAGCATTTCCATATAAAGACTAAAACCGATAGCATGCATATGACCACTTTGCCCTTCACCCAATAACTCCCCAGCACCACGAATTTCTAAATCCAGTGTAGCCAAAGTAAATCCTGCACCTAAATCTTCTAATGAAACGATTGCTTCCAACCGTTTGACAGCATCTCGTGTCAACAGTTTGTCATTGGGAGTAAGTAAATAGGCATAAGCTTGGTGATGCGAGCGACCAACTCGGCCACGTAATTGATGTAATTGCGCTAAACCAAATTTATCAGCACGATCAATAATGATTGTGTTTGCAGTTGGAATATCAATACCTGTTTCTATAATAGTCGTACACACCAAGACATTGAATCGGTGGTGATAAAAATCAGACATGATTCGTTCAAGTTCACGTTCACGCATTTGGCCGTGGGCATTGCGAATGGTTGCTTCTGGAACTAATGTTTGCAAATCATGACAAATGCGTTCAATCGTTTGAACATTATTATGCAAAAAGAATACTTGGCCGCCACGTAAAATTTCACGCAAGATAGCCTCTCTAAGTATCGTATCATTGCGCTCCTGCCAAAATGTTTTAATAGCGAGTCGCTTAGCAGGCGGTGTTGCTATCAATGATATATCGCGGATTCCCGCCATAGCCATGTTTAAGGTGCGTGGAATAGGGGTTGCAGTCATACACAATACATCGACATTGGCCCGCAATGCTTTCATATGCTCTTTTTGCTTAACGCCAAAACGGTGCTCTTCATCAATAATTAATAATCCTAAATTATGAAATTTCACATCATTTTGAAATAATTTGTGCGTCCCAATAACAATGTCTACACGCCCATCAGCTAATGATTTAATGACTTGAGATGATTCTTTGCCACTTCGAAATCGTGATAACAATTCAATTTGAATCGGAAACTCTGCAAAGCGATCTCTGAACGTTTCAAAATGTTGACCTGCAAGTAATGTAGTTGGAGCTAAAACACAAACCTGTTTGCCATTTTGAGCAGCGATAAATGCTGCCCGCATAGCTACTTCCGTTTTACCAAAACCAACGTCTCCGCAGATCAAACGATCCATAGGCCGTGGCGACTGCATATCCTGAATAATTTGGTTAATGCTTAACGCTTGGTCTGCTGTCTCAGAAAACAAAAAACCACTGGTAAATCGTTGATAATCTGCTGCTTGGAACTCGTATTGGAAGCCAGGTTTTGCCTCCCGTTTAGCATAAATTTCTAATAACTCGATAGCTACGTCATGAATTTTTTCAGCAGCTTTCTTTTTTTCTTTTTGCCATTGATCACTACCTAAACGGTGGAGTGGAGCATGATCACTATCTGCACCTGTATAACGACTAATTAAATGTAATGAGGTGACCGGCACATAAATTTTGTCTTCACCCGCGTATGCTAAAACTAAAAATTCGTTTGCATTGCCATCATGTTCAAATGTTTGTAACCCGAGATATCGACCGACGCCATATTGTAAATGAACGACTGGTGAGCCTATACGCAACTCTGCCAAGTCGCGAATAATAAATTGTGGGTCAACAATTTTTGAGCTACTTGTGCGCCGCTGGGGGACGCTTTGTTCACCAAAAAACTGAGACTCTACAAGAATGGAAATAGGGTGATCCGTTAACTCTGCGCCATAAATAAGTGGACCAATGGTGATATTAATCGAGGCTGTATCTTGAAGAAATGTTGTCCACGAGGTTTGGATTTTGGGTGTAATGTTACTTTGTTTTAGTAAATCAAGTAACATTTCTCGACGTCCAGCGCTTTCAACAACAAATAAATAACGACGATTAGGCTGAGATACAAATTCGGCTGCGCGTGCTAAGGGTTCTTGAGTTTGGCGTTCTACAGGCAAAGAAGGGGGCTTTTCGATATTAAAATTATATACAGCCCCTTTTGTTTCTTGTGGTTTATGAAAGACACGTAATTGTTTAAATTGATTCGCTATTGTGAGTAATTCGGTTGGGGATAAAAAGCATCGCGAAGGCGTAAGTAGTGGTCGGGTTATATCGAAACTGCGCTGCTCGTAACGTGCGTTGAGTTCATGCCAAAATTTCTCAGCGTGTTCATGAGTTGATTCTATCAAACAGACAGAAGTATTTTCTGGTAAATAATCAAAAAAAGTAACCGTTTTGTCAAAAAACAGAGGCAGATAATATTCTATTCCATTCGGAAATTGTCCATTACTAACGGACTCATAGAGTGGACATTGGCTGGGGTTACCAGAAAATTCATTACGAAATGCACGACGAAATAGTCCAATACTTTCTTCATTTAAAGGGAATTCTCGTGCCGGAAGAATTTGTACATGCTCGATTTTTTCAATTGTGACCTGAGTTTCTGGATCAAAGCGCCTTAAGCTTTCAATTTCATCATCAAACAGCTCGATTCGAAATGGTAATTCGCTCCCCATAGGATAAAGATCAATAATTGACCCACGTACGGCAAATTCACCATGTTCTAAAACGGTATTAACGCAATAGTATCCTGCTTGTTGTAGTTGCTGGCGGAATTGATCCACGTCAAGTGTTTGGTTTTGTTTTAAAAGAAGTGCATGTTGATTAAGAAATGTTTGGGGACATAATCGATGCATAATGGTACTTGTTGCTGTAATTACAATTGAACTAGTGGTTTGCTGCAAGCGGCTCAAAGTATATAACCGTTGTGAAATAATATCTTGATGGGGGGAGAATTGATCGTAAGGCAATGTTTCCCAATCAGGGAATAATAAAATTTCCTGATGAGTTTGCTGCTCATTAAGAAAAAACTGCAATTCCGCTAATAATTGACTCGCGCTTAAATTATCAGGTGCAACAAGTAATTTAATGCCGGGTGTATGTTGACAATATTCAGCCAAAGCAAGTGGTAAACTACTACCATAAAGTTGCCCCCATCGTTGTTTACTAGCAATTTGCTCGGGAATGAATAACTTTTTTGACTTCATAATAATCAGGTAAAAACGATAGCGGGTAAGAAGTATACAGAGAGTTGCCTCAACCCTCAAGTGATGTTTCGTAATTTCAGAAAGGATTTAAATAACAAAGTTTTCACACAAGACCCAATAATTATTGTCTAATTGATTGAGTACTGGACTAATTGTGAATAACTTTTTTACCCAAAGCAATAATCAAATTGTATTAGAACTTGACAGAGCATTGTAACTTATTGAAAAATAACTAAATATTAGATATTTGATGTGCAATGTGCAAGAGACATTTATCCACAAAATCTGTGGATAACGTTGTGTGTAACCAGTTAAAAGTATTGAAAATATAGATTATTGCTTGGATGATTGATTACTCTCCAGTCTGTCTTTGGGGTTCATTTTAAAATTATTAATCTATACTTATTAGTAATGTAACATCGGATATTCGACACTATGAAAAAAACGAACACTCAACCCGCTAATTTTAGCGTTTTCTCTAAGGGAACAGAAAAAGATATTGTTTCTGAGGTTGATTGTGGCATGCAGTCTAAAAAATCTACGATTCTATTAATAGAGGATAATGAAATTGCACTCAAAATCCTTGAAGTATTGGTGAGAAGTATTGGATTGAGTTTTATTTCTGCTACGAGTGGTGAAGATGCGTTAAAGTTAGCTCAAAAAAATGATTTTGGATTCATTATTAGTGATATCGGTTTACCAGGTATTTCAGGTATTGAATTTACCAAGCAATTTCGGAGTTGGGAACAAGTTCAACATAAAAAAACGCCTACGCCTATCATTGGTTTGACAGCACATGCCGAAGGCAATGTACATCAACAATGTATTGATGCTGGTATGAACGAGGTCTTTGTTAAGCCTATGCTACTACCTAATTTAAAAATAATCCTCTCAAAGATTGGGATTTTACCGAAAATCTAGTTCATAAAATCAAGCTATCCTCAAATAGCCCACAGGACAAATTATACCGTAACCTGGTATACTCGATGTTGTATTCAGTTAAAATAATAGTGAGTAAAAATGATTAAAGTAGGACAATTAAACACCTTAAAAGTAGTGAAAGAGGTACCTTTTGGCCTGTATTTAGATGGCGGTAGGGAGTGGGGCGAAATTTTATTGCCCAATAAGTTTGTGCCGCCCGGGACTGCAGTGAATGACATGCTAACAGTGTTTGTCTATTTTGATTCAGAAGATAAAATCATCGCAACGACCACTCGACCATTTGCACACTTAGGCAAATGTGCTTTTTTGAAGGTAATCGATGTTAACCGGGTGGGGGCTTTTTTGGACTGGGGGTTGGAAAAAGATTTACTTGTACCAAAACCCGAGCAACAGCGCCCGATGGAAAAAGATAAATCCTATATTGTTTATTTGAAACAAGATAACGAAGGTCGAATTGTTGCCAGCTCTAAGCTCGATCATTTTCTAGATAAGTCGCCGGCTGACTTTAAATCAGGAGATGAGGTCAATATTTTGATCGCAGAAACCACAGTATTAGGTAATAAAGTAATCATTAATAATAGTCATTGGGGATTAATTCATTCCTCCGATCTTTTTCAGAGTGTACGTTATGGAGAGCGAATATCGGCTTATATTAAAACGGTAAGGGAAGACGGAAAGATTGATGTTACTTTAAGAAAAATTGGCCAAGATAACATTCGCGAATTAGAAAAGCGCATACTAGCTGAATTACATAAAAAAGGTGGATTTCTACCATTACATGATAAAAGCACTCCCCTTGATATCAAACGTGTTTTAAACGAGAGTAAAAAAAGTTTTAAAAGTGCTATTGGGCAACTCTATAAGCAAGGTCAAATTACTATTGAATCAGATGGTATACGGTTATGTTCTAAATAATAGAGCACACAATTGCAGTTAAAGATGGTCGCTTCAACTAAGCAATAATACTAATTAGACTGGTAGTGGGCATAAATATAAAGTTCGTATACAATGATTTTTATCTATTAAATAAAGGAACTATTTAATGTCTAAAAATAACTCAAACAAAATGGCCAACGAAAATAATCAGAAAGTCATTGTTATTCACGATGAAGAACTTCTCCAAGGAGCTGGAGGTGATACGCATCTTCCTGCCGCCAAAGCTGCACCATTAACAACTCAAATAGGAACGCCGATCAGTGATGATACAAACTCATTGAAAATAGGTGAGCGAGGTCCAATTTTAATGGAAGATTTCATCATGCGTGATAAAATTTTTCATTTTGATCATGAACGAATCCCCGAACGGGTTGTGCATGCCCGAGGATTTGGAGCTCATGGCTTTTTTGAAGCTTACGAAGCGCTCCCAGAATTCACTATTGCTGATCCCTTTCAGAAAAAAGGGAAGAAAACGCCAGCATTTGTGAGATTTTCCACGGTTGCAGGGAATAAAGGCTCAGCTGATTTGGCCCGTGATGTGCGTGGTTTTGCAGTGAAATTGTATACGCAACAAGGGAACTGGGATATTGTTGGAAATAACATCCCAGTTTTTTTTATTCAAGATCCTATTAAATTTCCAGATCTGATTCATGCGGCTAAAGATGAGCCGGATCGCGGTTTTCCTCAGGCACAAACCGCCCATGACAATTTTTGGGATTTTATCTCGTTAACTCCCGAAAGTATGCATATGGTCATGTGGATTATGTCAGATCGCACCATTCCGCGATCGTTTCGATTTATGGAAGGCTTCGGAGTCCATACATTTCGATTAATTAATCAAGCAGGAAAATCGACTTTTGTTAAATTTCATTGGAAACCAAAACAAGGGTTACAATCAGTTACATGGAATGAAGCTGTTAAAATCAATGGAGCCGATCCAGACTATCATCGACGTGATCTTTGGAATGCCATTCAAAGTGGAGATTATCCCGAGTGGGAGCTTGGTTTACAACTTTTTGATGAGTCGTTCGTAGAAAAGTTTCCTTTTGATGTGCTTGATGCGACTAAACTTATCCCAGAAGAAGATGTACCTATCAAAATAGTAGGACGTTTAGTTTTAGATCGTTGTGTTGATAATTTTTTTGCGGAAACTGAGCAAGTAGCTTTCTGCACGCAGAATATTATTCCAGGAATTGACTTCACTAATGATCCGCTTTTACAAGGTCGTAATTTTTCGTATCTTGATACCCAATTAAAACGTCTTGGTAGTCCTAATTTCACGCATTTGCCGATTAATGCGCCTAAATGTCCATTTGCTAATTTTCAACAAGATGGTCATATGGCCTTTCATAATCCTAAAGGTCGAGTCAATTATAATCCTAATTCGTTCGGCGAAGGTCCGCGAGAAAATCCTGTGAAAGGCTTTTCCTCGTATGCTAGTAGTGAAGAAGGAAATAAATTAAGGGTGAGACCAGAAAAGTTTGCTGATCATTACAGTCAAGCACGCCAATTTTTTATTAGCCAAGATAAAATTGAACAACAGCACATTATTGATGCACTTATTTTTGAGCTTAGTAAAGTTGAAACGGTTAATATACGCATTCGATTGGTATCTCATTTAGTAAATATTAATGAGTCGTTAGCGACATCCGTTGCTGAAGGACTCGGATTTGACAAGTTGCCAAACCCTGCTGAAAGCAGGGCTCCTATCGTTACTGATTTAAAACCGTCCTCCAAACTTAGTATTTTGAAAAACCAGCTTAATACTTTTAAAGGCCGAAACTTAGGTGTCTTAGCCTCGCACGGTGTAGATGCTAATATATTTAATTCTTTAATTAAAAAAGCTGCAAAAGAGGGTGTGACAATCACCCTTATTTCCCCTCATATCAGTGGCATAAGACTCAGTGATGGGACAACAGTTCCTGGCCAAGAAAAAATTGGTGGCGGTCCTTCTGTTTTATATGATGCGATAGCACTTTTACTACCAAACCCTGCTTCATTAAATGAAATAGATTTACATAAAGTAGAAGAGTTTATTAATGATGCTTATTGGGATGCTAAAGTCATCGGTTATTCACAAGAAATATTACCTCTATTCAAAAAACTCAATTTGAAAGTGGATAAGGGCATGCAGCTATTATCTGGGAAAGACAGTTCTCAATCATTTCTAGCGCTGTGCACCCAATTGAGATATTGGGCTCGTGTATCTGAGCTCAGTACTTGATTCATTGTTGATACGCCATCCCAGTTGTTTGCAGTGACATGCAAGTGCTGGGATGAGTTCTAGAAATAATGATTAACCGACCGTATTCCTGACCTCAGACGCTGGCACACTATGTTCAGGTACAATCGTCGGAAATAGTGAGTTTCTATTTTCGGTAATATATTGCCTGCAGGTCTTGGGACGCTCCGGTTTTGCAACGAGGTGCTCTTGGATTTTTTTCACAAGAAGAGAGAACCAGACATCGCGTAAGCGTAAATAAGTGATGCCATTGACGTTATTTGGTTCATAACTCAAATCCTCAATGAAAAAGCTAAGAGCGGTGGTAATTTGACGAAGATCTAATTCCCCAGCTATTTCGGCGAGTTGGATGGCATTTTCTTGAAGGCTATTATTTAAGGATTGATCAAAAAATATCCTGCCTTTGTAATCAGCGATCTTGTGCAATAAAATATGCTTAATGGAGTTATTTAATTGTGCTGCTGTGGGCTTTTGGAACTCAATTTTAGTTCCAAAACGGCTTAACATTTCATCTGTGAAACGCGAGTAATAATTGGTTGCACCAATAATTGTGATCGTTTTTGTGGTAATGCCTGCCATTTCAGTTTGTAAAAAAGAAGTAAGAGAGGCCCCCTGGCCTGCGATTCTGTCCATTTCATCAAAAAAAATGATAACATTTTCAAATTGTTTAGCCCTAGTAAATAAATCATTTATCTTTTGTTGCCGGGTTTCAGCATCCGCTTGTATAGCAATTAAAACCCGACCTAATTTTTTAGCAAATATTTCAATGGTTTTGGTTTTACCGGTTCCCGCTGGTCCATATAATAAGGCATGGTTACAATAGTCTGATGAGATGTTTCGTTTTAAGCGTTCAAAAAGCTCTTCCGTTTCGGGGGTAAAAGAAAACATGCCATCCAGTTCATCGGACTGATCAAACGAGGGCATAAATAGTGTTGTATTTTCAAATTCTTTATTAAAATCATCACGAAGGGTCCTGGCATACCGGTTGAAGGATTCTTTGAGCATCTCGATTGTAATCTGTTTTTTAGTAAAACTATCAGCAAATGATTTTAACTGGCGATGGGAATATCCAATAGCTACTTTTGCTAATGCTTTAATATGTTCGGTTTTTATTATTTTTTCTTTGAAAAAATGAGTTAGCAATGCGTTACGTTGTTCTTCATTTGGTAATGGAAAAGAAATACGATTTTCGGCAGCTCGGCTTATTATTGCTTCCGGAAGTCGATTGATATAATTAGTAGCACCAATTAATACAATAGATTTGCCTTGCAAATCGGTGATAAGCTCTTGAAATGCATTAACGTCTGCTTGTGAATTATACTGACCATTTTGAGCTGGTCCTTCAACTTTAGGTACAATACCATCGATTTCATCCATAAATAGAACTTGTAAATTCCCGCTTTTACTCATGACCTCAGCTTTGTTAAAGAAATTTTGCGCTCGCACAATTAAGGCATTATGGAATTTGTCATTTTCATCACCACGTACCCATTTATGTACCGTATAGCCTAGGCTTTGTATATGAGATATTACCGTTGAAGTTTTTCCTGTGCCGGGCGGTCCATCCAATAATAAAAGATGACTTTCTGTGTTTAGATTGTCCTGGATTTTATGAAGAAACGCTTCTACACGGGTAAGCTCGTCACCCGTTTTTATCACGGGATTTGTAAGTATTGTTCTAAATCCATGAGGATCGCGTGATATTAAAAGAGCCAGGGGCGTTTCGTCTTTCAGATTACGCACGTAACATTTATCTTTGAGTAATGCAGCAACTTCCTCTACGCGCTCATCTAATTCAGTATCTGTGTAGGGCATACTCATTAAGAGATGTAATAAGGTATCGCCCGTTTTGGCGGAAATAAGATCTTTCCATTCCGGTTGTTGCAATAATGCCTCAAGCCATGCCTCTATAGATAGATAATCCAAATCAAAATCATTCTTAAGCCGTGCTAATATTTCTGTAGATATCATTTGATTTTTTTGCTCTTGTTGAGCCTTATCTAAAACCGGTAATTTTAATACATCAGCAATAGGTACATGAGCTGGTGTAAGTTTTTCTAGATATATGGAACGGCTACGTTTGGTAATATACTCTTTTGCTGTGCTTTTATTTTTTGGTGTGGTTCCTTTTTTTTGTTTCATTTTTTGAATGAAAAAAATGACATCTTGTAAAGTAATACACACATTACCTGAATACGTAAGCTTATTTTGATGGATGCTTTGCAGCATGAGTTGAATAAGATCATTTACTTGGGACATAAGCAAACCATTAAATTCCTGATTTAACTGGAAAGCATTTCTTTTCATATCATTGGCTAAAGAATCATCAGCATACAGTTGGAAGCGATATGAAGCACTGTATGTTGCAAATGCGTCTTCTAAACGATTTACCAAAGGTATTTCGCACGATATGTGATGATTAAAATAGTGGGAGACCTTTGATGCAAGTTCAGTGATATGGTCTGCGCCGGCTATAAAGACAATATTTTCATCTTTGGTTTCTTCGATAACCGTTTGGTAAAAGTTTAGAAAAGATATATTGGGTGCGACTTTATCCATATCATCGATGAAAATCATAGCCTTGCCAAATTTTATTGCTTGAAGAAATACAGCTATATTGTCCTCTATTTTACCTAATTGAATTATTATTAACGCATATCCTGATAATTGGGCTAACGTCTTCGCAATATTTTTTCTTTCTGGTGACGTTGCACCCGACAGGAATGCATGCTTCAAAGAACTAGGTAACAGTGGAGCTCTAATATCTTGTAATAATTCTTTCAAATCCTCATTTTTAGTGTATAAAAAATCCAGATTTGTTTGCTCTAAAAATGCAGGCATGGCAAGTTGAGCCTCAGAAAACTCCAAGGCATATTTTTTTTCAATTCTATTAGATGATTGTTTAAGATGAGTTGAAATCGATTCATCGCTGATATTATCTAATTCAATACATTCCACGAATGCTTTTAATCTAAAAGATGAGTAGCCTAACGTAATGTCTGCTAATCGCTCTATCGATGCTTGGGCGATTTGCTTTTCTTTTAATAAATCTTGTAATAATTCTAGGCGACTACTCCTCGTTGGTAGCGGAAAATCCACATGTTGATCACTTGCAAAATCAATCATGGATAAGGCACATCGATAAAGATATTCAGTGGCCCCTACAATGATTGTCTGTGAATTGGCAAAATTTTGAATTTCATCCAAAAATGCTGTGACGAATTTAGCACTATTGGGGTTATTCGAAGCGATAAGCTCTAAATTATGAATAAAAATAATTTGCCATCGGCTCGAAATGTTATTTGTAGGTTTATTATCATTAAGATATTTAAAAACATCATGATGGGGTCTTAAATGGACAACTTTAAATGCAAGTTTTTGTAGATTTTGTGCTATTTCGTCTTTGTTGCCCTCAAGATCTAAACCAGAAAGAAGTATAAAGGGTTTTTTGTTTTTGAGTTTAATTTTATCCAGGAGCTTAACTATTTTATTGAGTGATAAAGATTCATCTTTAGTCATCAGTAATTTTTTCAGTTGCAATGGATCGCTTTTTTTTAATGCATAAAATGGCGTTTTATGTTGGTGGTTTCGCTGATATTTTAAGCTTTGTAACTTTTGTACTGCTTTTTTAATGTTCTCATTTTCTTTTGGTGTTTCAGGAAGGCTCAATAAACGATGTAATAAATTATCGCCATTTTTTGCAGAAATATCCTGTAAGTCCTCATCACTGGTTACCAGTGAATGAATCCACTCAGTTGTGGTAGTACAAGTCAGTGAGAATTCTTGGCGTAAGTTGTTTAAGAATATAAGAGCGTTTTCCTTATTTTTTATTAAAAGATCTGCTTTGTGTGAACAATCTAACTGAGCTGCGATCTGATTATATACAACTTTAGATTTGTCTTGTAATGCGGATAAAGCAAAATAATTCAGAAAGAACGTTTCCATAAACGTGATTGCTGAAGAGATTGAGGCATCTTTTGTGAGCTGTGGGTGATTTTTTTTGAATGCGATTATATTTTTTATGCATGCAGCAAATTTATTGTTCGCAAGTTCTTCAAGAATAACATTTAAGGATTTTATTCGATATTCCGGATCATTGAACAACTTTTTCTTCGTTTCCTCTAATAAGTATCCCGGATTTTTTTGAACAAAAAACACTAATGTCGCTGCTTGAAAAAAAGTACAAAATATTTGAAAAAATTGACCGCGACCATCTGCAAAATGTTCTAGTATAAACAAAACATCAGTATTTAGAAAATGATTCGCCAAGGAAATGTCGGTGGGAGACAATTCATCCTGAGTTAAATATTTCTTAGATAATTCAAGAATCTGTTCCTGTACTTTCCAATACAGTTCTCCAACTGCTGTACTATAGTGACGATTTAAATCGATGACCAAGTTATTTTTTTCAGTAGATAGATTGAGTTTTTTGAGGGAATTGTCTGATTCGTTATGTAGAAATAAATGAATTAGGTGCATTTCTACCATAAACGCATTTAAATTTTTATTGTTTTTTTGTGCGATGGCGATTACCTGTTTGTATTCACGAACGGCTTTATCTAAATTTTGTTGACGTTCAGCACAAATAGCATTTAATAAATGCCCTATTAGGTAATGTTCAGGTGTTAAAAGCATGGATTGAACTGATTTAGTGCTTTCCCACCGGGCAAATTCTATATTTAATAAATCAGCTGCTGTCTTGTATTTTTTTTGTTGGATGAGGTTTGAGGCATTGATTATATTCTTTTTATATTCATCAGCGTAAACTTTACTGACCCCAGTTACACCGACGGTTAATAGGGTTGGAATCCACCACCAAAACCATGATGTGTCCTTACCAATGGAGGATAAATCTTTAAGTTCAACGTTACTTGTTTCCGAATTCATATTTGGCAACTCGTTGAGAATGTCATCACCACGCAGTTTAAGCTCTGATGTTTGAGTGGTTTGTAATATTGTGATTGTTGTGGCTGTTGTTTTATTAAGCACTTTTTTAGGAACATTAGAAACAACATTTCCCAATTCATTTGGAATAGCAGTGAATGTTTCTCGAAGCGTTTGCTGCATTAAGCTTTGTACTAAAATTGGATCAATGCCCTCAGGTTGGGTTTGTGATTTTTCCATTAAGGGTGTCGGTTTAGATGACTTAGGTTTCGATTTTTTTTCTTCTTTTGATGATTTCTCAGGGCTGTTCATTTGAATAAAAGGTAATCTTGATCCGGGTACGGAGCGTGGTTTCAGTAAAGCATGATAGGGGCTCGTAGGTAGGTTCCGGGCAATGATAGACAGAAATAATTCATCGTCTAATTTTAGTGATGAATAATGTTCACTTTTTAATTCGAGACCTATTATACCTAGCTTGGCATTTTGATTGTACTTTATAATTGTTGCGTCTGTGAAACCGTCGGTTAAACTTATCGTTAGAATATTTAGTTGAACATCTAACATAGCTGCCAGCGCTGGGATAATCGAGGACTCAGCCCAGGTGCCATCTTGACGCATATCTCCAAGGTATTTTTCAATTTGATCTTCTTCGATATACTCATTTAAGAATTGTCTATTATTTTCTAAATATTTTATCCCTCTTTCTCTTAAATTTTCATGTGTCGCAGTTTTATCAATTTCTTTCCTTCGAAGCTCAGAGGCTAGTGCATGAAAAAAGCAATTACCACCTCCAAGTGTTTCTACCAAGTCACCCGGTAACAGCAAATTATTTTGGACCTGTTCTATCGTGTAATCACAGATTGCTATTTTACTGACAGACGATAAAATTTGAAGATCGATGGTATCACATGGTTGATTTGGGTTTGCTAGGGTTTTAACTCGCGAGTGGTATGCTTCTTGAGAAGGAAAACAAGCTATGAATTTGTCTAAATTATCTTGTAGATGAACGGACATTCTGGGACGTAAATATTGATTAATCAAACTTGTTAATGTTTTAATTGATAAGTTACTTGGATATGCTTCTAATTCTTGGCGTAAGTTTTTCAGTCTATTTTCGCCGATAGCTTTTTGACCAAATAAACGAATATATAGTGGGCGAAAGAGTTCACTCTGCTCTTTATTATGAATTATAGGCAGCAACAAGCTCAAAGCGAATGCGGTGAGTGCGTTCTGATCATCAGCGCGTTGTTCTAACATTTGATACATATTGAGAAACATAAATTAACCTGTAAAAGTTGTTTTGAGGAGTGACTCGCTTTCTTCATCAGAATCTAATTCAGTAACTCGTGGCTCATTATCTTTGTTGTGACTTCTAGTTTTACGGTGAGTGAATTCTTCATCTAGATTAAATCTTTTTATTCTTGCAAACATGTCTTTCGAAAATATTTCATCACGTTCCTGTTTTGACATATTGTCCACTGATTGCTTACTTTTTATTCTGAATTGTTGTAGTGGTGTTAGAACGTGCTGCTCAATGAATGAGCTTGATTGTTTGTTATAACCATCAATAATTCGGTATGTCATCTCAAAAAATATTTCCAGATGTTCAAACTCACTACGTTCGTAGATACGGAATTCTCTATTTTTTCGTTTGTGTTGTGTAATAACAAAAATGGCTGATAATTGATACCAGGTGGCTTGCAGATTAGGAAAGGTTCGCTGGAGGAAATGGCTTAAAGGCAGCATTTTCTGATTTTCTAAGTCCTGATATTTAGCCCACGCTAAATCGAACTGGTCGTAAGTAATCAACTCCAATATGGCATTAAAGCTTTCAGTTAAGGCTATTGCGCTATCACATGTTTGTTGATAGTTTTTAGGTAAATAACTGAGGTATTTATTTATTTTTTCTTGAGACTCAGCGTTGCTGTCTTCAGGGTCTATATGTTTGTTGCGAACTTGGTATTGATAAAATGCATAGTACTCATTCACTAAGTGTTCTAAAACCTGTGTACGCTGCTTATCTGTTTTCGCGCGTGAATACGCTTTTAAATAAAGATTTTCTTTTTCGTTAATATCCTGGGTCTCTGCGGCGTTTAGTAGTGTTTTATAAAAATCGGACGAATTCTTCAAGCCGATTTGTACGGCCGCATCTTTGAAAAAGTTGCGTTTTTCTTGTGGGCACGTGAAAGGGATCATATTTTCTACCGGTTGAAATGTCTCTGGTAATATATGTTGTTTATATAGCTTAAGTGTTTCTTGATGAGGCTCACCATTTGTTATATCAAATTCGCATTCCAAATTAATAGAAAAAACATTTGTATCATTAGATACATTTTCTATGGTATACGACGTGATGACTGGGTTTCCAACTTGTCGTTGAAGATTAGTTATAGCCATGTTTGAAAAGAAGGAATCCATCTTAATTGCTGGGACTATAGATGAAATGATGTTTGGAGCACTACTTTCTATTGGCTCGGCTGACTTTAATCGTTTCACAATCATTTGAGATGATGATGTAGCGCCATAACGATCCATGGGTGACTCCTTGGTGATGGGATGTGTCGAATTTAGTGTTAATGGAACAGATGTGGGTGGCATTAGTGCATCAGTTGATATGTCCTCAATTAATAGGGCGTGTGTTGCTTTCCAAAACTGTAATGTTCCACGATTTTTTGTTGACCATAATGATAATATTGGTATCGATAAAGGAAAAGTCATAACAATAAGAACGGTTGTTAATATCCAGTATGGCCAAGAGAAATGATTCTTGCGAAGCAGCTCCTTGTTCGTGAGTTTTTGAGATTGATAGCGAACCGGCTTTGTTAAAATATTTAATAAGTCTTGATTGCTTTGAGCTGTATCCAATTTTTTTGTAATCTGTTGTTGCATGGACCAAAGCTCAACGATTGTGTAATACGAAAACAAGAAAGACTTACTATGTTGCTCAGAAAACAATGTATTTAAACGTCTAATTTTTTCTGACAAACGTGGATCGAGAGGCATTTTATATTCCGTAAAATAACCAAAAGTTGCGGAATCATATCATAATCGTTGTATGTAGTAAAAAATAATCACAATGGTCTATAAAAGTTAGATCGGCTTTGATTAAAACGATTTGTCTTTTTTTTGTGGGCGAACAAATTTAAAGGGTATTCCAATATTTTCTTTTTCACTCTTGCGGTAATTTATCAAGTAAGACAAATGAACCGGCTACCATGTAATGAGGTAGTGTGTCTGATATTGTGACAATGATGAGTTCATTTTACGACCAATTATGTTATCCTTTCTTCAGATCGCGATAGAAGCTTTGATGAACTCCAAGGGCCAATAAAAGTCGTTGTACGGAATCCCACTCATACGCCAAAAGGAATTGTTGGTCATTAATTTTAAACTTATAAACATAAACACCGGCTAAATCCCCTCTTTTCTCTTCACCAATGTCTGGATTATTAATAATCGTACGGATCACTTCATCGACTATTAATTTGTGTGAATCAGGAATTTTTTTATATGCTTTTTTAAAAGCCGGCATCTGCTTTATTTGAATATCACTCACTTTTACCCTCAAAATCAAAAGGCTCAGCCAATGATTTGTCCTGAAGCTTAGATAAAAGCACATCCTTAATAAATTCAATGGGCAAATCAGGATTATCCAAAGCACACTTTCCTAATTTAGCCCAATATTCTATTTGGTTTGGAATAGAACGAAATTCCGCGGAAGCTACTTTCTTTGCTTCGTAATAAATTGTTTCATCGATCCGAATAGGAATACCCATAATTCACCTACAATAGTAATTTTACGCTACAATTGTAGTAGTATAGCATATACTTTGATATTAAAAATCAATCCTGTAGAGTGTGTCAGGGTTGTCCCATTAAATAGTCGTCTTTGCGAACGAAGTGAAGCAATCCAGATCGATGTGACTTAAAAACTCCGATATCTAGATTGCTTCGCTAACGCTCGCAAAGACAATTATGACTGTATAATATCAAAATTAATATTTTATGCTCAATAATTTATAATAGGACAGCCCTGTCAGGGTACCTTTCTTTAGTCCCCGTTATCTACTTTAATTAGTCGACCGCGCGAATATCTATATTTTCCAGAGAGGTGTATAAAATAATCAATGTTATCTAGATTGATAGCATTGTCTTTTAATACAAGCATGGGCTTGCCTAACTTGTCGATCGGGGCTTTATCCGAGTGAATATCTAAAATATCTGCTTCATTTACAAAAATGGATACATAGGCTTCATTGATTTTTTTTTCTTTAGTCTTGATGATCGATTGAATGTCCTCTTCATTAGCATACACAGGACGAGAGACCATTTGACGACGTAAATTGGCAATTATACGTTCCCATGATTGTAAATTAACGCCTTCCAGAGAATAAAGACTAACAAAAACTTGTTTTAGTGTGCTTTGCATAGCGAGTTGACGAGCTAAAAATGCAGCCGAGGATGTCGAGTCCTCACCAATTTCTTTCAATTGGCCAGCTAATGTATCACGCATAGCACGTAATTTCTTACCGACCAAAAGTATAAAATTGGTTTCATCCCAAGATCCTGCGGCTATAGCATCATTTAAAGTATTTAAAAGTGCTTCTGCTTTTTGTTTTATTTTTTCATCCATATAAACGCTTCGTTATTTAACCGCCGCCTGGTCGAGGGTTATTGTGTTGAGTATCGTTTTTTTCAACAGTCTCATTGTTTTCTATGGTATTTTTTCTGCCCTCAGCATTTCTGCCCTCAGCTAGGTGAAACCGCATTGAATTCGATGCAGCCGCACTTTTTTCCGTAGAAGCAGCCTTCAAACTAAAGAACTTTAAGACATTATTTAAAGCAGTTAAAGCATATGGGGGTACATTAGATGAACGGCTCGACAATTGCTTTATCCCCGCATCCATTTGTTTAGATGTACGATGTATATCATCCATCGTGCTTACGATATCTACCGGTTTTTTTGACATAATCCAACTCCTAAACAAAACTCTATTGGCTAATTATAGCAGAGTTTGGCTTAAGGAAACGTTAACCGGCACACATTTTCCACGTTTTTTACACCTTGCCCATTTTATTGAACAAATGTTGGCTTAATTAATCATACATTAACTCATCTAATGGGGTGTAATCGCGACTAGGCCCCCCCTGAATTAATTCATTTACTACATCGGTCATGCATAATAAGCGCAAGGTCCTCGGTGTGACTTCATCAAAAATCACTTGCGTTCCCAATAAAGCACCTTCAGCGTCATTAAAAGTTACGCCAAGACCATATCCCAAACACAAAGAGCATAATTGATCAGCTCTTTTGGCAATGGCCGGTAATAAACCGGTATTTGAAAAGACCTCTTCATAACTTACAAAGCGATCATTTAGATAAAATTTTGCATTCATGCGTGCAGCAATTAATGCCATGCATTTTGATATATCCTTTTCCATCTAACGCCACCAAGGATGAGAGGATTTAACAGGACCAGCTAAAAAAAGCCTTAACCACCGCAAAAAGACGGGTAGAGTAAAGCCATAATGCTCAAGAATACAAAAAAACACTGCCGAGACTATCACTAAGATTCCTGTCCAGACACGAATATGCATCAAGAACAAAAAAATAGGGAACGCAGCTCGTGCATCCACCATAAAAAACCGGGCACTCCGAGCTGAATCGCGCCAATGCGCCGTGGGAGAAAAGCCACTAGACATAGAAGCTCCAATTAAATCAACACACATGCAAGATGTTGATATTTATGATATCAACTGAGCCTAACTCAGATAATCTTCAAGCTCTTCCCGCAACCGTTTTTCTTCCATTAAATCTTCTAAACGTCTTCGAGCATCTGATGTAGGCTTTTGGCGAACATCAACAATTACGCTCTCAGCTTCCACCAGATCCTCATCGACAATTAACGCTTTATCTTCATCAGTATCATCAAATAATTCACTCATGCAAACCTCTCACAAATCAATACGCTCTAAGTACTCAGCCTACGTGGCTCTTACCAACACGCTCTATATACTCTATTTTTTAAGAATAACCTAGTGTTTTTTTATATAAAATTCTAATAACATACTAGCATGAGCGAAAATCAAATAAAAGAAAGGATAAGACAAACTTGTTTGTGCACTCGTCGTGGATTATCCACTGAAGAGCAATTTGCTGCATCAAACAAAATATGTGTTCAAATTCAAGGCGTAAAACAGTATCAACAGGCCAAAGCAATAGCGTTATACAGCCCGATTCACGGCGAAATTGATCTGAGTGATTTATTACACGATCAAAACAAACAAAAAATATTTTGTTTCCCAATAATGCATGATAAGGCTTTGTCTTTTTTACCAACTTTAACCACTACCCCTTTTATTAAAAATAAATTAGGTATCTTAGAGCCCGATGTTTCACCGGTGCTTGCTGTAACGCTTATGCAACTAGATATTATTTTTCTTCCCTTGGTGGCTTTTGATATGCATGGAACACGCATCGGGATGGGGGGTGGCTATTATGATCGTTTATTAGCTGAGCGTACTAATCCACTATTAATTGGTGTGGCGTATGAATTTCAAAAGCAACCCTTTATCCAACCCGATCCGTGGGATGTAAATCTAGACGGGGTTATTACAGAAAAACAGATCTATT
Organism: Legionellaceae bacterium; assembly: GCA_030696305.1. Classification (GTDB taxonomy): domain Bacteria; phylum Pseudomonadota; class Gammaproteobacteria; order Legionellales; family Legionellaceae; genus JAUYSP01. The sequence goes on along the minus strand of JAUYSP010000003.1, from coordinate 34,393 downwards.
GGTTTTAATAACAAAACCGACACGCCGTAACAATTTGAAGCGCGGCACGCGCGTATAGCCCTAGTTTTCTTATTCAATTTTGTTATAATCTCGAGATCAAGACAATAGGAATAATCTATGTTCGCCGCCAAACAACTCGAAGATCTAGCCAAAAAACTATGTTCAGCGCTACCCTCTGGTATCAAATCAATAGAGATTGAAATGCAACAACAATTCAAAGATATTCTGCAATCTGCTTTTGATCATATGGATTTGGTGACTCGAGAAGAGTTTGACATTCAAGTGAAAGTGCTGGCTCGAACGCGCGAAAAAGTCGACCTGTTGCAATCTCAATTGAATGCATTATTAAATCAAAATAACGCATCTGATTAAAAAACCCGAATTAAATTAGTCCAAATTTCTCTAAGGAAGATGAGAATATGAACCTTGCTACAAGTAAAACACGGAGTATTATTGGCATAAACGCACAATCAATTTCTGTTGAAGTCCATTTGTCAAACGGATTACCCAGTTTTTCAATTGTCGGTTTGCCCGAGATAGCAGTCAGAGAAAGTAAAGATCGTGTTCGAAGTGCCATCATGAATAGCCACTTTGAATTTCCTTGTCGACGAATTACCGTAAACTTAGCACCAGCTAATCTACCCAAAATTGGCAGCGGATTTGATTTACCTATCGCTATAGGTATCTTGGCCGCATCGGGGCAAATTCCTGCGGAAAAATTAACCTCTCACGAATTGATTGGAGAACTCGCCCTAGACGGCACACTTCGTGGCATAAATAGTATTATTGCTGCTGTGCTTGCAATCCAACGCGAGCAAGGTCAATTAATAATTGCAGATGCCAATGCCAAAGAAGCGTCCCTACCCGGGTATCCTGGTATCTATTCCGCACACAGTTTACTCGCTGTTTGCAATTATTTATGTGGTAACGCCTCGTTAACTAACTTACCTAATCCACCTGAAATGAGCCGGATCGATGACGCATTAGATTGGTCCGATATCAAAGGACAACATCATGCAAAGCATGCAATGGAAATTGCGGCTTGCGGTGGGCATAGCATTTTATTAAGTGGCCCACCTGGTAGTGGTAAAAGCATGATTGCAAAACGATTTATTACGCTATTGCCAGTATTATCAGAAATTCAAGCATTAGAATGTATGGCAGTCAATTCAACTTATGGCCGTATAAATAATTATAATAACTGGCGATCACCTTCTTTCCGATCGCCACATCATACAACATCATCGGCAGCTTTAGTGGGAGGCGGTAATCCTCCAAAACCGGGGGAAATTTCACTGGCTCACCATGGTGTCCTGTTTCTTGATGAGTTACCGGAGTTTCATCGTCACGTATTAGAAACATTACGAGAACCTTTGGAGTCAGGTTATGTGTGTATTTCTCGTGCAGCCATGCAAGTCGAATTTCCAGCAAAATTTCAATTAATTGCAGCGATGAATCCTTGTCCCTGTGGACAATGGGGAAATACACGAGCAAATTGTTTTTGTACTCCAGACAAAATAAAAAACTATTTAAATAAATTATCGGCACCACTACTCGATCGCATTGATATGCAAATCAATGTGCAAGCACTCAGCAACGAAGAGTTGCTCGAACTAACACCTCACTCCAAGAAAGTAAGCATCGACATCAGAAAGCGAGTTGAGCACATCCGTTTACAGCAAATGACCCGACAAGGTTCTCTCAATGCTGAGCTTAACACGAAAGATTGCGAGCATTTTTGTGCTTTTGGCAGCAGTGAACGAACATTTTTAAGTAATGTATTAAATCAATTAAAACTATCTGCTCGTGGTTTCCATCGTTTGTTAAAAGTTGCCAGAACTATCGCCGACATGAGGGACTCAAAAAACGTGGAGCTCGTAGATTTGCAACACGCCCTATCATTTAAACAAACGTTACAAAAGCCCAAATAAAATCATCACGAATCAGACAGCACCATTGATTGCGTTGCTATCGCCTCCAAAATCGCCATGCGGGCGAAAACGCCATTTTGTACTTGTCGAAAAATAAATGACCGCGGCCCGTCAGCAACATCGCTATCAATCTCCACACCACGGTTCATTGGCCCGGGATGCATCACCATCACATCTGGTTTTGCCCATTTTAAACTGTCACGAGTAACAGCATAGTCTCGACGATATTCTGCCATATTCAAACCTTTGTTTTCAGCAAGGCGTTCACGTTGTACTCGAAGGCAAATCACCACATCAGCATTAGCCATTCCTTCTTGTAGCGATGCAGTCACACGCCCATAATGCACAACCTTCGGTTGCCAAATTGGAGGGGAAACTAAAACTAACTCGCCAACACCCAATAGTGCACAACTATTTTGCAACGAGTTTGCGACTCGAGAATGAAGTAAATCACCAACAATCACTACTTTCAATTGCTCCAGATTTGATTTGTGCTCGATGATGGTCATCAAATCAAGCAGAGCCTGACTGGGATGAGCATGTGTTCCATCTCCGGCGTTAATAACATGAACTCCTTTTGCAAAAGCCCCAGCCATCGCTTGTGGTAATCCATTTTGACTATGACGAATTACAAATAGATTAATACCCATAGCAGATAAGGTATGAACAGTGTCTTCAATCACTTCGCCTTTTTGTTCTGAAGAATGCTGTAAATCGACATTTATAACACGCATACCCAAATAATGAGCAGCCAACTCAAAGCTAACTCGAGTTCGAGTACTATTTTCATAAAATAAATTGGCTACAGCAAAATTTGGATAACTCGGGTAGCTAGTGTGATTTGCAATTTGTTTAAAATACAACGCACGCTGAACTAATTGGAGCATCTCGTCGTAAGATAATTGATTAATCTCTAAGAAATGTTTCATTGTTTATTAAAACCCTTGCAACCATTGTTCAAGAATGATACATGCGGCCATGCAATCTACTTCGGATTTCTTTATTTTACGATAACCACCTTTTGCATACAACCGCTCACGTGCCTCAACAGTAGACAATCGTTCATCGACAAGATGTACAGGTAGAGCAAATCGTTTTCGCAACTGATTAGCAAAGCCTCGAGAAGCCGCCGTAGTATAGAATTCAGTGTCATCAATCCGGGTTGGTAAACCAACAATTAACGCTGTAGGACGCCATTGTTTTATTAATTGCTGTATTTCTTCCCAGTTAGGAACACCAAGTTTTGCCTGCAAAGTGAATAGAGGAGATGCCCCTCCAGTTAACTGCTGTCCTACGGCCACACCTATTCGTTTATAACCAAAATCAAAACCCAGATATACTTCTTCAGGCATGACCACCACCCGATATTAATTGATCCATATGCACACCCAATAGTAAAGCAGCCGATTTCCAACGATCTTCGAAGGGAACCTCGTACAATAATTCCGATTTATAGGGACAGACTAACCACGCGTTATTTATAATTTCCTGCTCTAACTGGATATGGTCCCAACCGACATAGCCTAAGGCCACGAGCACATCTTTCGGTCCTTCACCAGCAGCGATGGCACGAATAATATCATTTGATGTTGTAATCGTCACATCCGCATCGGATAAGGATAAACTCGAGCGCCAACGACCTGCTGGTCGATGAATTACGAAACCACGCTCGGGTTGTAATGGACCACCCAACAGTAGCGGTCGATTTTTGATTTTATCATTCGTTGATTTAATCTTTAGCTGTTCAAATATTAAACTCAAGGAGTATTCAGTCGGCCGATTGATAATTAAGCCTACCGTACCCTGCACATGATGTTCACACACATAAATCACCGATTGAGAAAAGACAATATCATCCAATGAGGGCATAGCGACCAGAAAATGATTTGCCAACGACATCGGGGTAGCCATCTTATTGTCCATTATAAGTGCTTTAGATCAAGTATACACCATTATTGAGATTTTACTTTTGTACCTGAGCTTGTAAATTGCTCACTAACTCTTTAAGTATGTTTTCATTATATGGGGTTTCTATTTGCATGGACTGCCAAACGCCTTGAGGCCACAAAACATCAGAGGTATATCGTGCTATAACATGCACATGTAGTTGAGAAACAATGTTTCCCAAAGTTCCTACATTTAACTTATCCGGTTGAAATTGCTGTCTTACTATCGTTGACAATTGACTAATCTCATCCATTAACTGATATCTCAAGGTCTGTGATAATTGCTCTATTTCTTGGATATCATCTTGGCGAGGCACCAGGATCAACCACGGATAATTTTTATTGTTTTTTAAAAATACGCGAGATAATGGCCAGTCTCCTAGGGCAACGCAGGTTGCTTCAATACGGTAATCAACAGCAAAATTCATAAGTTTATTGCATCCTAATGCACGTTGCCTTAGGTTAGTGATATCATCCTGTTTGGTCAAGTAAATCGGGATTGTCTATGCGCGTAGTTATAGGTTGTTTTTTTTATCTTGTTTGCAATATGGTTTTTTCTGCTACGACGGTTATGCCCTCGTTAAACAAACCTGAAGCTGCTTTCGATATAAAAGAAGCTAATAAACAATTTGATCATCTGAATATTCAATTATCAGTACAGAATGTCAATATTGATAACCTGAATGCTGCCGTTAGCTTATTAACCAATCTAAAAGCTAAAGCTGATGATTGTATCATTACCAACCAGAAACGTGTAAGTACCATTGATACTCAGATACAACAAGCCAATTTACTTAATGAAGCACCCAAAACAATCTCTACAGATAGCCATATAACCCCCGAGAGTTCAAAATCACCTGCTGATTTGATTTACTTGAATAGCGAACGAAAAAAATGGGGCGGACAATTAGCTCAGTGCCGATTATTTACAATTCGTGCTAAAGAAGCATTAGATGCTTATGGAACGGTTATCGCTCAATTAAAACAAGAAGAAACATTGACTCGCGGGCTACCCTTATGGTCAATATTAAACAAACTTGCCACCACAGCGAATGAGCAAACATTTGACTGGTCACTCAACATAAAACTCCCAGTGCAAATGATGTCGACACTATTTTGGACAATTATCATTGCAGCAAGCTTCTTTCTCTCCAGTATAATCTTATTTAAGGTTTATCGAAGCAGTCGCGTCCGACATTATATTCGAATACGAGCATTTCATATAACTCACTTTATTCTTCTCACGCTTTGTTTGATGTGCGCCCTGACTGCGGCATACTTACAATTTGTATCTACGCAACTAGGCATTAACGTTGATGTCTTTCTTACTCAAATAACAACCGGTCTATTTCTCTATTTATTTGGTTTGCTCATTGCATTACTTATATTTAAAATGAAACGAGTTAAGGCTTTTTTTTGCTGGTACTCGCTGGATAGTAACTTTTTTCATTCCTTGACTATTTTTCTATTAAGTTTTTATGCATTTTCGTTATTAGCAAAACAGTTTGCTGATAAGCTCATTCTTGATGATACGGTTTGGCAATTAGGAGCATCTTTTTTTCTGTTAGCTGTGTTGGCAACAGCCATATACTTCATCTATTATTTTTGCTCTTCGCACCGCAATATCCCTTTTATTAAAAAGCATAAACGACTTCTTAAAAATGTATGCGCTTTATTATTTATTGCCTGCGGTTTAATTAATATTTTTGGTTATCATACATTATCCATTCATCTTGCTTTTGCAGGAATCTCAACTTTTGCAATCATTTTTTGTACTTTATTAATCGAACAAGCCGTTAACCGTCTATATAATCTATGTATACAACCAGGTCCTTTCAACACTAAAATTACTTTATTTTTTGGTTATAAACCACAACAAACCTTAACCGAATTTTTGATCTTAAAAACTACAATACAACTGTGTATTTTTGCTTTGGCACTATATCTCATTAGTCAAAGCTGGGGCTATGCAACCTATTACATAAATAGCGCTTATATACAATTCTTATACGGTATACACTTTGCTTCATTTACCTTCTACCCTACCCGGATTATTGCCGGTATCGTTGTTTTTTGTATTCTGTATTTACTTTTTAGAAGTATCTCCACAGCACTTAGTCGGCATGAACAATTTGAAGAAGAAGAGGAAACGCAGGTCGCTATTGCCTCGATTTTAACGTACATCGGTTTTGCAGTCGCACTAGTTACTGCCTTACTTATTTCGGGATTCAATTTTACCGGGCTTGCCATTGTGGCGGGTGCTTTATCGGTAGGTATCGGTTTGGGATTACAAAGTATCGTTAATAATTTTGTTTCTGGGATTATTTTGTTAATTGAAAAGCCCATTAAACCAGGCGATCGCATTCGTGTGGATAGTGTTGAGGGTATGGTAAAAAAAATCCGTGTTCGCTCGACACAAATCACAACTTCCGCTCGAGAAGATATTATTATCCCAAACTCAGATTTAATTACACGTCCTGTAATCAATTACATGTATAGCGATAAGTATTTATCTATTTTCTGTGAAGTGCGAGTTGCCTATGGTAGTGATATAGAACAAGTGCGTGATATTTTATTACAAGTCGCAACTAATCATAACGAAATAGTTACAACTTCACGCAATAAACCATCCGTGTTATTCCATTCGTTTGGAGAAAGTGCTCTCATTTTTCAAGTTTGGTTTTTAATTAAGGATGGGAACCACAAAGCAGCGATCAAAAGTGATTTACATTTTGAAATTGACCGCTTATTTCGTGAACATAATATCCAATTTGCACTCCCACAGCGCGACATACACATCAAACTGTCCGATATTGACTCAATATCCTCAACTAAATAACGTTTTTTTTATAAAAAACTATTGAGCATTAAACCGATCTTCGGTTATGTTGTTATAAGAAGTAGTGAAACTTCGTATCATACAATATAGGGAGATAATATGGCTACCGGTGAAGTGAAATGGTTTAACAACACAAAAGGTTGGGGATTTATAACTCAGGAAAGTGGTGGAGAAGATATTTTTGTACATTTTTCTGCGGTGAATGGAACGGGTTATAAGACGCTCATAGCAGGTCAAACGGTTAGCTTTGATTTACAAAAAGGTGACCGCGGATTACATGCTATTAATGTCACGGTTCTCTTGAAAGAAGAGATAGAAGAAGAGGCTACAGCCTAATCATCTAGGTCGTGCTTATCTAAGTGTTGGTTAAATACAATTTGTGTCCTTGTATGTGGACAGTAATGCACATTATCGTGGGCTAAATTCGCGTATCTTGAGCGCGCTTCACCACGTCTAATTTAGCTCTGTGCTATTTTGGCATACAATAAGTCATGAATAATGCCGCAGCTAACTTTGCCGTATTTTGCTGAATATCGTATTTTGGCGATAATTCAACAATATCTAAACTAACAACGTGCTGACTTTGACGTAATAACTTTAATGCCTCTATGACAAACGTGGGATCTATACCCAACGCTTGTGGCGCACTTACTCCAGGCGCCAATGCCGCACTAAATACATCTAAACACACAGACACATAAATACGCTGATGATTAGAAATAATATGCTCAATCCAGCTTAAATCGTATGGATTCGCTTGAATTTGTTCAGCAAGCAAATAGGTTACTTTATTCTCATGAGCGTAATCGAATAATCGTTTGGTATTAGCATAAGGCTGAATGCCCGCGCAATAATAATAAAAAGGTTTATTTCTTGATTTCAAATCCTCGTTAATCTGTCTAAAGGGTGTACCTGAACTGCCTAATTGATTATTAATTAACGGTCTCAGATCAAAGTGTGCATCAAAATTTAAAATAGCAATATCATCTTGATAATGGGTAGCAACCCCCTGAAAATGTCCCCACGCAGTCTCATGGCCCCCACCAATGACAATCGGTTTCTGACCTAGCGATAAAATGGTGCTTACTCTTTTTTTAAGTTCATCTTGCGCTGCTTCCAAATGATGATCCAAGCAAATTACGTTCCCAGCGTCATATAACTTAAACGGATGATGTATTGACAACTTACCAGCCACTTGTCTAAAGGCCATAGGCCCTTCTTTTGCTCCAGCATTTCCCTGATTACGGCATACACCTTCATCACATTCAAAACCCAATAAAACATACCCAGCATCATGCTTATCAACACCAACAGCATTGTCTAAATCGAGCCATTGAATCGTTTGATATAAATAATCATTATCCAAAGCATCATGCCGCCCCGACCAGATTGTTTTATCTTTTAACGGAGAATAGTATGAACTTGATTTTTGCATTGAAATATCCCATAAATCAGCGTATTTTAACCTTAATATTACCTATCCTAGCCCGAAAATACTATGTTTGAATTAGTTCCTGGTCAATTATCTATTCGTGATATATTCACTCTCTTAAGTGAAAAAAAAACAATCAAGCTTACTGAGCACGCTTATGTTAACATTGAAAAGTCCCGTCAAATTGTTCAAGACATTCTAAATAAGGATCAATCAGTTTATGGGATTAATACAGGTTTTGGTTTATTAGCTAATATCAAAATTCCGAAAGCTGATCTTAAAACATTACAGCGACGCATTGTCTTATCTCATGCAACAGGGGTAGGCGCTTGTTTAGACAATAACACAGTCAAATTAATTCTGTTATTAAAAATAAATAGCTTAGCCAGAGGCTACTCCGGTGTATCAAGCTCACTAATAGATCAACTCATTGCCATATATAACGCCAATATTTATCCAATTATTCCTGAACAAGGTTCAGTTGGAGCTTCAGGCGATCTTGCTCCTTTAGCCCATTTATCATTAGCCTTGATTGGTGAAGGCGATGTCTTTTTCAATGAGAAAAAAATACCCGCACAAGAGGCTTTAGCCAAAGCCAATTTAAAACCGATCGAATTAGCCGAAAAAGAAGGATTAGCTTTGCTAAATGGGACTCAAGTCTCAACAGCTATAGCGATTATGGGACTTTTAAATACGCAACGTAACTTTGCAATAGCTAGCATTTCCGGTGCATTAAGCCTGGATGCGGCAGCCGGCAGCATCAAACCGTTTAGCACGCTAATTGCTCGAACAAAAAATAACCGAGGACAGCTATTATTTTCTAGTATGATGGAACGCTTGTTGCAAGGAAGCCAAATTTTAAATAGCCATTCAACATGTGAACGCATTCAAGATCCCTATTCTTTACGCTGCCAGCCGCAAGTTATGGGAGCCATATGGACTTACCTCAATGACAGTCAAACGCATCTGATGAATGAAGCAAACGCAGTATCAGATAACCCGTTGATTTGCCTTGAGACAAATCAAATTATTTCCGGTGGCAATTTTCACGCTGAAATTACCGCCTTTAGCGCTGATTTTATTGGTATTGTTGGGTCTGAAATTGGTTCCATTTCGGAGCGACGGATTGCGCTACTTATTGATAGTAATTTGAGTAAACTCCCTCCTTTTTTAGTTAATCACTCAGGCCTTAACTCTGGTTTTATGCTCGCACAAGTGACTGCAGCCGCTATTGCTAGCGAAAACAAAACCTATGCTCACCCAGCCTCAGTAGACAGCATTCCAACATCGGCAAACCAAGAAGATCATGTCAGCATGGCAACATTTGCAGCTGTCAAGCTCAATAAAATTGCTGATAATGTATTGACCATCTTGGCTATCGAAACATTAGCTGCCAATCAAGGCATCGATTTTAGAGCACCATTGACTACATCTAGTTCGCTCCAATGTTATGTAGATGCGATACGAGCCAAAATTCCTTTTTATGAGGATGATCGCTATTTAGGCCAAGATATTAATCAGGCCAAAAGTATCATTTCTGAATATAGTTATTACGGCGCGTTACAACATGAATTTTTTCATCAAAGTGAACCGATATGACATACGATTTAATAATAAAAAATGCAACCATTGCCACGTGTGATAAACAACATACTTTATTACATAATGCATCTCTTGGCATTCAAGATGGCTTGATTACTCAGCTGACTCAAGAAGATCTATCCAATGATACACGCAACATAATCGATGCGTGCGGAAAATTACTAACTCCTGGTTTAATCGATTGTCACACGCATCTAGTCTATGGTGGTAACCGTGCAGATGAGTTTGCAATGCGCTTGAATGGTGCAACGTATGCAGACATTGCTAATCAAGGGGGCGGTATTCTTTCTACTGTAAGCGCTACACGACAAGCAAGTACCGAAGAATTAACAGAAACAGCCACGCAACGAGCAAGTATTATGCTAGCGCATGGTACAACAACCGTAGAAATTAAATCAGGTTATGGATTAGACCTAGAAACAGAAATCAAACTGTTAAAAGTTGCTCAATCACTCGAATCCATTTTACCAATGACCGTAGTAACCACATTTTTAGGTGCACATACCACGCCTCCTGAATATAAACACGATAAAGAAGCCTATATAGACTATATTATTTCAACGGTCATGCCATGTATTGCTAAAGAAAAATTAGCCACCTTTGTTGATGCATTTTGTGAAAAAATTGCATTTAGTCCATCACAAGTCGAACGTTTATTTAAGGCGGCAACACAGTATGGCTTTTTATTAAAATTACATGCTGAACAATTAACAGATCAAAAAAGTGCATTACTTGCTGCTCGCTTTGAAGCAACGTCAGTAGATCATTTAGAATGCCTAGCGCCTGAGGATTGCGATAAGTTGCGAAATGGAAAAACAGTCGCTGTTTTACTCCCCGGCGCATTTTATTTTTTAAAAGAAACACAAAAGCCTCCTGTTGATGCATTAAGAAAACATCAGATTCCGATTGCTATTGCAACAGATGCCAACCCAGGCTCGTCTCCCTTTTTGACATTACCCTTGATGATGAACATGGCTTGTGTTTTATTCGGATTAAGCATTGAAGAGGCTTGGCTGGCAGTAACAATCCACGCGGCACAGGCATTGAATCTACATCACGAATTAGGCAGTATTACCATTGGAAAAAAAGCCGATTTGGTCCTTTGGTCCACTGATAATATCAATGATATTGTTTATAATCCTTCTATCAATTATTGCCAACAGATTATAAAATCGGGAAAATTAGTTGGATAAACGATTTAAATTTTCTAGGGTCTGTTGACAATTCATATTTCAACGTACCGCGGCTTTGTGGGAATGAATTGTCAATAGACCCTACTAACCAAAGATTAACGCCAGATAAAATATAATAAAATCAAAGGATTACATCCATGAAAAAAGGTTTGCTACTAATCAATTTAGGAACGCCAAGTAATCCTGACTCTACTTCCGTCAGACGCTATCTGCGTGAATTTCTAGCAGATAAACGCGTCATTGAACTACCAGCTGCCCTGCGCTACCTTTTATTATATGGCGTTATACTGCCCTTTCGCACTGGAAAAACAACACATGCTTATCAAGCAATTTGGACAAAAAATGGGTCGCCATTACGCTATCTCAGCGAACTATTACGCACAAAGTTACAAAATCAGCTTGGCGAAAAATATACGGTTGCCCTCAGTATGCGTTACGGAGAGCCTAATTTGCTGAACGCTTTAAACCAGTTGAAATCCTGCGAAGAAATCACTGTATTACCGCTTTATCCGCAATATTCGTCTGCCGCCACTGGCTCTTCTATTGAACATGTTTTACACACCATAAAATCTGAACGCATTTTTCCTTCTTTACATATCCTACGTGACTTTTACCAACACCCGGCTTTTATTGAAGCAGAAGTAGAACTAATTAGACCTTTTTTGGCAGATCACGATCACCTATTATTCAGTTATCATGGATTACCGGAGCGGCATATTCAGCAATCAGGCTGCGAAACCGTCTGTACCAACGCGTGTCCGGCCCCGTCACAGTCTAATACCAATCTAGCCTGTTACCGAGCACAATGCTTTCAAACTTCTCATCTAATTGCTGAACAGTTGCAATTAACACCTAATCGCTTTAGTACAGGATTTCAATCTAGATTAGGTAGAACACCATGGATAACTCCTTACATCGATACTTTATTACCCCAATTGGCACAGCAAGGCATCAAACGACTAGCTGTTGCATGTCCTTCTTTTGTTACTGATTGTTTAGAAACCCTCGAAGAAATTGGGATGCGTGCGGGTATAGCATGGCAGAAACTTGGTGGAGAAAAGCTGACTCTGATTCCAGCTCTAAATGATAATGATCGATGGGTAGATGCTATTATTCGGATCATTACAAAATAAAGACCTTAAAATTTGCAACTTGTGTTTTTTGTGCTATATAAAACTCAGAGGCATATGCTTTTGGGAGAGACTATCATGACTAACCGAACATTTTCAGAACGATTAAATAATGAATTAAATGCGATTGGCATGCCAGAGCATTTTAATGAACGCGTCGAAACGTTTTCAAAAACATTTAAAACGCCTCGATTTAAATCCGAGGGCATATTAAATGGCAACATTCGGCCAGATGATGATCTGTTAAAATTGTTATCTCAAGAGTTGGAAGTAAATGTTAGCTGGTTATTAGGTGAGGATAAGAGCAAACACTAACCACCCCAGGACTAATGGTATGGATCCCACCACTTTGGTTGAATGAACGTAACAATTTCATTCTTGCACATTATGAAGCTTGTCATAATGTGCAAGGGTCCATACCACCAGTTTTACCCTATAAAATTTAGATCTGTGTTTGCTTCTGTTTTCAGAGCGTGCTAAACATCCGATTTATCCTTAAAAAAACCTAGCAGGGTATCATCATAAAAAGATACTTCACCTGTTGAAATATCATGATTGCCCCCAACAATCCCACATGTGCCATTATTAATCATTTCCCTTAAAATAGGACTACCTTCCATGACTGCGTTCACTGTTTTTCTTATATTAATAGCCGCCACTTTCTCCACAAATTGTTCATTAAGTGAAGTTCGATTCTCAGTAACAGTTTTTTCCGCAATAACTGCAGGCTCTATTTTTCTTAGTAAAGTTGTCAGGTTACCCATTTCTATGTGATCGCATGCTCCCTTTACCGCACCACATTTAGTATGGCCTAAAACTACTATAATTTTTGCCCCAGCTACTTTACAGCCAAATTCAAGACTTCCAAGAATATCTTCATTAATAATAGTGCCAGCAATTCGAACACTAAACACATCCCCCAAACCTTGGTCAAAAATCAATTCAACAGACGTTCTAGAGTCAATACAGCTTAAAATCACAGCAAATGGATGTTGTCCGTCGGATGTTTCATTAGCTTGTTGCAATAAATTACGGTTTATTTTTAGATTGTCTACAAAGCGTTGATTGCCTTTTTGCAATAGATCTAATGCTATTGAAGGTGTAATGGCATCTTGCATTGCTTTAGTTAATGTTTTCATTTTAGCTCCTAAATAGCTTTTATTACGTGCGTGCTTGTTAACTCAAAGGGGATATATGACTGTTATCGATATCAAAACGCGCTATAGGCTGGTGGCAATAAGGAATTTTAGCGTGTTTTGTATAATAATCTTGATGATAATCTTCTGCGGGCCAAAACGTTTGGACTTCCCGAATCTCAGTTGCAACAGCATAACCATTCTTTTTTAATTGTTGGATTAAATCCATAACATCGTCGTGTTGCTTTTGATTATAATAAAACACAGCGCTTCGGTACTGCGAACCAATATCTGGTCCTTGGCCGTTTTGTTGAGTAGGATCATGGATTTCAAAAAATCGTTTTAAAACAGCATGATAGCTTGTTTTCTTAGGATCGAACAGCACACGAACCGCCTCCAAATGTCGCGTATCGTGTTGACATACTTGGTTATAAGTGGGCTCACTTACATCGCCTCCCGTATAGCCCGCCTCTACTGCCAAGACTCCTGGAAGTTGCTTTAAATAGTAATCTACTCCCCAAAAGCACCCCCCTGCTACAATCGCTTCTTCAGTATCTAACACGGTTTCGTCGGTTACAAAATCAACTGCCACACCATTGACACAATGACGTAGGTTTTTCGATGTAAATTGTTCGCCAACAAATACATGGCCTAAATGCGCATCACATCGACCGCATTGAATTTCAGTGCGATATCCATCACTATCGGGGAGTTGTTTAACATGTGTAGCGATTGAGTCATCAAAACTAGGCCATCCACAACCCGCGCTAAACTGACTATGCGCACGAAATAAGGCTAGGCCACAACGTCGACACAAATAGGTACCTTGAGTCAAAACAGTATTATAGGAGCTGGTTTGAGGGTATTCGGTTCCTTTATCAGCAATAATGTGAATTGCTGCTGGAGAAAGACTATTTATTTTATCCAAATACATGGCTATCATTTTCTCCAGTTATTTACTCAACCGTGAAACCGTTTATTCATGCAGCTTGGTTTTGCATGTTTATCAATATATTGGATGATTTTGCCCGCAATATTAATCTGAGTCGCGCGCTCAACACCTTCTAGACCAGGTGACGAATTAATTTCCAAAACGAGAGGACCATGATTCGAGCGAACAATATCAACTCCAGCAACTTTTAAACCCATCGCTTTAGCTGAAGCGACAGCAATCCGTCGTTCTTCTGAGGTTAATTTTACTTTCATCGCTTGGCCACCTTGATGAACGTTTGCGCGAAATTCACCTTCTTTGGCTTGTCGTTTAATCGCAGCAACAACCTTATCACCGATCACCAAACAACGAATATCAGTACCTCGAGATTCTTGAATAAACTCTTGCACAAGGATGTTAGCACTCATTTCTTTAAATGCATTAATAATACTGACAGCGGATTGATGACTATCAGCCAGAATGACACCCTTCCCTTGCGTGCCTTCTAATAATTTAATCACTAATGGCGCACCACCTACCATACGAATCAAATCTTCCGTATTATCTGGTGATTGAGCAAAGCCTGTCAGAGGCATGGGGATGCCCTTACGTGCTAATAATTGCAATGAACGAAATTTATCACGTGAGCGCGCAATAGCTAGCGACTCGTTCAATGCATACATTCCCATCGCTTCCATATGACGTAAAACCGCTGTGCCATAAAAGGTATTGGAAGCACCAATGCGAGGAATAACCGCATCAAAATGCTCTAATGCTTCGCCACCGCGATAATGAACTGTTGGACTGGATACCGCCACATTCATATAACAATTCAATGGATTTATAATATTCACAGTGTGACCAGCTTGAACCCCAGCTTCCACCAGTCGCTTATGAGAATATAAATTTGGATTAGTCGCCAATATGGCTATTTTCATGTCGTTGTATTTCCTTTAATCAATAACAAAAAGTCGCTAGCAATATCCTCAGCATGATGAGGATTAGTAAAAAATGCTACCAAATGTCCTTGTGGATTAAAAAGCATGACAGCTCCGGTATGCTCGATATCGTCTTCTTGGGATGAATCATTTGATCCACTACGTGTAATTTTAGCATATGCAATGCCCATGTCACGCGTCATTGCATGAATCGATTGATCTTCCCCTCTTGCACCATAAAAATGTTTATCAAATGCATGAACATAATGATCTAAACGCTCGAGGTCATCTCGTTCCGGATCAAGTGAAATCATCACTACATGCGGTAAAATCTGAGCACCTTTTTGTTCTAACAAACGATATGTTTTGCCCAGTTCGGCCATCGTTGTAGGACACATAGACCCACAATGAGTAAAACCAAAAAAAAGCATCGTCCATTGATGATTCAGGCTGTTATTATTAAAGGGTTGATGATCTGTGCCCGTTAACTCGAACGCTTTGACTTCGCGAGGTGTATCCAACAACGTCCCGTGAAACAGACTTTTATCAATCGGTTGTTTAGTATGATGCATTTGTTGAGCAACATATAAACCAAGAACACACGCTACGATAGCCAATAAAACAGCAACCGTATATACAATACGATTTTTAGATTGCAACATCACATCCCCATCAAATAATGATCAACTAATAACAATACAAACAATATCATCAAATAGATAATCGAAAAACGAAACGTTTGCATTGCTACGACTAGTTTCTCACTGCGTAATAACACAATAGCCCAATATAAAAAGCGCGCACCTAACGCGAGAGCGCCACACAGATAAACCATCCCACTCATACCAACTGCAAACGGCAACACACTAACGACTACCAATAAAATTGTATATAACAGAATGCTTAATTTGGTGTATCGAATACCATGAGTAACTGGCAACATGGGAATTTCCGCATGTTGATAATCTTCAAAACGATAAATTGCTAATGCCCAAAAATGAGGCGGAGTCCAAGTAAAGATAATCAATACTAATAACAACGCCTGTGGGTCTAATTGATTGGTTACCGATGTCCAACCTAGTAGCGGCGGAGCAGCTCCAGCCAAGCCTCCAATCACGATATTTTGTGGCGTTGCTCGTTTTAAGTAACCAGTGTATATACCTGCATAACCAATGAGTGTGATAAACGTTAAAATAGCCGTTAATCCATTCACAAAACAACCTAGAATGACTAAACCACTTATACCCATGACGCCAGCAAACCATAATGCTTGCGATACGGATACACGCCCTCTTGCTATAGGTCTTTTTTTTGTTCTAGCCATCAATTGATCGATACGGCGATCCACTAAATGATTAATTGCCGCGGCACTGCCTGCGCATAATCCAATCCCAAGTAAACTATTTAGCAAAAGTGAGATGGGAACCCAACCCGGCGCCGCAAGAAACATACCTACAACAACGGTTAATAACATTAACGCAACCACACGGGGTTTACATAATTCTAAATAATCACGCCAAGAAGAGGAGTGTTTAAGGACGCTGGCGAGCATATTGGCCTCCTTTGGCAACAAGATAGCGTAAACTCAGTAATGAAGCGAATAACAATGCAGCAACCCCATTATGAGCTACAGCCACTTTTAAAGGTAGCAAATAAATAACGTTTGCGATGCCTAATCCAAATTGAAGACACACCAACATCATAACAATAAGTCCGACGTTCCGAATCGATGGAATCGCTATACGCCAAGTGATTAGGCTTGTTAACGACAACAAATAAACCAACGTCACAACCGCACCTAAGCGATGAATCATATGAATGGTAATTCGACTATCATTATCTAAAAGACCACCCTGATAATTTGCACCAACTGATGAAAATAACTGAAAGCCAGTACTAAAATCTAATTTTGGCAACCATTGACCGTTACACTGAGGGAAACCAATACAGGCCACTCCTGCGTAATTTGCACTGACCCAGCCACCCAAAGCAATTTGGCAAAAAACAATAATTAAACCGAGATGAATCCAAAAGCGCCACCCTGATAGATTAGCTTGTTTCACGTTGCTCACCTGCCAGCGAAAATAACAAAGGCTAGCAAAAATTAACATACCACCTAACAAATGCCCCATAACCACGATGGGTAGCAATTTCAATGTCACAGTCCACATGCCTAATGCCGCTTGAAATCCAATCAACAAAATCAACACAATGGGTATCAGCCGAGGAATTGTACGTTGCCGAAATGCTTCGATAACAATAATCATAACCAAAAGAACTAACGTCCCAGCCGCATACCGATGCGCCATTTCAGTCCAGGCTTTGCGTGACTCAATGGGAGTATAAGGATACTCCTGCTGTGCTTGAGCTAACGCTTGAGAACCCGATGGCAAGACCAAACGACCATAACAACCAGGCCAATCAGGGCAGCCTAACCCTGCATCCGTCAAACGGGTGAACGCGCCTAACATCACGACAAAAAAGGCTAATACAACCGCAATTGTTGTTACAAAACGAATCACTTTCATTTATCTTTTACCAATTGTTTAATATCTTGAAATAAATCATCCGGTTGGCTAGTTGAGGGATACATTAATATAATCGCATTTTCTGGACTAACGATATAAAACGCCGATTGTCCCCCTAAAACTGTGCGATCCATTTCCGCATCAGCGGGCAATATTAACACATTACTATCGTTATCATGTAGTATTTTTTTTTGCTCTTTGGATAACAATGGTTCACTTGCGCTCAATAAAAGGTATGAATCAACATGATATAGGCGTCGCCCTAATGCCAATCGAATTCGCGCCAACTGATCCATCTGAGCCATGCATTTATTGGTGCATGCAGTAGGATTCCACCAAACCAGGCGCCAATGTTTACTTTGATCCATCGACTTTAAGATGGGAGTAGAACGAACTAAGGTACCTCGATTAGTTGGTGTACTCATCAACCAGTTTGGATGGCAATAAAATAGATACGCAAACAGACTGGGAGCAGCAAACAAGACCACCAACAGAATAAGCTTTAATGAACGACGCGATGTTTTCATGATTTCTTCTTCAGGTTTAATCCAATAAATAAAATAATAATTACGCCAGCAATTGCAAACCATTGCACAGCGTACCCATAATGTCGCGTGGGAGGCATCGATACGATCGCCCATTCACGCACATAACCATGTGCCTCAGCTGGATTTAGGCGAATAATAAACGGATATACTGATTTATGCAAAAAATGGCTAATAAGAGAAACATCAACTAATTCAACAATTGCCATCGTTGCTCGTTTTTCCTCTAGCGCTGGACCTAACAGCCAATGTTTGGTGGAGGGATAATAAACACTTCCCGTCAGTTGAATTTCCTCAGCTGGTACCTCGATTTTAGGCAAGTGAGTGCGTTGCTGTTCGGCTTTAATCCATCCTCTATCTATTAGGACAACAGAACCATCTGATAATATGAAAGGCGACAACACATCATAACCAAATTGATGTTGATAATGTTGATTATCTAGCAGCAAAGTCGTTGGTAAAAAATGTCCCTTTACTTTTAATAGTTGATATTGTTTTGGTAAATTATCTTGCGCATCCCATGCTATAGGGGGTTGATTTGATTGGTGTTGAAATAACGTCAACAATTGTTTTTTTTCATCAGCACGCTCTAATTGCCATAATCCTAATCGGACAAATAATGCTACCGTAATACATGTTAATAAAAACATTCGCCAAGAAGGCGTGAAACTCCGATTAAAACAAGTTAAACTAAACATCGAAAACCTTATAAAATGACCCAACCATAGAGTAAAAAATGCTCACTAAAATTTTTATTGTCATTGTCATGTTAGTTATTATCGGCTCCCTTGGAAGCGGGCTTATTTTCCTCGTTCGCGATAAAGGGCAATCTAAACGTACTGTAAAAGCGCTTACCTGGCGAATTGCATTATCTTTAAGCTTATTTATTTTTCTATTTTTAGCATTTAAATTTAATTGGATCACACCACATGCGGTTTAATCTAATAACAACGAGATTTTAACATGATATACGCTTTATCCAAACGAATTGTTTTATTGAGCCTACTAACTGTATTTTTTATAGCACCAATCCATGCGGATACTATAGATCACTACATGAACATCGTAAAAAATATTCCACAAATGGAAATGAAAGCGGATCCTGAATCACAAGCCTGGGCGCGATCGGCACGTAATATTCTTATATTGACTAGTGAAAGCGTAGGTGAAAGCCTAATGTTAGCAAATGACACCTCAACACGCCAAGGCGCGCCATTATTTTGCCTACCGCCTAGCGTTCATCTAAATGGCATGATGCTAAACGAATTGATTCAACAAACGTATAGAGAGATATCTAGTCAGCAAAGTGACAAAAACAGCATGACGGTCTCACAAGTAGCTTTAATAGGCGTAACTAAATTGTATCCTTGTGTGCAGCAACAAACACCAAAGTAAATATGGCATCCTATTCAGAAATGATTCAATCTAACTTCTTAACTCGAGCTTATTAAAAAACTGAGCGTGTTATCGGCACGCTCTTGGAGACTTTGTGATCCAGAATAGACAATTGACTTATCAATACAACAAGCGTTTCTAATTCATGGCAAATATATTGGCAACAACCAATATATGTATAAAAATAGACGGCTTGCTGAGTGGCTGGTTCTTGTCCCCTCACAACCAGATCTGCTTTCAATTCATCTAACGCAGATTCTAAACGCGTTTTCCATATCGAATCATTAGGTGGTATTTTCAAATAATTTATGAGCTCTACAATAAACTCAGAAATGACGCGATGAAAAGTTTGAATGACATCCTGTAAATGAATATTCACATTTTCTTGCGCATTCAATTTGCTAACTCGGCTCAAAAACAAAGTACCTCGAAAAAGCCCTCGCTCACATAAAATAATTTGCTGATAAAGCGCCGTAGTATTTTTTTTAACAGCAGCTGTCATCATTGAACCCTGAAGTAATCGCTCCTGATCTCCAAATGATTTTAATATTTTTGTTTCAAATTTATAAGGGTTTTGCAAATAGGCGTTTGTCTGCAGACCACAAAAATTTATTTGATACAACTCATTCAATTGCAACAGTGACTGAGACAATAGTTTTTTTAAAAGATCTTGAGTGTGCATGGGTCGGATACATATAGAAACCACGAGTGCACTAATAACTCCTAAAAAAACTTGGAATAAACGTATTTTCACAGTGTCGATATTTGGGCTATTGCTCAACAGGATGCTAACTAAGGTCAAGGCACCAAAAATACCACTTGCCTGGTATTTTTTTGATCCATTAATCAGAATTGCAAACCCAAATATCAGTACACTTAAAATGAGCTCGTTATACCATGGATTAATATCCCAAAAGAGAAGTGCAAACAAAGCAACAAACGCTCCAAACATCGCTCCTGATAAACGACGCCAGGATTTTTTAAGCGTACTGCCAAAATTTTCTTCACCTATCATCACCAGTAAAGTAGAGATGATAGTTAATTGAGTAAAAGGTAAATGAAGCCATTGTTTTCCAATCCAAAAACCTAGCAAACACGCAAGGGTAATTTTAAATCCATTTATCAACATATTCATTGACACGAGCCTTCTCTTTTTTTTGTGTCAGAGGTCTTCGGTGTTGTAAGGGCCGTTTGCAGGGGTGCGGCCGCATAACTTCCTACTGTTTGAACCATGCTTGGCTTTTGGTACAGTGTTGTTCGTTGTTCTGGATGTCGCCCAATGGAACGAATAATGGCATCCATTTTTTCCGGAGACATCTCTTGACCATGTTGTGCTCCTGCGGCTTTAGAAATACTTTCATTCATGAGCGTACCACCTAAATCATTTACTCCTGCTTGTAGACAGTATTTAACACCCTCATCACCTAATTTTGTCCAGGACGCTTGAATATTAGTAATATGAGGATGCAAAACAAGACGAGAAACCGCATGCATTAATATAACCTCTCTAAAAGTTGGCCCCTTACGTGACAAGCCTTTATTATATAAAGGTGTTTTCATATGAATGAACGGCAGTGGAACAAATTCGGTAAAACCCCCAGTTTTAATATGAAGAGCTCTAATTTTAAGCAAATGTTGTGCCCAATGGCGTGTTTGCTCCATGTGGCCAAACATAATAGTTGCTGTTGTTTTTAAACCCACAGAATGGGCACTTTCCATGACTGAAAGCCACTGGGCGCTATTAATTTTGTCGGGACACAACGTTTGTCTAATATCATCACAAAGAATTTCTGCTGCAGTCCCTGGCAATGTGTTTAATCCAGCTTGGCGTAATTGCATTAAAAACTCACCAATCGGTATATTGAGTGAATGCGCTCCCTGCCATATCTCCAAAGGGGAAAATGCGTGGATATGAATATGAGGCAGAGCGGAACGTATCGCACGACAAATTTCCAAATAAGTCTCGCCCGTATAGTTGGGATGAATCCCTCCTTGTAAACAAACCTCTGTAGCTCCCCTATTCCAAGCCTCTGTGGCACGTCGAGTAATCTCTTCTATATTAAGAACGTAGGGCGCGTCTCGGAGAAACTCGCTGGTTTTTCCCTTTGAAAAAGAACAAAACTTACATTTATAGTAACAAACGTTAGTATAGTTAATATTACGATTTACCACGTAGCGTACAATATCCTGATTCACTTGCTGACGTAATTGATCCGCTGTGTGACACACGAGATTAAGATCAGGGCCATAAGCTCGAAATAATTGAACAATGTCCTCTTCATTCCATTCTTTGTTGAAATCTAAAACGCCATCAAGAATTGTTCCAATCTGTGATTTATGCCCAATATTATACTCATTGGAGTAGACTACTGGCGGCTTTACATCAGTGACACCTGGAGACCAAGAATCAGCCCGAACGAGACCTTCGGTATCCGTTAAACGCAAAATACGAGTGGCAAGCTCCGGCGTATGCCATGTAAATGCTTCTTGGCAATAACGTGGATAAGATGCTAATCGCTGAACTAATGTCTTACCCGCTAATGCCGTATTTGCTTCTAACCGAGTAATTTCTGGCCAAGCCGCTTCTGGATTAACATGATCTGGTGTTACAGGAGAAATACCACCCCAATCATTTATGCCTGCCTCAATGAGCCTGCTATAGGTCTCAGGACTTAAATTAGGCGGGGCCTGAATATTCATCGAGGGGCCAAAAATAATTCGAGCTAGTGCAATTGTCCATAAAAAATCATCCAAATCAGGCTCTGGTGAATTCGCCATTTTTGTATTTTTTTTTGCGCGAAAATTTTGAACGATTATTTCCTGCAAATGCCCATATTCTTGATGTAACGCTCTTAATGACAGAAGAGACATAATTCGTTCATCCCGAGTTTCACCAATCCCTATCAAAATTCCAGTGGTGAATGGGATTTTTTGAATACCAGCATCTCGAATTGTTTTAAGGCGAACCGTTGGATTTTTGTCAGGCGACCCAAAGTGGGGGCCTCCCCGTTCACATAATCGCTGCGCAGAACTTTCGAGCATAATTCCTTGCGAGATAGAGCATTTTCGTAAACGTTGTAAATCGTCTTCTGTCATAATTCCTGGATTAACATGAGGTAATAACTCAGTTTCCTGCAAAACTAATTTACACATCGCTTCTAAATAATGGATAGTCGAACTATATCCCAGTTTTTTAAGCTCATCCTGAGCTGCGCGGTACCGTAATTCTGGTTTATCACCTAGGGTAAATAATGCTTCATGGCAGCCCGCTCGCACCCCAGCTTTTGCAATAGACAACACTTCCTCTGGCGAAAGATACGCTGATTTAATAAATTTAGGTGTTTTAGCAAAAGTACAATAATGGCAAACATCCCGGCAAAGGTATGTAAGAGGGATAAATACTTTTTTGGAGTATGAAATGATCTGGCCATGTCCTTGATCTCGTAGCAACGACGCGGTCTCAAGCAAAGAGCTTAAGGAGGTGTTGTACGCCATATCCAAGATTTCTTTATCAGAAAATAAAGTCATAAAGATCGCCCTTCTGCTGTCCATTCAGCATAATCAGCTGGCGTATCCAGATCAAACGCAAGAATGGGATTATCGTTAAACGTGACTTGTAAACCGGCCTTATGTGCCTCAATGACATGACGCGAGCAGCTTCCTTCACCAAACTGATATCGGAGATTAGGTGCAACAGGATGGTATAGCGCATTAGTTCCTTGTTTTACCCTATCTCTTGCGATCAGGACGTGTCCGGATTGCGAAGGAATCAATGATGTTAAATCATGCATTGTTAAGTTTGGTAAATCAGTAGGTATGATCAGCAAATGGGTTGCTGATTTATTTTTTAGCCACTGATTTGCCTGTGTAAGGGCCGTATTTAAGCCAAATGGAGCCTTTTCAGTTAGGGTCTGCGCCGCAAATTGTTTTGCCATCAATAAAACAGACTGGCAGCGACTAATAACTAGCACGCGCTGTGGTAGAAATTTCTGAGCGATATCGAGTACAAAGGTGAATAAATACTTATTTAAATCATAGCGTTGCTGAGGTGTTAATCGCGTAGCAAGCCGCGATTTTCCTTCAGAAAAAGGCTTTACTGGTAAAACTATCCACAAACTCATCAAGCATGGCTCACTAAACGGAGAATTTCATGAGCCATCGCAATGCATTTGTCTGGCGTATCCAAGGAAATATCCTTCACCGCGACCTTTAACCCTGAAGATTGTAGTGATTGAACATATCCGATATCAACCGGATCAATCATAAGTGTTGTTAAAAAAGAACGATAGTAAGTGTTAATGCCAATCACTGAGGCTTCAAATCCTAATTCATTCATCACTTTAACAGTCGGGCCCTTGAATGCCTTGTGATGCATCAAAGGAGATAAAGCAATAACGGGAATTTTTCTTTTCATGATAATTTCTTTAACTTCTCTTATCGCTAAAATTGGAGCAATACTTAACATCGGATTGGAAGGACAAATGACAATAGCCTCCAGTCGAGGAGCTATCAATGCGCGCAAAAATGCAGGACTAGGCTTTGCGAAATCAGCTCCTTCGTAAACAATCGATTGAATAATCGGCTCGCATTGAAATTTAACAAAATAATCTTGAAAATCAAGCCGTGTAGTGTGCGTATTAATGTAGGTCTTCACAACCGCATCTGTCATGGGAATTAATGTATGTTTTAGCTTGAAAGCCCCGCACAGATGCTCCGTCGCTTCGGACAATGTTTTTCCATCTTGCAATAAGCGACTCCTTTCAAGATGTGTCGCTAAATCTTTATCACCCAGCTGAAACCAATTCTCAGTTTTTAAATGAGACATTGCCTGCATTACATTCCATGTCTCTCCGGCAACGCCCCAGCCAGATTCAGTATTATTAATGCCAGCCAAATTATACATAACCGAATCTAAATCAGGAGATATCGAAAGTCCCAAATACTTAAAATCATCGCCAGTATTAACAACAATCGTTAGCTCATCAGGTGACAAAACAGCCGCTAAACCATGAATTAGCTTGGCGCCGCCAACCCCTCCTGTCAAAGCAATGATCATGTCCCAGACTCCTCTTCTTCATGAATCATAGAAATAAATCCTTGTGCTCCGGTCGCATCAATTCTTGTATGGTCGCATTTGCTGGTGTGTAACGAAGTCCACGAATGTGGATGATAGGTTGTTTTTCATTGCTTTGGCCCATGATCAACGAGGCAGCGGAAGCAATTTCATCCGCAAAACCAATCGTACTGGTTTTCAGCGATCGTCCAAAAATATCGGGTTGTCCACGTAAATCTAATAATGCAGGCACCCCTGAAACACCAAGCGCTACACCGACTACACCGTTTCGCCATGGCCGTCCTAAACTATCATTAATAATAACGCCCACATGCACTTGGTTTTGCTGATAAATTAATTGCGCTATCTGTTCGCAAGTTGCATCAGGATCCAAAGGTAATAACAAGGCACGATCATCTCCCCCTTCATGCGCAATATTCGACATATCAATACCTGCATTGGCGAGAATATGATTTAATCGATGACGGACGATGAGATGCCCTGCTTCATTCGTATCTTTATTGCCTTTCGTACACCGAATGATTTTTTTTGTTTCACTCAAAATCAATTCAATTAAACGCGGATCCTTATTTAATATTTCACTTAATTCGACCGCTTTGGGCGATACTTTTACGGTACTGAGCAATACCTCGCGTCTCTCCGCTTTTGAAACAATTTTTTGTGCTAAAACAAGAATATCTCCTGCTTGCATGCAAATACCTGCATCAGCACATCCGTTTTGGATTAGTTCAACCAGATTATCTCCAGGCAGAACAAGGGGAATATTAGGAAGCGCTGTTAATTGAACCGAGGACGAAGTCATAATAAAAGATTTACTCCAGCAGTAGACGTATGATGATGGCGATTAATCTGCATTAACGTGATCGCAAGATTTTCAGTCGTTAAAGAATGATCGAGATTGCCACAATAGACGCCTTTTAAACCAATGAAATGAGCAAGATTAATAACTCGATCACATGCCAAAAGATCGTTACCCGTCACCAGGACATTCGAATCTATCGCTGATTGTTCTTGGGCTAATAATGTTGCTGAGATAGTTTGAAATGCAGAGACAACTCGTACATGCTCACCAAGAAACTTTTGTGTTTTAGCTACAGCTGATTCATAGACCAATCTTCCCTTCGTTGTAACAGGGACAGTGGTGTCAACGAGTAATTTGTGTTGCAATAATTCATTTAATGACTGTGCAATAGCAGTGGATGCGGGATACGGTATTGTCATAAAAATAATATCCCCCTGCATAACCCCCTCAGAATAACTGCATGCTTGAATAGCGTATTTGGGAATGATTTGATTGTTTATTTTACGCGCAGTCTCTTCCCCGTGAGATAGCAACCGAGAGGCCAAGAATGTACGAAAACCAGCACGAGCAAAACGCGTGAGTAATACCTTTCCGAGGCGACCAGTTCCCCCAAGAAACGTAATCTTTAACGCATGATTCGATTCCAACTCCATGCACACCCTTTTCATCCAAGCAATCAACATACGACTTAAATTAGATTCCGTTGACAACTACTAATAGACGCTCTGCCGAGGAACGCAGATGTCAACAGCCTCTGAGGATATTTCTTAAATCACAAAGTTTAAACAAAATTATAACGAAGACCTAAAAGAACCGAATCTAAGGTTGGATTTTGAAAGTTTGCCAGGCTATTTTTAAAAGAAATGGTAGACGTTACTAATTGATTAGTCTGAGCTTCTAAGCTAGAGCCAAAAACATGCATATAGGTAAGGGATAAGTCAATATTTTGATATACATTATAAATTCCACCTATTTTCAATTCAGGAAGAACTTGAGTGCTATTCTCCTCAATTATCGTGAGCCCTACAACATTACCACCTGGTACTGTTTCCGCTCTATTGATAGTCAATTTATAACGGTTATTTTGTACCATAAATCCTGCGCCACCAACTAAACGGAAATGATCTAGATGATAGATTCCACCAATCAGAAAATCATACCCATCAATCGAATTAGTTGTATTACTCATACCACCAGCCACCAATGATGTCCGGGTATGACCATAATATCCGCCACCGAGCTCAGCCATTAAGCTAAACCTTTCTTTATAAGAGCGCGTGACACCAGCGGAAAGTCGTCCACCCCAGCCATTCTTACTCACCGGCGTTTGATAATTATTAAGATATCTAATGCCAATTTGATTCCAGGTGTAGGAACCTTCCAAACCAAGATATGGGGTGACTAAAGGGGATGTTTGTCCCATCGTACCTGCTTGAGCAATTGATACAAAAGTAAACATTGATATAGCCATTAGTTTATTCATAATAAGTGACATCCTGTTGTCTATAGTTTCTTACGATAACGCTGGAAGATGCCACAATATAATAAATTGATTTATTTGACAACGTATTTTAAGTTATCCCGCTCCTTGGTTCAAAATTTGTGTTCCAGGGGCTGGGTTTACTGTCTGATATATCTGAGTAATACGACTATCTGGAAATAGCCCAAAGCATGATCTTCCCGACGAAGGCGCTATAGTTCGCTCAATGTCGATGGCTAATAGTTTATGAGCCTTATCTGACATAACTACAGAGTCGGTAAGACCTTCAAGCGTTGTTAGGCATAATGGCGTTGTTCCACGATCTAAAAAAAAGCTTCTTACTATCTCTGCGGCCAGTATTGCAAAAAAACTTAAACCCAATGCAGCCATAAATGACAAACCTACTGGGTTGGATGCGAATAACGCCATCAATGCAAACGCGACACCAACAACAATAGCTGCTTTTAATACAACAAGGATGAGATTAAATAAGGCTGCAGCCTTCATCTTCTCCCCGCTCAAATCAGATTCATTGCGTACTATAAACAAAATCAATAGGTTTTCAATGTTCGTCAAAATACTACTGTACGTATCGGTTATAAAAGAAACAAATTGATTCTTGAACAAAAGAGATTCCAAGACGCCATAAACTAGGTTGTGATTAGTATTGGAGTACAGCTTTGACCAGCTAATCTTACGGTTAACAACTGTGGATAATTTGTCAAAACCAATGTATTCATCTAACTGATTGTCATCCATATAAAAAACACTGGGATTACTGTTTGCATATGACTTAAATTCTTCCTTAGTAATAATGGAAACGTAAGGGGTCTCCCTATCACTGGGGTTCAAATAATATAACTGCCCCGTCCCTTTTACCGAAACAAAAACACCACTTTTTGTGGTTGCAGACATATATCTCGCAGATAATTTTGCATAGAGACCTTGTGCATATTCAGCATAGGTGCCGACTGAATCATGTTTATAATTCAGAGTATCAAACTCTTCTTGGGTGACTTGAAAAACTTTAGCTCCTCGCCCATAGAGTATTTTTTTAAATTTAATTGGTAAATTAATTCCATTGATAGGGCTGTCACTCTCATTAATTAACTTAATTTGTTTAGTTAAAAGGACATTAACTTGGTCATTAAGCTTGGTTACAATTGATCCATGTCTAGCTAAAAGGTGCTTTTTTTCTTCCAACGTCTGATCACTTCCTAAAATATCCCATACCTTTGAAAACGAATGGAGAGACAGATATTCCAATTTTTTAAAAATATCAATAACCGCTTGTTTATCCTTAGTCGTAATAACAATATCCGCTCTATTTTGCATGTTTACACCATTGATTATGATAATAAAAACATATTGTATCATTTAAGTGCAATAAAATCAAAAATAGATTAGTATTGATGACTAGTAGATTTCTATCGCCATTAACATTCTTCTAAAGTTAAATCGGATATTTCATCGCCTCTTTAATTCGCCAGCCACCGCCTAGCGCTTTAATCAGGTGAATACTAGCTAATTGTCTATTTGTTTTTAAATGAATAAGAGCGATTCTTGCTTGTAATGCTTGGTTTTCAGTATCGACAACACCAAGATACGTATCCATGCCATCTTTCATACGCTGCCTTACTTGATACAATGCACGAAATGCCGCAG
Organism: Legionellaceae bacterium; assembly: GCA_030696305.1. Classification (GTDB taxonomy): domain Bacteria; phylum Pseudomonadota; class Gammaproteobacteria; order Legionellales; family Legionellaceae; genus JAUYSP01. The sequence goes on along the minus strand of JAUYSP010000003.1, from coordinate 5,826 downwards.
CTGTAGCTGCCTTCTGAGTTTGTACCTCTTCATTTAAACGCCGCGTGGCAACGAGGCTGTCTTCTACTTCTTGAAATGCTATTAATACGGTTTTACGATAATTATTTACCGCTGCATAATAATTGGCTTTGGCCCGCTTTAAATTAGCCTGTAAATAATACCCATCAAACACTACCTGAGCAATTTGTGGTGAGATCATACCCAATGGTGATGGTGGACCAAGCGCCCAGATCAAACTTGGGTTCGTAAATAAAGACGATATTTTTTGACTTTGATACCCTGTCATCGCACTTAAATTCACACTTGGAAAAAAAGCTGCGCGAGCAATACCAATGGTTGCATTGGCCGAGCGTACGTGTTGCGAAGCTGCTGCAATATCTGGTCGCCGCACCAAAAGAACTGAAGGTAAATCAGGAGATATAGGAACAAAATGTAGCGGTGTCGTCATCGTTGGCAGATGAAAATTAGCTGGAATTTCTCCAATAATTACCGCAATCGCATGCTCTAGCTCGGCACGTTGCAATCGCATATTGGTTGCATTTGTTTTTGCATTTTCGAGTTGATTAACGGCTTGATCTTCTTCAAATGCAGATACCGCGCCACCTATATGCAATTGATGAACTAGATATAAAGCATGTGTATACGCTTTGACAATTCTATCCAAAGCAATCTGTATTTCATCATCGGCCCTCAATTCAAAATAAAGATCCGCAAGCATTGCATGCAAGCTTAATTCGGTAGCCGCCAACTCAAATTGACTCGCTCTCGCTGCGTGAGCACTGGCTGAAACCGTATTACGAATTTCTCCCCAGACATCAACCTCATAAGATAATAAAGCTTGTATTGCTGATGTGTTATATAAAAAGGATGTACCTTGATATACATTTGCTACTGTATAAGAGTTTTGTTGCCTGGTTTGTGTCCCTACAGCAAATAGTGTTGGATATAATTGTGAGCGAGCAGCTTGCGTGATTGCACGTGCCTCTTGAAAGCGAGAATACGCCAGTTGTAAGCTAGGATTTTTTTTGGTAAGTTTTTGCTCCAAATCATTAAGGGATGGGTCTTTGAATACATACCACCAAGGACAATCTGCTTTCAATTGAGATAACGGCGGTTTAGCCTCAACCCATGCATCTACTTCTTTATAATGATTAGGAATAGGCATGACTGGTCTTTCAGAATGAGGAGCAAAATTACATCCAGTGAGAAAAAGCATCATCCCAAGCGTAGCGAGGGATCTCCTAAAACTAGTGAAATGTTTCACGAGGTTCGACCAGACGTGTGACTTATTACGCAATAACATGAACATATTCACCCTGATGAATATAATCATACGGATTAATCACAATCCGCTCCCCAGGTAAAATACCACTATTAATTTGTACTTCACTTCCAAAATCTGTTCCCATGGTAATATTTCTCAAATCAATGCGATTATCTTTATTGACCACAGCTACTTGTAACCCCTCGGCACGAAAAATAAGGGTATTAATCGGTAGAATGACACTATTTGGATAACTCGTAATAGTGAACTCAACCATTGTATAACTGCCCGGCATTAAAACTTCCTCTTGATTTTGTACTTCAAATTCAGCTTGTAATGTCAACGTCACTGGATTAATCGCATCCGCTGTTTTGATTAATTTAGCCGGAAATGTTTTACCTGGATGTTCAGCAAACCGCATAGTCACTTGCATATCTGGTGTAATTCGAGAAGAATAAGTTTGTGGGATATTCACATATAAACGCAATCGGTCTAACTGAACGATACGAAATAACGGCTGCGCTTCGGCAGGATTACTACCAATATTAATTAATGCACCAATGTCCGTTTGGCGTAATGAAATAGTACCGTCAAAAGGAGCAATAACTTTTTCAAAACTAACTAACGCCGTTAAATATTCAAGATTCGCCCGAGCTTTCACTAACTCAGCCGCCAATGATGCAGCCTCGTAGGTCTTATTATCATTTGCTTGCTTTGATACTGAATCTGTTCTTACTAAATTATTCCAACGTTTCGCAGTGATTTGAGCCAAGTCATTTTGAGCAATAATCATTTTCAAATAGGCTTTCGCTTCCTCATACTGAGCATCTAATTCAGGTCGGGCAATCACCGCTAGTAAATCGCCTTTTTTAACGCGATACCCAATATCAACATACCATTCTTTTAGATAGCCCTTGGTACGAGCAAAAACAGGCGCCTCATGCCATGCCAATGCACTTCCTGGAAGATAAATTTTTTCATGTTTCGAAGTCGCTTTTGCGGAAATGACCGTGACATTGGCTATAGCATTACGATTGGTTTGCTTATCCAGAGATAATGCTGCTAAATGCCGAGAAAAAAGTATGCCAAGAACTAAGAATAAAAACAGATAACAGGCGATAAAAAACGGGCGCTTTACCACTGTTTGATAGTGTGCTTTTATTTGCTTATACATGTTGCAATCCTTTAGGACGTTGTCGACTATGCATAATGCAAAAAACAGTCGGCACAAAAAATAAGGTTGCGAGTGTAGCGAAAGACAATCCACCAATCACGGCTCGCCCTAAAGGCGCATTTTGCTCTCCACCATCACCAAGACCTAACGCCATTGGCAACATACCAATAATCATAGCTAATGCAGTCATTAATACAGGGCGTAAACGAGTCCCTCCTGCTTCCAGTGCAGCGCTCACAGGATCCATGCCGTCCAGCATATTTTGCCGAGCAAAACTCACCACCAAAATACTATTTGCCGTTGCCACTCCCATACACATAATACATCCAGTTAATGCCGGGACACTCAATGTTGTATGAGTAAAAAATAACATCCAAGCGATACCTGCTAAGGCCGCTGGCAAAGCCGTAATTATAATAAATGGGTCAAGCCACGATTGAAAATTAATTACAATAATCATATAAATTAACACAATAGAAAACGCGAGTCCAAAGTACAACGTATTAAAGGTATCTTGTTGAGTAGCGATTTGCCCACGAACGAACAATTGTGAACCAGGTGGTAGATCATTTTTTGTTTCTTTAAGAATGTGATTAATGTCACGCGAAACCGAACCCAGATCACGATCATCAACCCCAGCAAAAATATCAATAGCAGGTTGAACGTTATAATGCGTTATAACTTGTGGAATACCTGTACGTGTAATTTTTGCCATCGCTCCTAAGATTTGCGGTTGCGTACTCATAGCTAAATTTGTAATTGGTGTATTTAATAATTCCTGAACCGTATCAATGCCATACTGTGGCGTTTGGACAGTGATTTGATAAGACATTTTATTATTAGGATCAACCCAGAAATTGGGCGTTGTTTGAAACGCTCCTGCCAATGAGATCATCAAGGAATTACCAATATCTAACTGGGTAAAACCTAGTTCTTTTGCTCGCGTTCTATCGGTTTCCAATGCCAATGCTGGGTAATGGTTTGATTGACGAATACGAGCATCAACTATTCCTGCAACATGTTTTAATCGCTCAAGTAAAATATTAGCATAGTGACGATTCTGAGAGGCCTTCAAACCGGTAATTTGAATATCAATTACGGATGGTTGACCAAAATTTAAAATTTGACTCACAATATCTGCGGGCAAAAATGCGAAATCCACTCCAGGGAACGTCTCATGAAACTTTTTTCGTAATTGATGAATATAATCACGAATAGGATGATGATCTGGCTTTAATGAAATATAGGTATCCGTATCATTTGCGCCATTTGTACCGGAGTTATTATAAGTTAAATTTATTCCACTGATCGGCAGTCCAATATTATCGACAATATTATTCAACTCATTAGCAGGAATAACCTCACGAATAACTGTATTCACTTTTGCAGCCAATTTTGCAGTTTCCTCTATCCGCGTGCCAGGATGCGCAGAATAATGTACTAAGATTTGCCCAGCATCCACAGTAGGAAAAAAATTAGCTCCTAAGACCGGCCATAATAAAACCAGTGAACCAAACACAAAAGCTAAAAATATACCTGTGAATCGAGTGCGATTACTCAAGGCCCAAGCCAAATGTTTTTTATAGTTTTCTCGAAAGCATTCAAATTTATAATTAAAAGACTGATGGAATCGTTCAAATTTTGTCTGCATATGAGGATGCGTTTCATGCTCTTGTTTGGAATCCAACAAGTAATAAGCCATCGTAGGCAATAATGTTCGAGATAAAAAATAAGAAGCAATCATAGCAAACACAACCGCTTCGGCTAATGGAATAAATAGATACCGTGATACACCACTCAAATAGAACATGGGTAAAAATACGATACAAATACATAAGGTTGACACAATAGCTGGCGTCGCAATTTGTTTGGCGCCATCTAAGATAGCATCTTTCAAACCTTTACCTTGCTCAATATTCCAATTAATATTCTCAATTGCAACCGTGGCATCATCCACCAAAATACCGACTACCAAGGCCAATCCACCTAAAGTCATAATATTAATCGTCTGCCCCATCATCGAAAGAACAAAAAGCGAACTTAAAATGGCTAATGGAATAGAGATCGTTACAATAAATGTACTGCGTAAACTCCCAAGAAATAATAAAATCATGGCCCCAGTCAAGCAGGCGGCTGTAGCACCTTCCGTGAGAACACCTCGAATCGCCGCAGTCACAAAGACAGCCTGATTTCCTGCCAGTGCTAAATTTAATGCCTTGGGTAAATTAGCTTGAATGAGTGGCAATAAAGCAATGACACGGTTAATAATATTTAACGTCGAGGCATGCCCCGTTTTTTCCACCCCCAACATCACAGCTCGCGTACCATTCAAATTAACAATGTTAGTTTGTGGGGGAAATCCATCACGAACATGTGCAATATCTTTCATATAAATAACCACATTAGGTGATGTTTTCACAGGTAATTGATTAAAATCGTCTACCAAATATGGTGTATTATTCATTTTAACAATGTACTCATATAAGCCGATTTTTTCTGTACCTGCAGGAATAATAAGGCTTTGCGCATTCATTGCTGTATTAACTACTTCAGCCGAGACACCATATTGTTGCATCGCTTTAGTATTTAAATCAGCCATCACCATTCTCGATTTACCACCATATCCATAAGCAAGCGCAGCGCCTTGTACGGTCGCTAACTGGGGTCGAACAAAATTATTCGCTAAGTCATTTAATCGCTGCTCAGGTAGGCTGTCACTTGATAAAATCACATTCAACACTGCAACAGTTGAGGCATCATAACTTAGGACATAGGGTGGCGTAATCCCGGGGGGTAGCAGTTTCAACATGGTCTGAGCAATCGATGTTACCTGACTCAATGCCACCGCAATATCCACATCCTTTTGAAAATAAATTTTAGTAACACTAACCCCTAAAAGTGATTGGGATTCCATGTGTTCAATATTATTAACAGTGGCTGTTACGGCTAGCTCAAAAACAGTAGTGATTCGGCTCGCCATATCATCTGGAGGCATTCCCGCATATTGCCATACGACACTAACGACAGGGATATCAATCGACGGAAAAATATCAGTGGGAGTTCGGAGTATGGATAAAATCCCAAGCATCATTAACAAAATAGCTAATACAACAAATGTATAAGGTCGAGATAGTGCCAGCCGTACAAGCCACATAACAATCCATGTTCATCGAGTAAATCAAAATATATTTCATTATCATGAAAAATTGCGTTGAGGTCCAGTTTCTGTGGACTTATTAGGGCTGTCCCATTATAAATTATTGAGCATAAAATATTAATTCTGATATTATACTGTCATAATTGTCTTTGCGAGCGTTAGCGAAGCAATCCAGATATCGGAGTTTTTAAGTCACATCGATCTGGATTGCTTCACTTCGTTCGCAAAGAC
>JAUYSP010000065.1 GCA_030696305.1 Legionellaceae bacterium | reverse complement strand
TGTCATTTTCACAAGACGACGTCACTGAAGGATCATATTTAATCGCACTTGTGCCATCGTCTTCTGACTAATTTAATTTCAGTAGTCATCGTCACTACTTGGATCTATACTTAGAAGTAGACTGCACCAAGAGATCAAATTGATGGATTCAGGCGACAATATTTTAATTGAGCAAGGACTGCTTTTTGCTTCAGAAAGTGCGTGGAGCCATGCTCGTTTACGCACAGAATTGATTGCACCACTGGCGCAATTAAAGATTGTATCGGTGGAAGTCGCTGATAATACCGCAAGTAAACTAGGGATTTCACGAAGACAGGTATATAGGTTAATAAAACGTTATCATCAGGGGCAAGGGTTAGTGACGGACATGCTTTTGAATAAACCTCACGGTGGCAAAGGCAAAAGCCGCTTGCCCGAAGCAATAGAGCAAATTATTCGGGAAGTATTACGATCACATTATCTCAATAAACAAAAATTGTCTGAAACCGTTATCTGGAATGAAATTATACAAAGATGTCGCAAACTTAACTTACCTGTCCCTGCGCTCAATACGCTTCGTCTTAGAATACAATGGTTGGATCCTTATATAGTGACGCGTAAACGTGATGGAGCAGATGCAGCACGAACGTTAGAATCAGCTGGTGGTGTTCCCCCTGAAATTGTCGCCCCTCTTGAACAAGTTCAAATTGATCATACTGTTATTGATCTAATGATAGTGGATGAAATTAACCGCCAGCCAATTGGTAGACCTTATATTACTGTTGCTATTGATGTTTTTAGCCGATGTTTGATTGGGGTATTAATTACATTGGAAGCACCATCCGCAGTGTCGGTTGGCTTATGTCTTGCGCACGCTGTTTGTGATAAACGTCCCTGGTTGGAACGGTTAGGTGTCGACGTCGATTGGCCCATGACTGGGAAACCGCTATTAATTTACGTTGATAATGGAACTGAATTCAAAAGCGAAGCACTGCGCCGTGGATGCGAGCAACACGGTATTTCGTTAGAGTATAGACCACCAGGTAAGACTCACTATGGTGGCATTATCGAGCGTGTGATTCGAACGCTTATGCAGAAAATACATGAATTACCTGGGACAACATTTTCTAATCCAACTCAAAAAGGTGATTATGATTCTGAAGCAAAAGCAGCGTTGACACTGAATGAATTGGAACGTTGGCTGGCATTAGCCGTCAGTCATTATCATGGCAGCATTCACCATACCCTGAATCAAACTCCGGCCTCTCGTTGGTCGGAGGGTATCGCGCAATTTGGTAATGTACCTACAGTTACCAAACCGCGCGCGTTTCTTGTTGATTTTTTGCCGGTATTACGACGACAAATCAACCGCACTGGATTTTTAGTTGATCACATCGCATATTATTCTGATGTGCTTAAATCATGGATTGCAAACAGACATCAATTACAAAAATTTATTATTCGGCGCAATCCACTTGATTTGAGTCGTATTTGGGTACTGGATCCAGAGAGTAAGCAATATATTGAGATTCCTTACCGGATTATATCTCGCCCAGCATTGACACTGTGGGAGCATCGACAAGCAATGGATAAATTGCGTGCTAAAGGTAGAGCCCAAGTGGATGAGACAATGCTGTTTGCCATGGTCTCTCAAATGCGAGAAATTACCAAAACAGCGCAATCAACCACACGTAAAACCAGACGCAATCAACAGCGTCTCAGCCAGATAGCGCAACTGTCCATCAATCAAGAAAAACCAGATGTTAAAATAGAGCCTCCTACAGATATAACAACAGAGGTGGCTCGTCCTTTTGATCAACTTGAGGAGTGGTAACCCATGAGCGAAGACGCTTTTCTTGATTTATCTCATTTAATCCCCTCGATGCAGAAAATCGCCATGTTACCTTCAGCTGAGCGCATTCAAAGGATTCGCGCCGATCGCTGGATTGGGTATCCCAAAGCGATTGCAGCCATAGAAAAGTTGGAGAGTTTACTTAATTGGCCATCGAAGCAACGCATGCCAAATCTCTTGATTGTTGGCCCCACAAATAATGGCAAGTCCATGATCATTGAAAAATTTCGACGCACCCATCCTTCCATTGCTGAACGTGATTCAGAAATAATACCCGTTGTTAGCGTACAAATGCCGTCTGAGCCATCAATAAAACGGTTTTACTCAGCATTACTTGTAGCTATTGGTGCACCAGTTCGTCCAAGGCAACAATTGGCAGAATTGGAGCAACAAGCATTGAAATTACTACGTGCCGTTAAAGTACAAATGTTGGTCATTGATGAGCTTCATAATATTATGGCTGGTGCAGGCAGTAGTCAGCGTGAATTTCTTAATCTTTTACGATTTTTAGGTAACGAATTACGCGTCCCTTTGGTCGGTATCGGTACAAAAGAAGCCTATTTAGCCATCCGTACAGATGATCAATTAGAGAATCGTTTTGAACCAATGGTCTTGCCTGCATGGCAAGAAGGTAAAGAACTTGAATCATTATTAGCGAGCTTTGTAGCTATATTACCCCTGCGTCGACCTTCATTTATTGCCACTTCAGACATGGGGCGTTATTTACTTGCCAGAACGGAAGGAACCATTGGTGAACTTGCACAATTATTAATTTGTGCAGCCGTTGCAGCTATAGAAACCGGAGAAGAGTCAATTACTTCACGTACGCTCAGTTTAGCTGATTATGAAGGGCCAACAGAAAGAAGGCGTGCTTTCGAGCGTGAATTATAATGAGCCAATCTCATTGGCCGCTGCATCCTTATCCAATTAACCAAGAATCTATTTTATCCTGGTTATCAAGAATAGCACGTTGTTACAATTTTACTGTTGATGATCTATTGAAATACGATTTGGGGTTTCATAGGGATTCTAACGATCTTACTGTTAGTGTTCCACATGAATTATTGATATTGTTGTCTAATCGTACCGGAGTTGATCAGCAAAAAATTCGTGCAATGACTCTAGAGTCATTGAAGCCCTTATTATTTCATGACATGGTAGAGCAAAATTCATATTTTGAATCTTATGTACATCAATACTCATTGTTATTACCTGTAAATAAACGTAAAAAATATTTGCCAAAGAAGCCTTGGAAACCATGGTGTTATTCAAAATCACTGAATGCGTCAAAGGCTTGCCCTGATTGCATCAAAAGCGAACCGATCGACGCTATGTTGTTGCCCTGGTACTTGCCATTAATGCTCAGTTGTCCAATTCATCAATGTATGTTGCGTCAATGCTTCAGTTATCAAGGGCACCATGTTTACTGGGAAAGGGAAAATTCTTCATTAATTTCATTCTCATCAACTATTAACACAATGGATCAACGCACGTGGTCTGCACTAACAACAGGGAAGGTTGTACTGCCTAACGGAACAATACATGGAGGCATATGGCTTAGATTATTACGGACACTACTTGATGAATTACATATTCCGCTACCTTCTGGCAGCGCGTTATATGCCAACATGCTAGATATATGGGAATTATTAGGAGTAGATTTGCGATGTGGGCAAGCACGTTGGCAACCGTATGAGCAACTTCCGCTTCAAATGCAACAATTAACATTAATGGCTGCGGCGACGGCTATTGAGCAAATAGAAAATGGAAGAATTAGTCCACCAGGGAAACAAATTTATTTATTTTTACCTGAGTCTATTAATGAACCCAAATTACTGAGTCAACAAATGTTTGATTCCATGAATGAAGTCATTGATCTTGCAAAAACTGATCCCGTTGAAGCCTGGCGTCTTCGTAATTTTATTTTATTTGGAAAGGTCGATTTTGAATCAATTCAAAAAATTCACAATTTATTAATTGAGGTAGGAATACCAGCTGAATTTTTAGTTACATAATCAACTTGTAGCATGGTTTAAATTACGTTAATTTAGTAACCAGTTAAGTGACTACTTTTGTTTGTATAAACGATTCATTTGAGTTTGTCACATAACCGTTCGTTTAAGTGACGATTCATAATAAATTGATTAAGGATAAAAAATGCTCATTGGATATGCGCGGGTGTCAAAAGCAGATGGATCACAAACAACCGATTTGCAACGCGATGCTTTATTGGCTGAAGGGGTAAAAGAAGAATACATATATCAAGATTATGCTTCTGGTAAACGTGATGATCGGCCTGGTCTTAAAAATTGCCTCAAAGCATTGAGAGAGGGAGATACTTTAATTGTTTGGAAATTAGATCGGCTAGGACGTGATCTTCATCATTTGGTTAACACAGTTCATGATTTAACCGAAAAAAATATTGGACTGAAAGTTCTCACCGGCCACGGCGCAGCTATTGATACAACAACAGCTGCAGGTAAATTAGTATTTGGAATTTTTGCTGCACTTTCTGAGTTTGAGCGTGAGATGATTAAGGAAAGGACGCTTGCTGGGATGGCATCTGCAAGAGCTCGAGGGAGGAATGGTGGTAGACCTTATAAAATGACTCAAGCAAAACTCAGACTTGCAATGGTATCACTAGGCCAGACCGAAACAAAAATAGGTCTATTGTGTGAAGAGCTTGGTATTAGCAAGCAAACATTGTATAGACACGTATCTCCAAAAGGTGAATTACGCGAAGACGGAAAAAAATTATTTGGGCTTTCATAATCGATTGATTTTTCAATGTTCTATTGAGTCACTAATCCCAGTATATTTGCATATATATTTTACAATATAGGCGAATTTATGATACAATTGAACAAATTCACAGCCAGGATGTATGTCATATGTTGTCATTGTTGCTAGAATGTTGCTTCATTAAAACTTACACCTACAATCCCCATTCACATGTAAAAATTTGGTTTAGTAAAGATCCTAATCAATTTTTGAATTTTGTAAATCAATTACGTTTAATCCACATGCGTGAGCGCAATCCTAAAGACATAATACATTTCATATACGATAGCGAATTGATTAATCAAGAATCTTATAAAAATTTGCAGTCTTTTTGTAAAATTCACCGAATTATTTCGCATGATGTACGCGGTGATATTTTTACTCATTGTCAGACGAAAGAAGAAATGCAAATAATTAACTTATATGAAGATGAAATAGCGCATCTCAATGAAGGTGGTAATTTAGCTGCAGCTAGTGATTGTGTCCGTCTTTTAAAACCCGTTTATGAATTAGGCACCTATAGTGATTTTGATGTTTCTATAGATACACAATCTTTACCTGAAATAGTATATGTAAAAGCTCCTATCTTAATTAACTCATACCAAAACAGTGACGGCAGTGTGACATTTAGTAATGATGTTTTTAGCATCGTAGATTCAACAGTAGCTGAACCGACGATTAGAGCAATCCAACAACAACTTATTCAAAACTGTACTCGAAGGAATGAGAGGTCCTTTATAGACTCTTCTCATTCCTTACCTTTATTTTCAGAACAGAAAATAAAAAGCTTACTGACACAATGTTTAGAGGATGGGTACTCAAGTCGCGAATTTAGGAGCTTCGTCAATCGACTGGATGTATGGAAATACATGAGCACAAGCCCCGATAGTTTTGAGCAATTTTTAAGTTGTGTTGTAGCATCCAATCAAAATGATGACCTAAATCAACTCATACTAAAACATGCCGTCATGATAAGTACTGGCCCTGCAATGTATGTCGAAGCAATGTCTCAGTACATTAATCTGTTTACTATTCTCTATCACGGCAAAATTGCTGATAGTTTTGAAAACTGCCAATTAACTAGGTCATTTAAAGGACAGGGTGGAAATAATTCACAGAATGATTGCTCGTGGCTAGAGTCCGGCCATAACAGTCTTGTTTATAAAGAAGAAATCATGACTAAACAAGCAATAAAAATACAACGTTTCTCAAAGCACAGACTATTTCATCATGCCTCAACGTTTTCGGTAGCATCAATTGGAGAGGTTTCCAATACTGAAAGTGTTAACATGACAGAGGCGAAGTATTAACCGATTTGTTAATTCTACTTTTCATCAACTTAAATGGTAGAAACATATTACTTACAATGTCTAATGAATTGGTCTTCTGAAAATGACACATACCTTGTGACGTCGCCTTCTGAAATTTGTGACGCCCTCTTCTGAAAATGACA
>JAUYSP010000058.1 GCA_030696305.1 Legionellaceae bacterium | reverse complement strand
CAACCCTCATCCCGCGAAGGACATTATCATACTACTCAAACTCCTAGCGCGGGAGAGGGGGCAGATCGAAGTAAACTGAAAAATCCGTGCTCAGATTATGCTTGAGAAAACTGCAAAAAAACTTTAGGGACGTTGCCTAGTATCTTGTTTAAATCTTACGACGCTTCATCGATGGTTCACTTTTATTCGTCTTTCTAATCCATACCTGCCAAGTTCTTCTCGACTTTTCTTCAACGCTCACCACCTTTGCTCTTAACAAACGCAGCTTGAAGTGGTTTGATGCCTATTCCTGACAACCGACACCGATGGGTCTTCCATCATCTTCCTTATAGCTTTACCAAAGTAATGTTCAGTCATTGAATATTACTGGTGTGCCTGTGGCACACACGCTGCCGCCTTTTTTAAAAAGGCATTTTCCTCAGCTAATCGTGCATTTTCTCGCTTTAAGCGGGCAAATTCAGCTTGCTGTAATTTTTGATTCTCAATCGAATCACCTCCTTGTTTCTTCTTTGCTCGCCATGAATACAACATTGATTCGGCTATGCCAAGATCTTTTGCTACTTGAGGTACTCCATCGATTTCAGAGCGATCAACGGCTTGATCTTTAAATTGAGGGCTATATTTACTACGAACTATCTTTTTATCTGAATTATTATTGTTCATCTTTCACTCCTGTTTTGAGATTTTACTCTCTTAACAAGGTGTCCGACAAATCAGGGCAGGATCAGCTTGTCCCTACAGACGTTTTTTGGACTATACTTTGATAGAAAGCAGCAATTATGCTGCATATTTCAAATATCAAAGTGTATTCAAGGAGCAAGATGATGAAAGGTATAGTAATCCAACAAAAAGGGCGCTTATTGCCTTATGGTGTATTCTTCATGATTGTTTTTTTTATCATTCAGTACGCGCCAACCGCTGAGTCTCAAACTGAGCCGTCTATAGTTGAGAGCAATCAATCAGCATCTGATCCGAACGCAACAACAGAATCTGGCCAATACGCGCCACCCGCTGAGTCTCAAACTGAGCCGTCTAGAGTTGAGAGCAATCAATCGGCATCTGATCAGAGCGCAACAACAGAATCCGGCAATGATTGCCTTTTTACTTGTAAATGCGATCAATTCACGGGCGAAAAATCCGGAGAGTGTCGGTCTTTAGATATAGTCAACAATAGAGCAGTTTGTCTGACAAACTCGAAATGTGAGTGCATGGTAGTCACGCCCGGCCCTCAGTTTACTTTTAAACCTTTCTGCAGACACCCGTGACCGGTGTGTGTGGTTTTAATATATTGATTTAATGAAGTCCACTTATTGCTTTTTATGTGTGGACTTCGATTAAAAACTCGCAACTGACCCCTGATTGAAAATCAGTTGGCTGAAAAGTTTGTTGTTTGGGTAAGTTCAGCGATCCCATTTTTTGCGCATTCCACAAGCTTAGTGGTGGCGACTAAATCTTCCGCAGCTCCTCCGATCCGGTTTCTCCAATTGAGCCTCTATCACCATAGAGGCCAATGTCTTTATAGCATTAACCATATTTAATGTAGAAACAATAAGTTTCTTTTTTATAGCCTCCCGACCTAAATATACTGTAAATAAAGAACGAGTAAATCGAGCAGAATGAGCCTGAAAATCAGAGGCATTCCCTGCCAATATAGTAATGATTCCAGCAAGCCATGCGGCCCATGTAGCAATGGCAGCGATAAGTAATAAGATAGCCATTCGCTCAGGGCTTCTGGTAAGGCTATTCTTGAGACCTAGTCCATAATGAGGGCATTTAGTATCCCTGAAATTCTCTTCTATCCTCATTCTTTGGGGGTATATATTGACGATGTGGGTTGGGTTATCTCGCGCCAGAGGAAGAGAGATTACCAGGAGCCATGGCTCTTTAGCGGCCTTTGAATGCTTTTTGCTTTTACCTGAAGCAGAGATTTTTTTATTGAAATTACGTTGATGCCTGTTTTTGCCTTTACCTTTGTAAAGCACGAGATGAGCAGGTACTTGTTTTTCTTCAGTTAAAAGCCCCGCTCCCAAATGGGTCGGTATTCCCGTTGCTTGCTCAAAAAAAGAAGCGCTTAATTGCCAGGTTGATGTATCCTCCATAAGGACAAGATTTTTATTGCGCAACCGACCCACAAAATGCCACCCCATCTGACGAATGGCAATAAACCACGGTGCTCGATAGCCTGCATCCGTAACGATAACATGGGGCTTACAAAGGGGCAAAGTGGCTTTAAGATTCTTTAAAAACTGCTGGTGAACACCATGATTGTTTTCTTTTTTCTTCGGATGACACTCTTCATAAAGAACGATGGAACGTCCTTTAATCGACAGGCTCGCTCTTAATAGATACAGATTCGTTGTAGGATTAATACAACTCCAGTCAATGTGTATCCAGGGACTCATCCATTTTGGAATTAATCGAAGCGCCATTGCTGCATAAAAACTCGCGTGTTCCATGTGTAAATGTTTATTGCCCAATAGCCGGTTCACTTTCTCTATATTGCTGCTGGTTTTTGTCTTTGAGAGAATTCCCCTTCCCAGACCTGTTAAAAACAGAGTATTGCTGGTCGAGGCCACTATACACGTGTTTATCAGGCAATTTAATTGTGTTTTATGAATAAAAGGCAATTCTTTTGCAAATTCTTTATGTAATAATTGGAGCTGTTGCATGCCTTGGATCCTTTAAAGTCTTCAGAAACTCTATTAGATCATAAGTGACATGCAACATCAAAACGGTTTTACCTTATTTTTCAATAGATTAAATTCATTATTCGTGTGGATCTCTCTCAGGGACAAGCCGCGGCACGTAGGCGGTGGGAAGCAATTGTCAACACGCCTTAAACAAAAATAGTCAAATTACCTTTTGCTCGTTGGCGCATATCGATCAAGCGACGCATCATACTCTTGAATAGAAACATCCGCTAAAATGTCGTTTAGCCATTTTTTTTCAGCTGCAACATATTCATTGGGCAGACAAACCCAATACCCTTGGGGAAGACGTGTATTTATTCCAGATGATTTTTTATAACCCCACTCAATGAGTAACGGTTCAATTTCAGGTGACGCATGGGTCACACCAAGCACGGTTTCTTTTTTCATATTGATGGTTAATTCATTGAGTGCGGTTGGATTTTGTAGTAAAAGATTTAAGGTTGCCCAGCAATCATTGATGGCTCGATGTCCAACAAAAGGAAAGCCCATTTTTTTATTTAAGAATGCGAGTTTGCCGCGATCAAATCCGCGAGCTTTCCAATCGATATCTTGGTAGGTGCAGGCAAACGGTTTTGAGCGCACCATTTCGCGTATGTTTTGGGGTGTTTGCAATTCAAAAAACTTACGATCAAACTCACTATTATGACAAATGATAAAGCCTGAGCGCTGTAAAAATTGTAGAACCAAATCCCAATCAATTTTTTGGCCGGCTAACATCGCATGATCAATTTGGGTTAATTTTGTAATTTTCGGAGAAATCGGGCTTTTAGGATCATTGAGTGAGTGGTAATGACCGACAACATCCCAGATACCTTTATCCGTTGAAAATGAAAAGGAAATCATCCCAATTTCTATAATCTCGTTTTTCAATGGGCTAAGACCTGAGGTTTCAAAATCGACAATCGTCGCAACGGAGCGGGAGTCAATATTTTCTGGCGGAGCAAAAAAATGATTTCCTAATTTCCATCGAGATGGATTGCCATCGGTTTTTAACCTTTTTTTCGCAGGTTCTAAAGCTGTTTCTTGATGAGCGAGATTACTTAGAATAGTGGTTTCAATATCGGGATAAGAATCAGGTGAAAGACCTTTATGTTTGCGGTCAGTGACTTCCTCTTCTGTAGGTCCTTGCGTGATTTTTCTACAGAACTTGTAGGTATATGATTGTGTAGTATGGCGTATGTAATCCCTGTCGCTTGAGCTAAATCACTGGCTTTTCGAAATACAGGTGTTTGCCTTAGCGCGTTTATATCCAGCATATATTTAATATGGTTATTTAGTAATTTCAGGCTTAGCTCATAATGAATCGAGTCAATGATTTCTGTATCACGTAGCATTTGAAAAGCAGATAATATTTGGATCTCAATATGACTTAGATTCACTGCAAACCATTTTGCTATTCGCTCCAGGAGCATCATTTCGGTATTAGCCCATTTAGCAGCAGCACCTAAATTGTCCTCGCGCTGAGGGTCGACGTCTTCAGGGGTCAATGAATAAGCGTAGGTATGTAGCCACTCAGGACGATATTGATTTTCAGGCTCTGAATGTAGCTCGGCGTTAAATGCACGCTGCAGTACTTCTGCCATTTCAGGTGTTAAATTATGTTTATAGGTATTATAAAAAGTCTCATAGACTTTTTGCGCTGAAAGTGATGCTTTTTTTCTTTGGATCAATTTTTCGGGTGTGTTAGTTTTTTTCGCAGCAGCTTTTCTACCTTTTACGGGAGCAGCAGCTTTAATGGGTGTGTTTTTTTCTTCACTAGCCATGCCCATGACGGTATTTTGATCTTTGCCTCGGCTGTGATGCGCATCACGAAAACGCACATCTTTGGGATCAATCATCATCGGCCGACCGCCTTTGATTTTTTTCGGCATTTCAGGCTGCGTTACACTATCAAGAAATAGGTCTGGCACATGATTGTTTCCCCATTCTGGCTCTTGGTCTGAATCTTCTTCTTCAGAAAAAAACGCGATTTCGATGGCGTCGTTTTGATTGATTAAACCGTGTAGAGAGCGTTTGGAATAATATCTTCGTCCATCATGATCTTTGGCTTGATATCGTCTTTCTCCATTACGCTCGATAGCTTCAATCTCTGTTAATGGATAGATAGAAGGTGTAACGGCCAGGTTGCCTGCAGGCAAGGGATATGATTGCGCGATGAGTTCACCGGCTTCATTTTTGCTGATGACAGCATGGCCTATTCGTTGGTTATTTGAATCATATCGGCCAAATTCATTTTCTCCGAGATAATCGACATCATCTGCTCCAAATGCTTCCGCCGAATGTGCTTTTTTTATGTCTGCCAATTCCGTCATGGTTTTTCGTACTTCTTTCACGTGGAATATGCGTGGTCGTCGTTCAATCAGTGCTGCATTTGTATCTGAAGCGCTGCTAGGGGATTTCGTTTCTTGGATAGGGGTTTTAAACATAAAAAATTCCTGAACAATTGCATTGAAATGGGGGGATCGTACTTTGTCAGAGTCTCTTAAACAAGAAAAATCATTCGGCAACGCTACTCACGGACTTTTCTTCTTTCGTGCCTTCATCGGTACATCAAGGATTTTGAAATATCTATTATTAATTCGTTCAATTAATGCATAAGTTTGACAAAATATGATCAATAAAGTAAAGCGTCCCTAAAGTTTTTTTGCAGTTTTCTCAAGCATAATCTGAGCACGGATTTTTCAGTTTACTTCGATCTGCCCCCTCTCCCGCGCTAGGAGTTTGAGTAGTATGATAATGTCCTTCGCGGGATGAGGGTTGGGGAGAGGGAATGTCACGGATGGTTATTGATGATGAGATGTGGTCTCGTTTAGAAAAATTGCTTCCAAAACCTAAAGGTCGTCACGGCAAAGATGATCGATTATTTATGGAAGCAATATATTGGATGCTTCGTACCGGTGCTGCATGGCGGGATTTGCCAGGAGACTATGGTAACTGGAAAAGTGTTTATAATCGTTATAACAACTGGTCTAAAAAGGGTTATATCACCGCAATATTGGCGGAATTAAAAAAAAGATGGCGATCACGAATGGCACATGCTTGATGGCTCTATTATAAAAGTGCATCAAGATGCAATGAGAAGCTGCTACGACAAAACCGCAGAAGCAATCGGTTCTAGTGTTGGCGGGCTTAGCACTAAAATTCATGCCAAAGTCGACTCATTTGGTCAACTCGTCAATATACTGATAACGCCAGGACAGGTACATGAGAGTCAAGTCGCCAATGACGTTTGGGCTAATGAGCATTGTAATTTCTTTTTGGCGGATAAGGCTTATGATGTTGATAGTTTTCGGCAGGCCTTAACAGATAATGGGACAACTGCTGTTATTCCAAGCAAAAGAAACTGCTTGAATCCAACGGTGCATGATCACCATATCTATAAAGAAAGAAATATTGTTGAGCGATTTTTTCAGAAAATTAAGCGCTTTAGAAGGATTGCTACAAGGTATGACAAAACAGCTAGAATGTACCTTACTGGAGTGATGTTTGTGAGTATACTATTAGCGTTAAAGTAGAGCAGTCATGATGACTTCGAAGATCGATGGGGTTTGCTGAAAGACATCATTGTTCCAAAAGCGCAACACTTTAAACCCATGTGCCATTAGCCAATCAGTGCGCTTCGTATCGTAAATTTGATTATCCATGTGTTGACCACCATCAAGTTCGATAATCAATCGTTTTTCAAGACAGACAAAATCAACAATGCACGCGCCTATTGGTACCTGTCTCTTAAATTTAAATCCAAGTCTATTCGCTCGCAGATGATACCAAAGATGCCGTTCAGCATCAGTGCTGTTTTTTCGTAAATTGCGAGCACGTTGTCTTAGCGTAGATTTTTCCATTTCCCTCTCCCCAACCCTCATCCCGCGAAGGACATTATCATACTACTCAAACTCCTAGCGCGGGAGAGGGGGCAGATCGAAGTATACTGAAAAATCCGTGCTCAGATTATGCTGAGAAAACTGCAAAAAAACTTTAGGGACGTTGCCTAATTAAACCGATTTTTTAACAATTAATTCGTCTTGATTATTATCTAATACTTTCATCTGTTTAATAAATTGTGGCGTATAACCGTAAAGCCAATTAACAATTGGATCAAATTTGGCGTACAACATGGATTGGCGAGCATATTCTTCAGCAGGAAGCACTGCAGTCATTTTTATGGCCAACATGACTAACGAAACAATAAATACGCCACGAAGAAAACCAAATCCCATGCCAAATAAACGATCAGTCCCCGTCAGTCCAGTGCTATGTAAAATAGCACTTAGAATCACATTGAAAATACTACCGACAATCACAGTAGAAATAATAATCAATACAACTGCTAAAATGGTGCGTATAGTTTGATCGGAAATGTATGGTTTTAACAACGTAGCAACTTCTTTAAAATAAGTCGCCGCTAACCAAATAGCTACTATCCACATGCAAAGAGCAACGGATTCTTTTACAAACCCCCTAAATAATCCGGTGATTACGGACAAAGCAAGGATACCAAGAATTATCCCGTCAACCCAGTATGAAGTTTTCATATTTAACCTACTTTAACTATGAAACCGTTTAATTGCATATTCGTTGCTATTTTTTTCTGTAAATCCATAGCTTTTTCACGTTGATTCAATTGACCAACAACAACTTGATACAAATCACCCTGGGTTCCTTTGATTTTATTATAAGATGCAATAAATCCCTTGCTATGTAAACGTTCGACTAACGTTTTTGCGTTGCTCTGCTGAGTGAACACCGCTAACTGCACAGCAAATGCCTGCTGTTTTTTCAAAGCCTGTACATTAGTTGCACGCACACTAGGAATCGTTATTTTTTTAGCCTGTGCAGTTTCTATCGCTTTTGCTACATTCATCGATTTTGAAGCCGACGTTTCAAATCGATGCCCCACACTGGCAATAACCGATTTAGGCTGTGCTTGAGTCTTAAATTTTGAATCTAATGGTTCGGCTTTTGCAATCAATGAAGTAGCCGGCACCGTTGGTACCGCTGGAAGATTAACGTGAGCTACTTTCACTGATTTGAACATTGCATTTTGATTAGGTATTGCTACTTTTGGCAGTGCCGGTTTGGTAGGTAACTTTAATGAAACAGTGAGATTTTCCTCAAAGCGTTGATTCGACTTTTTCATAACAGCCGGCATAAAAATTACACCCAAAGACAACACAACAAGCACACCAGTCAATCGATGTTTATTACGTTCAGATAGGACTAGTTTCATTTAATACCTCCTCCATTACAGCACCGACTAATAAAAATGAGCCAAATACGACAACCAAATCCCCTGATTTAGCCATTTGCATTGCTGTGTGAAACGCAGCAACTGGATCAGGAAAACATACTGGCACAAAACCTGCTTCTGTTTGAAAAATAGTAGCTAATAAAGAGGCATCCGATGCACGTTTGCTGTTTAAAACAGCTGGATACCAGCGATCTACAATGGATAGCATAGGTCTAATTAAACCATTCAGATCTTTATCTTTTAATCCGGAAAACACAGCATGCACCGATCCTTTCGGATTATACTTCCTTATAAAATTTGCTAATAATGTCACTGCTTGTGGATTATGAGCCACATCATATAATACATTAACCTCACCTTCTGTTAATTGCTGACGACCCATAATTTGTACATTTTGCATCGCAAAATCCCAATGGGATTGATTAATTGGTAATATATTTGATAAATAATCAGTAGCTAAAATAGCGGCAACAGCTGCTTTTAAATTTAATTTAGGAGCAACTACTACAATAGGCGGGGCATCCTGTCGTTCAATGCACAATTGATTTTGAATTTCAGTAAATGAATAATCAACCCCTAAGTGATATAAATTTACGCCCAGTTCATGTGCATGCTTTACTACACTAGCAGGAGGTGACTCATCCGCATAAATAGACCGTGTATTTGCTCGCATGATGCCTGCTTTTTCAAAACCAATCTGCTCTTTATCATTACCCAAATAATCCTGATGATCCAAATCTACTGTAGTGATAACAGATATATCCGCATCTATGATATTAGTTGCATCTAATCGGCCACCCACTCCAACCTCAAGAATGATCACATCTAATGCTGACTCTTTAAAATATAACAAACTTGCTAAAAAAACTGTTTCGAAATAGGTTAATGGGGTATTTGCTCGCGCCGCTTCGATCATCATAAATGCAGTGCATAGTGATGCGTCCGAAATCCATTTTTTATTGACCCTGATACGTTCATTAAAACGCAATAAGTGGGGCGAGGTAAAACAACCTACACGATAACCCGCCGCGCAGTATATAGCTTCTAATGCTTGAACCGTAGATCCTTTGCCATTTGTTCCTGCTACCGTGATCACAGGAATTTGCCAATCGATCAAATTCATTCGTTCAGCGACAATTTTAGGATTAACTAGCCGTAATTGTACCTCATTCAAATGGCGATTTTCTAAAAAATCTAGCCATTCAGATAAGCTCCAATTACTCTCTGGCTTATTAGGCATTTTGTTTGTCCATCGGCATTGCTCGGTGCGATAATTTAGCAATTAATTTCGCAACTGTTGGGCGCATAGCATGACGCTCAACAATCATATCAATATGACCGTGCTCTAATAAAAATTCACTGCGTTGAAATCCCTCAGGTAACGTTTGTCTAACTGTTTGCTCGATAACCCGCGGTCCAGCAAATCCAATTAATGCGTTAGGTTCAGCAATAATAATATCTCCAAGACTTGCGAAACTGGCTGAAACACCACCCATAGTTGGATCGGTTAAAACGATAATAAAAGGCAAGCCCACATCAGCAAATTTAGCTAATGCAGCCGATGTTTTAGCCATTTGCATTAACGAAAATAGCCCTTCTTGCATTCTTGCACCGCCACTTGCTGTAAAACAAATGTACGGACATTTTGCAGCCATTGCCGCATTTACACCACGCACGAATTTTTCACCAACAGTAGCCCCCATAGAGCCACCCATAAAATTAAATTCAAATGCACTAACAACAACAGGTTGACTATCTAATGTGCCCTGTACCACTACTAATGCTTCTTTTTCACCAGTTTGTTTTTGAGCTTGGACAATTCGATCTTTATATTTTTTAGAATCACGAAATTTCAAACGATCAATCGGCTCAAGTTCAGCAGCTAACTCTACCTGATTGGATTCATCCAAAAATTGAGCAATTCGTTCGCGTGCAGAGATACGGTGATGATGATTGCACTTTATGCAAACAGATAGGTTTTTTTCCAGCTCCGTGCGGTATAAAACTTCACCACAACTTTTACATTTAACCCATAAACCTTCAGGAACACCTTTCTTTTGTGTTGTTTCTGTTGTGATTCTAGAAGGTAATAATTTCTTTAGCCAACTCATAAAAAATAATCCGTGTTCTGTCAATATGAGCAATATTATACCCTAATTTCACGAATACGAACATCATTGCTTATAAAATCTGAACCATGAATTACTCGACTTAAGTTTTTTTATAAATTGCCGTTAAAAATTATAGATACATAAATCGGAGCTAACATGATAAAAAGAATAGTATTGGCCGGTTTGCTTTTTTTCGCTCAATCCTGGGCATGGAGTCAAACACGATATGGCGAAACACTATGCCACTCAGCAGATTATTTCTGTGTAAAAATTAAAAAAGGAGATACATGGGACAATATGTTTCCAACTGAGCAAGCTCGCGACATTGTTATGCGGGTTAACCGAATGAATATCACGTTACAACCAGGAATGACCCTGGCTGTACCTAAACAATTGGATCAAATTACAATTTACGACGTATCACCCTTTCCACGATACATAGAACCAATTGGAGAAAAAGTGATTTATGTCAATCAAAAAGATTTGGCATGGGGCGCCTATAATGATGAGGGAGAATTAGTTTGGTGGGGGCCCATTTCAACTGGGTCAGGACATTGTCGTAGCCCAGATGGTACCTGTTTAACTCCTGCTGGATCATTCCGAGTTATTCGCAAACAAGACATCGATTGTATATCCACTGTATTTCCCGTGCGCGCAGATGGTAATAACGGTGGTGCAATTATGCCGTACTGCATGCATTTTTTACGCGGTTACGCCTTACATGGGAGTGAGGTTGTCCCAGGTTATCGAGATAGCCATGGATGCGTGCGCATGTTTATTGAAGATGCGCGATGGCTCAATGAAGAGTTCATTGCATTACCTGGTGCTGGTGGGCTAAAAGGAACCCGTGTAATCGTGAATTCGTCTGCCGGTTAGGCGGTAAGCTGTAATAAATAAATAACTCACATCAACAGAGAAAAAGCACCTGATACGCCATTACGTGTCAGTTTGCTTTTTAACTGGTCGCTCATTTCTTTGTTTGCAAAAGGCCCTACTCTAACTAAAAAACGCGCTTTCTCACGCTCAATAAATACTGGCGATGATGACAGTTTAGATAGTTTTATTTTTAGTTGTTCTGCTAAACGATCTGATTCAAATGCCCCTGCCTGCAAATAATAATGGGCGTCGTGATTTTTCATTGTTAATGCTTCAATTTCTACTGGTGCTGTTCCTTGCGGAAAAATACCTAATTTCGCTGCGGCTCCATAAGATAGATCAATTATTCGACCTTCGTGAAATGGCCCCCGATCATTGACTTTCACAATCGCTTCGCGACCATTATTTAAATTTTTAACTCGCACGTAAGTTGGTAATGGCAATGTTTTATGAGCCGCGGTCAACGCATACATGTCATAATCTTCACCACTTGAAGTTCTTTTGCTATGAAATTTAGTTCCATACCAAGAGGCTAAACCGCGCGTTCGGTATCCGCTAGCCGTTGTCATCACATCATAGCGATGGCCGTCAACCCGGTAAGTTGCTGGATTACCATAACGGCTCAAAGGTCCATCGACAGGTTTTACTTCTTTAAATTTTGATGGAACTGGCCCGGTAGGCGCACTATCTTTTTCTGTTGGGATGTATCGTGCATGTTTTGCTTTCGAAGTTGAGTGTTTCAAAGAAGCCTTCTTTTCCACGTCTTGCTGTGGCTCTTGAATAGTTTGACAACCAAAGGTCAATATAAAACTCAATACAATCCATATGTTATTAATTCGTGCTACTTTTCGCATAATCATATTCTCTAACGTATACTTTGCAGGAAGTATAGTACTCGCTCCCAGGTGTATGGTAATATGTTCTCGATATCCTATCTATGCCCTTAGGGTTTACGAAAGAATATCTCGCATGTTTTCAACTCTTTTATTCAGGTACTCAAATGAGCAAATGTCAATTTTCGGTAACAAAGATCATATTATTCGTTTATTTCTCAATCCACTCAAGCTTTTTTTATGCCAATTCAATTTCTGGACTAGAATCTGCCCAACCAGTGGCTACAAGCAATAACCCATTAATTACCCCTGCCCCACCACCTTTAAACGCTAAAGCGTTTATCTTAGTTGATGTGGATAGCGGAAAAATTATCGCTGAAAAAAACAGTGAGGAACGTTTACCACCTGCAAGTCTAACTAAAATGATGACATTGTACGTAGTGTCTAATGCCTTGAATAATAATCAGATTCATTTAACCGACAATGTACGAGTAAGCCAAGAAGCTTGGAAAATTGGCGGCTCACGCATGTTTGTCAAAGAGGGGCAACAAGTCGCTGTTGAAGACCTTTTAAAGGGTATTATTGTTGATTCAGGTAATGATGCCTGTGTGGCATTAGCCGAACATCTCGGCAGTAGTGAAGCCGGTTTCACTGAATTAATGAATAACCAAGCCAAAAATTTAGGCATGAACAGCAGTCATTTTACAGACAGTACAGGCTTACCTGATCCAAACCACTATACTACGGCAAAGGATTTAGCCATCCTCGGTCAAGCATTAATTAAAAATTTTCCTCAATATTATCATTGGTATAAACAAAAATGGTTTACCTTTAATGGCATTCGTCAACCTAACCGAAATCGATTATTATGGCGTGATAATCAAGTTGATGGAATAAAAACAGGCCATACCAATGAAGCTGGGTTCTGCTTAGTTTCCTCAGCAAAACGTGGTGACATGCGCTTACTTGCTGTCGTTTTAAATGCTCCAACCGATACAACTCGCGCCGACGATAGTGAGCGATTATTAAACTATGGTTTTCGTTTTTTTGAAACACACGAATTGTACAAAGCAAACCAACCGATTAGTAAAGTCCGCTTGTATAAAGGAAAAACAAACGAGATCAATGTTGGTGTACTCAAAAATGATTATGTGACCATACCAAGCGGCCAATACCAACGGTTAACCATCAACACTAAAATTCCAAAGTTTATTGAAGCGCCAATTCAGCGAGGACAAAAAGTCGGTGAACTTGTCATTCAATTTGATGGTAAAGTTCTTGAGGTTCAACCATTGTATGCTCTTCAAAATGAAGAAGCCGGTGGTTTTTATGTTCGAGTAAAAGACTCGGTACGTATGATGTTTGCGAAGTGGTTTGGGTAAACTCATGACGGATACCCAAACACTCATGCAATTTCCCTGTGATTTTCCTCTGAAAATCATTGGGAAAAACAGCGACCGTTTTTTAACTGAGATTGAACAGATCGTTCGCAAGCATTTTACAATTATTGACGAAGTAACGATTCAAAATAATTTAAGTCAAAATGGAAATTATTTGGCCATTACTGCTACGATACGTGTTTATAATCAAGCTTCTTTGGATGGATTGTATATGGAGCTGACTAAACATCCTGATATCAAAATGGTGCTATGATGTTAATACGCCAACTGGGAATACAACCGTACGAGTCTGTATGGAAAGAAATGAAACAATTTACTGCAGAACGAACTGTTGAAACTCCAGATGAAATGTGGCTGCTGGAACACTTTCCAGTATACACTCAAGGTCAGGCAGGAAAAAAAGAACACATACTAGATGCACAAAACATTCCGATTATACAAACTGATCGCGGAGGGCAGGTCACCTATCACGGACCAGGACAATTCATCGCTTATGTACTAATGAATTTGTCTCGGCGACACATAGGGATCCGAACGATGGTCTGTCATTTAGAGGAAGTCCTAATATCGTTGTTACAAAAATATCATATTCATGCAGAACGGCGTACAGGAGCACCTGGGGTTTATGTCGATGAGCGGAAAATTGCGTCTATTGGTTTACGGGTAAAAAATGGATGCACTTATCATGGCATTGCGCTCAATGTCGGATTAAATTTATCACCCTTTCACGGGATTAATCCTTGTGGCTATGCTAAATTGGAAATGACTCGAATAAACGATTTTAATCCCAAAGTCAGTATGGACGATGTCAACCAAACGTTTATTCAGGAATTTTTACGCATTTTCGATTTGAATAAAGCACCCTATTGTAGCTAAAGGGAAAAAACTATGCATTCATTGGCTGATTTTGTACAACCGCTTACTTCTTGGTTGCAACTCAACCCAAGTTGGGGTTTGTTGATTACTTTTTTAATTTCATTTGCAGAATCCCTTGCGATTGTCGGAAGTATTATCCCCGGCTCTCTGACCATGACGGCTATTGGCATCCTTGCTGGTTCAGGTGTAATGCGAATTGATTTAACCTTATGCTGCGCCACATTAGGCGCAGTAGCCGGCGATGGCGCCAGTTATGCAATTGGTTATATTTTTAGTGATCGAATCACTCAAATGTGGCCATTTAACCGTTACCCGTATTTATTAAATTATGGAAAAGACTTTTTTGCTCGCCATGGTGGCAAAAGTGTTTTAATTGGTCGATTTGTAGGTCCATTGCGCTCAATTATTCCCGTCATTGCAGGCATGTTGTACATGCCTAAAATTCAGTTTCTTTTGGTTAATTTTATTTCTGCAATTGGATGGTCACTTTTATATGTAATGCCTGGGTACTTAATTGGAACAGCCAGTAGCCAACTCTCAACTACTAGCGCTCGACGTCTTTTTATTTTTATTATCGCCATATTGCTTTTCATCTGGTTAGCAGGGAAAAGCGTTCATTGGTTAGCTCGTATTCTTAATCACCAATACAATAAAAACATCCATACCATCCGTCGATGGTCACAAGACCACCCTTCATTGAAGTTACTTTTCAAAGATCTAGATAAAAAAAATACGATTAATAGTTTAACTATTGCTTTAGCATTTATCTGGATACTTTGTGTTATAACATCCATTTTAATTAGCATATTTGCCATACAAAATTCATGGATAAATTCATTTAATCTTCCAATTTCGTATTTTTTACAAAGTATAAGAGCTCAAACATTTGATGTTTTTTTCATTATTTTGAATTTTGTTATTAGCCCTATTTCATTACTTGGACTTTTGTTAGTAATTAGTGGGTCCGCGGCCTATGGACGAAATTGGCGAATGCTAGGGTACTTAGCTAGCCTGGCAGGCTTTACTGTTGGGATAACTTGGTGTCTATCATCTACGATACAGATACCTAATCCAACCGCTTTCTCAAACACACCAAGTCATGCAACATTCCCTGTAGTATATCTAACATGGGCTACTTCGTTATTAAGTTTCGTTATTTGCTATTTAAATAAATATTATCGTAACGAATTTGTTTCTGTCATACGTATTCTTCTGATAATCGTGTTGTTATTAAACGGCTTTGCTACAGTTTATTTGGGTGATAACTGGATGACTAGTGTACTAGCCTCTTATTTTATTGGCTTATCAATCAGCTTAATTCATTGGATTTTGTATCAACAACAAGATACACCATCTCACAGTATCAAACCCCTGATTTTCTATTCGATTTGCGCATTAGTAATTACCGTTACTATCGAGTATCGTTACCATTTTCATAAGACATTAGCTAGCCATACGTCCACACCTAAACACTATGAATTAACAGAGCAAGCATGGTGGTCTCAAAACAACGTACTGCTTCCAATTTACACTACCAATAGAATTGGAAAACACATTGGACTATTTAATATTCAATATGCAGGATCACTTCAACATTTACAGCAGCAGCTTAGTAAACATGGCTGGAAAAAACAATCTAAGGCATTCCTATATTCGTTACTTTTACGAGTGAATGGGGAACACTCTGTCGATGAATTACCAATTATGGAGCAATTGTACTTAAATAAAAAACCTAAATTAACCATGACGTATCTTGTCGATAAAAAAAATAATAATTTATATATCTTACGATTATGGTATTCCAACTATCACCTGAATAACTACCACGAACCAATTTGGCTTGGCAGTATTGTATTAGTAAAGAAAAAAATTAAACTGATGCATGATGCCGAAAAAAATTTATCAATAAGCACCTTATTTACACCAATACTTCCAGCAATTAAAGATTACCAAACACGAAGTATTGTCTTAAAAAATGATTATCTGAAGTCAAAGAGACATGCGATTCCTCCAGAACTTTTAATAATTAAGAATACTTCAGATTCGTGACCTTTTTATATAGGGTCTGTTGACAATCCATTTTCATAAGGCCTACGTCCCGCGGCCGCGGGACGTCAAAATATGAATTGTCAACAGACCCTAATATAAAAATCAGGGTTTTTCCATTAAATAGCCGTCTTTGCGAACGAAGTGATGCAATCCAGATCGATGTGACTTAAAAACTCCGATATCTGAATTGCTTCGCTAACGCTCGCAAAGACAATTATGACTGTATAATCAAAATTAATATTTTATGCTCAATAATTTATAATGGGACAGCCCTGATATAAAAATCACTGCTTTAAAAAATCTTTAGATGCCAGTTGATATAAATTTTTATAATTATCATGGAGAACGACGACCTGATTAAGTTCGGGGACTAACTCGCTTTCTTTCGCTAAGATACCTGTTTGAAAACGCCATCCTTTTGGAAGTTTCAATCGAGAACCCAGGCTATCCAAACCCGCTTTACTATGCTGAGCTGCTTCAGAAGAATACGACTGCATAACAAACACTTGTCCCTTTGGATCAATTAGTTCATAGATTGGCGTGCCGGCATGAAAGATCCAAACGATATTCCGTTCGACAAGATGCTCATGGTAAGGTGCAGCGCCGATAATGAAGTCTTTGAAACGTAAACGCAAAGAGGCAGATTTTTGCATTTGTACTTTACCAAAAGTTTTAATATCTGTAGCATCAATATCTGTATTTTTGGCTTCATCCATCGCACAATACCGAGGGCCATTGAGATAAGCAAAATGCGCTCCTGTTGCATGTTTAACTTCACCAGCAGTTAATTGTTTCCAATCCGTGCTAGGGCAGTTATTCAAATTCAGCGTGTTATAAACATGGCCCGATAACCCATGCAAAAAAATAACTTCGCAATATCGCTGTCCTCTCAACAGAGAAGTTGATGCCGCAGAAAACGCCGGTAACAGGAAAAGCAATAAGCATAATACCATGTTAAGTTGTGATAAAAAAAAGCTTCGTTGTGCATCCTGCATAACACGCCTCCTGCTTTATGGTCACTTCTATCTTAGAACCAATAGCCTAAAATCACAATCCCTCATTTAACCTCGCACATCAGCTCAACGTACCTGGTGGGGAATTAGGTTACGCTTACAATGATTTTAATTTGTGCTTTTTATTTGTTTTTGTTACTATAAGCTTAAGCTTCTCAACATATATAATAATGAATAAATTATTATTTATCCTATTATTGCTAAGTTTGAACCAACTTCATGCTATGGCCTCAAATGTACATTCTGAAAAAGCCATAGATAATGCAATTGTTCGTTATGGACTACAAAAAGAACCAGAACTGTTGACTTTATTTGCTAAAGCACACGTTGCTTACCCACCTCAAGATATTGCATTGTTAGCCTTTAAAAAAGAACAACATATTCAATTGTGGGCTAAAGACAGCAAAAATGAATGGCGTTATGTACACACCTATCCTTTAACTGCCTACAGTGGCAGTTTAGGACCTAAATTAAGAGAACACGATCGACAAATCCCTGAAGGAATATATCGACTAACTATGTTCAACCCATTCAGCTCGATGCATTTATCTATGATGATTGATTATCCCAATAGTTTTGATCGTCTACAGGCAAGTAAAGATGGACGACGTTTGTTAGGCGGTGACATTTTTTTACACGGAAAATCAGCTTCTGTGGGTTGTCTTGCGGTAGGTGATCAAGCAATTGATCAGCTTTTTTTATTAACTCGTCGTGTTGGGTTGAATCATGTTCAAATTATTATTGCACCAAATGATCTGCGACGCGAACAACCTGCAACCAACAAATTTGCTCAACCACGTTGGTTACCTCAATTGTATAATAAAATAGCTCGAGCACTGAGCCGCTTTCCCCTATCGAAACAGGGGAAAGATATACAAAAATCTGTCGCTGCAAACACGGTGACACAACGACATTTTACCAATTAGTTACACATCTTGCGGATCAACAATGAAAATACCGGGTGCATTTCTTAAATACTCCTTATAATCCATGCCATAGCCAAAAATATAATGGTCTTCTATTTTTAAACCCACAAAATCAGCTTGTTTTAACCCATTTTCGACACGTTTTTGGTATTTATCGACTAGCACCGCACTGTATACTTTTTCTGCGCCTAGCGCTTCCATTTCTGCAAGGATAGCAGCAAGCGTTATACCACCATCTAAAATATCGTCCACTACGAGCACTGTTCTATTTTTTAAATCCACACTCGGTCTAACTTTCCAATGCAATTCACCACCCTGCGTTTCACCACGGTATCGGGTAGCATGCACATAATCTACTTCCAAAGGAAAATCGAGACGAGGTAATAAATTACCCATAGGAACTAACCCGCCAATCATCACACACACAATAACTGGATTTTTATCACATAATACCTGATGAATGCTATGTGCTAATTGATCAAGTGCGACTTCAACTTCTTGTGTTGTAAACAAACGTGTGGAACGTTCGTAAACTGATTTAATTTTCCCAGGAACTGTCATTGGAACTGTCATTTGTTTTCCTAATGTAAGTTTATTGAATCATGCTCTTGCAAAAGACAAACCCGAACGCTCCGCTTGCAACGATGGTATGCAGGGGTCGTACTTTTGTGCAATAAAGCAGTAGAAACTAGCCGGATATGGCCAAATCATTTTACCCATTTCATTTAGAAATTCCAATTTATGAATCATTTTTTCATTTTTAACTGGTGGAATATAATAAAAACTGCTCAAAAGACATTGTTGATAACCGCGTTGCAGCATAATATGCTTTAAAGACAACGACGAACGCAGGACTACTTTGGTCGTATTTGCAAAACAAGATACATACCCTAAGCTCAATGCAGCCCCCCAAAAACTCCAGGGATTAATGCCAAAAAAAACCGCATATCCCATCGGTTTCAATATTCGATCAATTTCATTTATTGGATTTTTACCTCGTGAATAGGCTTCTAGTGTTAACGGAGCAATGACACAATCCACGCTATTGCGCTCTATTGATAATGCGTTAATCGATGAAAAAACATGTGCAGATGGACCATGAGATATCGGACTTACTAACCATTTCTGACGAAATCGTAACCCAGGCAACCAACTGTTTTCTCCACAAGAACCTAATTGGATCAACCGTTTACCGCATAACACATCTTGAACTGCAATTAATTCAGATGTAAATGCTTCTGCCACGCGCTGTCCTTGTGGCGTTCTAAACCAATCATCTAAGGCTAAATAGTTAGCTTGTTCGTCCAAGACCAAGATTTATCTCACGTATCTCTTTACGCCAGTATACGTGCGGTAAATGAGCTACGCAAATAAAATCCTCTAGGCAAGGTTAACACTTTGTTTCCTTGTTCATCAAAACCATAACACAATGATTTTGCATTCGCAGCTTTAGGCCGAATTTGTAAATAATCACCCATGCTAGCATTTATTTCGGCTAAAAAACCCGTGCTGATCAATAAGGTCAACTCAGCCCAATCATTGGCTAGTATAGTTTCTTCTTCGGAAGAAGGAGACCAAAGTGATCCTCTCCCAATTCGCCGATGTGCATAGGGAATAGTTGAATCATCTTCAATTGGCAACCATAATACGCGTTTTAATTTTGCATAGCACTGAGATGTTTGCCATGTTTGCTTATGAATAGTTAATAACGGAATTGCAGTAACAAAGGTAGACTCAGCTGGTTTTCCCAAGTGATTCATTGGTAACGTCTTCAGCTCAACACCAAGGTGGGTAAAATCAGGTAATGATTGATTTCCAGCATTAGCACCTAGTGCTAATTCGACTGCCATACCAGCCCATCCTTTACGTTTTAATGGATTATCTGGAATAGTAATCGAACAATGGGTTGCTAATTGTCCCAAAGTAAATCCTTCGATTGCTTGGCAGCGAGCAATTAATTCAGCTTCGTTTTGACATACCTGATGATAAAGCAACGTATTACTCACATTATAAGTTGACTTAATGGCAGTGCCCCAAAAAAGTGAGTAATACAGCCTCGGATGTATTTATGCCGGTTGTTTGGCCTGATCACTCACTCCGGCGGTTTTAATTGTTCTTATCGATAATTCATTCAATTGTGCTTGACTAACTTGTGTTGGTGCATTCGTTAACAAACACGTTGCGGACTGTGTTTTTGGGAATGCAATCACATCACGAATGGAGGTTGAATTGGTTAATAACATGGCTAAACGATCAATACCTAAAGCAATTCCTCCATGCGGTGGGCAACCAAATTGCAATGCTTCTAATAGAAACCCAAATTTTTCCTGCGCCTGCTCCGCTTGAATACCAAGCAAATCAAATACTGTTTGTTGTAACTCAGAATGATGTATTCGAATCGATCCACCACCTATTTCATATCCATTGATCACAATATCATACGCTTTTGCTAAAGCATTCGTAGGGCCGTTTCTTAAGGCATCGCTTGATAAATCTTTTGGAGAAGTGAACGGATGATGCATAGCTTGCAATGCATTTGTGCTCGTATCCGTTTCAAACATTGGCCAATCAATAATCCATACTAAACGCCAACCGGCTTCTAATAAATTGCAATGTTGTCCTAATTTAATCCGCAGCGCTCCCATGGATTCATTCACAATATTCTTTTTATCTGCACCAAAGAAAACAATGTCTCCAGTTTGAGCATTTACACGTTGTAAAATTGCTTGAACATGTTGCTCAGATAAAAATTTAATAATGGGTGATTGTAGGCCGCTGATACCTTGATTAATATCATTAACTTTAATATAAGCTAGTCCTTTTGCACCATAAATTTCAACAAATTTACCATATTCATCCAATTCTTTACGACTTAATAAATCGCATCCTTTAGGAAGCTTCAACGCAACTACGCGACAGTCTTTATCATTAGCAGCGTTTGCAAATACTTTAAAATCACAATCAGCAACTAAGTCATGGATATCAATCAATTCTAATGGGTTTCGTAAATCAGGTTTATCGCTTCCGAAACGACGCATTGCTTCTGCATAAGTCATTTCAGGCAATGTTGTCGGTAACTCCACATTCAAAATATCTTTAAACACAAGCTTTAGCATGCCTTCAATCAATTGACGAATAGCTGATTCATCAATAAAGGACATTTCAATATCCAGCTGGGTAAATTCAGGTTGTCTATCAGCTCGTAAATCTTCATCTCGAAAACAACGAACGATTTGATAATATTTATCAAATCCAGACATCATTAATAACTGCTTAAATAATTGCGGCGATTGTGGCAGTGCATAAAATGAACCGGAATGTACGCGTGAAGGAACCAAATAATCACGAGCACCTTCAGGCGTTGCTTTGGTTAACATCGGCGTTTCGATATCAATAAATCCTTGCTGATTGAGATAAGCTCGAATACAACTATTTAATCGATGGCGTAACATCAAATTGTCCTGCATTTCGACGCGACGTAGATCAATATAACGATATCGATATCGCAAATCTTCATTCACAAATTGATGCTCGTCTGGCAAAAATGGTGGTGTTTGCGATTGATTTAAAATATCTAAGCGCGTTCCGACTACTTCTAATCGGCCAGTAGGCATGCGCTCGTTTATCATACCACCAGGACGTACTCGAACCGTTCCTGTCACACAAATAACATATTCATGGCGTAATTTTTCAGCTAAATTAAATGTTTCCGATTGTTCCGGCTCATATACAACTTGTAACAAGCCCGAACGATCGCGCACGTCTAAAAAAATAACGCCACCATGATCTCGGCGATTATGTACCCAACCACAAATAGTTACTGACGTATCAATCATGCTTTCATTCACTTGGGTACAATAATGCGTTCTCATAAAGCCACCTTATAAAAATATGTAATTAATCCTGCTCTTTTTGTTTTAGCTTACTTTGATTACGAGCAACATGTTTATCACTACCTGGTGCCAATGGCTGCATTACACCGAGCGAAATAATAAATTTTAATGCCTCATCAACCGTCATCGATAATTCAATAGCATCTTTTTTGGGTAACATCATTAAAAATCCAGACGTTGGATTTGGCGTTGTTGGTATAAAAATAGATACCATCTCAACACCTACATGCCCTATAATTTCAGTAGTTGATTCACCCGTTTGAAATCCCACGCTCCACATCCCCTTACGTGGGTATTCAACCATTAATACTTTACGAAATGCCTGACCATTCGTTGCAAATATGGCGTGTATCATTTGCTTTGCAGCATTGTAAATTGTACGTACTAAAGGAATTTTATCGAGTAATGCCTCACTCCAAGCCACGATACGTTGACCTAAAATATTAGTGGCAATGATCCCGGTAATTAATAACAAGATAAACGATAATAACACGCCTAATCCTGGTATTTGAAAGCCGAAAAGCTGTTCGGGTTGATATGCCCTGGGTAGTAAAGCAATCGTGGTATCTAATAGATCAATAATAAAACGTAAAACAACAAACGTGACTAAAATGGGAAGCCAAACAACTAGACCGGCCAATAAATAGCTACGTAATGATTTACCTGTCACTGGTTTCCCCTTTTTTCGATGCAGTTGAGGTTGTTTCTGTCGTGCTTTTTTTAGTTTCAGAACCCTTAGACTGCTCGGACGGTTTTGGTTTGCCTTTATCTTTAAAATCCGTCACATACCAACCTGTACCCTTCAATTGAAACCCAGCTGCAGATACCAACCGTGTGGCTGTATTTTTCTGGCATTGGGGACATAAAGTAATCGGATCGTCACTCATTTTTTGTATCAACTCATAAGCATGCTGACAATTTGTGCATTGATATTCGTAAATGGGCATGAGAAATACTCTACGTAGGTTACTATTGAAAAATGCATCATTATAACGAACAAACGAATGATGAACAATCTGTATCTTCAATGAAAGCAAACAAAAAACACTGTAGATTATGTTCAATAATTATGCTAAAATAGCGTTTTGCCAACTTCTAGCACTACGTATGGATACGTAATACATTGGAATGATCCTTTGCTAGCTATATTTTAGTTTGAGGATTGACTATGGAAACGTTCTATTTAGCCCTACGAAGAGACGCAAAAGTGGTGCTTCAGGCTTATTCGACAGATAAGAACAGAATTAAAGAAATCCGTATTCATCAGGATGATGTATTTAAATACTTTGAGGAGCAACCAGATTTTGTTTTATTTAAATCGTCTGAAAAAGCAAAGGAATATGCTATAACAAAATATCTACATACTCATCCCAAAGACTATTCAGATCTAGGGTTCCTTCCCTTCTGGAATAAAAATCTTCAAAATTGGAAAAAAACATCTATCCCTGAATTTTCCCCCATTGAAAACTCATTTGGGCAACAGTATCCAGACGAGCAGACCGCACTAAAGTATAATTTCAAGGTAGCTATTGAAACACTTCCAGTAACGATCCTATACACGGTATGTATTGATAACGACGATCTGTCAACCTTACCTTACCTCCCTGCTTCTCCATCGATGCTTGTTACACAAAAGAATAAGCACAAATTAACAGTCAATATTGCCACCATTGAAGACATCGCTACTTATTATACAAATGACTATGCCGATGCTTTAAATAGAGCGTGTATTGAACAGAAACCTCAATTTAAATAAATTAAACAAGCGGACCACAACCCCGCCAACCACCACCTAAAGCTTGGAATAAGCCGACAGTATCAGTAAATCGATTCGCTTGGCTTTGTGCGAGGTTGGCTAAAGCTTGTTGATAAGATTGTTCTGCATTTAACACTTCTAAATAACTAATCAAACCTAAATCCAATTTTTTCTTGATGATGAGTACATTTTTATGCGCAGCGCGTTCTTGTATCGCAGCTAATTTTAATATTTTTGCATCATATTGAATTGCTTTGAGCGAGTCAGCAACATTTTGAAATGCATTTAGGACTACACGACGATACTGCGCTACAGTTTGCTCATAAGCCGCTTCGGCCGCCCGTTGTTGGTGCTTTAAAGAGCCCGCATCAAAAATAGTTCCTGCTAAATTAGCAAATATCATCCAGTAAAACGGCGAACCGGTTGGTAATAAGGGAAGAGCAAAGGGGATGCTATTCATTGCAAAGTCAATCGGTGCAATCCCCCCATTAGCTGACAAAGTCAAATTAGGGAAACGATTGGCAAACGCCACTCCAATTTGAGCGCTCGCTGCATGCATTTGAGCTTCAGCAGCTCGCACATCAGGACGCTGCTCAACTAATTGGGCAGGTAGTTTCACTGGCAATTCGTCAGGCAATGTAAAATCATCTAATGAAAATTTTTGCACTATAGATTCACTAGGAGGAACACCTCTAAGACTGGCAATTAAATGCCTTTGCTGTGCTAGTTGTAATTGCAATGACGGTAAGGCAGATTCTACTTGCGCTAAAAAAACCTCTTGAGCAATCACACTTTGTTGGCTAACTGCTCCCATACTATATTGCCTTTGTAATGAATCTAAAATCCCATGCGCAATTTTAATGCTTCGCTTCGTAAATTTAATTTGAGCACGAATTGAAGCCTCTTGAATTGCGGCTAGAACAATATTAGATGTTAGCGTTAAATAAATAGCTTCAGTTTGAAATGCTTGCGATTCTTCTTTTGCCGCGGCCGATTCGACCTGCCTGCGAGTAAATCCTAAAACATCAGGCATATAGGTAACACTCAAATTCGTAGTATTTAATGTGTAAAGATAAGCATTTGAAGCCACATTACTGGCTAAAGTTCCTGGCGTTAATTGCCTCATCGGATTATAGTTTGCTGTAACTAATGGGAAGAAAGCCGATTTTTGTATTAATGTGTTTTCATGAGCTATTTTTAATGCAGCCTTGGCGGCTGCAATATCAGGGTTAGCGCATAACGAGTCCTTAATGATCTGATTTAATGCTTGAGAATGGAAAATCGTCCACCATTTTAAAGGAATATCTTGGCTAATTCGAAAGAACTGTTGTTTGCCCGCTTTTGTTTGAGCAGAAACAGTCGACTTGGGCATAGCTTTTTCAGTGTATCGTGTTGCTTGTGGTCGAGGAGGCGTATGGTAATTCGGACCAAGCGCACATCCAATTAATAATAACGTTAGAGCAATTAAAACGACTTGCTTAATAGAAATCATCGTTTATTTCTCCGCTCGCAAAAGCGCTCTATCGTGAAATAATAAGTTGGTAATATAAATAAAGTAAGCAAGGTAGATATAGCTAAACCACCAACGACCACCGTTGCTAAACCGCGTTGAACGTCAGTTCCTACTCCAGTTGCTAATGCAGCTGGTAGCATGCCAAACGATGCAACAGTGGCTGTCATTAATACCGGTCTTAATCGCTCGGCAGCACCAGCCACCACGGATTTAGCGAGTGTTGAATTCATCTTACGAACACGACGGATATTGGCAATCATGATTATTCCGTTTTGGACGGACACACCAAATAAAGCGATAAATCCAACTGCAGTCGCCACATTAAGTGTTTGCCCTGTCAGGTGCAATGTAAACAACCCACCTAATGTTGCCATCGGTACCACACCCAAAATCAGAAATACCAAACGTAATTTTTGAAACTGCATAAATAACAAAATAGACATTAATATCAACATCACCGACAAAATGTAAACTAACCGTTGTTGTGCCCGCTGCTGACTTTCAAATTGACCCGCCCACTCAAGGTGAAATGCTTTAGCGTCAAATTTAACTTCATTACCAACACGGTGTTGGGCTTCTTTTAGATATGATGTTAAGTCACGTCCACGATTATCGATTCGTATCGTCAACTGACGGTGGCTTCCTTCATGAGAAATATTACTTTCTCCTGTTTGGTAATCAATCGTTGCAATCTGTGATAGCAAGATCGATGCACCATTTGAGCTACTTACAAATAAATTACCCAGCGCTTCGGCACTGCTTTTATTTACTTTAGGAAAACGAATAGCAATATTATATATGCGATTATCAACGTAGACAGTTGCCACAGGCTGTCCACCTAACGCCGTTTCTATTAAGCCCGTTACATCAGTAACATTAATTCCATAACGCGCCATTTTTTCTCGATCGACATTGACTACCATTTGAGGGACAGGCGGTAATTGAAAAATAGATGCTGAAGCAGTGCCCCGGATCGATTTTAATACGCTTACAATATGATCTCCAATCCGGCGTGTTTCTTTCAAATCATCGCCGTACACTCGCACAACCAATGGACTATGAGCACCACCAATCAAATCGTTTACATTATCAATAATCGGCTGGCTAATACCTATGGTATATCCTGGCATTTTTGCAAATCGTGCATTTAATTTTGAGATAAACTGAGACTT
Source organism: Legionellaceae bacterium (assembly GCA_030696305.1). Taxonomy (GTDB): domain Bacteria; phylum Pseudomonadota; class Gammaproteobacteria; order Legionellales; family Legionellaceae; genus JAUYSP01. The sequence goes on along the minus strand of JAUYSP010000058.1, from coordinate 37,195 downwards.
TGTTTCTTTATCAGGCCATTGAGCATAGGGTTTTAAACCCACGGGTACTTCAATATGAGACGGAGTCCAGGGGTCAGTTCCTTCATCACTTCGCCCTAATTGAGTTACAACATAAGACACTTCCGGATATTCCAGTAAGGTATCACGTAATTCACCGGCCATTTCGTTCGCTTTTTCTAATGAAAGACCACTTGGCAGCCCCACTTGTAACCATAATGCACCTTCGTCCAAATCAGGCAAGAATTCTCGTCCAGCTGTAACACCCAGTATAATGACAGATATCAGCACCAAAATACCGGCAATATAAGCTATTGAAGGTTGTATCAGTAACCGCGTCAGTCCTTTTTGATAACGTGCGGTTAAGCGCTCTAATGGGCGATTATGAAATACTTTTTGTGCTTTATGTAATGCAGTATAAGCGAGCCCAGGAACTAAGGTCATCGCACAAATAAGTGCCCCTATAAGCGCATAGGAAACAGTAAATGCCATTGGTCTAAATAACTTACCTTCGGCACGCTCAAAAGCAAATAATGGCAAATAGGCACAAATAATAATTAATGTTGCGAAAAAAATAGGCCGAGCAACATATCCGGTAGCTTTTAAAGTGTCCTCTGCTGTGAGAGCTGCATTAGGATTTGCTTCTCTTTGGCGTAAAATAGCTTCCATAACTACAATCGCACCGTCCACAATCACACCAAAATCAATTGCACCTAACGAAAATAAATTCGCAGGCATTTTTGTGGCATTCATCATAATAAATACCATGATCAGCGCAGCTGGAATCGCTACAGCTACTACTAACGCACAACGCGGACTACCTAAAAATAAAATCAATACAATCAAAACAAGACAAATACCTTCGATCACAGTATGTGTCACTTTATGGATAGTCAAATGCACTAAGTCGTCACGATCAATATAAGGGACTATTTTCACGCCAATGGGATTTAATTGAAGTTGCAACCGATTTATTGCTTCATGAAGACCTTGCAACACGTGGGAAGGATTTTCATGTTTTAGCATTTGAACAATCCCTTCTATAGTATCTGGATTGTGATTTTTACCTAGAAAACCTTGTCGTTCACGATGACCAAATTGCAACTCGCCAAGATCACGAACTAAGACAGGAATATTATTACGCTGAATGACAACTACTGAACCTAAATCTTCCAATGAGTGAATTTGCCCAATACCTCGAACAATATAATTCTGCTCACCTCGTGTCACACGACCACCTCCAGCATTTGCCGTATTATTTGCAATTGCAGTAGTCACATCATTCAGGCTCACACCCATTTGCTGCATGCGCATAGGATCAATAAGTAATTCAAATTCTTTAGTCAAACCACCGAAATTGTTTACATCGGCAATACCCGGTACTCTTTTTAATGCAGGCATGATAATCCAACGCTGAATTTCAGATAACTCCATCAATGTTTTTGTATCAGACTCTAAAGTGTATCGGTAAATTTCCCCCCCACTCCCCGTTAAAGCACTCAGTGCTGGTCGCACACCCGATGGTAAAATTGCATCGCCAATTCGATTTAATACAAGTTGGCGACAAAAATAATCTTCCGTTCCATTTTTGAAAACCAATGTAATTAAAGATAATGCAAACGTACTACTCGAACGAATAACTAATACGTCTGGTGTATTCGCTAAAGCACGCTCTAGTGGTATTGTAATTTGTTTTTCAATGTCTTCTGCGGCAAGTCCAGGAACCTGTGTAGTGATTTGTACGGTAACATCACTTAATTCAGGATAAGCTTCTATAGTCATTTGAGTACATGAAATATACCCGTAGATTGCAAGAATGATTGAGACGCCCCATGCAATATGCCTGCGTCGAAAACAAATCTCAATCATTTTACTTATCATTAATAAACATCCCACCACATGTCACTATGCGCTCACCAGCTTTTAGACCAGATATGACACGAACATGCTCGCCATCTTGATAACCTAACTCGATTTCACGACGCTCACAAATCCAAGGTGATGATTCGACGTACACCGACGTCGTATCATTATTCATTACAACAGCTGAAATTGGGATAATAATTTGCGGTGTTTGCTTAATACGAATATCAACGGTGGCAAACATATTTGGTTGTAATTTTCCATTCGGATTTGATAAAACGATACGTGTTTTATTACGTCGAGTATCAGGTTCCAGAAATGCATTCACAAAGTTGACTTTGCCATGAAATATTTTTTTGGGATATGCAGGTAAATGGATATCAACAGATTGTTCTTTCTTCACCAGACCGGCCACACTTTCGGGGATATGGGCAGTCACCCAAACATGTTCAATATTGGAAATACTCATTAAAGGTTCATCTAAATCATTTATGTAGGAGCCAATGCCATAATTAAGGGCGGTGACTCGACCTTTTATTGGTGAGTGAATCGTTAATAAGCCATTACCATCGTTATTTAACGTTTTTAATTTATTAGCCGCTCGCGTTAATTCTGCTTGCGCCAGGAGATAATCATTTTGTGCCTGCTGAACAGATTGAAGGGAATTCCCTCCTATTTTAAGCACGCCTTTTGCTCTATTTAGCAAATCACTAGCTAATTTAAATGTACTCAAAGCTTTTTCGTGATCTGAAAATGCTTGAGTAAAATCAGGTGAGCTAATTTCTGCTAATATTTGATCAGATTCAACTTGTTCACCTACACCCACCTTCATCGACATGAGACGACCAGCTAATGGTGGTAAAATATTCACCGTCAACGCTGGGTTAGCCTCAACAAAACCTGGAAACGAAATGATATGTGGCTTTTCAGATAACCGAACGACTTTAATTTCGATTTGAGAACGTAATGGTGATCCCGATGGAATTTCAATAGTACTGCCATGTCGGATCATAATTGATGGTATAGGTGGTTGCGGAGGGAATATTAAAATGTAGCATTTGTGCAGAATGGCATAAGTAAATAGTATAATTATGAATGTTATTACATAGATTATTATTTTCTTTTGACTATTAGAAAGGTTTACATATTTGGCACGTATCTTTGCCGAGGCTTTCATAAAACCAATCCTTAGTTTTCGGAAAATTTTTTCGTATGCTACAAAACGAAAAATCAACTACCTAGGGAGTTGATACTAGCAAGTTTCACTGACTTCGACAATTATCACTTGATAATAATGCATTGCAAGCAGCAATTTTCCAGCATCATTGGTTCGTCGCTCAAAAGCCCTTATTTCCTCCCTCTTTTAGCTCGTTTCAGCAATCGCTGTTTATGCTTAATTTGTCTATCTGTTAATTTATTTTTCTTGTCTTTAAATGGATTTTGGCTGTTCTTAAATTCCAATTTTAACGGTGTACCAATAAGTCCTAATTGTTCAGTAAATGCCTTATTTAAATAGCGTTTATAGCTATCAGGTAATGAATTCACTTGGTTACCATGAATCACAATAATCGGTGGATTATGTCCACCAGCATGAGCAAATCGCAATTTAATGCGCCGGCTATTTACTAAAGGAGGCGTATGCTGTGTCGTTAAATCCTGCAATATGCGAGTCAATTTAGGAGTAGATAAATCAAGCATCGCCGAGCGGTACGCTTGCGTGATATCTTTAAACAATAAGCCTACGCCACTACCATGTAATGCGGAAATAAAACGAATTTGAGCAAAATTTGCAAAATGTAATCGACGGCTTAATGTTTGTCTAACACTCTCTTTATGCTCTTCATCCAGACCGTCCCATTTATTAACCACGATTAATAACGCTTTACCTGATTCAATAATAAACCCTAATAAATGCATGTCTTGTTCAGTAAGACCTTCTTTCGCATCCAATAACATCAAGCAAACATTTGATTCTTTTATCGATTGTAATGTTTTAATAATTGAAAATTTTTCTATTTTTTCATTTACACGAGAACGTCGACGGATACCTGCGGTATCTATTAACGTGTATTTTTGTTCATCGCGCTCAAAAGGAATTGCAATGCTATCCCGTGTTGTACCGGGTAAATCGTAGACGACCACACGCTCTTCGCCTAAGATACGATTGATTAAAGTTGATTTTCCGACATTTGGCCGGCCTGCAAAAGCAATTTTTACAGTATCTGGAGCATGAACAATATCTTCTATTTCTGGAAAGTTTTCAGTAACGTCCTCTAATAATTTGGCTAAACCTCGACCATGAGTTGCTGAAATACCATACAATTGTTCAAATCCTAACGACTGAAAATCACCGCATGCAACTTCTTCATCCAAACCATCGACTTTATTTACAACGAGGAAAACTTTTTTACCAATTTTGCGCAAACGTATGGCAATATCATGATCAACAGGAGTCATTCCTGAACGACCATCCACCAAGAAGAAAACGGCATCTGCTTCATCCAAAGCATGTTGTGATTGTTTCGACATCAGCTCATCTACAGCCAAATCCTCAACGCCTACACCGCCAGTATCAACAACAATAAATGATTTATCATTAAAATGAGCATCACCATATTGCCTGTCTCGGGTCAAACCAGGAAAATCAGCAACCAACGCATTTTGAGTGCGGGTTAAACGATTAAATAAAGTCGATTTTCCAACATTGGGCCGACCAACTAAAGCAATGATAGGGATCATAATAATTCTCAAAGAAAATGCGCACAAATTATAACATAAATCTTTTAAAGTTACTCCTGTTCGATTTTTATCAGAAGCATGCCATCGGGGGACATCGAGATCCGAATTGTTATCTATTTTATGAAAAGATATAATACAGTCCTAATCAGTTATTTATGAGTATTGCATGCGGGTATTAGGTATTGAGTCATCCTGTGACGAAACAGGATTAGCCATTTATTGCTCTGAGAAAGGATTACTATCTCATGCATTGTATTCACAAATTATCTTGCATCGACAATATGGTGGCGTTGTACCTGAATTAGCCTCACGTGATCATGTCAAACATTTAGTTCCTCTACTAGATGAAGCACTTGCTGCTGCCAAACTAACTAAACATGATCTGGATGCCGTTGCCTATACGGCTGGACCCGGTTTGGTTGGGGCATTATTAACCGGCGCATGTTTTGCTAAAAGTTTAGCTTATGGTTTAGCTATACCAGCTATCGCTGTGCATCATCTTGAAGCCCACATGTTAGTAGCTCAGTTAGATTCCCCTGACCTCGCATTTCCATTTTTAGTACTATTGGTATCGGGTGGACATACGCAACTGCTAGAAGCTCGTGCTTTAGGAGATTATCAATTGTTAGGCGATACCTTGGATGACGCTGTTGGAGAAGCATTTGATAAAACAGCTAAACTCATGGGATTACCTTATCCAGGAGGTGCTGCGCTCGCAAAATTGGCGGATATGGCATCGGAGCAAACCCCGTTATTCCCTCCCTTCCCCAGGCCTATGACTGATCGGCCTGGATTAGACTTTAGTTTCAGTGGTTTAAAAACTCACGCCCTAACTGCTTGGCGGCAAAGTGACCAAAGCGATTGTTCACGCCAAGGCATTGCAAAAGCTTTTCAAGATGCCGTAGTGGAAACATTAATTATTAAATGTAAACGCGCCCTTCAACAAACCAGGCATAACCGGTTGGTAGTAGCCGGTGGCGTAGGAGCTAATCAGGCATTGCGATCACGATTGTTAGACATGATGACCTCACTTAATGGCAATGTCTATTTTCCTCGTTTAGAGTATTGTACGGATAACGGAGCCATGATTGCCTACACCGGCTGCATGCATCTACTAAAAGGTAATCAAGATAATACGCTTGCAATTGATGTTAAAGCGCGGTGGCCATTAAGCGATTGAACACATATTGAATTGGTAGTAATAATATCTCGGATGAACCGTCCGGAAGAAGTACCGGAATAAAGCTAAACGTAACTCCCCAGATACGCTATCCCGAACGCAGTGAGGGATCTCCAACTGACTTGATCCGCGTCAAATTTCGGAGATCCCTCACTACGTTCGGGATGACGTTGCTTCAGATTTTAGAAGTAATCTTCAACGCCTGTAATGAACCATTGGCTAACATTACATACACTGTGTCACCAGCAACCACGGGGGAAATGTTCACAGCGGACCCTAGTTTCTTACGTCCGACAAGTTCCCCTGTATGTGTTGAAACAACGTGTAAATAGCCTGTTTTATCACAAACAATCAATCGATTGCCCATTAGTACTGGTTCGGTCAAACCATGTGCTTTTAATGAAATTTGCTTCCATTTAACTTGACCATTATTCAGATCAAATCCTCGCAGCACATCTTGGCTATCGGTTACATATAATGTATTTGAATCAATTGCCATATTTTTATAAACCGAACCGGGTTTATTCCAAATAAATTGACCATTCTCTAAGCCTAATGCGCCAACATAACCTTGATAACTTGCTAAATAAACGATGTTATTACGCACGATTGGGTCGGCATCAATATCAACTAAACGCTCCACATCACTTGCGCCGGTTGCATATGCAATACTACGTTGCCAAACTACACGGCCAGTATTTACATCAACAGCATCAAGTTTTCCATCTGAAAATCCAACTAAGATTAACTCGCCCATGCGAATCGGTGAAGAACTTGCTTTCAATATTAAATTAGGCGCACCATGCTTAGAAACCCAATTTTTCTTACCTGTTGCTAGGTCAAATGCGTATAAATTGCCATCGATCGTTTTAGCAATTACTTGATGATTAACAATAATTGATTTGGATAAGGCATCTTCGGACAAATGAGCTTCCCAGACAACTTGTCCCGTAGCTTGCTTAAGTAATACAATCGTAGAGGAATCTGTACCAACAATAATATATCCTTCGGCAATAGTTGGGCCACTGACTACAGGATGATCAACCTGTTTTGACCATAGCAAATTTCCATTTTTCAGATCCGCTGCTTGGATCAAACCACTGGCATCTGCCGTATAAATTACCTGTGATCGTACAACAGGTTTTAATTTCAAATAGGTATTTGTTTTACTAGCTTTTCCTACAGGTCTAGACCAAACACTAGTTACATCTACTTTAGATACAATGGCTGTGAGCTCTTTAGGTTTTGGTGTATTATCTTTACCCAAGATATAATCATCTACCTGCGAACAAGCTTGTAAAAAAATACAATACCCCAATAAAACTAATAATCGTACAACTTGCATAAGCCCTCCCTGACTTTTAACCTAATACTTGTGTAGACTTTGTCAACGCAAGTAATTCATTGGATTTCATTTCAAGAAACAAATTACCCATGCCATTTTTTTGCACTTCATTCATTGCTTTGCGGTAATGAGTAACCGCTTGTTGATAACGTCCCGTAACAGAATAAATATCACCACGCAACTCATTAACTACTGGAAAATAAGCGGTATTTATAACTTTATCCAGCTCGCTCAATGCATTGTCGTATGCTTTTTCTTCAATTAATAGTCTAGCAAGCCGAATTCGAGCTACATCAGCAAATACCTTCATTTTTGAATGAGCAGCAACATATTCTAATGTTTCACGAGCTCGTTTATATTTTTCATTCGCCACATCTAGCTTAGCTAAGGTTAAACGAGCAGCATCCGCGTAAACCGTATCGCCATAGTCCGTTACAAGTTGATTAGAATAACTTCGTACCGATTTAGTATCCTGATTCGAAAAGGCTAACATCAGATGTTCATATGCATTCGATGCTTGTTCAACCACTTTTTCTTGATGCCAATGCCAGTATTTAAACCCGGCTACTACAAGCAAAACAAGCGACAGACACACGGTAATAATGCCATTATAACGTTTCCACCATGATTTAATTAACTCAACTTGTTCAGCTTCTGTCATGTAAACAGACATGTTCCTCTCCTGCAAAAAAAGACTTAAGGTATTCATTTAAATCAGATTGATTTATATTTTTTTGTTCTACTGTCTGGCGCAAATCTTTCACGCCGATTATCTGTTGTGTTAATTCATCCTCACCTAAAATAAGTGCTAATCGCGCACCACTTTTATCCGCTCTTTTAAATTGGCTTTTAAATCGAGCATCGCTAGTATTAACCGTTACATTCAAATCACAGGCATTTCGTAATGATTCAGCTAAGACTAACGCTCGTTGTAATGCATTGAATCCATCTGTAATAATAAATACATCTGATGCGGGTTCTTGCTGAGAGTTTACACCTACTGATTCTTGAAGCAACAATAATCGCTCAACACCTAAAGCAAATCCCACTGCGGGGCTTGAGTTGCCTCCTAATTGTTCTATCAATTTATCAAATCGACCACCCGCACAAACTGTTGCCTGGCTTCCTAGATGCTCTGTCACCCATTCAAATACGGTATGCCCATAATAATCTAAACCACGAACCAATACCGGATTAACTCGATAGGCAACCCCTAAAGCATCCAAACCTGCACACAACTCGTTGAAATGATTGCGACTGGTTTCACTTAACACATCAATTAATTTGGGAGCATTTTGTATTAATGATTTCATGTCAGGATTTTTACTATCTAAAATACGCATTGGGCTTCTATCCAAGCGTCGTTTACTATCTTCATCAAGCATTGAGTTATGAGATTTAAAATAATCAATTAACAATTGTCGATATGCTTGACGCTCAGACAGCTCACCTAATGTATTGATCTCTAAATGTACGGAATCAGCCACACCTAAAGTAGCCCATAAGCGTTTACAAATCAGAATTAATTCAAGTTCGATACCAACACCTGGAATTCCAAAAGCCTCAACACCAAATTGATTAAATTGCCGATATCGCCCTTTTTGTGGTTTTTCATGGCGAAACATAGGGCCGGTGTACCACAGTTTTTGCTGTTGATTATGTAATAAACCATGTTCTAAACATGCTCTGACACACCCTGCTGTGCCTTCCGGACGTAAACTAATACTTTCCTCATTCAAATCATTAAAGGTATACATTTCTTTTTCAACAATATCCGTCACTTCCCCTATTGTTCGTTTAAACAATTGGGTGCTTTCTAACAATGGAAGACGAATTTCTTGATAACCATAGGATTGCAAGCATTGTGCAAAAATGGATTCGAGATTTCGCCAAGCATAACTTTGTTCAGGCAAAATATCGTTCATACCCCGAATGGCTTGAATACGTTCAACCACCTTTGATCTCCATGTCCGTTTCTGCTTCAGCATGTTGTTCAGTTGATGAAAGCAGTGAGCGCATCTTTGATAGATCCGTTAAACGAATTTCTGTTTCGGATTGATTATGGGACGATACTTCAGCATGCTTTAAATTTGCTGGGAAAATATGTTCATTTTCTTTATTCGCTTGCCACCACATCGCAACAGCAACTAAGACCGCAACAGCAAACACTGTTGTTAGCCAACGAACCACATGTTCTGCTTTATTTGTCTCACGTCGACTTTGCCATAAAGCTTTTTCTAATTTTCGCTCTCCTGAATAGAGGCGGTTAAATGTATCTAATAGCGGCTCAGAAGGTATGCCTAATAATTTGGCATAAGCTCGAATATACCCTTTAATAAATACAGGTTCTGGCATATTTTGATAATCATCGGCTTCGAGTAACTCGATGATACGAACGCGTAAATGCAACTTACTAGCAACATATTCGGGAGTATAATCCATCAAAGCACGCTGTGCCGCTAACTGTGCGCCTGGTTTTTCATGAACTAGATGCTCGTTCTCATCAAGTGTTGTTACATTGCTCATAGTTTACTCCAACTGTTGCTAATTTCTGTTTGCCTTACGTGCAACCTCAACTGCTAATTTTGATAATGTTGCATCACGTGAAACGATTAAAGGGTATTTTTGCAGCTGTTTCCATGCTACATCAGCCTTTCCTTGTTTTAATTCAATCCGTACCAATTCAGACAATGATTGACGACGCGATGGATCCTGCATCAAAGCCTTTTTAAAATAGGTTTCTGCCTTGTGAAGATTTGGCATAGCCATTGCACACAACCCTGCATTTTCATAAGCTGCAGCGGTATGCTCATACTGAGAGTCATTTACAGCTAATAAAAAATAATGCTCAGCCAATTTGTAATGACCTCTACGACATAAGAAAGCGCCGTAATTATTTAATTGAGCGCCCCGTCCTGGAGCAAGCAATAACGCGTTTCGATAAAAATATCCTGCTTTGTCCCAATCACCTGTTTTTTCCATAAAATAAGCCATCGATCCATTTACGTTAGGCGAATTAGGCGCCTGTTTCAAAGCCATTAATAACTTACGTTTGGCTAACACACGATCACCTTGATTCAGATATGCCAAACCAAGTTGCGTATTATACATCGCGGCATCTTGTTGCCGAGTAATTTCTTGTGTATGCCGACACGATTGCAATGTTAAAAAAATAATGGTCAGAACCACGTAACGAGATTTCAATCCATGCTCATCATAAGAAACGGGTGAGCCATTATACCTGAATCATAATCCTAAAAAAAGCATGCGGGTGGTTTGATTGAAAGCTTAAGAAAAATTGAACATTCAGCGCACTGAACTTGTGATCTTTGGGAGGGGGTTGTCAATCCCCGAGCAGTTGCAGCTCGGGGTTTATCCATTATATTATTAATGCATTCGAATAATTAGTCACTTCAGGTAACATCGGCTCCAATGCATCCGGTGCCTTATAACGATGGGTACACGACTTAATAACACCCGAATAATCGTCTTCAAAGCAAATTTCTCCCGCATACTCAAGAATACTCTTCACTTTTTCAGCCTCCAAATATTGATTAAACACAGGCTCATCATCCAGCGAAAGAATATAGATCCTAGATTTTAATTCAATGAAAAAATACTCACCTAGAGGAATGTGAGAACACTCATCTGCATTGTCTTGTAATACCCAAGAGTCAACTTCGTCAAGATTTTTATTGAGTATATTTTTCTTCAGTTGAGCTAAGCCAATTTTGCGCGATACAGGGGTCAACACTCGGGCTACGCTCTCCGGAGAATACGACGCATCTCGAAGAGAATTGGGATTAGGCGTGTTTACTCTGGATTCAACTTCAGAAGGAACTGGTGTTGTTTGTCTAGAATTATAATTAGAATTAAAAAGAGAAAAACTGCTGATACGTTTAAACATCGGTTACCTCATTAACATATATGAAAAAGAAAAAAACATCTTCCTTGGCTGTCAACGGCAACGTTGTGTTTTCCATTTCGTTTTTAAAATTATAAAGGCCGCATTGTATCAGACGTTCCTTAAGGCTAAATGAAGTCTTCAGGCCTCTTTAGGCATAAAATGAATTTTTTGCCAACGTCTAGAACGACTTGTTCTATCATTTACTTCGCCCGCTAATTGCCCACAGGCTGCATCGATGTCATCGCCGCGCGTTTTTCGGGTAATCGTATTAATACCTTGAGCCATCAGTTGATCGCGAAAAGCATTAATTGCGTTATTGGATGAGCGCTGATATTGCGTCAAGGGAAAAGGATTAAACGGAATTAAATTCACTTTACAAGGGACATTTTGCAATAGTTTAATTAATTGCGCAGCATGTTCAGGCTGATCATTGACACCTTTTAACATCACGTATTCAAAAGTCACTACACGTCTTGGCTCGTCTTTAAAATAACGTGCGCATAGTTCCATCAGTTGTACTAAGGGATATTTTTTGTTAATAGGAACCAATTCATTACGTAACTCATCTGTCGGCGCATGTAATGACACGGCTAATGCGACCGGGCTGCGCTCACGTAAGCGCTCCATTTCAGGAATAACACCCGAGGTACTCAGGGTCACACGACGTTTGGATAAACCATAAGCAAAGTCATCCATCATAATATCTAATGCCGTAACTACTGGCTCAAAATTGAGTAATGGCTCTCCCATACCCATCATAACGACATTGGTAACACGTTTATCATGTTCACCATTTCGGGTAGAAAGCTCACGTACAGCAACCCAAACTTGGCCAATAATTTCCGCAGTAGATAAATTTCGATTAAATCCTTGTTTAGCTGTAGAGCAAAAACTGCAATTCAAACCGCAACCAACCTGCGATGAAACACATAAAGTGCCACGTTTTGCTTCTGGAATGTAAACGGTTTCAATGCTATTGCCGCAAGCTAATTTCAACAACCATTTATGCGTACCATCACTAGATTCTTGGCACGCTGTAATTTCAGGTAATCGAATTTCAGCAACCTCAGTAAGGCGCTGACGCAGCCCCTTACCAAGATTGGTCATTTGTTCAAAATCATAAAAACCAAACTGATGAATCCATTGCATCACTTGTTGCGCGCGAAATGGCTTCTCTCCTAGATCAAGAAAGAATTGACGCATTTGTTGATAGTTAAAATCCAGCAGATTTGTTTTTAGACTCATGCGTTTCGTTCACACAATTCATTTGGCTCAAAGAAAAATGCGATTTCTTGTTGCGCAGTTTCGACAGCATCTGAACCATGCACCGCATTCGCATCAATACTATCAGCAAAATCAGCACGAATTGTGCCGGGAGCAGCTTCTTTAGGATTAGTAGCGCCCATGATATCACGATGCTTAGCAACAGCATTTTCGCCTTTTAATACTTGAATCATTACTGGACCAGAAATCATAAATGATACTAAGGCATTGAAAAAAGGACGCTCTTTATGTACTGCATAAAATCCTTCTGCTTGCTCACGTGACAAATGTGCCATTTTTGCTGCAACAACAGTCAAGCCTGCTTGTTCAAAACGTGAATAGATTTGACCAATTACGTTTTTTGCAACAGCATCTGGTTTAATAATAGATAGCGTGTATTCAGTAGACATTAGAGCTCCAAATTAATTTTAGATTATATAATTTTCACATAAAATCTATTTGTTAAATTTCAAGCCGCATATTATACACGAAAACATGCTACAATTTCCAAAAAACTTTTAATGTATCAACATGACAAATCAAAAAATTGCCGTACATGAAAAAATATTCGATATTGCATGGGGGGATATGGACGCATTAGGACATGTCAATAACGTCCGATATTTTGATTATTTTCAAGAAGCACGAATCGAATGGCTCAGTAGTTTACAACTGGACATGCAACAAAAAACAGGCCCTGTATTACTTCATATCGCATGTACATATTTAAAACCATTGGTTTATCCCGCTACCGTGACGTTGCGCAGCCAACTTCATACGTTAGGGCGAAGCAGTTTGATGATGGACCATGATTTATATCAAGAAGAAACATTAATAGCTCAAGGTGTTTGTAAAATTGTTTGGGTGGACTATCAAACTAATAAATCAATACCTTTCCCAGATCTAATTCGACAACTAGCAACTGAGTCGAATCATGAGTAATCTCGAATCCCAATCCACAAAAACCCTCGCTTTACTCAAACAACGTCATCTTGAACACAGTGAAGGAACTTCACTGCAAGATGACCTGCACTCATTGTCTAAAGTTAACTCGCTTATTGATTTAACTTTACTTAATGAACAGACAACAAAAGATGCTATCGATAACCTAATTGAAAAAGCGATTCATCAAAATGTAGCAGCCATTTGTGTCTTTCCATCTCATCTGTGCCACATACCGGATAAGATAACTCGAGCCACTGTCGTTAATTTTCCAACAGGTAACCAGCCTCATAATGAAGTCATGTATGACATAGAAAACATCATGCGCCAAAACCAAGTCGATGAAATTGATTATGTTTTTCCATATCAGTTGTATTTAGCGAATAATAAAACAAAAGCCTTAGCAGCATGTCGCGAGGCCTATCAGTTATGCAAAGCCAATCATCTGACATTCAAAATTATTCTTGAAACAGGCGCTTTGCCTTCGCTTGATGTAATTTACAAACTCAGTCTTGAATTGATTGAAAAGGGCTGCGATTTTTTAAAAACCTCAACCGGCAAAATCGATACCGGCGCCACCCTGCCTGCCGCTTTTGCAATACTAGCCGCCATTCGTGAAATACAAGCACCATGCGGTATTAAAGTATCTGGCGGTATAAGAACGATCGGACAAGCACAGCAGTATATTCAATTGGCAGAGCATGTTTTAGAATTAAACGTGGATAAACACTCTTTTCGTATTGGTACAAGCGGGCTAGCTTGACCCCACCAGCCCAAGCCACATCACCAGGCCATACCAACCATTTATCACAAATGCACGCCAGTATGACGAATGATCGCGCAACGCAAGTAAGTATTGTTGAAAAATAAAAATCCCCAGTCCGATGCCCCAACATACATAAAAAACGACCGAAGCATGAATCATCAAACCAATCAGCAACCAAAAACCATGACAGATTAATTGCAATAATCCTATGATTAATCGATCATAGGAGGCAAAAAGAATCGCTGTAGATTTAACTCCTATTAATAAATCATCCGCCCTATCTACCATAGCATACATCGTGTCATATGCCACTATCCAAGCAAAATTAAGTATAAATAATAAGCACATAATCTGATCAGGCGCTTTACCAGATGCCGCATAGACCATCGGAATCCCCATAGAAAAAGCGAGTCCCAATATCAATTGCGGCGCTTGAAAAATTCGTTTACAAAACGGATAAACAATTGTAATGAACAATGCCAATAAAGCTTCATAAAAACACAGTATCGGCAATCTAGTTACTATGAATAAGGCAATACACAATAATGCGAATAATAAAGCCATTGCTTCAAATAGATTTATTTCACCTGATGTCAGTGGGCGAGCCTGCGTTCGGGTTACATGTTTATCGATATGTCTGTCTGCAATGTCATTGACCACACAGCCAGCCGCGCGCATACACACAGTACCGAGAAAAAAATAGATCAATAACACGAGACTTGGCATACCTCGATTAGCAAGCCATAACGCCCAAGCCGTCGGCACCCACAATAGCACAATGCCCGCAGGCTTATGAAAACGCATGAGACGATAATAAGCCGACCAGTTCAACAAAGGTACTTCTCCAAGCCTGGTAAAAATATTTCAATCAGATAAAACGGATCACAAGATGCCAAAACGAATTTAGATAATCGAACCCAAAGGACCTCAGAATTACAATCCATGCCCTCCGGTAACCAATGATATTCAATTGATTGTTTATCAATAGCATAATATGTTAACGATTCTCGATTAATTTTGTTTCCATTAAAAATAAGATGACCTAATGTAGTTTGTTCTAATTGATTAAATAATTTTGCATCCGCTTGATATGTTTTTATTGGAATAATGGTTCTAGCATACCAACAAGGCACATCCCAGGCTAGCATAGCAATTTCACGAGATAATACCCGATTACACTCTAAATTTAATACGTACCTATCCCACCAACTGGTATTTATCCAGCGATGCTCAAGTACAGTTAATTGGGTATGGCCTGAACACGTATGAAGTTTTTTAGTTAAAAAGTCCACAGATGTCAACCAAGGTATTAACTTGGGTGGTGGAGAAAGTTGAGAAGGCATAGATGGAAAAATTGCAATTAATACGTTAAGTGGAAGTCTACCATCGGTGTAGGTACGTTTCAAATACCGTGAAAAATAAGGATATAATAAATCAAAGTGATTTCTCGTTGCACATATAATCAACTTCCGGCATAATGCAGCAGATTTAAAATATAACATAACTATGGAGATTAACCGTGGCTACAGCCTTTTTCAAACAACTCGAGTCTGACCTTGAAATCGCAAGAAATGATGAATGGGCCCATATGGTACAGCAAGCAACAAACATAACCCACGCATACTCGAGCCGCAGCGTAGCACTTCGGTTGTTGCCTTCTTTTTTAGATCATTTAATAAAATTAATCAAAAATGCATTGTTATTTGCTTTTACCTTCGCTGCTTACTTAACTACCTTCATCTATGACCCTGAAGAAGAGCCAATGGACGAAGATTTTATTGAATGTAAAGATAATCCAAAATTCAGTGTAACCCTTAAAGCATGTTTACAAAAAGAATTCGTTCTAATCCTTATGAATGTAGGCAATATGGCTTTAGCACTGCTATCAGCCTTCTCTCGTGGTATTCTTTCGATCCAAGGATATACGAACGATCGCAAAACACAGATTATAGATGACAAACTACAAAAGAACACCTGGAAATATCCATCAGTAATTGACGTCTCATTCTATAACGCCGCTAGAAACCTTATGTCAAGAGAAGAGTCTGACGAAGAAACTATACAATTGAATCCGTTATAGCCTTGTTTGCGAACCGCCGAAGCAACCTAGAACAATTTTTAATTGGAACACCGTTCTGGGGCTGCTTCGTAATGCTCGCAAAGACACGTGTCATACTGTAGCTCAGCCGCAAGATCCAGTGATTCAAAGCCGTGGATTACCCATACGTGTCTTCAAAATAACGAAATCAGCTTTATTTACTCATTTTATTCAAGCAAACTGGAATTTATATTCACATCTGCGCTCGCATCTAATATGATATACCCTTTATTCTTACTCAAAAAAGCCCATGACCCTATCTGCGTTAACTGCAATCTCACCAATTGACGGTCGTTATCTAAAAAAAACGACTTTACTCAGCCCATTTTTTAGTGAATATGCTCTTATTTATTATCGATTGCTAGTCGAAATTCGCTGGCTAGAATCACTTGCTGCTAATGAAACGATTACTGAAGTTCCGGCCTTGAATGAGCAATCCATCGACTTTCTTAAAAATATCTTACAACAGTTCGATGAACAAGAAGCCATGAAGGTTAAAGCATATGAAAAACAAACGAATCATGATGTGAAAGCGGTTGAATATTATTTACGAGAAAAGTTAGAGCATTTCCCTGATTTAAAGCCACTCACTAGCTTTATTCATTTTGCGTGTACTTCAGAAGATATCAACAATTTAGCATACGCACTCATGATGAAAGAAGCGATTGCTCAAATCATTCAACCCACTTTAGCAGAAATTATTGGTGGTATTACGCTATTAGGCAAACAGCACGGGGATGTGCCTATGCTTTCAAGAACACATGGTCAACCCGCTACGCCAACCACTATTGGCAAAGAACTGATTAATTTTGTATCTCGACTAAAACGCCCGCTGCAACAACTAGCAGAAGTATTAATTTCAGCAAAATGTAACGGCGCGGTAGGAAATTACAATGCGCATGTGGTAGCTTATCCTGAAGTAGATTGGCGTAAACATTGCTCTCATTTTGTTACTTCATTAGGCTTATCTTTCAGCCCATACACCACACAAATTGAACCTCATGATGGTATTGCCGAAGTATCACACCTCATGATCCGAATTAATACGATTTTATTGGATTATACTTGCGATGTTTGGAATTATATTTCATTAGGTTATTTTAAACAAAAAACCGTGGCCGATGAAGTTGGGTCATCAACGATGCCACATAAAGTCAACCCGATCGATTTTGAAAATGCCGAAGGCAATTTAGGCTTATCAAATACACTATTTGATCATTTCGCTAATAAATTACCTCGCTCACGCCTACAACGCGATCTTTCAGATTCGACTGTAATGCGCAATCTAGGCGTTGCTTTTGCTTATTCTTTAATAGCCTATCAATCGATTGCCAAAGGCAACGAAAAATTGCAAATCAACCAACGTGCGCTGCAGCTTGATCTTGATAATAATTGGGAAATTTTATCTGAAGCTATTCAAACCGTCATGCGCCGCTACCAAGTGCCTAATGCTTATGAGCAAATGCGTGATTTAACACGAGGTCATGGTATTGATTGCGACAAGCTCACTGGATTTATTCAGGCATTAGCAATTCCAGATGATGCTAAAGAGCGTTTATTACAATTAACCCCTGGCACTTACATTGGCCTAGCTAAACAACTTGTGAAAGCGTTTTCATGACAGCTGTACCTTCACAACAGGGACAAACTTATGAATACGATGTTTTAGTAATAGGCACCGGCCTTGCCGGGCTACATTATTGTATGCGACTACTTAGTTTACAACCTAAACTAAGGATTGCGTTGATCAGTAAAGTAGCGGCTACCGAATGCAACAGCCGTTATGCTCAAGGGGGCATTGCAGCGGTATCCACTCCTCAAGATTCTGAAGAAACACATATTGAAGATACTTTGCGCTCAGGCGATGGCTTATCTTATAAACCATCAGTTGAATGCATTATTCGCCAAGGACCCGCCGCAATTTCCCAATTACAAGAATATGCAATTAATTTTAACTCGACGCTTGCACAAGAAGGCGGCCACTCTCATCGTCGAATATATAATTGCGGCGATCAAACAGGTTTAACAGTTACCGATGCTTTATTACAAACCGTAAAACAACAATCCAATATTCATTTATTTGAAAACCACATCGCCGTCAACTTAATCACGCACTATCATCCTCATCGAACCGACAATCGAGGTGAGGTTTTAGGTGCTTATATTTTAGATTGCGTAGCGGATCGTATTCATACATTTTTGGCTAATGCCGTCGTTTTAGCAACTGGTGGGGCTGGTAAAACATATCGTTACACCACAAATCCTATGGTCGCAACTGGAGATGGTGTTGCTATGTCGTATCGGGCAGGCGCTCGCGTAGGCAACATGGAATTTTACCAATTTCACCCTACGTTACTGCATCATCATTCACTGCATAATTTTCTGATATCAGAAGCAGTACGAGGCGAAGGTGCCCTACTAAAAAATGCGGATGGTAAGCGATTCATGCAGCATTATGCGCCAGAACAATTAGAATTAGCTACTCGTGATGTCGTCGCCCGCGCTATTTTTAGTGAAATAGAACAAAGCCAAGAAAATTCGGTTTACTTAGACATCACACACCAATCAAAATCTTTTTTGATGAATCGTTTTCCACAAATATATACTACATTACAGTCCATTGGGATTGATATGAGTCAAGATTTGATCCCAGTGGTGCCGGCCGCTCATTACCAGTGCGGTGGGGTATTAACCGATATCGATGGCCGTACCGATTTGAAACGCTTATATGCCATTGGTGAAGTCGCTTTCACTGGTTTGCATGGGGCTAATCGATTAGCCAGTAATTCGCTCCTCGAAGCAGTAGTCATGGCTTCTAATGCTGCGCATTGTACCTTAAAAGATATTTCCACCCCCTGCCCTCATCACCAAAAAGTTGCACATTGGAATTCGTCTGGGGAAATAAATGCACGACGAACGAGCCAAATTAACGCACACTGGCGTGGTCTACGTGGCGAAATGACATCGTATGCTGGCATTGTTCGCACCGAAGCGGGATTACATGATTTATTACAACTTATATTACAGCGACATACTATTATCGAAGAATATTATTGGCAACATCGTATTACCCGAGATTTTATCGAATTACGCAACATCATTCTTAATGCTGAATTAATAGTCCGAGCAGCCTTATCGAGACGAGAATCCCGAGGCGGACATTTTCGTGAAGATTTTCCACAAAAAAATGCATTAGCAGAAGAAAGTATTGGGTGTATTAATACAGCGAATACTTTCTTTCCAAACTGAGATGAAAGCATATGTTTAAACCAACTACTGTTTACCAACCCCAATCGACTATCATGAAAATTACCCAAGATATGAGTATTTGCCAAAGCGACTACCCTATCGATTGGTATCAACCAGAGTTTACACCCTACGCTGAAGAATATTTAGCATTACCTGATCGCAAACTCACCACTGTCCTTGCGTGGATGCAACCCTATATGGAAAAAGCGCAAGCACATTTTGGTGATCAATTATTGCTTTTAGCCCATTATTATATGGGCGGTGATATTGTTCGTTTGATTGAACAATTTGGCGGTCTCATTGGTGACTCATATCAGCTTGCATTAATGGCAGCTCAGCATCCAGAGAAATCCGTTATCATCGAATCAGCCGTTCATTTTATGGCAGAATCTATCAGTATTTTAGCTAACGAAAATCAGCATGTGTATATTACCAATCCTAAATCGGGTTGCACGATGGAAATGTTTGCTAAAGATTTTATGGTGGAACCCGCTTTTATAGATTTAAATCAACGTTATGGCGCTGAAAATATTCTTCCGGTTTGTTATATGAATACCTCAGGACGAGTAAAAGCAATGACTGGCGCTCAAGGTGGCGCTGTTTGCACGAGCTCTAACGTTAAAAAGATTTTTCAATGGGCTCAACGCCAAAATAAAAAAATACTCTTTATTCCTGATCAGCACATGGGTGAAAACGTGGCGTATTGGCTCGGGATTAAAAATATCGCTTATTGGCCAGGTGGCACTGCCGGGGCTCAATACGCTCTAGAAGTCCAAGATAAAAATACTCTGGACGCATTTGATAAAGCGGAGCTTATTTTATTTGCTAGTGAATGTGCAGTACACACCCATTATCAACCCTATATGAATGAGTATTGGCAAAGTAAAGGCTACACCACGATTGTTCATCCAGAATGCCGTAATGATGTTGTTCGAATAGCAAATCACGCAGGATCCACTGCATTTATTTGGGATTATGTTGTCCATGATCGTGCTGGAACCAAGCGATATGCTATTGGCACAGAAAATCACATGGTTGAAAATTTAAAACAATACTGCATTCCGCTAGGTATTCAAGTAGTCAATTTAGCCGAGGCTCCTAAAGCACCAAATGAAAAAGGGATAGGATGCGGTTGTGCAACAATGTCAAGAAACGACCCACCTCATCTAATCGGACTCGTGGATTTACTACGCCAAGGTAAATCAATGGCATACAACGAAGTTCGTGCAGGAGACGTAGTTAATGAATTCACTGGCGTGCGTAATCGATTACAACTTATGGATCAACAATGGGTTATCGATAATGCAAAAAAAGCGTTGCAGAAGATGATAGAAATTACAGAATTGTAGCCTTATATCATCACTACGCAGGAGTATATGATGAAAATTTATTTGGCCTCAAAAAGCCCAAGACGAAACGAATTACTTAAGCAAATGGAAGTTCCATTTGAACTATTATCAGTTGATGCACCAGAAATTGTAAAACCGAACGAGAGGCCTGAAGAATACTCAACAAGGGTTACACAAGAAAAACTCCATGCAGCAAGAGATAAAATTATCAATGAAAATTTGCATTATTTACCAGTTTTATGTGCTGATACTGAAGTTGTTTTGAATGGCAAAATCTTAGGAAAACCCCGCGATGAAGACGATGCCTTTAACATGCTACGCCAATATTCAGGGCAATCCCACCAAGTAATTACGAGCGTTGGGCTAATCTACAAAGATTATGAAACAATCCGTATGAACACAACATGGGTTACCTTTGCAAAAATGAGCGATGAAGTCATTCGACATTATTTAGCATCTGATAATTACAAAGATAAATCGGGTGCCTATGGAATTCAAAGTTATATTGGACAATTTATTTCTCGTATTGATGGTTGTTTTTATTCAGTCATGGGTTTGCCGTTAAATACGGTAAGAGAAATGCTTAATGATTGTTTCGCTCAAATAAATGACGAGTTACGTTAAAAACTTGGTGCGCAAATTTAAATCACTTGGCACAAACCGATCTGTTTTATGTTCTCTTGCACATCTTCGGGCAACTTTTCCCGAAGCATAGCCAGTTGAACATCCGCCTTTTTCATATTAAATAAGCTAACCTTGCTATCGAGAAATCTATATTTTAATCCTGTAAAAGCAGTCTTGGGAGATTTTTCCTGTAAAGCTTGAGACATGCGATCTAAATGGCGTGCGTGATCATCTAACATCACAATATGTTTCGGATAGTTGCTAGATTGAACCATGATAGATTGCCACGTTTTCCCTTTATCTCTTCCACTACAAAAAATAATGCCCTTGTGGTAAGGAAATTGGCCAGAATCAATTGCTGGTGCAGTTTTAGAAAAATCAATTTCAATCGCTTGTAATTGACGAATCGTGTCTTCTATAATCGACTCAGATCGCGCCGTTAAAGCAATAATGGGAAGACCAATTGCTTGTAAAGTTTGAATAATTTTCACTACATTTTCTTCAACTGGTTTAGTATGAATAAATTTTTGTACAGCCAAATAAATTGAGAGTGATAATTGAGCCGCTGTGCTTGTGTCCTGAAGAACAAGGCAAGCCTGGTCGCGCATCGCTGTGAACCATTGATCACTACCCAATTCAGAGATTGATTCCATTACTGTGTTATCTAAATCGAGTATAAGCCAAGTGTTATAACTGATATGTTTATCCCTTAAAACCGCTTTTAAAGAGAAAATATCTTTGATGATATGTGGGTTAAACAGAGGTAATTGTGGCATGTTTAAATCTTTTCTGATCTGCTGCTCAAGCCCTATTAATAATTTCAAAGTTTCTTCATAAGTGCTTATTGCACCCGCAATTAAACTACTTTGATCATGTTCGGAAATATCATTTTGGATGCTTATTAAATTGTTTTGAATCGTTTCTAATGTTTCCCAGCAACCTGCCTCATAAAACCTTCGACCAAGATTACGACGAATTTTTTGATCAATTTTGTCGGTTCGATTTAACGCCACACCGTCAGCATTTTTTAAAGATGCAACCCATAAACATTGAGCATGAGCTCCTTGCCGCCCGGAAAGAGCTTGCTCGGGTAAAACATGTAAAAAATTTAACAAATGAACATCTCTTCCCCCTTGCTTTCGCAAATCGATGCCGTGTTCTTCTTGGGCTTCATGCATTGCTGTAACCATGGGATGTTCAAGGAAAACAGAAAATTGATTTGCTTCAAGAATAGAAATAATTTGGTGATAAATATCCTCTCGAAACAGCATGCCAACAAAGTCGTCTAGTTCAATGATATTTAAATTGGGAATTGGTTTACCCACCTCAAGAGCAAAACTTAGCTCACCTTTAAAAACAAGTACATCCTGAATGCCAGCTGGCACGCCAATCGCTTCGAACCCAAGCCGATTAGAACGCACAACCCCCCAAAATATTTGATTGTTTTGACGATAATAAGGAAGTATACCAAAGCGAGTGGTTGGAGGAACATATTTGCCCTCTTCATTAGGTAGTATCGGAACAAGAGGAAACTCAGTTCGGTCAAGCATATTTTGATAATATTTTAGGAGCAATATGTGGAATTTTACATTATGAAAATATAATGGCAAGTTTCATTTTTTATAGGGTCAATCCTATCAACCGAGATGCATCATCATGACGCACCTCGAATAATCTAATACATAATTTACGAACCCATGCCCTACTCTACTGAGCCTTAACGTTCATTTTTCAATTCGCAAGCTCGCCCCAATTCACGTAAATTATCAGGACAATCGTCTCGTTTCATCTTGACTTCGATGAAGCACAATTTATCACGATGTTCATCTATTTTATTTATTGCATGATCCAAATCTTGCGCTGTTTCCACAACACAAGAAAATACATTATCTCCAAAAATAGTAGGCAACTTAGCGTATTGCCAGGGCTGGATATCATTATAACTCATGTTTGGACCATGAATAACACGCTCAATTGTATAACCATCATTATTCAATAAAAAGACAATAGGAGATAAGTGATGACGCATTACCGTTGAAATTTCTTGGGCAGTTAATTGAAACGAGCCATCACCCACGAACAAAATAGTCCGTCGTGTTTGATCTGCTAACGCCGCCCCCAATATTGCGCCAACTGAATAACCAATCGACGCCCACAATGTTTGGGCAATAACCGTACTATGATCGGGTACTGCGGTTTCAAGCAAACCAAACATGCTCGTACCAGTTTCAGCAATAATAATATCGTGACTTTTAAAAAATGAGCCCATCTTTGCCCAAAACCACGCTTGAGTAATATGTGATTTGCTAGGAGATGCAACAACTTGAGGTATCCGAGCTATTTTTTCCTTATGTTGATATCCATGCAAAGCGTGGATTAAAGCTGGAATAACTGCATTAAAATACACTGAAGGATAAGAAGAATGCCTAATTTTTACGTAATTACTATGAATTTCAATAGTAGAATTTACTTTCATATCCGTCGTAAAACCACCCGTGTTAAAATCCGATAAGAGTGATCCGAATGATAAGATACAATCAGCATGTTCAACTCGTTCTTTAACACCAGGTGAACTATATAGACCATTATACATTCCTAAAAAGTTAGCATGCGATTCATCAATAATACCTTTTCCCATATTCATCGTTGCAAAAGGAATACCCGTTTTATCCAACAATTCATGAATTAATGCTTTCATGGAATGCCTGACTGCACACAAATCTGCAAGAATAACTGGTGATTTTGCTTTTCGAATGATTAAATTGATCCGTGCAATTAATTCATTGACAACATCTGGATCAGATGGTGGATAATTCAAACATAACGGCTTTTTCGGCGCATCAATTTCTACAAGGACCATATCACTAGGTATGCTGATGTACACAGGTTGTTTTTTAATCCAACATGTTTCCAACGCACTATCAATGCGTTCGCCAGCATTTTCAGCAGAGTCTAAAATAACCACGGCAGCAGAAACTTTTTCAAACATTGTCATAAACACATCAAAACGCGACGTTCCTAACGTATGATGCATCAGTGCGCCGGATTGCTGAATAGTGGTTGATGGCGCACCAACAATATTCACCACAGGAACAAATTCGGCATAACTTCCAGCGATCCCATTAATAGCACTCAGCTCTCCAACACCAAAAGTCGTCACTAACGCCGCGGCTCCTCTCACTCTCGCGTAGCCATCCGCTGCATACGCTGCATTTAACTCATTGCAATTTCCCACCCAGCGTAAATTTTTGTATTGTACGATTTGGTCGAGGAACGATAAATTATAATCACCGGGAACACCGAAAATATCCTCAATACCCAATTCGACTAAGCGTTGAAGCAAATAATTACTAATAGAAAGTTTACTCATAATGAACAATCCTTGTTGAGAGCGCACTTGATTACTATAAGCATAGTACCTACTCTAGAATAATAAAGATCAAGCTAAGAAAAACCTTGTATCGCCTGAATTCTTTGTTATAATGCCCCCTATGCCGGGGTGGCGGAATTGGTAGACGCGCTGGATTCAAAATCCTGTGGTGGTGACACCGTGTCGGTTCGAGTCCGACCCTCGGTACCATTGAGAAATTTTACAACAGTTCTCAATGGTTCAAAACGGCACATAACTTCTTGATTTATATTGTAATAATACAGACTTCTAATTATCGGCTATTTCCCATTTGCGGGCACTTTGAGTAAGATTTTTATCCCTCATTCAAAGTTGCCGCTTAGTTGAGGTAATCTATAATGTTAACCGACTCATATATAAAATCTTTAAAGATTGGCGATAAAAAACGCCATGCTTATCTCTATGGTCTGGTATTAGAACTAAGGCTTCTGGAATTGAACCAAATTCCTCAACCTATCGCTCCTAATATTTCTTTTATTAAAGCAGGTCAATTATTTAGAACAATCTAAAATTATAAGGCTTGTGCAACACCCCAATTGATGAATTTACAATCCCATTGTGTTATAATTTTGAACATTATTGATTGTATAGTGATTAATATATGCCTAAGTACGTTATTTTTAACACAATCAACAGCGATGGTGTAGGTGATTTTACACATTTTGAAGACATTATAAAAATGTTGTTGGCTAATCCTAAGTTCAAACATGTGGAGTTCATTTCCATCGTTTGCTTCGAGGCTACTGGTTTGGAATCTAATTATGTAAGAATTGGTGAGAGATTAAGAGCATTAGGTATTCGATTTTTTTATGGAAAAAATGATGACCATGCTCGCTTGAGCTCCGACTTTGTAATGCAAAAACTATTAAACGAAGTTGAACAAGTTATTTTGATTTCGTATGACTCTATATTTGAACTATATGAGCCCTATGTTAAACAAGGAATACCTATCAAATATATTGGAGATCATGAAGGGGCACAAGATTTAACATCATTCATATGCACCATGTTTAACAAAGGTCGTGACATGACTAACTATAAACAAAGAAACCTCGGTTTGTCACGTAAATGTCATGGTATTAAAATACAACAGGGTTCTCATTTAAGCGTTGATGAGGCTTGGGGTGCCATTGAAAAAAGTGATCCTGCGTTTTCGACACAGCTACTAGCATGCACCCATTCTTCTGACTTTAAAACCTTTAGTGATAATTATATTCTCATACCAGCATATTTTAATATAACATCTGATTTTTTCTCGTTTTTATATCTTTTTGGTATTAATGATTCCTTTGTAGGTAAAGATATTATTATCTACCATTCAGGTCGTAGTTTGGACGGATATACAGAGAGTGAAACATGGAATGCTTTTATTAGTAACATGTTTAAAGATACTGTAGTTAGACAAATTGAGATGATCAATCCAGGAAATTATTCTGCAATTATTGCTTATGCAAATCAGGTAGGCTTAAAAACCATAAAAATTTTATCCGGGTTTAATCTAAGTGATTCATCATTTAATGCTATGTATCAACTAGCCAAAATTGCTGGTGTTTCAGGAGACAATACATTAGAGCGCTGTATCTCAATGAATGTACTTCCTTATTACTGGTCAACAAATGCCTTCTTAAAAATACCAACCTTGTCCGCTTTGCAGCAAATTACACAACTGCCTGAATTAAACTTTTCACAAGAAGTAAAAGATTCGTATAACATTTTTTTTGATCCTTATCTACGCTTGTCATTTCATAGTAATATGATCGATTCAAACAATAGTACAAAATCAAATAAATATAAGCTTCTTAATTTTCAAAAAATGATCGAAGAATGGCCAAAAATTACCTCTTACTTAAAACAGAATAAAAATTTTTATAATAATCTAGAAAATATTATTCTAGAAAGTATCTCAATAAAATCATTATCTGCTCCCATTCCTAGAGCCGAAAGTCGCCATGGGAGTAATGGGCTCTTTAACCCATTAAAACCAAGCATAGAAGAAATTATAGATGATTCATTAGATATTTCGATGGCTCCACGCTAAAAAATTCCTACAAGAAATTATCAAAAAATCGCTGGGAGTCATCATGATCTGCATCTTTTCGTACTCATTCGAATCGGGTATCATATCCAACGTAGGGTAAGATCTAAGATAAGTTCCGAGTCCTTATTATTCTGAGGTTCGACTCCCACCCTCCTACCATTGAATGAGTTTAAAATGGCATCAGGAAATCACTTCATTCATGACGTATTTTTTTCAGATGTTTGACACAAAGGGCTAGAGCACTCTAGATGATCTTAATTTTATGATTCAAAGGACTGAAACAATAATGATAAAAAATACTCTTGTCTCCACTGCTGTACTGGTACTTTCTACTGGATTGGCTTTCAGTGGTACTCTTTCCAACGCTGAGGCGTCAGTACCGTCTCCGAAGTGGGCCGGTTTTTATGCTGGTCTAAATGCTGGTGGAATTTGGAGTGAAAATACCAACACGACCATCTTGTCCTCCTTTGTTCAAGGCTCGCAAACCCTTTTATTCCCCAATGGGGCAATCTATACGGGAGTTCAATCAGCGCAGGGGGCATCTGGAACTATCTCTACGAACAACTCGGGGTTCATTGGCGGCGCTCAAATTGGCTACAATTGGCAATTTACGGATCGCTGGATTGGTGGACTTGAAGCGGATTTTCAAGGCATTGCTTCTGGACATAATAACGGACAAACGTCTACTATTGTTCCATTGGTTGGCATTTTTGACGAAGGGGCTCTGGTATATGTTCCTGGTAAGTTTTTTGGATCTTCGTTGAACGTTAGTAAGCGAACGAATTATCTTGGGACTATTCGTGGACGATTAGGTGGGCTAGCCACACCTACATTATTACTCCATGGAACAGGGGGATTCGCCTATGGTGGTGTCTCATCATCGGCCTCTGTAACTCAAACAAATAATGACAGTGCCACCTCTCCTCCGCTATTTTCTCTAACGCCGCAAAGTTTCAGTTCTGGGCGTTATTCACACACACTATTGGGTTGGACGGCTGGTGCTGATGCAGAATGGATGTTTATGCCAAACTGGAGTGCAAAAGTTGAATATCTCTACTATGATTTGGGGCGAGTAAGTTATACCCTAAGCCCTACAATCATTACAATCCCAGTGTTAGTTGATCCTATCACCGTTGTTAATTCTCAGGCTTCAACGCGATTCAATGGAAACATCATCCGCGTGGGGGTTAACCACCATTTCAACTTGTAGACTAATGGCGAAAAAGACGTCAACTCACATCTTGTTGGTAATCATTCTAATCAGGTAGAATATAAGTATGCTACAAAAAAGATCAAAACTATTGATATTTCCTACTAGGTGATTAATGAAAGAAATTGAATTATCTACATACTTAAGTAAAGTTGGATTAAATGAAACGAATTTAAGAAACTTATCCCCCGTTGAACGATTAAATGCAATCTATTTAGCGCATATTTTGACATTCCCTTATAGCAACATCAAATTAAGACAACAGGGTTCGCAACATCCATTACAACGAAATTTATATTTGGCGGATTATAAAAACGTATTTTCCGAACCTTCTGGAGGATATTGTTATCAACTTGCGGTCTTGCTAAAAGACATATTGATAAAATTTGAATATCAAGTTGATGCATGTGAAGCTCGTGTGCTAATGGGGGCCGAGGTAAATGCGACGAAAATACTTAAATTTCCACCAACACATCTGGTTTTGAAAGTCACAATCGAAGGACAGTCCTACTTTCTCGACCCAGGTTTAAGTAGTCAGGCTCCGAGGCTACCCATTCTAGTCAGCGGCAATTACGAGCCAGTAATACAATCCCCTGACGAATTTCGATTTTATTATCTCGAAGAAGAAAAACTCTACGTTCTGGAAAGAAGGACAGAAAATGGGTGGCTTACTTTAATACAAACAAATTTATCCCCATTAAAACAAGATAAAATTGAATCCAATTTAATGAAACTTGTGCAACATTTTCCTACGCTCGCTATTCGAGATGACAGTTTATTTATGGGACGTATTCTACCACAGGGACGGCGCTCTTTATTTTGGTTCGCTGCAACAAATCAATTAAAATATACAGAAAAAACTACCATCGGTTATGAAGAAAAAGTATTGGAAGATTACGACGAAGCAGTACAAGTCGTCGACGATAAATTTAATATAAAAACTACCCCTGAAGAACTTAAACAAAGTTGTACTTCTAACAAAGATAAAAAAGGATTTTTATTTTTTAATCATAAACCAGAACATCCATGGACTGTAGATTTTCCTTTAGATAAACGTACAATATTATCTATGCGATCTAAACTCGTGTCCAATGACATTAAAGATGAACTCAATGACGATGTATTATCAGTAAGATCTAATCCCTGAACAATATCGTTAGTTCGCACTTTACTTAATTATAAATTAGGATAACTATTTCATATTTCTACAAATGTCACAGGATGCTGATTAAAAATGAAGTCTAATGCTATCGTATGGTTCCGACAAGATTTGCGTCTTGATGATAATCCTGCATTCACAGATGCCTGTCGTCATCATGCTATTATCCCAATATATATCTTAGATGAAGCTACCTCACCTATAGGCGGGGCTCAGCGATGGTGGCTTCATCATAGTTTAACATCGTTAAATGAAAGCTTAAAAAAAATTGGACTGGACTTGTGCCTGCGCCAAGGGAAGGCCTTGGATATTTTAGAACAGTTAGTCCGAGACTATCAAATTGAAACTATCTATTGGAATCGTTGTTATGAGCCTGCTGCAATAGCGCGTGACACGGCGATAAAAGAATTTTTTCAAAAAGCTGGTATCCGCATGATAAGTTCGAATGGTAGTTTGCTTAATGAGCCTTGGCAAATATCAAATTTGGCAGGACATTTTTTTAAAGTTTTCACGCCATTTTGGCGGGCTTGTTTAAAACAAATGACCATTCCTGAGCAATGTAAGATATCCAATATCCCTCAAAGATTGGAGGTTAATAGCGAATCGCTTGCCAGCTGGAAACTACTACCTACCAAACCAAATTGGGCTAAAGCGTTTGGAGATTATTGGCAACCTGGCGAAGAAGGCGCTCACATAAAACTAGCCGATTTTATTGATATTAATCTTAAAGGCTACAGCGCCTCTCGTGATGAACCGGCCGAAGATACAACCTCAAAACTTTCTCCTCACTTACATTTTGGTGAAATCAGTCCATGGCAAGTTTGGCGAGCTATTGAAACGGTTAAATTAGACCAATCTTGTGATTTAAAATCGGTGGAGCGCTTCTTATCTGAAATAGGCTGGAGAGAATTTTCCTATCATTTACTTTATCATAGCCCTACGCTTCCCAATGCAAATTTCAAATCTGACTTTAATGCTTTCCCCTGGGAAAATGACGATATATCTTTAAAGTGTTGGCAAGAAGGAAAAACCGGATATCCTATTATAGATGCCGGTATGAGAGAACTATGGCATACCGGTTATATGCATAATCGAGTACGCATGATTGTAGCTTCCTTTTTAACAAAAGATTTATTAATTGACTGGCGCTTGGGGGCGAGTTGGTTTTTGGATACGTTAGTTGATGCCGACTTAGCCAATAATTCAGCTAGTTGGCAATGGGTTGCTGGATCTGGAGCCGATGCCGCACCCTATTTCCGGATCTTTAATCCCACATTACAGGGCGAAAAATTTGATCCTAATGGGGCTTATGTTAAGCGATGGGTTCCTGAACTTAAAGATGTCCCTATCCAATGGATTCATAAGCCATGGATGGCACCACAAAACAAACTTGGATTATGCTTAGGTAAGGATTATCCTGAGCCCATTATTGATCATGCTGAAGCAAGAAACAAAGCGCTTTCATATTATAAAATGATTAAAAAATAGAACGATAGAAATTTACATACCTTAGCAAATCATTGTACTACTCTACGCAGGATGAGGCCCTTTTGCTTCTTTATAGGAAAATATAATGAAAACGCACACATCATATAAAGTAGAAATACTTCCTTACGATACACATTGGCCTAATTTGTTTAAAGATGAAGCTTTTCGCATTCAAAAAGCTTTAGGCGCATGCCTTAAAGAAATTTATCACATAGGTAGCACGAGTATTCCTGAAATGCCCGCAAAAGCTGTTATTGATATGATGTTGGTCCTGGATAACGTAGATGATATTCATTTTATTTCAGAAAAATTAATCCAATTAAACTATGAACTAATTCAACGTCAAATCATTCCTCATGTGAGCTTTTTTACAAAACGTCAGGAACAAGCAATCCGTTTTCATTTGCACCTACACGAACGAGGAAGCCCTCAAATAAATCGTCATGTTAATTTCAGAGATTACCTTATCCATCATCCCCCAATAGCTAATGATTATGCTAAGCTTAAATTTCAATTGGCTGCGCAATTTACCGATGATATTTTCTCGTATGTTTCTGGAAAGGATAAATTAGTTCAAGAAATTGATACCAAAGCCAAGCTCTGGTCGAAAAGAAAAAGAAATTATTTGCCGGCAAACACGGGGCCAGTAGCTAAAGACTGGACTAATGAAAAGCTGGTCAAATCAATGGAGGCCAACCTCAATGTCCAAATGACACATTTTGCTCAATATTTAAGTCAAGTTGAACTCATCCGAGTACCAGGCTTTACTCTGGTCAATTCACAATTGGCGGATGATACATTTAATTATGCATTAGATGCTGATTTTTCTTCGGCAGATGCGAATAAAAAAATTTCAGAAGTTACAAATTACTTTACTCAAAAAAATAGTCCATTTTCGTGGTGGATTAGTCCTCAGGATCGACCAGAGAATTTATCAGCTCATTTAGAAAATCATGGCTATAAAAATACAGAAAACAATTGTGCCATGTATTTTGATTTAGATACGTGGGATGGCCAAATTTGTTCTATACCAAAACTTAATATTATTCGCGCAATAGATGAAAAAACATTACTTGATTTTGCATTAATGCTTACTAATAATGAAACAGCGTTCACCACCTATTTTTCATGGATCGCCTCAATTTTAACTCACGATGATCCGATTGAATACTATGTTGGATATGTGGATGGAAAACCTGTGGTACGTGGTTCATCCTGCTATTTTGCACACGTTGCAGGACTACATTGGCTTTCAACAACACCTTCTGAGCGCAGAAAAGGCTACGGTAGAGCTATGCAAGAATATCGATTAAAACGAGCCAAAGATCTTGGTTATCACGTGGCCGTTTTACAAGCATCTGACGAAGGCTACCCGCTCTATCGCCAGTTGGGATACAAAGAATGTGGTCATTTTCGGGAATACAAAATTAAGATTTCAACTGCTCTTGATGGTTCGCGACGACACATAATTTTTTAAATACTCCTAAGTTCAAATTATAATCTAATGATTTTTTCTAGATAATTTAAAAAACTGCTATCCGTTATTGACGACCATTCAAAACATAAATTTCTCAGAATCACGTCCGTTCTATTTTGTAAAATTTTAGAAACATGTGTATGAACTGGAATATCGTCGAATAACCCCAAATGTAACAAAAATTCTTCAATAAATGGTTGATTAGGCCCGCAATTCATTAAGTTAAATATATTTTCTATAAACTCTGCCACATCTATTCATAAGTTTCGAACACAGATATAATATTTTGATACGCGATGTTATATGTGAAAGAGATCATAATGAATTTAAATGAAGTAGTTCCTTCATGTCCGTTTAATGCAACTAATGGATTACAAGCTAACCTTAATGACTATCATGGTAAATGGGTTATTTTATATTTTTATCCTAAAGATGCGACTTCGGGATGTACTCTTGAGGGACAGGATTTTCGTGATATGTACTCTGATTTTATAGCACATAATGCTGTTGTATTCGGTGTTTCTCGAGATAGTTTAAAATCACATGAAAATTTTAAGGCAAAGCAACAATTTCCATTTGAATTAATTAGTGACTCCGAGGAAACACTGTGTAATCTATTTGCGGTGATGAAGCTAAAATCGATATATGGTAGAGAGTATTACGGTATTGAACGGAGTACTTTCTTGATTGACCCGCATGGGGTAATCAAGAAAGTTTGGCGTAATGTAAAAGTGACGGGACATGTGGCAGACGTACTCGAGACATTACATAACGTGTGTGATTCATAAAGCTCTTCATCTCGCATAATATAACCGGCTGTTACATCATTATTCATTTGATGGTTTAACAACCACTTTAAAACATAGGCAGGGAGATCTAATCCTTCAGCTATGGTAGCAAAAGTCCGACGTAAATCGTGCGGAGTAAATGGAACACCTGATAAGGTCTATTCCGGAGACATCGGTTATCTTCTACACCAGACACTGAGCCACATATAAAAACCATGGCTAACTGATCAAATAAGTTTACGATAAGATGAATATATAAAAAGCCCGATGTAAGAGATTTCTCTACCACAAATAAGAAATATCTCAACGAATGACTCGCTATATTCTCAAAGATACCACAGATGAATAATGATACAATTCGCTCAACAAAAAAATTTATGCGCGCAATACAACCACTTAATGGAGCAGTTTATGGGTACCAAACAAGATCGTATTCTGAAAATACGTGAGATATTAGATCAAATCAAACGCTACTATACAATTACTCAGAAGTCACTGGATAATCATTTATCTAGAAGACCAGCTCCTCTTTCGCAAGAAAAAATACACAATTGCAGTTGTAAGCTTAAAAGTTTCATCGAAATAAAACAGTCTTTCGAAAATTGCGTTAAAACCACTAAAACCGAATACTTGCAACGCCAAGAGCTAAAGAAACGCCAATTAAGCGAAGAGGCATATAAAGAAATTGCAGAGGATGTCTGCGTTACGATGACCGAAGCTGCGTCTAATTTATACCACAACTTAAGCGCACTTCAGAGAAATTTATCTTATCTATCTGTACAAGATCAAAATAAGCACAATGAAGAAATTAGTCGCATTTTAGATATTTCAGCCAGGTTTGAATTGGTTTTAGGTGAATTATCTGATTTTATTGCTGAACATGAAGTTATTTCTTCGGCATTTAGTCTAGCAAGACATATGGAGTTACTGCCCATACTTTATCAACGCAGTTATGAAACAAATTACAACCGATATAGCAAATATTCATTTGGAATTTTTTATTCATTTAAAGTACTTTGCCGCTCATCAGCTAGAAAAGAAGAAATTGAGTTTATAAGCAAAAAATTATCCAAACATTCTCAATGTAATGATGTAGTGAGAATTATCACGGCAAAAGTAATCATAGAAAAAATCAATGATAGAGAATTTTGGTACAACAGTTTACTAAAACAATTACTTGAAAAAGGCATCAAATGCTCTGGAGCTTGGTCTTCTCCTTACTATTCAATGTTTGATGAACTAAATGAGTTTTGCCATTCGCATCGTATTTTTATACATAATGATTTGCAATGTTATCTAAACGAAAAAATACAAGATTCAGAAAATCACGGCTTAATCACTACAAATGTGCCCCATCATATCCAATTATAAGAGGTAAGCAACATGCAAGATAGAAACATTACAATCATGCCAACAGCATCAGCACCTAGTTCTGCTACTGCAATCACCGCTGCTGTAGTGGGTGTTACAGCGTTAGCGGCTGGTGCTGTTGTTACTTATGCTGGTTATAAAGGCCTAAAGTGGTTTTTTCAACCTTATTCATTTAGTCATGATGAATTGGAGCGACATCGTATACTAACCAGTGAATACAAAAAAATGGGATTAACTTGTCCTGAATATTGGACTCTTACAGAAAACCACCGACCTACATTTGAGCTTGATTATAAAGAAGTAAGAACTCAGCTTGATAATGTTATTGATGAAATTCGGTTTCATGGTTCTGCTATACATGTAGCTCGCACAAGCATTTTGTCTCTTTTATCTAGATACTTAGAATCCCTAAGCAAGCGAGCAATTACATTTGATCGTGCAACAGGTGCTTATGCCCGAGACGACGGTGTTGAGGCCATGTTTTTATCCGAAATGATTACATGGTGGTTAAATATTGTTCCGCATAAACCAGAGGCTTCCGATGATGTCATCGAAGCTTTCGAAAAACGGTGTGATTATTGTAGACATTTGATTAGCCAAATAACACGATCTAATTGGAAATGTAAATATCGAGCTAATTTTAATGATTTTCTAAATAGATTAAGTAAAGAAATGGATGATTATCATCAACATTTGGTTAATCATTCCAAAATGGTGAATTTTAATCTTTTAGTTGATAAGTTAAAAAATGAGCTTTCGTCCCTTGCTGTACAATCATTTAACATGTTATTTTTAATGATAAGAGGAGCCTCGCAAGAACGGATTAACATATCTCAATTTAAAAATCCAGAACAATCTGATGTTAAAATACGAAAAATGCGCGAAACTGGATTGGGCGATTGGCTATTCAAAACATTGACCTTACCAGGTATCGATGCATCAACATATGAAACAACGGTACCACTAACACCAAGTATGATTATTAATCACTTACAAAATGAACACCCTGAAGATGAACCCTGTTTACTGAGAGATGAACTTCGCGATGCCGTCTCTAAACAATGGGGTCATTGGGATTTTGCTACAGAGGTCACTCAGAGCAGTGAAATAAAAATTAAAGGAACAACTGATAAGGCCCCTCAAAAATCTCTTTCACTACTAAAACTTATAGGTTTAAAGAAAGAGGTGTCAAATCATCCGACAGAAAATTCCGATACGCTGTCTGCTGAACAAAAAGCCCGAAGGTATTTAAAGATGATGCGAGATTTAATGCGAATGACATTACGCATTATTTATCAAAATCAATCATTAGAAAAATCTCAATTTGTGGTGAACGTATATGGTCAAGTATGGATTTATGGGACACCCATTGGCACAGTGAGTTTAGATGAATTATTGTTCGGTGTTAGAGCAGATGTTAATCTTTATGAGCAAACATGTAAAAGTTTTTGGTCAGGTTATTTTTCTGATTTTCAGACCTATACCCGTATTAAAGGCATTAACTCAGCTGAGCATTCTTGTTATAGATGGATACATCAAATTAACAACGATAATAAAACACAGGATAAAACCATTCGAAAAATAGCCGGTTATGTGAATCAAATTAAATCCAATGCCCAAGATTTACCTCAAACCATCGAAGAGGCAGATGACAAAATGATGGAACTAATTGGCGACATAAAGGACAGAATGTGTTTTTTCTATGACAGGGAAAACACAGACAACTATAGGGCACTATCAGAGGCATTTAATAAGCTACAAAGACAAAAAGAGCAACGAGTCACGACAAGCACATCCTTACTTAATATAGAGATGCAGCGCCAGCCTGGACCCACTCGTTTACCGAGCAACATGCAGATGACTATTCTGGAGTATAGAAAATCTCACCTTAAGTATTATGATTTAATTGACAAAATAATCAGAGGTAAAATGGCGACAGATAGTTTTATACTTTCTTTAAAGGCATATGACTTATTGTCGGACAAAACAGATTTTCGTTTTCCAGAAATGAAACATCTTTATCAAAGATATATTCGTGTACATCATGACGAAATGGTGAACTTTTATAAAGCATTTTTTACTTTTTCAAGTAAAATACCGAGCAAGAAGCGAAATGAATTTAAAAGTATGTATGAACGCGTGAGTGCTATATTTAATCTACTCTATGCTCACCATTCTGGATTTTTATCTTCACCGCCGTTAGATATTGAGATTTTATTTGCGGGGCAATTCATGCGGCTTTTGATTGAAGCAGATTTTGAAAAACATCAGTATTATCATGGCTTTTCTCTTTATTCATCTGGATTGTTAACCATTTCAGAAAAAAAAGGAGACTCAGGGATAATTGAGGTGACATTAGACGGAAGATGGTTACGCCTAACAGAAGGTTTGCTCATGGAAGAATCAAAGCATCTGAAAGCGATTATCCTTGCGCAAGATGAGGAGCTTAGAAATAATGCTCAAACCATTTTAGAGCTCAATCAAAGGCTTAATGACGTTGATGCATTAAATACGTCCCAAGACGAAGTGAGAGAAAAAGCTAAACATCCATTCGTAGATGCAACAAAGCAGCGCCAAGAGAGAGCTGATATGAGCACGCAAGATACCAGCCATCATCGCTTCATGAAGCCAGTCAAAGAACCTGCAAATACATCAGATTCGCCACAAGTTACTCACGGCATGTCTTTATAACACTGAATATTTTGGAGAAAAAGCAATGCGTTATCTAGCATTAAGCGAAAAACAGTTATCTCGATTCAGCTACCATCCGTTTTGGGGGTTGAGTATTGATGCAGAAAATCCTCGGAATCTATATCATGAAGCCCATGATATAACATATGGTTTTTTGATGAAAATTCACATAACAAAGGATATTGAGTGGATTAATCAACTACCTCTTATATTGGTGATAGTATGTTGGATGTTTAATATAG
>JAUYSP010000027.1 GCA_030696305.1 Legionellaceae bacterium | reverse complement strand
AGGGCTGTCCCATTATAAATTATTGAGCATAAAATATTAATTTTGATATTATACAGTCATAATTGTCTTTGCGAGCGTTAGTGAAGCAATCCAGATATCGGAGTTTTTAAGTCACATCGATCTGGATTGCTTCACTTCGTTAGCAAAGACGGCTATTTAATGGGACAACCCTGGCTTAAAAACTAGGACGTGTTGACAATTTACCCGAAATAAACTAACAGATTATTTTGATCGTTAATCTGCAGTCTTTCACTACGTGCTGTGTTTTTATGCACGGCGATCTTGGATTTATCCTCGAACTAATTTGAAATCAAATTGATCTTTTATGACAAATAAAGTACAATGATGCCATGTATTCTTTCAGTAATCGAGGTCTAAAATGGGGTGGTTAGGTCGTTTTTTTGGTAAGGCTCTATTGCCTTTGTTGTCTTATGCTGACAAAAGAGATGAATCCCAATTGAAGTCGTTCGAAGATAACTGTAATGAGACCGACGGCTTATCCGGTTTTTTCCGATGCTATTCAGTAACGACAACGGACAATGTAAAATTAAATACTATTTCTTTTACAACAAACAATCAGAATCCTGAAAAATATATAATCAATTTTATGGGCAGTGCTACGTCATGTTTTGAGTATAGTGTTCTAAACCAACTCATGAAGGATGCGGCACATGGTGTTACATCAATCGCTTTCGATTATAGAGGTATTGGTACCGATTTTCTTGGACCGAAATCACAGCACGATTTAGTTGAGGATGGTATCGCCCAAGTTCAAGCGTTGTTGAATCAAAACGTTTCACCAGAAAATATTCGATTAAGTGGGCATTCATTAGGCGGTGCGATTGCTATTGAAGTCGCAGCTTACTTTCATCGAAAAGGACAAAAGATTTATGTTTTTGCGGACCGGACGTTTGCCTCGACTCAAAGCTATCTGAATGGACATATGTTAATGATTGCTGAGTCTTTCCTCAATCCATTTGCACGGCTCTACCGTTACAAGAAACAATGGGGGCCAGGCATAGATGATAACACCGCACTAATGATTGCAAGCTGTCATTCTGCAGTGCATGTTCTTCTTTTACCTATTTTGGTGGTTGCTCTGCTGTTCATTATTTTATTCTATGTCGTTCTCAGTCTACTACTTCACTTCTCTGGCTGGAATATTAATCTAGACCAGTGTATACAGGATATACCGGCGGATTATCGCGAATATATCGTTGTAAAAGCGCCTGAAGGCCAAAATTATTTTGATGACGAAGCGATACCATATTCTGGCTCCCTGCACAATCATTGGTTCCTTAAAAAAGAACGTGAAAATAAAGGCGAAAATGTGAATTCCAGGATGTTTTTTAGCAAAACCGAAAATCGTCGCCCACACTTATTGCCTTTATCCGCTCTGCAGAATGATCAGGGTCAGACAGCGGCTGCTGTGCGTGATGCGTTTCTTAAAAATGGAGCTAAAATGACATTCAGCTGAATGCAGAACAAAAGAAGTATTTTGAAGAAAAAACTTCAATTTATCTTGTTTTAAATGAATTTATTATTGTAATTCGATAATAAATGGATTATATTTCTTTCGTTAGTGAGGCGGTATGTGAAAATGCCACACAATCCATAAGTATTTTAGCGAGAGAAAAAATGAATAAAATCCAAAAAACCAGTTTATTTTTTAGAGTGCTGTTTCAAATTCTATCTGTTGCTTTACCCGTACTGCTTATTATGGCTTGGGTACAATCAGCCGGTACTTTTGAAATGGTCGAAGGTATGATTAATCTAAATTATGTTCCTGCTGCCTATTCTGGTAGTATTTTGCATCCACTGAATCTTTCAGAGAAACTGTTAGCATTAGGCGTTGGCTGCCTTCCTCTATTTGTTCAGCTGTACATTCTATTTTCACTCGTTCGATTATTTAAACTATATGAGCGAGGAGTAATTTTTTCGATGGATAATGTTCGATATATCCGAAATATTGGGTACGCGCTCATTGCCACACAAATCGCAAACGCATTATATCAAGCACTGATGGGCTTCATATTAACTTGGCGTAACCCGCCTGGGCATCGTTTTTCTTCCATAACACTTGATCAAACGAACATAGGGGTTATTTTAGTTGCACTGATGGTTATTCTAATTTCGTGGATTATGCTAGAAGGTTGCAAAATTCGCGAAGAACAACAGCTGACTGTATAAGGAATAAGAATGACGATTATCGTAAATTTAGACGTTATGTTAGCAAAAAGAAAAACACGTTCAAAAGAGCTTGCTGAAGCAATAGGCATTACAGAGCAAAATTTATCCATATTGAAAACAGGAAAGGCTAAAGCTTTTCGCTTATCAACATTGAATGCCATTTGTCATTATTTACAGTGTCAACCAGGAGATATTTTGGAGTACCAACATAGTGAGGACGATTAATTTTTAAATTGAAATTTTTATGGAGAATCAACATGAAAAAATATCTTATAAAATTATGTATATGCGCATCTATGTTGCCCATTTCAGGATTTGCCGCCGATAGCAATGATATAGTTGAGCAAGGAGCAACAAGCTATTATTTATCAATCATACCCTCAAAAGAGCTTAAGAATTTTGATCCATTCTCCAATATTCTGCATGAAAATTTAATGGCTGGTTTTACTCGAGCAGCCACTAAATGCTATTTTATCCAACTAGACCCAAAGGTTAGATGTCCTGATTATGTGATAGGACATGCGACGATGAAAACAGGAACGCCTCGTACTAAAATTTGTACTGAAGCTAAAAGAGCGGCAACTGCGCCCAGAGGTTGTCAACGAAAACATTGTACTCCGTGTGCTTATGATAACATTTAAAATTTCAAAGTTTGTTGCGAGGTATGACCTTGAACCTATTTATTCTGTCGATGGATCAGAAAAGCTTCATTATGTTGTTGATATCTATCAACGAGAAAATCACTTTTTCCCCATTGTAAGAAGAAGGGATTATTTTTGTATTTACCCTACAAAGCTCAGCGAGCTTTGTGAGGAAGAACTATTAATATATGATACTACTGAAGAGTGGGAGATGCTCAGGAGTGAAACAGAGGAAGACGTTTTGCAAAAAGTGATTTCCAAAATTCAACTTTTATTCAAAGAAGAATAAAAAATTAGGTATGCTGACATTTCATCTCAAACGTTATTAAATTAACGGTACTTGATACAAAAAATCATGAATCTCA
This sequence comes from Legionellaceae bacterium, assembly GCA_030696305.1. Lineage (GTDB taxonomy): Bacteria > Pseudomonadota > Gammaproteobacteria > Legionellales > Legionellaceae > JAUYSP01. The sequence goes on along the minus strand of JAUYSP010000027.1, from coordinate 2,167 downwards.
CACGCTCCCTCTTTCTAATTACCTCAACATACTGGTTTTTTATAATGATATCGAATACTCATTCATTTGATTTGCATTTTCTCTTGAGCAGTCAATAAAATTATTTTCTTATTGTTAATTTGTGTCGTAATTAAAATACCTAAAAAAGATACTAACGGAATCAGCATAAATGCGTAATAAAAGACGGCCTTGCCTGGTTGTGAGGTTTGTTGCAATACATCAAGTCCGTTTAATTTAAAACCATACGTTATCAAAAGAGAGGTTAATGCAATTCCAAAACTAATGGATATTTGTCTTCCCGCGTTAAATACAGCGCTTGCTCGTCCAACGTCTTCTTTTTTAAAACCAATAATACTTGCCGTTTGAATGGGTGTTCCGCATAAACCACTAAACAATCCTCTTATAAAAAGGATAATACCTCCAATTACAATCATCTTAGGACTTTTAACCAATAAAATACATGGGGTAATCACTGCAACACCAATAAACCCAATGATGATAGGAAGGCCTGGGCCAAACTGGTGAAATAATTTAACCGAGTAACGACTGGTGCAAATAGCACCAATAGCTTGCATGCCCATAATGAGCCCCGCCACCATAGCGGACATTCCAACACCTACTTGAAGATACATGCCGATCAAAAAAATGGAGCCAAAATGGCATATCTGAAATGCCAATTGAATTAGATTAACCTGTCGAAATAATTCATTTTTAAAAAACTTAATGTCTATTAACGGGAATGTGCTATTTTTTTCGTGTCTGAGGAACAGATAACTTAAGAATATTGCGGCAATTAAAATGGCTGTGATTTGAAAATAACTCTCATTTTTTCCTAGGGATGAAATAAAATGTAACATTAAGATTAATGCACAAGAAGAAAGTATAAACCCTAGCCAATCAAGAGGCATTTTCTCTTCATTTTTTTGTTCTTTTAATATAATCATGGATAAGATTACAGCAATAAAACAAATGGGTACCGCAAAAATAAATACCCACTTCCAGCCAAAGTAGTTAATAATTATGCCACCTAATGCAGGTGCAATCGCCGGGGCTATAAGCGTTGGAATGAAAATAAAACTGGTAATGCTCGCATATTCTGGAGGATCAAACACGCGATATACCATCGTCATGCCTACCGGAATAATAACGCCACCACCTAAACCTTCTAGAAAGCGCAGAATGGCCATGGTTGTTAAATCGGGTGAAAATGCACATAACATTGACGACAATCCAAAAAGGCTGGTTGCAATAATAAACACTTTTTTGACGCCAAACCGGTCACCTGCCCAACCACTGATAGGAATACTCATGGCCAGAGCAAGCAAATAAGTATTGTTTACCCACTCTGTTTGAGTAATTGGGATCTTGAAATACTCTGCAAGTGTCGGTAGCGTAATATTTACAATGGTTAAATCAAGTCTATCTAAAAATAAAACGACCGCATATATAGCTGCAACGATATAGCGGTATTCAATTTTGATGCTTAAATTTTTACTCATTTCACTCACTCTACCCAAAGGTGTTTCGACATGCTTATTTAAAATAATATTTCATGCCAACATGAGTTGTTTCAAAGCCTAATCGCTATTAAGCTCATAGCTTACAACTAGTTTATTTTTGATTTGCATACCCTCATCTTCTAGCCATTTTAAAGATATAAACATGCATTTTCTTGTTAGCTCCAGAATATCAATAAATGCATGCCTATGAATACATCTGTTGTATATTTATTTATAAAAAAAGAGTCATCAATTTATGAAAGGAAAATTTATTAGAAGTGGTTATGTTTGAGCTTGATCCAACTGCAGTAATATTAAACATAGCTTTGATCGATGAGCTATATTGTGCTATTAAATTTATGATCTGTTTTGACATTTATTAATTTTAACTATCTAAAAAATTTATATTATCAGATAAAAGGCAGGAATTAATTTTTTCAAAAAAATTAATAATAATAGGTCAATGGCTCCCCGGAACGGATGATTATTGAAATTTCCAGGTTGAGATCATTGGGGCAGTCAGTATACAGGGCTGTCCCATTATAAATTATTGAGCATAAAATATTAATTTTGATATTATACAGTCATAATTGTCTTTGCGAGCGTTAGTGAAGCAATCCAGATATCGGAGTTTTTAAGTCACATCGATCTGGATTGCTTCACTTCGT
>JAUYSP010000026.1 GCA_030696305.1 Legionellaceae bacterium | reverse complement strand
GAAGTGAAGCAATCCAGATCGATGTGACTTAAAAACTCCGATATCTGGATTGCTTCGCTAACGCTCGCAAAGACAATTATGACTGTATAATATCAAAATTAATATTTTATGCTCAATAATTTATAATGGGACAGCCCTAGGGATTATGGTTCCGAATGCATTTTTTTTCGAATGTTATAGTTTCATATTGCATTTAAATGCTTGAGCAATGTAGCTGTTGGCACCTTACCTACCAGCTGTAGATGATTCAGTACTTCGCCATTTGCATTGTAAAAAAGAAATGTGGGTGGGGCTATGACATGAAAATAGTTTAATAGTTCGCGGCTTTCATGATCATTTTTACTTAAATCAACTTCGATAAAGATTATATTTTTTAGCGCGGCTTGGATTCGGCTATCAGGCAAGGTTGTTTTGTTCATTACTTTACATGACTCACACCAGTCAGCATAAAAATCAAGGACAGCAGGCATTCCGTTATTTTTGGCATCTGTCAGTGCTTGCATTGCTTCAGTTACGTTATAAACAATGAACTTTGAATTAAGAGTCATTACCGAGGTCTGTTTATTGGGTTTCAATGGCAATAATGGATTCGTATGACCAGCACTTGCGCCATATAAAATCAATAAACCATAAGCTAGGGCAACAATACCTATACCTTGCTTAATTTTACCTTGCTTTGTTTCTGGATTCGCAAAAGGTTTTAACGTAATTCCTATAGAAATTAATAGGGCCGCCCATAATACCATTACAACAATAGGCGGTAAAAGACGTGACATTAGATAGATAGCCATAGCAAGTAAAATTAAACCAAAAATTGCTTTTACGGTATTCATCCATGTACCTACTTTGGGTAATAGTTTACCAGCTGAAGTGCCAACTAATAGTAAGGGAGTCCCCATGCCTAAGCCTAAGAAAAATAGAGCCAATAAGCCTAATGTCATATTGCCTGTTTGAGCAATATAGCCAAGGGCACCTATGAGGGGTGCTGTCACACAAGGGGATAGAATTAATGTGGACATACATCCCATGAGCGCGGCACCTAAATAATGTCCGCTAGATTGATTACGAGTCATTTTAGCTAGACTACTACGCCATGCCATTGGCAGTTGTAATTGATAAAGATCAAACATGGATAAAGCGAGTAAAACAAACACTAGACTAAATAAACATATAGCCCAAGGGGATTGCATTACAATCTGTAAGTTGCTACCCAGTAATGCAATGACAGCACCAACGAGGCCGTAAGTGAGTGACATACTTAACACATAACTTAAGGAAAGAAAGAATGCTTTTCGAGTAGAAATTTGATGACCGTGTCCAACAATAATACCTGATAAAATAGGAATCATGGGTAAAACACAGGGAGTAAAAGCAAGCAACAGTCCAAAACCAAAAAAACTTAAAATAATCAGAGGCCAGCTGCCTGATGAAAATAGTTTATCAAAATTAGTACGAGATGCTGCCGTAGTGGTATTTGAATCTTCAGAAGGTGTATCTTTTGTATGCGGAACAGTTTGAGGTTCAACTGGTTTTTGGTCTTCAATACTCGCGGTGCTAAGTGCCAATTGTGGATCAACCCCTAATTTGATTTGAGTAATGGCAGGAGGATAACAGAATCCTTGATCAGAGCATCCTTGAAAGTGCACTTTTAGAATGGTTTCACCAGCGTGGCTAGCCAAAATTGCTATGGGTAAGGTTAATTGGTTTCGATAAATGGGAATAATTTGACCTTGAAGATTCTTTTTTTCTTCGGCCTTAGGAAATTGGATAGCCGCAATATTTAAGCCACTTTGAGCTTCAGTGGTGAGACTGATACGGTCTTTGTATAAAAAGTAGCCTGGCTTTACCGTCCATTTAATAATTAATGTATTGGGATCAAGTGGTTTAGCAATGACTTTAAATACTTCAGCAGCTGGTAAAGGTGTGGCATGAGTTAATATAGGTATAATTAAAATAAAAGCAAATAAGCATCTTTTTAACATAGTCATTTGTTTCAAAATAAAAAAATTATAACATGATATACATAAGACGTCTTTTTTACTACGTGGGTTTGCCTACATTTTTTGATAAATCAGAATCATGTTTTAATGCCTTACCTAGGAACGCTTTGGTGGCCTCTGGATGATATGGAAAGTTAAATTTTTTTATTTACCCCCTTGAAAGCAATTTATATGTCCCCATATAGCAAACATCAGACAACATCTGAGTATGAAGATAAACAAATCAGGAGAAAATGAGAATGAGTACTAAAATTCGTCCTTTGCATGATCGCGTTGTTGTTCGTCGTTTGGAAGATGAGCGCACAACAGCAGGTGGTATCGTAATTCCAGATAGCGCTGCAGAAAAACCAATGCGTGGAGAAATCGTTGCTATCGGTGCTGGTAAAGCATTAGATAACGGTGATGTTCGCGCTCTAGCTGTTAAAGTAGGCGACGTTGTTTTATTTGGTAAATACAGCGGTACAGAAATCAAGCTTAACGGTCAAGAACTAGTTGTGATGCGCGAAGACGACATCATGGCTGTTGTTGAGAAATAATTTTATTGACTTACGGAGATAAATAAAATGGCTAAAGAATTACGTTTTGGCGACGACGCTCGTCAACAAATGCTAGCGGGTGTAAATGCTCTAGCGAATGCTGTGCAAGTAACAATGGGTCCACGTGGACGCAATGTTGTTCTTGAAAAATCATACGGTGCTCCTACTGTTACTAAAGACGGTGTGTCTGTTGCTAAAGAAATTGAATTTGAAGATCGCTTTAAAAACATGGGCGCTCAAATGGTTAAAGAAGTTGCTTCTAAAACTTCAGATACTGCTGGTGACGGTACAACAACGGCTACTGTATTAGCTCGTTCGATTCTAGTAGAAGGTCATAAAGCAGTTGCTGCTGGCATGAACCCGATGGATTTGAAACGCGGTATTGATAAAGCAGTATTGGCTGTAACAAAAGAATTACAATCTATGTCTAAACCATGTAAAGATGGTAAAGCGATTGCTCAAGTAGGAACTATCTCTGCGAATTCTGATGTAGCAATTGGTTCTATCATTGCTGAAGCAATGGAAAAAGTAGGTAAAGAAGGCGTTATCACAGTTGAAGATGGTAATGGCTTAGAAAATGAATTATCTGTAGTTGAAGGTATGCAATTCGATCGTGGATACATTTCTCCATACTTCATCAACAATCAGCAAAATATGTCTGCTGAATTGGAACAGCCATTTATTCTTGTAGTTGATAAGAAAATTTCTAGTATTCGTGACATGTTACCAGTCCTAGAAGGCGTTGCAAAATCAGGTCGACCATTATTGATCATCGCTGAAGATGTTGAAGGTGAAGCGTTGGCTACATTGGTTGTAAACAACATGCGCGGTATTGTTAAAGTATGTGCTGTTAAAGCGCCTGGCTTTGGTGATCGTCGTAAAGCAATGTTGCAAGATATTGCTATCCTAACTCATGCCCAAGTAATTTCTGAAGAAATTGGTAAGAGTTTAGAAGCTGCTGTAACCGAAGATTTAGGTACTGCAAAACGTGTTGTTGTTACTAAAGAAAACACGATCATTATTGATGGTCAAGGTAAAGCACACGACATTAACGAACGAATTCAACAAATTCGTGCGCAAATGGCAGAAACAACATCTGATTATGATCGTGAAAAATTGCAAGAACGCGTTGCTAAATTAGCTGGCGGTGTTGCGGTGATCAAAGTTGGTGGTGCTACAGAGTTTGAAGTAAAAGAGAAAAAAGCACGTGTAGAAGATGCGTTGCATGCAACACGAGCTGCGGTTGAAGAAGGTATCGTCGCTGGTGGTGGTGTTGCGTTGATTCGTGCACAAAAAGCATTAGATGGCATGAAAGGTGAAAATCATGATCAAGATATGGGTATCGATATCCTACGTCGTGCGATTGAATCACCATTACGTCAAATCGTAGCTAACGCTGGTTATGAATCATCAGTTGTAGTAAACCGTATTGCTGAATCAAAAGGTAACTTTGGATTTAACGCAGCAACAGGTGAATACGGCGATATGGTTGAACTAGGTATCCTAGATCCAACTAAAGTAACACGTACTGCATTGCAAAATGCTGCTTCTGTGGCTAGTTTAATGCTAACTACAGAATGTATGGTTGCTGATTTGCCAAAGAAAGATGAAGGCGCTGCTGATGCTGGTATGGGTGGCATGGGCGGAATGGGTGGTATGGGAGGCATGGGCGGCATGATGTAAGCCTCTCTCCATTCCAATAAAAAACCCGCCGTTTGGCGGGTTTTTTTTATTTAGATCATAACGAGTTTCGCTATTTAATCTACCATAAATTAGTTGGTTGTAGTACTAGGTGGTGCATCATCTATAGTGTTTGTTGCATCGTCAGTGCTTGAAGTGTCTGCATCATCACCAGTTGAAGTGTTTGAGTCATCACTACCAGTATCAGTAGTTGCTGCAGTAGGTGCTGAGTCATCTGCGTAAGCAGCAGGTACGATTACAGCTGCAGATAGTGCTGTTAATAAAGCAGCGAGCGCGAATGTTTTTTTCATTATACTTTCCTTGTTTAGTTAAAAAATCGAATCTATTGCCCAAATAGTATATACTCATTTCTCGCTATGCGACAACGGGGTTATACATTCTTTATTACTTTTTATCGCTTTGCGATGTATACTCTATAACACTATTCTTTATGACTCCTAGGTTATGATTGATTTGCACTGCCATAGTTATTTCTCGGACGGCGTTTTAACCCCTGAAGAATTGTTGATACGCGCTGTCCAGGCAAACATCAAACTATTAGCATTAACAGATCACGATACAGTCGATGGCGTTGAACGCTTGCATGTTGCGGCTCGCGAACATGCAATTAAAATTATCAATGGTATTGAATTAAGCGTACGTTGGAAAAAATACGATATTCATATCATCGGATTACAAATCAATTTGGATGACAACAATTTAATTGATTTAATCAAGTTGCAGAAGGAGCGCCGTATTCAGCGTGCTTCACAAATTAGTGAATGTTTAACTCATTGCGGTGTCCAAAATGCCTATCAAAAAGCATGTGATATTGCGGGACATGAATATGTAGGTCGTCCTCACTTTGCTAAAGTTTTGATAAATGAAGGTGTTGTACCGGACATGAAAAGTGCATTTAAACGATTTTTGGGTTTGCGCCAAAAAGCATATGTCCCCACATCCTGGATAAATTTAGAAGAAGCGGTGCAAAGTATTATACAAGCTGGTGGCCAAGCTGTAATTGCTCATCCGCTAAAATATAAATTAACTCGAACTAAATTGCATGAGCTGATTCAAGATTTTAAAATGTTAAATGGTGCTGCTCTCGAAGTGGTTTCTGGTGAAATGTCTAATAAAGATCTTTGTGTATTAGCCGATTTGAGTGTGCGCTTTGATTTATTAGCATCATCAGGTTCCGATTATCATGGAGATACAATGTCGCGGATTGCATTAGGTCGACAAAGCCCCTTGCCTGCAAACTGTACCCCGATTTGGCAAAAATGGAGTGTAAATTAAATGGGTCAAATTTTTGCATTACATCCTGACAATCCTCAGTCACGATTATTACGTAAAGCAGTAGCCGTTATTGATGAGGGCGGTGTCATCGTTTATCCTACAGACTCTGGCTATGCCTTTGGTTGTCGATTGGGAAATAAACAGGCTTTGGAACGAATTCGAAAATTGCGTCAGCTGGGTAAAGAACATAATATGACGCTAATTTGTAGGGATTTGTCTGAGTTAAGTACTTATGCACGTGTAACTAATCCTATTTTTCGCTTATTAAAAGCATTCACACCGGGTTCCTATACGTTTATTTTGAATGCCACGCATGAAGTACCTCGGTTGATGCTACATCCAAAACGCAAAACATTGGGATTACGTGTCCCAGATCATGTGATTTGTTTAGCATTGCTTGAGTGTTTAGATGCGCCACTAATGAGCTCCACACTGATATTACCGGGTGCTGCAGCACCATTGAGTGAGCCTGAATCGATTCGTGATTTATTGGGTTCACATGTGGATTTAATCATCGATGGGGGTAATTGCAGTCATGAGCCTACAACTGTTGTTGATTTAACTGGAGAATATCCAGTAGTTATTCGTGAAGGGAAAGGGGATCCAGAACCCTTTAAGATGTAAATAGAGAGGATTTAAATGTCTGTTTTTAATAATAAACGTGTAGTATCAGGCATGCGAGCAAGTGGACGTTTGCATCTTGGTCACTATCATGGCGTTCTAAAAAATTGGATTAAGCTTCAACATCAATATGATTGTCTTTTTTTTGTTGCAGATTGGCACGCTTTAACAACTAATTATGATAATCCCAAACAACTTGAAAACGTAATATGGGAAATGGTAGTTGATTGGTTAGCTTGTGGTGTGAATCCAGGTTTATCACGTTTATTTATTCAGTCTTGGATTCCGGAGCACGCGGAATTACATTTATTGTTATCTATGATTACACCGATCGGTTGGTTAGAGCGAGTACCCACTTACAAAGACCAACAAGAAAAATTACATGAAAAAGATTTATCTACGTATGGTTTTTTAGGTTATCCCTTATTACAAAGCGCCGATGTCTTAATGTATCGAGCTGATTATGTGCCGGTGGGTGAAGATCAGGTATCGCACATCGAATTAATTCGAGAAGTTGCTCGGCGGTTTAATTTTTTATATGGTCGAGAACCTAATTTTGAACTATTGGCGGCTGAAGCAATAAAAAAAATGGGTAAAAAGAATAGTAAGCTCTATTATCAATTTCGTACTGAGTTTCAACAAGATGGTTGCCATGAGTCGTTAAAAACAGCAAAAGCATTACTTGAATCGCAACATAATTTATCAATCGGCGATAAAGAACGTTTGCTTGGGTTTTTAGATGGCTCTGGAAAAATAATTTTGCCTGAGCCCCAGGCACTATTAACCGAACAGTCCAAAATGCCTGGTCTTGATGGACAGAAAATGTCTAAATCGTATCAAAACGCCATTAGTTTGCGAGAAGACTTGGATGTGGTTGAGAAAAAAATTCGAACAATGCCAACCGATCCAGCGCGTGTGAAGCGTAATGATCCAGGTGATCCAACAAAATGTCCTGTATGGCAATTTCATAAAGTGTATTCTAATGATGAAGTAAAATCATGGGTGGATAATGGCTGTCGCTCAGCTGGCATTGGATGTTTGGAGTGCAAGCAACCTGTTATTGATTCGATCAAAAAAGAGCTACAGCCGATACAAGAATCAATTCGTGAATACGATGCGGACTTGGGCTCAGTGAAACGTATTGTATCTGAAGGTAGTGAGCATGCACGTGAAGAAGCTATTAAAACAATAAACGAGGTTCGAGCAGCAATGGGGATAGATTATTAGAGAGATATCTCCCGTGGTTCGACCCGATGGACATCATTGGGAGGCCCCTAAAGATCTGTTTATTCCACCGGATGCGTTAGAAGTATTGTTAGATTCTTTCTCCGGTCCGTTGGATTTGTTGTTATACCTCATTCGCCGTCAACATATTGATATTATGGATATTCCTATTGTGAGAATAACCCAGCAATATATGCAATATATCGATCGGATGGAACAAGATCGTATGGAATTGGCCGTTGATTATCTTGTTATGGCAGCAGTTCTTGCTGAAATTAAATCGCGATTGTTACTTCCCGTGATTACTAGTGATGAAGGGGGAGTAGATATAGATCCTCGGATGGAACTGGTGAGACGGTTACAAATTTATGAACAATTTAAACAAGCGGCCTTGATACTCGAGCAATTGCCACGACGTGATCGTGATGTGTTTTCAGTTCGGGCAAATACATCGCATATGACCTTTAACCTTGCTTTACCTGATATGAGTTTAAATGATTTAATTAAGGCACAGTATCGAATATTAGAACGACAATCGCATGGAGTTAATCATACGGTCAAATCTGAATTATTATCCGTTCGTGATAGAATGAACTATGTATTGCAACGACTCGAAGATGAAAATTGTTTAGAATTTACAACGTTATTTCAAAAAAACGAAGGTCGAATGGGATTAGTTGTGGCTTTTTTAGCAATCCTTGAGCTAGCCAAACAATCATTATTAAGTGTCGTTCAATGCGATGTTTTTATGCCTATTTATATTAAGATCAAATCTAATGACGAATGATGAGTTAAAACAGATAGTTGAAGCGCTATTGATGAGTAGCCCTGAACCTTTATCTATTGATTCGATGCTAATGCTTTTTGACGAATGGGAAAAACCATCATCCAAGCAACTGCAAAACATCATTGATACGTTAATTCAAGAATATGCATCGCATGCAATCGAGCTAGTTTGTTTAGCCACGGGTTATTGCTTTCAAACAAAACAGCAATATTCACCTTGGGTTACCCGACTATTTGCCGAAAAACCCGTAAGATATTCAACCGCATTATTTGAAATATTATCAATTATTGCGTATAAACAGCCAGTGACACGCGCCGATATTGAAGAGATTCGTGGTGTAACAGTGAGTGTACCTATTTTGAAAACATTGCTTGATCGTGAATGGATACGCGTCGCAGGTTATAGAGATGTTCCAGGTAAACCAGCGGTGTATGTTACCACCAAGGTATTTCTAGATTACTTTAACTTAGCAAGTCTAAATGACTTGCCCTTATTAAACACGGTGAATCATGAGTGAACGATTACAGAAGCTTTTAAGTCAGGCCGGTCTGGGATCTAGGCGAGAAATGGAGCGCTGGATAGAAGAAGGTTTGGTTCAAGTTAATGGAGTAACCGCCAAAATAGGTGAGTCAGCAAGTGCTGATGATAAAATTAGTGTGAGGGGACGGGTTATTGATAATCCGTTAAAAATTAGTTCGAAAACGCGTATTTTGCTTTACCACAAGCCGGTAGGGGAGATATCAAGTCGGCGTGATCCTAAACATGATAAAACCGTATTTGATCATCTACCTCATTTAAAACAAGGGCGATGGATTCAAGTTGGTCGCTTGGATATCAATACATCAGGATTACTTATTTTTACTAATAATGGTGATTTAGCTAACCGTTTAATGCACCCGAAATTTGAGTTAGAACGAGAATATGCTGTGCGCGTGTATGGCCAGGTTAAACCTGAAACGATTAGTATTTTATTGAAAGGTGTAACATTAGAGGATGGCCCTGCCAAATTTAAACGCATCGAATGCCGTGGTGGTGAAGGTGTTAATACGTGGTATCACGTGGTATTAGCGGAAGGCCGTAATCGCGAAGTACGTCGATTGTGGAACTCCCAAGGTGTGGAGGTCAGTCGTTTGATACGTATTCGCTATGGTAGCATTTACATGCCACGATTTCTTGCACGAGGGGCTCATGTTGAGTTATCCAGCACAGATGTGGATTCATTTATAGCCAAGCTTTAAGTTGAGAACCAAATGAGAAAAAGACGTCAAAATTTACCTGGAGAGCCGGTTACGGCATCTATTGAAAAATTAAGCCATGATGGTCGTGGTATTGCTCGTATTGAAGGAAAAACAACGTTTGTTGAAGGAGCTTTAGCTCATGAAACAGTCACATTTACCTATACCAAACGTAAAAGTGATTTTGATGAGGGGCGAGTAGTGAGCGTTATTACGCCATCTCCTGATCGTGTCGAGCCTGAATGCCCCCATTATGCTATGTGTGGCGGTTGTTCTTTCCAACATTTAGATCCCAAAGAGCAAATTAAAGCAAAACAAGCATTATTGCTAGATGCATTGACTCGCATTGGCCATTGCCAACCTGAAACAATTTTAGCTCCTTTAACAAGTGAGCCTTGGCATTATCGCAATAAAGCACGTTTGAGTGTTCGTTATGTTGAAAAAAAAGAAGCAACATTGGTAGGATTTAGAGAAAAAAATAATCCACGGTATATTACGGATATTCACACGTGTTTGGTATTAAATAAACGAGTAGCTGCTGAGATTGATTCGATGCGTCAATTACTAGATACATTAGATGATCCGCGTTGTATTGCTCAAATTGAAGTGGCTGCTGGCGATGATGACATTGCATTGATTTTTAGAAATTTGACATCGTTAAATATTGCTGATGAAGAAAAAATCAAATCATTTGCTGATAAAACCAATTTTAGAATTTTTTTACAACCGGCTGGTCCGGATAGTGTGTATTTGCTCCACCCAAAAACAGCAGATGAATGGTTAACCTACCAATTACCTGAGTTTGATATTACTTATCAGTTTCACCCCACTGATTTTACTCAAGTCAACATAGGTATTAACCGATTAATGGTCAGTTTAGCGGTAAAATTGCTAGATATTAAAGCTGAGGATGTCGTCTTAGATTTATTTTGTGGATTGGGTAATTTTTCTTTACCTTTAGCTAAGCAATGCAAACAAGTAATTGCTATAGAAGGCAGTGAGGCTATGGTGAAACGAGGTGAAATGAATGCGCTTAGTAATCATTTAAGTAATATTACTTTCGCCTGCGCGAATTTAGACGATGAAGCTGCATTGGATTCACTCACCGATTTAAATATCAATAAAGTATTACTCGACCCTCCACGTACGGGTGCGTTAGCTATTGTTAAGCAAATTGATAAAATCAAACCACAACAAATTGTATATGTATCATGCAATCCAATTACATTGGCTCGTGATGCTGATATTTTAGTGAATCAACAAGGGTATCGTTTGATTTCTGCTGGTGTGATGGATATGTTTCCTCATACCTCCCATGTTGAATCAATAGCCTTGTTTGTTAAGGGATAACCAATATGGTAAAGGTTAAAGAAGGGATGCCACTCCATGTCGATGGGAGTATTGATGTCGAGCAATGGTTACAATTAATTGGAAGTAAGGGTTACTTTCAAGATTTAGGTTTAATCCGTAATGCGTGTACCTTAAGTCAGCTAGCTGGACACGATCATGCAATTGAAACTGGTGAGTCTTGTTTACAACAAGGGCTTGCGATGGCCGATGTGTTGGCCGATTTAGAAGTTGATCAAGAAACTCTAGCTGCTGCCATTATTTTTATAAGTGTGCATTATGCTGAATTGTCGTTAGAAGATGTTGAGGAACAACTAGGGACTGGTGTTGCACGCTTAGTAAGTGGTGTGGAAAAAATGAGCGCTATCTCTGGCATCTCTTCATTAGATAAGGCTACTCAGCATAAGCATCAAGTTGATAACATGCGTAAAATGTTACTCGCGATGGTCGATGATGTGCGGGTGGTTTTGATTAAACTCGCTGATCGTTTATGTGTATTACGTTCGTCAGCCCCCATTTCTTCTCAGATGCGCCAACATATTGCCACTGAAGCTATGGAAATTTATGCACCGTTGGCTAATCGATTAGGTATTGGTGCCATTAAGTGGGAAATGGAGGATTTAGCTTTTCGCTATTTACATCCGGATGAATACAAAGAAATTGCTATTGCCTTAAAAGCAAAACGGTTGGACCGAGATCGCTACGTTAATTTAATTGTAGAAGAGTTAAATTCACATATAAAAGCAATGGGTGTGGAGCATTTTGCGGTATATGGGCGTTCAAAACATATTCACAGTATTTATCGCAAGATGAAACGTAAAAATGTCGCCTTGAATGAAATTTATGACGCAACGGCCGTACGAATTTTGGTGGAAACGAAAGAACAATGTTATGAGTTATTAAGTTTGATTCATACCATCTGGAAGCAAGTTGTTAAAGAGTTTGATGATTACATTTCTAAGCCCAAACTTAATGGCTACCAATCATTACATACTGCTGTGCTGGGACCTGAAAATCGTGTTTTTGAAGTACAAATTCGTACATTTCAAATGCATGAGCTTGCTGAAATGGGCGTTGCTGCGCATTGGAAATATAAAGAAGGTGGCACGCAAAATAAAGCCAGTCATGAACGTAAAATCGAGTGGCTGCGTGAAGTATTAGCTTGGCATCGGGATGTGTCCAATAATAAAGATGCATTTGCAACTTTTGAATCCGAATTTTTAGAAGATCGTGTCTATGTATTCACTCCTGATGGCGATATTCTTGATTTGCCTTCGGGCGTTACTGCATTAGATTTTGCTTATCATGTTCATACTCAAATGGGACATCGTTGCCGAGGGGCTAAAGTTAATGGTTCTATTGTTCCATTAACCTATGCGTTAAAAACCGGAGACAAAATTGAAATATTGACCGGAAAAGAAGCAAAGCCTTCACGGGATTGGATTAATCCTCATTTGCATTATTTAAAAACATCACGTGCAAAAGCTAAAGTCTTGCATTGGTTTAAGCTGCAAGATTTTGATAAAAATTGCACTGAAGGTCATGAAATTTTAGATAAAGAGTTAAAAAATTTAGGTATTAAAACAGAGCGTCTAAATGATGTGATATTAGCTTTTAATTTTAAAACGCTCAATGATTTATATGCAGCATTAGGGCGGGGCGATATCAAATTAGGGCAAATTTTAAGTCGTCTTGCACCAGCTGAAAAAGTTGAGCAAAATTTACAGAAAATTGTTAAAACAACAAAAAAAACGGGCGCATCAGGTAACGATTTACGTATTGAGGGCGTTGGTAATTTATTAACACATATGGCACGTTGTTGTCAGCCTATCCCTGGGGATGCTGTAGTTGGCTACATTACGATAGGGCGAGGTGTTTCTGTTCATTGCCAAGATTGTCCCAACATTATTAGTGCAACGCCTAAACAACGACAACGTTTTTTAGAAGTAACCTGGGGAAATGCGACTCGTGATTTATATGTGGTTGACATTTTGATCAAAGCGTTTGATCGTTCTACCTTATTGAGAGATATCACTTCATTATTATCTAATGAAAAAGCTCATGTTTTTGCATTACAAACTGAAACGGATAAACAAGATAATATGACCCAAATTAAGATTAAGATGGAAATTGATGGTTTAAATAGTCTGTCACGTCTTTTAAATCGCTTAGGTCAAGTACCAAATGTTTTAGAAGCGAGACGTGTGGTGTAAGCTAAGTTATTAATTTCTGTATTCTCACCGCCGAGTCGGGGATTCGGCGGCGAGAATTTTTCATAAAGTCGGGGAGGTATAAACCCCGCTCTCTTGAAAAAAAAATGAACAGTTATTCTTTTTTTGTGATACAATGATTTTTTGTATTACAAAAGGTTGGCCCAATGGATAATAATATAGATAGTTTCAGTGAAACAGATTTAGATTTAGATCTTGATCAGATAGATCTAAATAGTGTTAATAGTACAGAGACGAAAAAGTCTGCGAGCCCGAGTCCTTTTGCCATATTTAGCCCCCGTCCCGGCTATGTCAACGGTGTATTTCAAGCGCCAATACCTAGGCGTAATAATTTACTTAATATACTAGATAAATCGCCACAGGTATTGAGGAGCTTGGATGTTCCTTTGGAAAATGCTCAGGAACGCAATAATCGATTAAAAGAAGCAAGGAGGGTGAATCGTTATTCGTTAAATAAATCACCTGTCAAGCAGATTGTAGACTCATTAAGCCCGTTACCTTCTGATGCAGGAAGTAATTCTACATATAGCAGTCCGTATTCATTTGACAGAAATCGAGATTTGTCATCGAATGCTAGTACTCCTCTTCCTCGAGGTTTTACATCTACTAATCAATTGCCAAAGTTAACTTTGAATGGAATGAAGGCCAGTAGCTCGGTACCTAATGTCACGCTGTTTGGTAATTCACCGGTGTTTAGTTCAGCCGCCCCGTCACCAGGCGCCGAAGCACTTAGTCCAATTAAATATTAAAACGTATCTCCCCCCAGCAGGAGGTTCAACTAGCTACGCCGCTTTCAGGATGACGCGCTGGGGAGATACATTAAACGATTAAAATAAAATTAAGATGGAGTCACTCGTATTCAATCACATTTTAAATCCCAGAGATCGATATATCATGTTGAAGAATATTCATTATTTCTATGGAAGCATATATTTTTGTTTTGCCTAATGTCTTAATTGGGGAAATAATATGATGCAATTCGAGTAGAGATATTGCTGAGCGTAAACCGGACAAAGAAACATCCAAATATTCAGCCATTTGATGTATTGTAAACAAGGGCGTGTTGGTTAAGCTATTCACAACCCCTATGGCAATTTTTGATTTAGAGGATATTGCTAACAACTTGGTGTGATATCCTTTTATAATGTGATTAATAGATTCCATTCTTATGATCAATTCATTTGATATTAAGGACATAATATCAAGAAAATAGATTAACCATTTTATCTGTTTTTTTCGTGAGTCATTCCTGACAAGCTTAGCATATGACTTTTGAGTTGCATGAAAATAGGTGTATGAATATATAACAAATAGGTTTAACATGTTAGCGGGTAGAACCTGCTTTTCAACAAGCAATACCATTGTCATCAAATAGCCAACTCGCCCATTTCCATCTTTAAATGGATGAATGTTCATAAAATCAGCATGACAAATCGCAGCATGTATTAATGGATGTAATGAGCGATCATTAAGACATACCTCAAAACGTTGTAATAACTCAGGTAAATGCTCTGCTGATGGAGGCGTATAAGCAATTTTACCTGAATGGCTATTTCTTAGAACAACCCGAGCAGTTCGCAGTGCGCCAGGGTTGCATCGAACATGCTTTGAATCGTGACACAAGATTTTATCATGTATATTTTTTAAATAGTCTATTGAAAGAGAGAAATGATCTAATAATTCTAAGCTCTGATCTATAGCGAGGTTATAATCGGTCATATTATTTATATCAGTTAAATTGCTACGTGCAGTAATCAAAAATTTAGAATGAGTGTCGGTCTGTGTTCTTTTAGAGATTATTTCATTTGGAATAAGCGGTTTTAGTAATAAATTTGGATTTTGAAATGTTTTTGCAACGGTGCTCAGTTTCTTTAGAAATTGATTGGCTTGTAATAAAGCTGCTGTTAATGTTTTAGGCCATTCGTTTTCGGGTGGAAGATTGTTATATAATAACATCGCACCATTGAGACTATGCTCAAAAACCACTTGAAATTCCTCAGCATAATTCAACATTATGATAATCTACCTCAATAGCACAAATTTTTATAAAAAAACCTGATTACCGGATGTTAAACGTGATGCCCGATGTTGCCGGGCACATCATTAGAGTTCCTTACCCTATTTTTCATATTCGGATTATGTGGCTATTCTGAGGTGGTATTGTTCTTAGTCTGCGTATTAATATTTGATTGATTAACAGTTTGTTTTTTAAGCTCCGCTGAGTGCAGTTTTACTGAAGCATTAGCTTGTTTTCGCAAGGATTGTGAATTACTCATTTTGATATCCTTGGATTCTGCTTGAGTGGTTATAGATTCGGCTTGCTCAATCTGAGCCCATATCGACGACGAAAAAAAAGTAATGACCGCTAATGAAGCCGATAACTGTATAGATTTAGTGTTTTTTTTGCTCATGCCGCGCCTCCTATTTTTGATTTATTTATTTGTGGCTTGGTACATTGAAAATCATTTTATATCGTAGTCCTAACCTGAGTAGAATGTCAATAGCATTGCGTTTATGACAGCATCAGAAGACATTTGGGATGATAATTCGCTTAAGTTCAATCTAATTTTTTCGAATAAAAACAGTATTTTCTTTTTCTAAAATACGAACACTTGAGTTTAATGGAATAGCACTTGAATGTTGGGTAATAGTTAAAATTTCGGGGTAATTGAGTGATTTAACCTTAAATTCGTATACGGATTGATTCTGAACGAATAGATCACCAGCATAACCAACGCCACCGCCAATTGTTCCCCCAGTGAGCCCAACGATAGTCGCGCCAATAACACTGCCAGCAAAAGTACAAATAACTAGGCCGGGCAGCGAGCCAGACATGATACCTGGGAGCAAGCCGATTACGCCTCCAACAACGCCACCTGTAACCGCACCAACTGTCCCACCGACTTTTAATCCAGTGAGCGTTCTATCATGAGGTTTATAATCTAGTTCATTGATTTTTTTTTCTGCAATAACAATGCCATTTCCTACACGATGCGTTGTAGCACAACTGGTTAGAGATAAAGTAATGGTAATGGATAATACATAAGCGGTGGTTTTGCGTATCATAGGATGAGTACAATAAAAATGTTTTGCGCATTATATATCACGTTTTTTAATTAATAAACACTATGGCATTATTATGCCAAGCGTTACGATTCGATGCTCGCCTAATAACACATTAAATGTACGACATGCTGAACCAATTGACATACATTCAATACCAATGCGTTTTTGAGACAGTATGTTAATTATTTGAGGTGAAACAAACTTCATTTCTGAATGTCCAATGATAATAATTTCAGGATGAGTGGTTAGTAGAGGTGTCAGGGTTAATTCAGAAAGATCGGATATAGAATGAACAGGCCAATCTGATTGAATGGTTTCTTTGCTGACAATAGAACTTGTACGATAGCTAATACCTTGAATAGTAATTTCGCTATCCGTATAGGATTTAATTGCATGAGGTTCGGGTGTTTCTAATTGAATTTCCATAGAGTTTCGTTCATCGTTCATTTATACTCGCAACGATATATTATCTAGAAAAAACTAACTAAAATCTAGGGGTAGTAAATAATGGATGTTGTGATTAACTCATGCTTAGAGCAAATACCTGACGGTGGTGTGCCTATAGTTAATCACGGTCATTATTATCACAACCTATTGCTCTGTTTAGGTTATCCTATTTCTTCGCCTCCCGTAGCTGATTTATTACGACAGTTGCATGGATTAGAAGGGGAATGGTTAGTCGTTTCGCCCCTACACTGGCAGGCAACGCATAACGACGCCATGATCATCGCGGTGGGTAATGATTTACGGCTAACAGAGGAAGAAGGGCATGCTTGGTTTGATGCTTTTGCAGCCTTTGTAGCAGCAGATGGAGTAAATGCTTATTATCACGATGCTTATACGTGGTTAATTCAATCTGATACGTTTCCTAAAATCCAAGCAAAACCAGTAGGCTTGTTATTACATAAATCCATGATGCCGCAATTAGATACGCTGGATAACACATTTTTTTGGCAACGCTTTCTCACTGAAATTCAAATGTTTTTATCTGGACATGGATTAAATAAGCAACGCAAAGGTCGATATTCTGTTAATGGTGTTTGGATTTGGGGAGCGGGTGTATTGCAACGGAGTAAGCAATGCATTGTGCCGCACGATCCAGAAACGGAATCATTGGCGCGATTAGTATCTTCAAACATAAAACACGTAAGTAATATGTCAATTTCGGAGATCTCTCAATATGATACAAAGCTTAAACGTTTACCTGATAACACTATTTTTCTTTACAGTGAGCTATCCAGTTTATCTGAATTACAATGCGTTTTGCGAAAAAAGTTAGTTTCTTGGTACTGGAATAACCATGCATATCAGGTTAAACCCAAGCATTGGATAAAATCCTTATGGAGAAAATTGTGCTGATTAAACCACGACATAATAGCGATACACCATCGTTATTACCCAATATTCATCCTGTGTTACAACGTATTTATGCTGCTAGAGATATTGTAAGTGAATCGCAGTTAGATAAGCGATTACAAGCATTATTACCTTTTCATACATTAACCGATATAGATAAAGCATGTACACGATTAGAGCGGGCTATACGAGAGCAAGAGCGGATTGTTATCATTGGGGATTTTGATGCGGATGGTGCTACATCAACCGCATTAGCTGTTAGTGCGTTACAGGCAATGGGTGCTTTACACGTGCATTTTTTAGTACCGAACCGTTTTGAATATGGCTATGGTTTAACACCAGGCATTGTAGAAGTTGCTGCAGCCAAGTGGGAACCCCATTTAATTATTACAGTTGATAATGGTATTGCAAGTATTGAGGGCGTAAACACTGCTAATGAAAAAGGAATTGATGTTTTAGTTACGGATCATCATTTACCGGCCGAACAGCTACCTAATGCGTGTGCTATTGTAAATCCCAATCAAGTTGGCGATTTATTTTCAAGCAAATCGATAGCTGGCGTTGGGGTCATTTTTTATACCATGTTGGCTCTCAGGCGCCATTTGGTGGATCAAGGCTGGTTTGTTAGTCAACAGTTGTCCGAACCGAATATGAGCCAATTTTTAGATTTAGTCGCTCTGGGGACCGTGGCGGATGTCGTCCCATTGGATCAAAATAATCGAATTTTAGTTAGCCAAGGCATAGCTCGAATTCGTAATGGATTAGCAAGGCCAGGTATTTGTGCCTTGCTTGAAGTTGCAGGTAGAAGAGCTGATCTATTAAGAGAAAGTGATTTAGGTTTTGCCGTTGCACCTCGTTTAAATGCGGCTGGGCGATTGGATGATATGTCTTTGGGAATTGATTGTTTATTAAACAATGATTTAGGGAAAGCGCGTATTCTTGCTCAACACTTAGATGAACTCAACGTTGAGCGTCGTAAAATTGAAACAGAAATGAAAGAACAGGCATTAATTGTTTTAAATAAATTGACACTTAATGTTGAAACAGGACTGCATACATTACCTCTAGGATTATGTTTAGTTGATCCAACGTGGCATCAAGGCGTTATAGGGATTCTTGCTGGTCGGTTAAAAGATCGTTATCATCGCCCAGTAATTGCTTTTGCAGTTGTGAATGAAACGGAACTGAAAGGTTCAGCTCGTTCTGTTTTAGGTTTGAATATTCGTGATGTATTGGCTGCAATTGATAAGGACCATCCGGGTTTAATTACCAAATTTGGTGGCCATGCTATGGCTGCCGGCTTGAGTATTCAACCACAATATTTTGATAGATTTCAGCAAGCATTTGTTACCGAAGTCAGTAAACACCTCGATGTATCCCAGTGTGAAGGGATAAGTTACAGCGACGGCGGGCTGAATGCTTCTGAGTTAACGCTAGATGTGGCCACGTTTTTACAAGAAGCAGGGCCTTGGGGGCAACAATTTCCTGAGCCTGTGTTTGATAATATGTTTGAAATTCTTGAACAACGACTTGTGGGTCAACATCATTTAAAATTAACATTAGCTTTGGTACCTCAAGGCGAACCGATTGAAGCGATTGCTTTTAATGTTGATTTAAAACAATGGCCAAACCATCGTGCTAGATATGTTCATGCATTATACAAGCTCGATATCAATGTATATCAAGGTCGCAGACGGCTACAACTGATAGTTGAAACAATGCAAGCAAAAGAAGAGATTGTTTACGCATGAATACAAAAAAATTAAAGATTATTACGTTAGTGTTAAGCGCTATTCTAATCCACAATTCATGGTCTGCCAGTCATCATCCTCAGGAATTTTTAAAATCGATAGCAGGATCCAAGACAGAGGGCGAACAAATTGTTCAACATTATTGTGCTTCATGTCATGCTGATAAACCGCTGATTCCCCTAGGGGCACCACGTATTGGCTCTGTTTCTGATTGGAAGCCTCGGTTAAAACAAAAAATGGCACTTTTATTTAAACATACTAACGAAGGTTGGGGTGCAATGCCCGCTCGAGGGGGATGTTTTGAATGTACAGATCAACAATTAATTTTAGCCATTTCAGCTATGCTGCCAAAGGAAATAGACGTCGTCAAATGACACATTAAGATTATTATTTATAAATAAAGCTAATATTTTTTACAATCCGACCGATAATAAAGAAAACAGGGAGGATTTAATCATGATAAAAAAACAATTAATAGTCGTATCTTGCAGCATGTTATTAGGTGCCTGTGCTTCGACAGGTGGTGGTAGTAGTGTACCGATTGTTGATGATTCAGGACGTACACATTATACAATGGATATGAGTTCTGACCAAAAAGGTAATTACTACTTTCCTGAAAAACGGGAAGCGACTGGCCGAAAAGTATTTATATTCGATCCTAAAGCTACAGCTTGGGCGGCTTACGATAAAAATGGTAATCGAGTTGAAACAGGTAGTGCATCTGGTGGTAAAGATTTTTGTGAAGACATCGGTCGATCATGCCGGACAGTGACTGGTACATTCCGAGTATATTCGAAAAAAGGTGAGGAATGCACCTCTAGTATTTATCCTATAGAGACTAATGGTGGCGCAAAAATGCCATACTGTATGCACTTCAACGGTGGTTATTCAATCCATGCAGCATACGAAGTCCCTAATTACAATGCGAGTCACGGCTGTATTCGTGTGTTACCAAGCGCAGCTAGATGGTTGAATCAAGAGTTCGTTGATGTTGGCACAACAGTAATTGTGAAACCATATAATTAATAAGACGGTTGTAATCTAAGCAGCAGCATTTAAAAGGCAAAGAATAATAGGGTCTGTTGACAGCCGCGCTTTAGGACGTCACGCAAAGTGAAACTTCTAACGATAACTGTCAACAGAAATTAGTCTATCTTTTATTACTTGTAACTCTCACGTCATCGGGAGTTACTATTGCTTAACAGTTGCTGCCTCATACAAAAACTCGTTGCTGTAGATGCTTTTTGTAATTTTTTTTATTTTCTAAATTGTGGCTGTAATAAGTATGTGATAGTCTTTAAAAAAACGGCAAAGGATCGCTAAAATAATGCAGCAAGACACTTTTGTTTTCCAATTAGCGGTACACTTCTTATCAAAAGTTGCTTTGCGATTAGAGCGATTATTTAGTTCAATAGAAGCCGCTTGTCATGCGACACACCCTATCATTCATCATTATGCATTAAAAAATATCATTGAAATCATCAGGTTAGTTGAAAAACCAGAACTGAAGAGTCGTTTTATAAAAGAATTAATGCGTATTGAACATGTTATAAATAAAACACAAACTAATATTTCTAATGCGCGTTATGCGAGTTTATTTGTCCAAGTGCAAGTACTTAGTCATATTGCAGGAAGGTTTGGAGAGTCTATTCATACAGATCCATTTTTACAGTCTATTCGTCTGGCTCAATCAACTCATAGTGGCGAATGCGAATTGCATGCACCTCAGTTGCTATTTTGGTTGGAAAATAGTCCTGATGTGCGAAAAGAAAATTTAACGGTATGGTTAAAGCACTTACAGTCTTTGTGTGATACGGTTGACATATATTTAGCTTTATTACGAGATACCGCGGAATTTAAATCAATAGAGACTGTGAAAGGCTTTTACCAGCAATCGTTACCGGCAAGATCCACTTATCATCTTATTTTAATCCGGATGCAGCGAGATTTTGGGATTGTGCCTAAAATTCAACTCGGCCATCATGGATTAAGTATTAGATTATGTAATGCCTATACAATGCAAGAAACGAAAGATACATTGGATTCTAATATTGAGCTTGCGATTTGCGAGCTATGATATTCAAAATTACAGCATTGGCCTCTGGAAACCTGAACTGCTCAAGCTCATCTTTTTTTACCCAGCGCAGATCATCTTGTGACTCTAAACAAGTAGCCGTCCCTTGAAAATGATGAACAGTATAGACTAAAAGCGAGACAAATTTTTCCTGATAATCATAATCAATTTGGGTTAGAAACTCATATTGAATAATATCTAAGCCCACTTCTTCTTTTACTTCTCGAATCAAAGCATCAACAGCGGATTCATTCATTTCCAGCTTACCGCCTGGAAATTCCCACATACCCCCATGAGGAGCGCTCATGGGGCGTTGGGTAATCAATATACGCTCTTCTGGATCAATAATAATGGCTACGGCGACTTTCATGGCTATTAGGCTTGAATGCTTCCATGGCAATTTTTATATTTTTTACCTGAGCCACATAAACAAGGATCATTTCGTCCGACTTTTCTTTCGTCGCGTTTAAATGTAGTGACTGAATTTTCGTTATATTCATCTATAGATACTTCATCATCACTGTTTTCGTGAATCATCTGCAGATTATGTCCACCTTCATTACGGCGTTGTTGCTCAATAATATCGATATCTTGTTCTGTACTGATTTCAACAGATGAATGTAATTTGATAATGTCATATTTTAATGTATCAAGCATTGCTGAAAATAAGTTAAATGATTCACGTTTATATTCTTGTTTAGGATCTTTTTGAGCGTAACCTCGTAAGTGAATCCCTTGACGTAAGTGATCCATGGCAGCCAAATGTTCTCTCCACTGGCTATCCAATGTTTGTAATATGACTGATTTTTCAAATTGCCCCAATATTTCACGACCAAGTGATTGCTCTCTTTCTTGGTATAGTTGTTTGAAAAGAGAAGTTATTTTATCTTTTATCTGTTCTGGCTGAATAGCATGATCTTTATCAATCCAGTCCTTGATAGGAGCTTGAACTCTAAAGTCTTCGGACAATACATGAGTTAAACCTGCTATGTCCCACTGATCCTCTAAGCTTTGCGGTGGAATGTAAAGGTTAACCAGATTGGTAATAACATCTTCACGCATGGCTTCAATGGCAATTAATGGATCCTGCATTTCCATGATTGCAGCGCGTTGAGAGTAGATCACTTTACGTTGATCATTGGCCACATTATCGTAACCTAGTAATTGTTTACGGATATCAAAATGATGTCCTTCTAGTTTCCGTTGCGCATTTTCAATGGCTTTTGTTACTAATCCATGCTCAATTGGTTCACCTGATTCCATGCCTAAACGCTTCATAATTGAGGCAACTCGTTCCGATGCAAAAATACGCATCAAATTATCATCAAGTGATAAATAAAATCGCGTGCTCCCTGGATCGCCTTGACGTCCTGCACGACCTCGTAGCTGGTTATCGATACGGCGGGATTCATGACGTTCAGAACCAATGATTCGTAAACCACCAGCTGCTAAGACGGCTTCATGACGTGATTGCCAATCTTGTTTTATTTGTTCTTTATCCGCTGCAGTTGCGTCCGCTGGCAATTGAGCTAATTCAGCAGCTAGACTACCTCCTAATACAATGTCTGTACCTCGGCCGGCCATATTGGTTGCAATAGTGACTACACCTGGGCGTCCTGCTTCAGCGATAATGTGAGCTTCTTTTTCATGAAATTTCGCATTCAATACTTGATGTTTGATTTTTGCTTTTTGCAATAAGGCGCTCAGTAATTCTGATGCTTCGATTGAAGCAGTGCCTACTAAGACAGGCTGTTTTCGTGTAATGCAGGCCTGAATATCTTGTATAATCGCTTGATATTTGTCTTGTTGCGTCAAATAGACTAGATCAGCTTCATCTATTCGTTCCATGTGCTTATTAGTTGGAATAACAACTACTTCAAGGTTATAAATTTGTTGAAATTCATACGCTTCAGTGTCGGCTGTTCCTGTCATGCCAGATAATTTATTATAAAGTCTGAAGAAATTTTGGAAAGTAATTGATGCGAGTGTTTGATTTTCATTTTGAATGTTCACACGCTCTTTCGCTTCAATGGCTTGATGTAATCCATCAGACCAACGTCTACCAGGCATCGTTCGGCCAGTGTGCTCATCAACGATGACTACTTGATTATTTTGTACGATGTATTCAACATCACGATGATACATTGCATTTGCTCTCAGAGCGGCATTTACATGATGCATTAGCATAATATTGCTAGCATGGTACAGACTATCGCCCGCGCCTAACAAACCAGCTTTAGCTAGTAATTCTTCAATGTGTTGGTGTCCGGTTTCGGTGAGATAAGCCTGTTTTTGCTTTTCGTCAATTGTATAATCACCACCATCGCCTTCGGCTTGTTGAATTTTTAATTGTGGAATCAGTTCGTTAATTTTAATGTATAGCGCAGAGCTATCTTCAGCGGCTCCTGAAATGATAAGTGGTGTACGTGCTTCGTCAATTAAAATGGAGTCGACTTCATCGATGATTGCAAAATTAAGTTCGCGTTGTACTTTGTCATCCAGGCTGAAGGCCATGTTATCGCGTAAGTAATCAAAACCAAACTCGTTGTTTGTTCCATATAAAATATCTGTACTATAGGCTGCTTGCTTTTCAGGATGAGGCATATCAGGAAAAATCACGCCTACAGTTAAGCCTAAAAATTCAAAAATAGGCGTCATCCATTGACTGTCGCGGCGAGCAAGATAATCATTGACTGTCACTACATGTACACCATGCCCACTGAGTGCGTTTAAATAAGCGGGTAGTGTGGCAACTAATGTTTTACCTTCACCCGTACGCATTTCAGAAATCTTACCTTCGTGTAGTACCATACCGCCAATGAGCTGGACATCAAAATGACGTAAGCCTAATGTGCGAACGGATGTTTCACGAACTACAGCAAAAGCCTCAGGCAAGATATCATCTAGACTCGACCCATTCGCTAAACGCGATTTAAACTCAACAGTTTTAGCAGCTAGTTGCTCGTCTGTTAATTCCTTTAGTTGTTGTTCTAATGAGTTAATCAGCAGAACAGTCTTTTCCATTTGTCGCAAAGTGCGATCGTTACGACTGCCAAAAATTCGTTTGATGAGGGTATTGAGCATAGCTCTGAGCATCCAATGACGTAAAGGAGGTTAATTTACTAGAATTTGCATTATTTCTCAAGGATTATACAGGGTTGTCCCATTAAATAGCCGTCTTTGCGAACGAAGTGAAGCAATCCAGATCGATGTGACTTAAAAACTCCGATATCTGGATTGCTTCGCTAACGCTCGCAAAGACAATTATGACTGTATAATATAAAAATTAATATTTTATGCTCAATAATTTATAGTGGGACAGCCCTGAGGATTATGCATAATCTGTATATGGATTGTCTGTTGGTAAATTAATAGCTTGGGCAAACTCCGACAGTTTTATTGTGTTTTGAGTCATCGATACAGACGTTTGATCCATGACGGACTCACCAAACTTATACACAATTCGTTCGTTACCATGACAGGTATTTTGATCCATTGTATCTGAAACGGCTTTGATGGCTTTATTTTTCTTTTCATAATCTTTAAGAACTGTTTCGCCGTATTTTGTGGTTAACATATTTAATGTTTGAGCGGGTGATAAAATAAGAGCAGAAGCATTATTGCCCCCGAATCCCTTAGAATTAATAATAACACCTCGTATTTCTGCTCCAAATTGCCCTACAAAATGGTGATCCATTAAAATATTTAAATGCGATTGATACACATCAGGTGCTATGTGATCAATGGTTTTGATTCCCGGAATCCAACCGTACTGCCAAACGCCAAGCGCTGCTGAGAGTTGATCACCGCCTGCAACGCTGACCGAATGGCCGACATAGGATTTTACTGCAGTAACAGGCCAATCGTTAATGGCAAATGTTTTAGCGACTTCGTTTAAAATGTGACTTTCGGTGGTACGGTTTTGAGGCGTGCCGGTGCCGTGTGCTTGGACATACGTTTTTTGTAATCCATCTTGGCCCAAAATAGCTTTAGCTAGTGCAGCCGCTTTAGCGACAGTAACGTAGTTCCCTATACCTGGGCTTGCGATGGATTTTTTATTGGCATCAGCATTGATAAACACATCAGCGACCGAACCATAGATAGTCAATCCTAATTTTAATGCTAGTTCATCTTCCATAAGTACAAAAAATTGCACAGATTCTGCTAATGTAAAGCCCGTATTTGTGGAAAAAGGACGACAGGCGCGTCGATTATTTGGTTTATCGGTGTTATCCAGCTCACAGAGGCTATCATCTGTAGCAAGCGCTCCCATGACACGGAATCCTTCGACTATTTCAGGAACTACGGGCGCTTCTGAATTACCTACCAGCACCACCTTAGCTTTTCCGTATTGAATATCTAATAAACCTTGTCTGAGATTATAAAGAAATGAAGCGCAAGCACCAATATTATTACCGGTTGTACCCACACTATTAATAATATAGCTATTCACAAAATCCGCAGGCATTTCCGCTAAAGACAGTGCCATCATTTTAGAATTAATACGATTTCCGCTTAAAGGTTGACTAATTAATCCAGCCAACGAATGCTCATCGACTTGTGATAATCCACTGCCAGCATAGACGGCCACATCATCTGGATGAATGTGCTTTAGTAATTCTGACCATTCAATCCCTAATGAGTTTAAGGCATCTGAGGCACCATACACGGCTAGTGTTAATCCTCGGGGGTGATGATGCGATTGATACAGTGCACTTGGATCAAAGCCGGAAGGAATCGAGCCAGCACTCGAAACGGCGCTATGAATTTTATCTGGAATTAAAATATCAAAATCGTCTGTAATTTTAACTGCTACTTCATGGCTATCAACGACGCTAATTTCACATGTTTCAGCTAACGCTTTTGATAGTTTTGATTTTTTCATAATAAACGAAGTAGGGTGCTTTGATCCATCTATCGTTGCTTTATGATGACAAGGGACGCTATCTGGATCATATTGTTCAATTCTGCGAACCAATGTACCATTTTTTATAATTTGGATATCAGCTTCTGTGAGCTTGTTGCCATCAGTAATTTTCATGCGGTGGGCTAAATCATGCCAAGTATCGTTTAGTTCTTCATTTGTTAACACGTCACAAACCATCCGTTTATAACTGTGAAAGCCAGAGCTGCGGCCTGCGGAGTTCATTCCGCCTAGCCCTACGATAACTGGTAATTTGATCATGTTCGATATACACCTTTAATTCAGCACACAATGTGCAAAGCCGATACCTTTAAAAAAGGTATACGAATCCTAGTCGACAAGCTGTGAGCTGTCAACTTTTACTCCTATTATACTTAGGGCTGTCCCATTATAAATTATTGAGCATAAAATATTAATTTTGATATTATACAGTCATAATTGTCTTTGCGAGCGTTAGCGAAGCAATCCAGATATCGGAGTTTTTAAGTCACATCGATCTGGATTGCTTCACTTCGT
>JAUYSP010000048.1 GCA_030696305.1 Legionellaceae bacterium | reverse complement strand
AATTAAGCAATCGAGTGCATCTCGGATGGACTTACCGTTGGTTTTGATCGAATTTCCTAGACGAGAATCATCCAATTGACCTCGATAGACAAGTTGTAGTTTGTCATCAAAAACATAAAAATCGGGGGTGCACTTTGCTTGGTAAGCCATCGCTACTTCTTGTGTTTCATCAAATAAATACACGAATGGAAATTGATGTTCATCAGCAAATTGTTTCATATTTTCCGGTGAATCATCAGGGTATTGAATGACGTCATTTGAATTAATGGCAATAAATGAAACGCCCTTAGACATATAGTCCTTTGCTAAACGAGGCAATTCATCGATTACGTGTTTTACATAAGGGCAATGATTACAAATGAAAAAGATAACTGTTGCAGTTTCACCAGCAGCTTTATCTAGTCGAATGGGTGTACCACTAATCACATCAGTTAGTGAAAATGCTGGTGCTTGCGTTCCTAGTGGAAGCATAGCAGATGGTGTCTTAGCCATGAAAATCTCCTTATAACGCTATTTTACCAGTGTAAAAATATCCCTTTAGCCGTTGCATCTTTTATAACTTGGGCTTGAGGTTTATCAGTTGAAACCCAATAATTTCCCATGTTACTTAAAGCAAATTTGACACGAGGGTATTGGCAAACATCCAAAACGTCACTGCAGTTGATCACTTGGCGTTCAGTTCCGTTTTGCACGATACATTGGAAATATAAATTTGCCACATCTGAAGCAAATGCAGACCAGTGTCCGGGTGCTAACTTGCTTTCAAGCTTGGGACTCATGAATACATCAGTTTGTGTTTCATAATGTTCGATTTCAATTTGTTTATCCGAATGATTTTGGATTAAATAAAATGTTTGATCGCCATGTTCATTGACAATAAGATAGTTTTTGCTAAAACCAAAGCCGGTGACTTCACATCCTCGAGGAAATAAATTGGCTGCATGGGTAGGGCCGGTTAACGCAATAGATGACATACTAATAAGGACGGTAGCTAATTTTCTATAAAATGACATAATAATTCATTACAAAATGTGTGAAGATGAGTATATTTTAATTCATAGAATGATAAAGTCCATTGAAACTTGGGGTAAAAATGAAAATTCAAACGATCAATCCTACGACGGAAGAAATTTTACACACTTATTCTTTATTAAATCAATCACAAGTGGACCAACGAATTGATTTTGCTCATCAGCGATTTCAGACTTGGAAAAAAACAAAACTGAATGATCGCCGGAATCTCATGTTCAATCTAGCCGCGTGTTTGCGTGCCAAACAAGATGAGTTTGCAAACCTTATGGCTTTAGAAATGGGTAAGCCGATTGCTGCTGGTAAAGCCGAAATTGAAAAGTGCGCATGGGTGTGTGAATACTACGCTGAATCTGCCGAATCCTATTTGACACCTAAGATGATTAAAACCGAAATGAAAAAAAGTATGGTTTGTTATCAACCGCTCGGTGTCGTGTTTGCCGTAATGCCTTGGAATTTTCCATTTTGGCAAGTGTTTCGATTTGCAGCACCCAACATAATGGCTGGAAACATCGGTTTATTAAAGCATGCGTCTATATCAACAGGGACTGGTGAAGCGATTGCAGCATTATTTCTGGAAGCAGGTTTTCCCAAACACGTGTTTCAACATCTGATTATTGATAATGACATGGCGGCGCACGTGATTGCTCATGAACATATTGTTGGTGTGACTTTAACTGGCAGTGAGCGTGCTGGTAGCAGTGTTGCAGGTAATGCAGGGACGCATTTAAAAAAAGCAGTATTAGAGTTAGGTGGTAGTGATCCTTACATTGTTTTAGATGATGCTGATCTTGATTTAGCTGCACGTAGCATTGTGGCTTCGCGTTTGAATAATACAGGCCAAACGTGTATCGCAGCAAAACGTATTATTGTGGTTGCTAGCGTTGCTGATAAACTAATTGAAAAAATCCTGGCTTTGCTAGCCGATTATGTTGTTGGAGATCCATTGGATCCTTTGACTAAATTAGGTCCGATGGCTCGAGCTGACTTGCGAGATGGATTGCACCAGCAGGTAATAAAGAGTATTTCACAAGGGGCTATTTTGCGTGTTGGTGGAGTGATTCCTAAGAACAAAGGATATTACTATCCGATTACTATGTTAACGGATGTTCGCCCAGGCATGACAGCATTTGAAGATGAGCTGTTTGGACCAGTATTTGTTATAATTACGGCTAATGATGTAGAGAATGCCGTTTTTTTAGCCAACAAAACACGCTTTGGTTTGGCAGCGGCTATCTTTACCCGAGATCTTAAGCGTGGTGAAGCGTTGGCTATGCATGATATTGATGCAGGGACCTGTTTTGTAAATAATATGGTAATATCTGACCCGCGATTACCTTTTGGGGGAATTAAGCAGTCCGGCTTTGGACGCGAGCTGTCTCAAGAAGGTTTTTTAGAATTTATGAATATTAAAACGGTAGGAATTCATGAGTGATGATGAACTGAGTGAACAAACGATTCGTATTCACTCAAAAGAGCAAATAATGCATTGTTATCAATATGAACAGTTGATTCGCTCTTATTCTGTTTCAACAGGAAAAAATGGTTTAGGCGAAATTGCTGGTAGTGAATGTACACCGAGAGGTTGGCATGCAATTTATAGTATAATAGGCCAAGAAAATGATGAAAACAGTGTTTTTGTCTCACGACAATGGACCGGAGAACGCTATACACCTGAATTAGCTGCGCAATTTCCAAATCGGGATTGGATTTTAACCCGCATATTGCAGTTAGATGGTTTAGAGGAAGGTCGAAATAAAGGAAATAATGTGGATAGTTTAAGCAGATATATCTACATACACGGAACACCCGAAACAACTTTATTAGGTGTTCCTGGTTCACGTGGCTGTGTACGGATGCGTAATGCTGATATAATTGAGTTAGCTAACTGGGTGCAGATTGGTACGAAGGTATATATAGATTAATTAATTTTTATGCCCTAGGTACGTCATTTTTTATGAAGTCCATTATTGTCGTTTTTGTGGAGTTATTGAATGTCTCATAAGTTTGAAGAAGGTAAAGATCAAATTCTGAATGCGGTTGTACATAAATTACAAGAAAAAATAGGTGGAAAGCAAGCTGATTTATGCGCCGAGTTTGTAAAACAATTTTTTGGTACCGTCTCATTAGATGATTTAAACGAATGGAATATTGATGATTTGTATGGCGCAGCCATTAATTTTTGGAATTTAATCGAACATCGAAATCCTGGCGAAGTCAAAATACGTATTTATAATCCTAGCGATGAACAACATGGCTGGCAAACTACGCATACTGTTGTCGAAGTCATTTGTGATGATATGTCGTTTTTGGTTGACTCCCTACGAATTGTGATTAACCGCATGGGGTTGGCATTGCATTTAGTTGTTCATATGGGCGGGATTCGTCTAGTAAGAGATGAAACGAATCGTATTGTGGATATACTTCCACGGAAAGGTGAGCCGCTACCGAACATGATTATTGAAGCGCCCATCCTGATGGAAATCGATCGACGGACAGATCCAGCGGTGCTAAATGAGTTATTAACTCAATTTAATTTGGCACTAAAAGAAAATCGTGCGGTAGTTGAAGATTGGATCAAAATGCGAGATCAAGTGAGAGCTATTGGTACCGAACTGGATCACGCACCTGCTAAATTAGATGCCCACGCAGTTGAAGAAACAAAAGCATTTTTACATTGGATTGAAGATCATCATTTTACATTCTTAGGTGTTCGTGATTATGAATTAATTCACAAAGGTAAAGAAGTTGTTTTGAAAGCGATTCCTGGAACTGGTTATGGCGTATTACGTGAAGAGGTTAGTCCTAAAAGTGAATTTAATATTTCATTTATGACGCCCGAAGCTAGAGAGTTAACGTTGTCGCCACAAATTTTGGTGGTTTCAAAAACAAAAAAATTAGCGAATGTCCATCGAGATGCCTACACAGATTATATCGGAGTCAAGCGTTTCAACAGTGAAGGTGAAGTGATTGGTGAACGACGCATTATTGGGTTATATACATCCGCGGCCTATAATACAAATCCAAAACATATTCCATTTTTACGGCATAAAGTGGCAGCCATTTTACAAAATTCACAATTAAATCCAAGAAGTCATGCTGGCCGCGTATTATTAAACATTCTTGAAACATTACCTCGAGATGATTTAATACAAGCGACAGAAGAAGAGTTACTAGAAATTTCGCTGGGAATTTTTTACATGCAAGAACGTCGGCGTATCCGAATGTTTTCACGTTTGGATGTGTATCATCGCTTTATTTCTTGTTTGGTTTTTGTGCCCAAAGATTTATTTAATACTGGATTGCGTCGAGACATGCAGAATATTTTGTATGAAAGTTTCAACGCTACTGAAATTACTTTTTCGACATTGTTTACCGAATCAGTTTTAGCTCGTATTCATTTTATGATTCGGATTGATCCGAAACAAAATGTAGATTTCGATTATAAAGAAATAGAACAAAAATTGATTGAAGTAGGGCGCTCTTGGTCCGAAGAGTTACAAAGTTTACTGTATGGTGCTTATGGAGAAGAAAAAGCAAATTATTTATACTCTTATTATAAAAATGCGTTTCCGACCGTTTATACAGCAAGTTTTACCCCAAGAGTTGCAGTAAGCGATATTAAACATATTGAAGAATTATCTGAAGAAAATACGTTGAGTATGAATTTTTATCGCCCGTTAGATGAATTTTCCGAAAGCTTTCGATTGAAAATATACCAAAATGATATTACATTGCCTTTGTCTGATGTGTTACCTATTATTGAAAACCTCGGTTTACGTGCGATCAGTGAACGTCCCTATATTTTGAAGTTTGATGATGGACGCGTAACGTGGATTAACGATTTTTCCCTGCATTATATACGCGGAGAAGAAATTAACATTGAAGAAATTAAAGAATTATTCCAAAATGCTTTTTCACGAGTGTGGTTTGGTGATGCTGAAAATGATGGCTTCAATCAATTGGTTCTGGCTGCAAGTATGAACTGTAGGCAAGTTGCTGTTTTACGTACTTATGCAAAATATTTTAAACAAATAGGATTTACATTCAGCCAAGAATACATCGAATCTGCGTTGTGTAATCATGCCACTATCGCGAAAAAATTAGTTCAATTATTTGAATTGCGATTTGATCCTGAACATTCCGCCCATCGTGAAGCAGATTTTATTGCATTGTCTGATAGTATTTTGTTGGATCTAGATGATGTTTCTAATTTGGACGAAGATAAAATTATTCGCCAATTTGTTCATGGGATTATCGGAACGTTAAGAACTAATT
Organism: Legionellaceae bacterium; assembly: GCA_030696305.1. Lineage (GTDB taxonomy): Bacteria > Pseudomonadota > Gammaproteobacteria > Legionellales > Legionellaceae > JAUYSP01. The sequence goes on along the minus strand of JAUYSP010000048.1, from coordinate 5,507 downwards.
ATTATCAACTAGATGATAGTGGAAAACATAAAAACTACATTTCGATTAAATTAGACAGTAAAAGCATTCCCGGTGTGCCACGTCCTTTTCCTATGTATGAAATTTTTGTCTACTCACCACGTTTTGAAGCAGTTCATTTACGATGCAGTAAAGTAGCTCGTGGTGGATTACGCTGGTCAGATCGTAGAGAAGATTTTCGAACTGAAATATTAGGATTAATGAAAGCCCAGCAGGTAAAAAACGCCGTTATTGTACCAAATGGTGCGAAAGGTGGATTTGTTGTAAAGCAGCTGTATGGTGCGAATGTTTCCCGCGAAGAAGTTTTGGCTGAAGGGATTAGCTGTTATAAACAATTTATGCGTGGTTTGTTAGATATCACCGACAATTATGTTGCTGGTAAATTAGTAAAACCGTCTTTTGTGGTTTGTTATGATGAAGACGATCCTTACCTTGTGGTTGCTGCAGATAAAGGAACAGCGACATTTTCTGATATTGCCAATGAAATTTCTTTGGAATACGGTTTTTGGTTAGGAGATGCCTTTGCATCTGGCGGCTCTATTGGCTATGACCACAAAAAAATGGGTATTACAGCAAGAGGGGCCTGGGAATCAGTTCATCGTCATTTTTATGAGATGGGTTTTGATATGGCAACAACTGATTTTACTGTAATTGGTATAGGTGATATGGCAGGAGACGTGTTTGGTAATGGGATGTTGCTTTCCAAGCATATCAAATTACTCGCAGCGTTTAACCACATGCATATTTTCGTGGATCCAGACGCAGACGCTGCATTAAGTTATAGCGAACGAGAACGTTTATTCCATTTACCGCGTTCGACTTGGGCTGATTATGATAAACAATTGATTTCAAAAGGCGGCGGAGTATTTAATCGTAATGCGAAATCAATTACTGTTAGCCCTGAAATGAAAGCCACCTTTGGTATTAAACAATCGATCATTGAACCAAATGAATTGATTAAATGCTTATTAAAAGCAAAAGTGGATCTGCTCTGGAGCGGTGGTATTGGAACATTTGTAAAAGCGCGCTCAGAATCTAATTTGGATGTGGGCGATCGAAGTAATGATGCAATTCGGATCAACGGAAAGCAATTGCGCTGCAAATCAGTGGTTGAAGGGGGTAACTTAGGTCTTACGCAATTAGCTCGTGTTGAATATGCGTTAAATGGCGGTTTAATTTATACCGATTTTATTGATAATTCAGCTGGCGTTAGCTGTTCAGATAAAGAAGTGAATACTAAAATTTTATTGAATGGTGTTGTAGCAGCCGGGGATTTAACATTTAAACAACGTAATGAATTATTAAGTGAAATGACAGATGAAGTAGCTCAATTGGTGCTACGTGAAAATTATTTGCAAACTCGGTCTATCAATTTATCTGTTTTTCAAGCGGTACGCTCTGTTGAATTACAAAGTCGTTATATGAATGAATTACAGCGAATAGGCAAGCTAGATAGACAGCTTGAATTCCTACCTGACGAAAAAACCTTGATGGAAAGAAAATCACAGGGCAAAGGGTTATGTAGCTCTGAAATTGCTGTTTTGCTTTGTTATAGCAAGATTATTTTAAAAGAAGAAATTTTAGCATCGGATGTTCCGGAAGATGTGTATTTAAAACAATTTTTGGTTGGCTCGTTTCCTAAACCACTGCACTCACGTTTTGCCAAGCAAATGCAGCAACACCCCTTAAAGCGAGAAATTATTGCAACGAAAGTGAGTAATATTATTCTCAACGAAATGGGTTTTAGCTTCATATACCGTATGCAGGATGAAACAGGTGCGGCGATACCTGTCATTGTGCGTGCTTTCATGGCTGCTCGAGGTATCATGCACATGGATGCTTTATGGGAACATATTGAATCCCTTGATAATCAAATTGATGCTAAACAACAAATGAATATCATGATTATTTATGTACGCCTACTTCGTCGACTTTCACGCTGGTTACTTCGATCACAACGAGTGCATTTAGATATCAGCAAAACCATAAAAAAATACGCGGATGATGTGACTGAATTACGTAAAGTCTTGCCATCTTCTTTAGGCGAGCGATTTCGGTCACATTATGACGAACATTTGGCGGAATACATACAATTAGGGATACCAGAGCTTCTTGCTAGTGAATTAACGACTACACGCGGGTTATTTGCTGCTATGGATATTGTTGAGATTGCTCATCAAGTTAACATAGGGGTGGCGACAGCTGCCGAAGCCTATTTTCACGTAGGTGAATTCCTTGATCTTGGATGGATCCGCAATGAAATTATCATCCATGCAACCGATAGTCACTGGGAGTCGTTATCACGGGAAGCAATGCGCGATGATTTTGATTGGCATCAACGTCAATTGACAACTAGTATTCTCAATAGTAAGCCGAAGAAAGCGGAGTTTTCAGAGTATTTAAACATCTGGGCTGCGCATAATGCAAGTCAGGTTGAACGCTGGAATACTATTTTAAGTAACTTAAAAGCGACTACGGTATTAAATTTTAATATGTTTTTTGTAGCAATTCGTGAATTATTGGACTTGACTCAAGCCACAGTTCAAATGAACGAAAGCCAAACAACAAAAGTAAAGTAATGCTGATAACCAGAGTGAATCATTGAAATTTATATATAAATCGGTATGATTCACTCTGTAGTTTGCAAGATGTAATTAATCGGGCCGTTAGCTCAGCTGGTAGAGCAGGAGACTCTTAATCTCTTGGTCGTAAGTTCGATCCTTACACGGCCCACCAATATAATCAATGAGTTACGGTAGCGAGTGAAGGCGCATTCTAGCTCCAAGTGCGACAATCATTTTTATGCTGCTGTATAAACACTTCCTTAGGCATCTTATACCCCAAACACTTTCTTGGACATAGGTTCATTCTATCGGCTAATGAATCAAGGTCTTTTTGTGTTATTTGGTCAACACTCATCGTGCTTGGTAAATAGCGCCTTAGTCTACCATTCATATTTTCATTTGTACCTTTCTGCCAAGGTGAGTGAATTTCGCAGTAGTAGACACGGCACTTCATTTTACTTTCCAGTTGCTTATAATCAGCAAATTCTACACCCTGATCGAACGTGATTGTTTTACACATTTTTTGAGGCAAAGTTTCAAACTTATCACTTATTTTTTCCATCACACCTTTAGAGTGTTTGCTGTTATTTTTAATTAACAAAACCATTCTAGATTTACGCTCAACGAGTGTAGTGACAACTTTCTTTCTATTTCCTACAAATTGAATTGTGTCACCTTCCCAATGACCAAAACGTTTTCGTGTATTAATATCATCGGGTCTTTCAGTAATTAAACGCATGTTTCCTCCAAATCGACACTGCTGCTTTTTCCTAGCATAGCGTTTATGTCTTTTGGATTGTTTATAAGGTAAACAATAGTACAGTTCTTTATTTTTTGACTTGTAGACGTATTGATAGATTGTTTCTGGGCAAACATAAATAGTGAGTTTTTGATATTTCATTCGGCCAGAAATTTGCTCAGGACTCCAACCTTTCTTTAGCGATCTGACAACATAATCTCGTAAATATCCATCCTTTTGTAATTTACTTCTTCGCCCATGATAAGCTCTTGTTGAGGCTTTTTCACAAGCAATGCTTGGTAAGTATAGGTCGTATTCGCTATTACGCTTAAGGTCTCTGTACAGAGTAGAACGATGTCTGTCTAATCTAAGGGATATTTCTTTTATCGATAATCCCATTTGAAGATAGGTACAAAAGCGTTGTCGATCCTTCATCGACAATTGAGTATAATGGCTCATGCGGCAAGCTCCTTTGCTATGTTATTCAGTTTCTGACGAATATGAATATACAGCTTTTTTGCTTGTCGCACTTCTAGTTAGAATTTGCCATTCCAAAGATGACGTCATGACAACCCACCGGGCATATTGGAAAGTCATTATTGCTAACATTTTAATTGCCCTTACCTGTATCGGTTTAATCGCTTTAGGAGTTCAATATGCCACCAATGGTCATTGCTTTTATGCAAAAACCAAACGAGAAAAACTGGTAGACTCCATTGAGAAAACAACTGAGTTATGTCTAGTGGAAAAAAGTCCTGGGAATGTTAACGCGGGGTGTCAATGACACCTTATTCAGAGAGGTGGTCTCATCGGTGAGACGACGATCCCTTACTATTTAGATAGAGCTACAAGCGGTTGAGCTTCATTTGTCAATGTGATCCTTAATCTCGCTTGGTGGTTAAATTAACGTATTTTTAACAAAAAAATGAAACACGTGATGAGGCCGAAGCCGAAATAGTGGTTCCGAAGCGCCAATTTCACGACAGACAACGTCAATTAAGGTTTTTTATAATAGTATATTTTTTTTTCAAATATTAACAACAGAGGAAATTATGTTTATTCAACCTCCGAATGAGGTGAATCGACATAATAGCGAAGGAGAAACACAATATTTTAATGAGCTTAAAGAGTTTCTTAGGGCATGTGATTTTATAGAAAATCGAGATTATTTATTTAAAAAAGAAGGTGTGCTTTACACGAATATACACATTCAGGGAAAATCTACTGTATTAAGAGCGTTGTTAACCTTACCATTAGTGGCAAACCAAAAAGCACTATCTGATTTAATATTAAGCATTATCAGGCGATTAGTTACAGAAATTACTGAAAGAGAATGTATAGTTACAGATCTCAGGTTAGTACGCGAAGAAACTGATAAGATATTTAATTTCATTAAAGAAGAAATAGAAACGATTCATGCAAAATTTATTAAACATTCAACTGTAATTGAAAGTTTAAATCGAGATTTATCCTTTATCAAACAATTAATAAATGCTCCTATTTTTGGGGAAACGAAATACTTACTAGCTTTTTGTAGCTTAATTAAAGCTATGTCAGATGAAAACACATTACAAACACAAGCTAAATCTTATTTGTTTAGTAAAGGTGCCTCTGGTTTATCAACGGAATATGCAAATTTAGCTCGAAAAATTAAAAATATGTTTCCAAAAATGGCTTTATTCACACAAGAAAATCTTTCAATTATATATGTGAACTCTGTTAAAAATAGAGTATTGACACCACCACCTCCACTATCGGTTCAAGAGCGTGCGATTACCGTGATTCAAGAAGAGCCTGTTAAAAAAAAAAGCAGATTTCGACCACAACATCTAGTACTCAAATAGAGACGGCATGTAAATCACAAAATAGCGTGGAGCTATTTTGTGATTTAGTAGTTAGCCCTTCATTTGCCTTTGCTTTTTATGCATCCACTTGGCTTGGTAGTAATATTGGATATTTAATAACAGGGTTAATGGCATTGCCAGGAATGTCTCTAGATACAATGGTTGATAATCCTAGACCTCTGTACGGTACGATTTTTAAATTCGTCGTTGCGAGGAGCATAGCGACGAAGCAATCTAGCGACCTTCGTGGGTGCATCTGATTTATTGAAGTAGCTCACTGATTCATTGATAATCCATATTTTTTCCGCCAAGAAAGGACATGGAGTCATGAACATCAATGAG
>JAUYSP010000025.1 GCA_030696305.1 Legionellaceae bacterium | reverse complement strand
GCTTTGATTGAGAAAGTAAATCCTTATTGGGATGACTTGTATGAAAAACTGATGTAATCATTGGCATCTGTAAGGTCACTAGATTGCTTCGTCGCTACGCTCCTCGCAACGACGGCTTTAAAAATCGTACCGTACAGAGATTTTTTGTATGGCACTGTAATTATTTTGAACATCACTGGCTATGGAATTTGGCGCATTGGAAAAAAATAAGTGTTTTAATTCATTACGCCTCAGGAGGCCTTTACCAGAAAGGATCGTTGCGCTATTTAAAACTTCCTGTTCCGAAAAATCAATGTTGCTTGTAAAATCGTCTTGGCTGCAAACTTCCTCTATACTGCGGGTGATGTCATTGATTTTATCTTTACGTGTTTCGTAACATCCACCTGCAATAGCAAACATAGGTACCAGACCTAAAAGACCTACGAGAAAAATAATGAACGGAATCATACCAAATGCACTGGCACCACCAGTCATAGTTAAAGCAATAAATATTGCTGTGGATATCACCGCGGTCATCGTCGCGGCAGCTATTAAACTACGCTTAGCAGTATCAGCATTGCTAGCAATATTTTTGTTTGATTCCAATGTCTCTTTTGAAATCTTATTTATGTTATCTAATATCTCAAAAATAACGTTCCCCATCTCACTTTCAAAATTTCGATCGAACTGAAAAAGATTCGATATTATCGTTTTGAGAGAATCTGGTAGTAATAGAGAATCTGGTAGTAATAATGTATTTCGATTTGATTGTATTTTTATGAGTTGATTGGTCATTGATATCAAAAAATCAAGCGCTAATGCTTCATTTATTGTTTTTGATGAAGTTTGATGATTTTTTTTGTTTTTTGTAATGCGGTAAGATAATTCTGAAGATGTTTGTCCTCAATTGTAAACGTCATTACGAACACCCGTGGTAATTAAAGAGCATATCTTATATTAAAAACCCATTTAGTCAAGATTTTTATCAAAAAACTTTTCTCGTCACTCATGAGCATGACACTTACTTCAAATAAACAATTGAGGTGCCGAGGAGTTAATTATGAAAGATATGTCTCCTTATAAAATAATTCACATTTAGGTGAACATTCTATTCGCGATGCCTCTAGAAAAATTTGACTACCTTGAGCTCATCTCTGATAACTTTATTAGGGTCCATATATGTATACAGACTCTATTGATAAATGTTTGACGAAAATTCTTTTTGTATGAATAAAAGTCCAACGACTAATAGCCAAATAATGCTTAAAATGATTACAAAACCCAATAGTGGATTGGTTACTAAGTAGCCCATCAATATCACGCAGAAAGTTGCAAAACACATATTAACAAAACTCATCATAGCACTTGCACTTGCCTTATCTTTAAGCGCATTCGATGCAACCAGAGAGCCGCCTGAGAATAACAAGCTGCTGAATAAATATAAACTAGCTGTTGTTAGAAAAAACCATAAAGCTGATTGGCTCTCAATTTCCCAGATAATCAACAAATTACCAATCCCTAATGCGATGCCAAGAAAACCAATAAAAATGACTGTCATGACCGAAAAACGTGCGAATAATTGTTTTACAAGAAGCCCTCCGAATAGCATACCAACGATATTGAGACTATTCCAATAGCCATACTGGGCAGCTGATAACTTAAGTAAATCCTGTGAAATTTGAGGGCCTGCCGCGGAAAAACAATAGGATATTGCTGAACAACACCCAACAACTAAAGAAAAAACGATCAGTTTTGAGGAAGAAAGTGCTGCATTATAATCACGAAAAATTGTCACTGCATGGATAGGTTTTGAGGTCACTAATGTTTCGCTGAAAACACACGTCCCCACTAACATAACGAGTCCATGTACCAGTAAAAACCAAAAACACCCTTGCCACCGCCAGTATTCAGTAATTAATCCACCCAGCATCACTGCAAAACCTATGCCAAGCGCGAAAGATAATACAGAATAGGCCATAGCGGTTTTTCGCTGTGATTCAGGTAGCCATTCATTGATAAGCATAAACGTACAAGCAAGTCCGCTAGCAGCCCCCAATGCTGTAATCAAACGACCGATAATAAGTAGCCAATAAGCATGACCTAAAAGGGCTATTAAACAAATGAAAATTCCAAATAAATTGATTGTAAGACCTATTCGTAAGGCTTTTAAACGACCAAATTTATTAGCCAAAGGCCCATAGATCAGTTGGCCGACTACATAACCAATCAGAAATGCGGAGACTAACCATTCTACTGTGCCAAGGCTAAGTGCATATTGCTCTTGGATTTTAGGTAAACCAGGAGTGATAATCGCTGCCGATACAGAAGCAATTGAAATATAACTTAATAACCAGATAAGGTTAAATCGTGAAGTCCTTTTTGTTATAGTGCTCATAAAGCATCCTTATATTATTGACTCGGCCTTGTACTAGCTGATCATACGGCCTTGGTGAGATATTTATCGCGCGAAGTATACTGTATATTTTCAATTTAAATAGGGTTTGTTGACACTTCATTTCCACAAGCCGCGGGACGTCGAAATATGAATAGTCAACAAACCCTATTTAAACGTAAAATGTTTATGCCCCGCAAAACTTGTGAACACAGGTACTATAATTCCGATAGCATGAGCTGTTTCTTCTGCAAAGACGCGAAATCCTATTAGAGGTAAGAAATAATTTGCTAAAGAAATGCTAATCGTCCATGTTTGTAAAACAGCGATAATATTAACCAAAGTAAAAAAAAGAAGAGATCGACTTAATGGTTGCTTACTCTCTTTAAATACGAAAAATTTCGCTAGAACAAAAGATGTAATCATCCCAGTTAAGTAAGCCAGCATCACAGCGGAAGAAAAGCTCATCCATTGATTGTAGAATAAGCGGGAACTAAAATTTACAATCGCTGCGGTGCCTCCTGTTAACAAAAATATCAAAAATTGTTGGGAAACGAATGGTTTTTTTGTTAGCTCTGCTTTGTTGTTGTTCATAAGACAACGTCCGGGATAATGTCGCACTGATTACGTTCCTGGCGCATGGCTTGTGCGTTTATAGTGAGCAAGGCATTTCGTGCCATTTTTCTACCAAAATCAATACTTTCAGAGATACCCCTATCTTCCGGGTAGTAATAAGATGTATCTGCAACCCATAGACCTTTTACTGGTAATTGGATAGGTGGTAATTGTGTTAGATGCTCTGGTTCGCAGATAGGTTGTGCATAACGGTATCGACTTGCTTTCATGTCTATAAAATCATCGTCAGATAGCGAAGGATTAATAGTCTTCAAATAGGCCCGCACCTTATCTAAATACATTTGATCAGATTCGGCATATTTAGGATGTTCGCCTGGCATGTAAAAAGGGACATACACTATGTGATTATCCAAGGGTCGTAAATTGGTATATTCAACTAGACCAGGAATATCCATACTTGGGTCATTTGTGTTTAACCAGAAATTTTCAGTAACTGCTTTTTTTAATTTGGCAATAACGCATACCACCGCAATGTTTTTCATGCTTTGGAATTGTTTTAAGATGTCTTGTGGCAAGTCAGGGATAATAGTTGATATGTAGGGCAGGGGAATCGTGCTAATGACATGGTCAAATGTTTCGATATTGCCTGCAATTTCAATGCCAGTGACAGCGTTATCTTCAATAATGACTTTTTTGACCGGTGATTTAAGCCGAATTTCACCGCCATGTGCAATGATTGCGGCATGTAGGGCTTTTAACAAGGTTTCTGATCCGCCCTCGAGATGACCTAGCTTTTCATGAAATAAATTATAACGTGAACGACCTATTCGACGAATGCGACTCCAAATCCAGGCCGCAGATAAATTGTTAGTGTAATGATAAAATTTAAAATCAAATAATCGCCGCCAAAGAACCTCATAAGCTTCAGCACCCACCCAACGCTTAATCCAACCAGTGGCTTCAACATTGTCTAAGGGTTTCCAGTCAATCCGCTTGGTGCATAGGAAAGCATGTAAGCCGTAACGAAATTTTGCGGTAAGGCTTAATCCCTTGAATTTTAGCAGAGCGAGAGGATTACCCCAAGGTTGGAGCTTTCCTTGATACCAATAACCCATTTTGGTTTTTACCCAGCGCATTTTATCAGAAAGCTTTAACTCGTCTAAAAGGGTTAAGAAAGCGTGATCCGATGTGCAATGAAAGTGGTAGTAACGTTCAATCGTGAGACCTGAAAAATCAAATGTGGCCGTCATTCCTCCCACGCGATCATCTGCTTCAAATACTATGGGATGATAGCCGTCTAAGGCTAATTGATACGCAACAGCTAGGCCCATTGGTCCTGCACCTAAAACAGCGATTCGTTGTTTCATATTTAAAACTCCAGAGTAACTTGGCTATAGATGGGGTCATTAAACGTTTCTTGGATTGCGTTTGCAAAAGGTGTGCGAGAAACGTTGAAAATAGCGGGCCAGTCAATGATTTCAAATTCATCTTTTGCAACAAGAGCCGCGAGTTGCTGCGTTGTAAAAGGAGGGGATTTATCAAAACAAGCCCATATCCACAATAGAGAATAAAATAATGTATATGGAATGGCTGTAATGCGTGCTTTTGCCTTGGTGCAGTGTTTGATTTCACGAATAATATCGATGTAATCTATTTTTTCATGACCTGAAATATTATAAATACCTTGCGGAATGTCATTTTCAATACAGCTAATAATAATGTTACAAAAATCGCCCGCATACAATGGTTGACGTATGTAACGTCCGTGACCTGGGATAGGAAAAAAAGGTACTTTTTTCATGAATCGAGACAACCAGCCTAAATGTTTTCGATCAAACCAACCAAACATTAAAGTGGGTCGCAATATTGGACATGGTATTCCGCTTGCCAACACCATTTCTTCTTGTATTCGCTTAGTTTGAGTATAAAAATCATTTGAAACCGATTCTACTACGGATGAACTGATGTGAATTAGATTAGATATTTGGTTGGATTGAATGGTTTCGAGAATCAGCCGTGTTGAATCAATATTATTGTGAACAAATTCTTGATAATCATTGCCACCAATTTGAGCCTGTAGCATGACAACAATAGCTGCTTCATTAAAATGTTTTTGCCAATCACCTGGTTTAGAAAGATCAGCATAGATGGCTGTAATGTTTGGTTGAGTACGTTGAAGTACGGCCAAATTAGGCTTGTGTTTATCTAGGACAATAATGTTTTTATAGCCATTCGCTTTTAAACGAGCGACCAGATTTTGACCGACTAGGCCTGCACCACCCGGAAGTATTATTTTGATTTTATCTTTCATCGGAGTTCCATCAAGAAAGTAACAACTAAATAGGTCAATTAAGGCATGAATTGTAAGCGATCTTGTACGTGGTCTCAAATCAATTATCATTCTAATGAACTGAAGGGGTATATCTATTGATTGACACCTTAGTCTTTTGTAATAAAATGAACTATTATTTTTAAGGAACATGTGATGAAGTTACCCCATTATTTAGTAAGTAGAGTGAACAAGGGATTTGAAAAGGTAAACAATAAAGCTGCCAAAAACATAGATATAAATAAGAAAATCCTTCAGGACAATAGTCGCCTTCAATATACCGGCGTTGGTTTCTTTACCAGTAAATTGACAAATCCCATCGGTAGTCGACAACTTGATGTAAAATTGCTTGCTGAGGGAGCAATGCAGGCTTTGAAACACAGTCAAGGAGCTGCTAAAAATATTGGTAAGGGATTGATGTACTTATCTTCACTGATGATTGCCGTTGTTTACTATGCTTCGGCGATAGAAAATGAAAAGTTACAGTATTTCCAGCGACTGTCTGAATCAGAACAAAATTTAATTAAAAATTCATCGGCAAAAAAAGCAGAGCACGCAACGTTATTGGAAGATCAATTGAGAATAGTTAACATAACGCCGCCTGGAATGTAAATTAATAAATAGTTTGTTATAGTTGATTGAATACCTGCATATTGACTTATTACTGAATTGTTCGATTTCATACTGTCGTCCTATTTTTAAAAGAATGCTTTTAAATCGAATTTCTGTACATGACAAAAAAACCTTTGCTATGTACAGATAAATTGAGTTTAACAGGGTTGAACATATGAATGACCAAAATTAAATTTGTTACTTTGCCACTATTTATTTATGGATTGAGTCTTTTCTATCCCCTATTGTTGAATGCTCAAACTATCCCTGCAATGATAATGCTGCAAGATAATTGGCGAGTTATTTCCTCTGAATCTATTAAAGACACAAATCTTCAAGATATATCGCAGCCAAAATATGATGCAAGTTCTTGGTATGACGCAACCAGCCCGACCACAGTCCTCAATGTACTTGTTCAAAATGGTCTATATTCACATATTCTTGATGGATTAGCATTGCAAGCAATTTCTCAGGAATCATTTGATCTACCTTGGTTGTATCGTACCTCGTTTAATTTGGATACCTTTCCTCCCAATGCGCAATTAACATTGTATGGAATTAATTATAGCGCTGATATATGGTTGAACGGTAAGCAAGTTGCTAGTAAAGAATCTATTTATAATCCATTTAGACAGTATCAACTCGATATAACACCATATCTGAAACTGGGAGCTAATGTTTTAGCAATGAAGATATATCCTCCTAAACCGGAAGATTTTCGAATTGGCTTTACCGATTGGAATCCGAATCCACCGGATCGAAATATGGGGATTACTCGAAATGTACAACTAACGTTTAATAATGGTCTTGAAATAAAAAAGCCTTTCATTCATGCAGAATTGAATTCTCCAGATAATGATGAGGCCAAGCTAAATATACAATTAGTAGCTGTTAATCATCAATCTTATCCAGTAAAAGCACGGGTTGCCATACAAATTGATGGTCTTCTCGAAATCACTAAAACAGTGAATTTAGCTGCAAATGAACAAAAAATAATGATATTTGATCCAAAAAATGAAAATAAACTAAATATAAAATCTCCAAAACTTTGGTGGCCGAATCAAATGGGAGAGCCTTATTTATATCAATTTACAGCTAAAATTAGCCAAAACAACAGGCTTTCTGATCTGAAGACATTGCATTTTGGCATTAGAAAAATTGAAACAGTTGTTCTTCCATATCAAGAAAATAATAAGCAAACGCAAAGTTATTATCGTGGGTTTAAAATTAATGGACAACCTATCTTAATTCGTGGTGCAGCATGGACTGATTCTATGTTGTTAAATGACAGTCCACAACGGGTTAAGGATCAGCTTTATTATGCAAAAGGGATGAATCTTAATGCAATTCGATTAGAAGGTTTTTGGGGTAAGGATAAAACAATTTATGACACGTGCGATGAGCTTGGACTTTTAATTATGATAGGTTGGAGTGCGCAATGGGAGTGGCCATTACGCGGCTTTAGAATTCCAGAACAATGCGATCCACATTATGGTTGTTATACTACAACGAAAGATAAGGAGCTGATTGCAGCGGCATTTAAAGATCAAATCACTTGGTTGAGGAATAATCCGAGTGTTTTCGTTTGGATGTTTGGCAGTGATCTTAAACCTATGTCAGACTTAGAAGATAAACTCGCTTCTTTGTTAAAAACGCTTAATCCAAGTGTCCCGTATGTTATTTCAGCCGCAGAAACATTGTCTGCAAGAGATAATCAGCCTTCGGGTATTAAAATGCGAGGGCCATATATCTATGTGCCACCGGTATACTGGTTTGAGAATACTAGCGAAGGCGGAGCCTTTGGGTTTAATTCAGAAACCGGCCCAGGTGCAGAAGTTCCTCCCTTAGAAAGTTTGATGCGTTTGCTTGGAAATCCCCAAGATTATTGGCCTAAAGATAATTTAACATGGATTTATCATGAAGGCGGTCATCCTCTATTACAAACATTAAATCGTTATGATAAAGCCATGACGGCAAGATATGGAGCACCAACTAACCTAGAAGAATATGCACAAAAATCACAGCTCATGAATTATGAAAGTGTGCGTCCTATGTTTGAAGCATTTATAGCGTATCAATCAGGTAACCCGAATGTAAATGGCGTGCCAGCGACAGGGGTGTTTCATTGGATGCTTAATGCAGCTTGGCCGAAATTTTTTTGGCAATTATACGATTATTATTTGGTTCCTGGCAGCGCCTATTTTTCCGCTAAGGAAGCGAATAAATCATTGCATGTCCTTTATAATTATGCCAATAAAAATATCTATCTTAGCAATCATACGTTACATGATATGAATGACATGGATGTAACTGCTCGTGTGTGGGACACTCATTCCAATCGATTGACCGAACAACATTGGCGTACATCGATTGCGGCAACTCAGGCTCAAATCGTAGGTCCGCTTGAGATTCCTACTGATATAACAACATCCGTATTTTTTGTGGAATTAATATTAAAAGATAACAATAATCAGTGGAAGGATCATAACGTATATTGGCTTTCTACCACGCCTGATCAATTAAATGGAAATACAACCATTTTGCAAAATGCAAATTATCAGGAACTGAATAATCTACCAAAAGCGCATCTGATTGTTAATGCCACTTTTTCTGGACACGATTCTGAAAAACAATTGAAAGTTAGAATAGAAAATAAAACGGATCGGATTTCGTTTTTCAATCGATTAGTGGTTAAAACAGGTAATGAAAATTTAGTTGCGCCTATTTATTGGAGTGATAATTTCATTACGTTATTTCCTCATCAATCAGAAACTATTACAGCTCATTTTAATCAAGAAATATTGCAAGGAGAAGCGCCATTGTTTGCAATTGAAGGGATGAACTCTACGTTCAAAGTTCTGGTCGCACCATGAAATATGGAAAAATATATGTAACGCAATAGGGCAGGATGATTTCGTTAGTCGATGAGTTAGCTCCTCGCAATGAATGTCAAAGACCCTACTAATAATAAGGATTAATAGAGCATGGATGTTCGGTTTATTTTTTATGTATTAGCTTTTTTTGTATTACCGTGTACAACTTATGCTAATAAATTAGATCTTTATCTTTCGGGCGGGTCTACTTTTTCAAATCTCAAAAACAAACAGTTTGTGCAAATAAACGACGTCTTTACAAACGAATATAAAACAAATAAAAAAACCGATTGGCGAGGTTTTTGGGGAGTAGGGATCGGCCATACTTTTGAAAAGGAATGGTTTTCAAATTATCAGTTTTCATTAGGTATAGCGGGATATGGTATAAACCTCGGACAAGTGCAAGGTTTAGAATATCCTTTTATAAATGATGGGCAGTATGACACACTCAATTATAAATTTCAGGCTAAAAGTTCAACCGGAATGTTGGAATCGCGACTGGCATACACTCAGTTTAACTGGCAACCAATAGCTCTTATAGGAATAGGTAAAAGTTGGAACAGATTATCTGGTTATAACGAACAAGCCACAGATCCTTTTTTAAGCGCGTCACCTGTCTCACCTGGTTTTAATAATCAGACTAAACAGGCGTTTGCTTACGAATTGGGTGTTGGCCTACAGCGTAAATTTTTGGATGATACCGTACATAAAATTCAGTATAAGGGTTCCGTAAGTTATCGATATTTTAACTTGGGTAAAGGGCTGTTGGGTTCATTCCCTGCACAAACATCTAATGATCGATTACAGATCAAGAACCTTTACACGCAAGCAATTTTATTTTCTTTGGATGTATCTTTTAATTAACTTAAGATGGAATTTAGAATGAAAAAACATGTTATTTTCTTTACAGTGTATTGTCCATTCGCTTTATTCGTTTCTGTTGCTCAGGCCGCTGCAATTATAGATATTATACCGAGCAGCGCCAGTCCTATTGTGCTATCACCATCTGGTTTTACTTATTTAACGTATACAGCTAAAAATAAGACCTCTAAAGCATTGAGTGGCATAACCATAGAACCTAACTATGGTGCCAGCAATGTGCCATTAAAAATATTTTTGAATAATAATCAGTGTGGTGGAATAACCTTAGTCGCTGGAGGAACTTGTTCCTTTATAGTCTCTATCCAAGGTCTTAACCAGTTCGCCAATTTGACTTTAATGCCGCGTATTTGTGGATATAACGGCGCTATTTGTTCAACCCCTGTTTTGAGTGACCGAGTCAGTGTGTTGGCGACTAATGCGCTTCCTAACAATACATTTCCAACCCCTTATGCGGGAACGTATTACCCTATTTACAATTCGGGCACTGGGCAGTGGTTACCACCGGATCAAGCTCCTATTCCACCTTTTACTGAAGTTAGTGCAATTTTTGTAGCGTTTGCTCATACCTACCCCCAAGGAAATGGAGCCATTTTTACTTATGAGGAAGGGCAACCATCGGAACCTGAGCGTTTAACTTTATTGTCGCAATCTGCACGTGCTGCTAACCCCAATGTAAAAATTTTAATTTCATTGGGTTGGGGTAAATATGATTGGACTTATATCAATACAGATTATGTGAATCACGCAAATATTTTTGTGCCAAGTGTCGTGCAATTTATACGCAATAATCGCTTGGATGGCCTAGATATTGATGATGAAGGCATTGGTGACGACGATCCTGGTGGCAGTGGTACTATTTCACAGGCTAATTTTAATGGAGTAATAGCTAATTTGAGAAATGCATTAAATACAGCCTCGCTTCAAGATGGAAAGCCTTATTATTTAACCATTACCCCGGCTGGAAATAATCAGGACGGTGGGCTTGTAGGGACTCAAGTTGATTCGCAAAATGCCAGTAGTTTCAATTTAATAAACATACAGAGCTATTATAATGGTGATCCTGATTTCGGAGAGGATTTTTTTAACGCCTTGATTGCCATTGGATATCCGCAAGGCCAAATTTCGAACGGAATTGATACACAACCTTCCTGTACTCCAGATTATCCACCTTATTTAGGACTCGCTGGTATGTTCAATTGGAACATGACAGCAGATAGTGTTTGTGGTGATTACGATAATACTGAAACAATTGCGAACTTAGTCGGATACTAACCTACCTTGCTAAAAATAATGTACATTCTCAAAAGGATAAAAATTACGCGGCTCTTACCCGATTTCTACATTGGTATTTTCTTCTTCTCGGCGCAGAACCGATTAAACCTCAAACGTAAAATTCACAAATTTGGACCTGTAATTAACTATATTTGTGGAGACTCGATATCATTTATTGAATCGAATTCCACAGAAACATTTAATTTTTCAGAAGGATTAAAGTATCTTAGAGAACAATTGCCATCTGGGCTGGAGGGTTTTGCCCTTATCCAGGAAGTATCATTCTCTACTGATTGATTTTGAGATTCTGCAATCATTTGATTGAGTGTATCAATATAATCATTTTTTGTAATGATTGCATCTACTTCATTACCTAATTGTTCGTAATTTTTCGATAATTTAAACAAATTTATGAGTTTAATTTGATCGGTGATTCTGGTAATGCGTAGAAGTTTTATCTTTTCATCTGTTCTAAAACAATGTGCTGAAAAATAATTAAATATAAATTCTGCCTTTTTCTCGTCTTGGGTATCCGCTATTACGTGATATAGCGCTTCTGCAAATTTTTCATTGGAAATAAGAACGGTAGAATTTAAGCTATGTTTTTCGCTTCTAATATTATACTGATTGTCACCACGGAGAGTATGCTCAGACACCACGCGAATAGGTGAAGGTCTATTGATGTACTCATATCCTTCAAAATTTGTAAATTGTAAAAATTTTTCAGCAAGTTTGAGTGGAGCTTCTGAGTTTAATAGTAAAGTGATTATAAAAATCGAAAAACTATTTGTTTCGGTATTGTTATATTGGCGATTGGTAATGTCATCCTCTGTTATACATACACCGGTGCCAATAAAGCCCTTATCTATGAGTTTTATACACGCGCTAATCAATTGACTGGGGTTATTATGCTTGTGCAATTGAGGAATAATATGTGCATTTATCCAAGATGAAGTAAGTGAATAATAGGCTAAAATTTTACCTGGTTTAGGGCTGTGATCAACCCTCATGTATATGGTCTCTATAGCCAAAAAAGCATCATTAGGATCATTGTGCTCATGTATAATTTGATAGATCTTTAAATTAATATTTTTAGAACGTAAAAATCTTTGCATAAAAGTTAGTTCTTCTAATTTTTTAAGACTACTAAACAGCCATTTATGAAAAAACCATATACTGTCTTTGTACGAATTTAAAAAATTATATTCCGACTCATAATCAGGTTTCTTTGAATATACTGCAAAGGCAAGTCTAAAAGAACGAGGAAGAAACCATCTATATAATATTGGATGCTCCTTTTTTAACGACTCAAGATCATTAACAATTTCAATTAGTGGATTATTTTTAGCAGCCATAGGTAAGCAGTCAGAACAAAAAATTGTTATTAATTTTACTCAGTGATCATTATTGCGCCAATTAATTTTTTATGATGATATAATGGATTAATTTATAGTCTAATCGTCGTGCTCAATTATTAGAGTTCTTTCCAAAGAAATCGGCAAGCATGACAACTCAAAACCAAAAAATTTAAGCGCAATAATCCGCTTTAGCTTTAATAAATCCGTCTCGGACTACAAACGATAACCGTTGGATAAGCACAATCTCGGTTTAAGTAACCCAATTTTGTCCTAATGATGCAGGGTTCGCACCCGTGAAATACTGCTTTTCCTGAATGGTTTAACTTATAATGATTTTTGCAAGTTTCAAAATTCAGGAATGCCCGCTCTCTTGAAACTTAATCCAACTGAGAACGAATACAACTCTTTTAAACAAACTGGAATAGCATTGGCTGAGTTCTTTGATCACGCACGTACGCTAATAGGTTTTTTATAGTCTTTGGTGGTCTTTAGCGCTTTTAAAAATTAGTGGGCGGCGGGAATCGAACCCGCGCCCACATGTTTTGAGATGATCATGAAAAACAATGAAAGACCATCAAACCCCATATAAAATCAAGGCTCAATAAAGGTATTGCAATACTGCCTTATTGTCTTTAATCCACTAATTGTCAGTGAATAAACCCGCAATACCCTTTGAGTTTAAATCAACCTCAATTGTATGATCCTGAAAAAGCAGTTATGCATCCGAATCAATCAGGCGGCCCTATAATTAATCTTAAACGATCCTTGCATTCTTCAATAAATTTTTGTTCTTTTTTCGGGTCTTGTTTTAAAGCCAATTTTTCTTCTTCCGAAAGTCGATTATAAAACATCGTCATGTGATGCTGTGTCCATTTCCTTGATGATTCAGGATAATGGTAAACACTTACTGCTATCCCTAAACCACCGACGGTATTTTCAATGAGTCGGGGATTACTTTTAAGCGTTTTTAAAGATTGTTTAAAAAATTGATGGAACATATTATTTCTCCTTTAACATTTAAATTAAAGGAAGAAAAGAAGATATCAAAGCAAGAAGTACAGCAAAAAATATCTTCACTCTCCCTCCGCAGGCATTACCCAGTGCAGGTTATAAGGGTTTTTCTCAGCTTTGATATTCAAAGCACCCCTGGTGACGCTCCAATTCTACATAACAGATAAATGCAAAGCAATGTTGAAACAATAGTAAATCATGGGGTTAAACTCAATTGATTGAAAATTATCGAGTAAATAACTCACGTCTAATGGCTTCAAAAGAAAATCAATCGAGTCTGACCCCATTGATGAAAACAAATATAATCAATAAGTTAAGTGGTGGGTCGGCGGCTATTTAATTGATTAATCAATGTGTTGTATTTAAAGGGTTATTTTTATGGTCAGCAAAAATATACCCCCAAAAGTACCCCCCCAAAAGTACCCCCAGACTTAGAGTCCGTCTGGTTTTTTTAAAGATTTTTTATCTTCCGAGGCTAAACGACGTTCGACTTTTTTAACATCTTCTGCAGGGGCTAGTGTTTCTGGACGAATCCCCCGCTCTAAAAGTGTTTTACGAACTGCTTCATTGTTGGTGATATGCTCACGAGAAATCTCGGCTCCTGTGTTCATACCATGCTCTCTTGCATTAAAAATAGTAATTTCTGTGGCAAAGTCTTTTGCTTTTAAAATAATGGTAGGAGCAAAATCAGCTAACGGACGACTTTCAGGTACTTTCCAGTGAACCTTCATAGCTTGTGTTGATTTATTAAATAATGCTTGGTCGCCTCGGCTGCGAATAAGTGCAAAATTCTCATTACCCCCGGTATGCTCGTAAATTACTTGAGAAAGCTCTTTCTCTGTATCTGATAATTTCTTACGAGCTAAAATACGCTCAGCTTCAAGAAGTCGTTGCTCTATTAGCTCTGCTTTTCTGGTTTGCATTGCAAAATAAGTCTGCGCAAAAGCTATTTCTTGTTTTTTAGGATCACCATTTTGAGCAATCAGATAGCAAGCGTATCGTGTAAGCATAATGTCATCAATTTCGCGCTGACTGCCAGAACCTAGCCCAACCATTTTCCTGACGTCAGGAAAATGGTCATCGCTCTTGTGTCCTGAAGTTTCACAAGCTACTTTTGCTTTAGAAATAACATTAAGAAAATTCTCCCATTTACCATATCCTAATAGATTTTGCAGATCCCGAGCCAACCAGAACTCTATGCCATCATCCGTTTGTTGGGCATGTGTCTCAAAATTGTTAGTTAAAGTACAAATAATTTCTGTTTTCATAAAAAATCTTTACTAGAGTTAATAATGACTATGATTGTCAATGATTCCCCAAATTGAATCAATGGGGTTAATTAATTTGATCTTAATTTTAATATAGTCGAATTTATGACAACCCCTTAAATTAAAAATTAATCAAGTCTGTCCCATTAATTTCTTACTATACGGTAATCCCCCCGAAAAATAACTGATGCCAACGGTGGAATGGACGCGTCCATGATGTCTCGATTAAAAGAGCTGGAAGCTGAAAATAGTCGTCTGAAAAAGATGTATGCCGAAGAGCGGCTAAAAGCTGAAATACTCAAAGAGACCATCGAAAAAAAGTGGTAACACCGTCGCGCCGACGAGAACTGGCGCAAAAGGCGGTGACGGATAAGTATATTTCTATTCGATTATCATGTCAGCTGTCTAGCATTAGTGAAACCTGCTATCGATACCAGTTGTGGCAAGCCAAAGCAGATACGCTGTGACAATGGACCGGAATATATCAGTAAATTGTTAGAGGAATGGGCTGAAAAAATCAGATCCAGTTAGTTTTTATTCAGCCTGGTAACCCACAGCAAAATGCTTATATTTATTTGAAATTATTGCAGAGGTGCAACTACATGCGAGAGAATGGTTATGGACGTTCAACAATGAACGACCAAATACTGCTATTGGAGGAGTTCCTCCAAGGCAAAAACTGGCACGAGCTGCCTAAACCTTTACTTTTAGCGTCAGTTAAAAATGGGGGGATTACCGTATTTTTAGTACAAAAAATTTTATTCATTATTGAAATGGGATATAGCAATGAAAAAAACAAAGATTGGTGATGCATCTGAATTAACAATAACATTCGCAGAGTTAACGGATTTAGTGAAGACTCTTGAGGAGAAAAACATAAATCTAGAAGATTGGACCAGTGCCATGCAACTATTTATTAACAAGAGTAAGGATTATGTTTCTAATATCAAATATAATAGTTTTTTATTTTTCGGCCTATCTCGGTCATTCCCTGATTTAGTCCTCAAGGTAATAGGTAAGTTCGAAAGGGGATTCCCGCACCCCATATATATAAATAAACTTGAAGTCAAGCCAGATGAAACTGTTGTTGTAACAGGTCCTCACAATATAATCCATCTAATAGAAGCTAATATATCTAAAGCGCTGGAAAGTTTGCACCCCTCAGTAAGGCAGGCCTCACTAAATAACTAGGATAAAATATAAATAGGCTTTGAGAGCAAAACAAGTTGATTCCCAATTACATGATAAAGAAGCTCATACTTCAACACGTGACCATTATATCACCAGGGTTGTCCCATTAAATAGCCGTCTTTGCGAACGAAGTGAAGCAATCCAGATCGATGTGACTTAAAAACTCCGATATCTGGATTGCTTCGCTAACGCTCGCAAAGACAATTATGACTGTATAATATTAAAATTAATATTTTATGCTCAATAATTTATAATGGGACAGCCCTAATTATATCACGTCATTCATTGACAAATGAATGAGGAAAGATACGGAGTTTTGCGTACGATCATAAAAAATTGTTTCCATTTACTAATCATAGCTTAAATTTACCGCTAAGGCAGTATTTTATGCGTGTTGTTAACACGCCCCTAGTACAGCAACGGAGCAACAAGTTTTTTTAATTGAATTATCTTCGTTGCGTTAGGGGCTTATTGTAATTTTTTAAGATAACTTTCTTTTAAGGTGAGTAGAGCTAAAAATGCGATACTAGCGCAAGCAATTACGTACCACGCTGGCGCAAATACATTTTGAGTGAATGCAATTAACCCGATAGCAACCAACGGCGCTGTTCCTCCAAATATCCCTAGAGCGATATTGTAACTCATGGATATTCCCATATTGCGATGATAGGTATCAAACAGCTCCGCTAATGTTGTAGGTATTAAGCCACTAATTGCTGAAGCAGCAATAGCAAATAAAATTTCGCCCAAAAATGCCAGTAAAATACTATGTTGTGTCAGTAGCCAAAATATTGGATAGACTAACACTGCTAATCCAATTATCCCGCCACCGAGCACAGGTTTTCTGCCGATAAAATCTGATAAACGGCCCATACATAAAGAGCCTATTAATTGGATAGTGATTGCAATGGAGTTAATCATTGTAACTTGCTGGAAGGGCAAACCCTGTGTTTCTACTAAAAAAATATTAAAATAAGCAATTAAAAAGTAATTAGCAATGGCCATAATCGACGTTAAAAAAATACCCACTAAAATAGTCCGGTAATTTAAGCTCATCACATGATTTTTAACCGATGCCCGCCGTGATTTTTGTTGAGGTGAAGCATGTTGTTTTTCATATAAAGCAGGATCGATAGATTTTAACCGAATAACTAAACCAACTATACCAATTAGGCCTCCTACAAAAAATGGAATGCGCCATCCCCAATCAGATAGCTGTGCGATATTAAAAATTTTTGTCATGATTGCGGCAATAATAGAGCTCAAAACAATACCAACAAATGCACCGCTCATTGCCAGACTGCCTGCGATACCACGTCGATTAGAATCAGCATGTTCTATCAAAAAAACAGTAGCTGTGGTTAGCTCACCACTAACTGCCAACCCTTGAGCTATCCGCAATATGGTTAGCAGCAAAGGAGCCCAAAATCCAATGTGATAATAGGTTGGTAATAAGCTGATTAAGAAAGTGGGTAGAGACATCATAATCATAGACAAGACTAGGGCATTTTTTCGACCACTATGGTCTCCAATGTAACCAAACAAAATGGCGCCTAAAGGTCTTACCAAAAATCCTAAGGCAAAAATACCAAATGTGGCTAAAATCGATAATAATGGAGCTTTGTTTGGGAAAAAAAGAGGGGCGATTATAGGAACAAAAAATGCATAAATTGTGAAATCATACCATTCTAATGCATTACCAAAGGTCCCCGCTAATACAACGCCTTTTTGCTTACCTATCATGCACAACACTCCTTGTTATCCTAAAATCATCTCTAACTAGGGTCTGTTAACAATTCATATTTCGACGTCCCGCGGCTTTGTGGAAATGAATTGTCAACAAACCCTAATGTATTTTTGATGTTCGATAATGCTTTTAATAAGCAATATAGTCAAGTACATACATTAAAGATTCCAACCGATAAATAAACCGGTTATTATCATAAGATTAATAATAAATTTGATGATGATATGCTCTCGAATGCGGATCTAAAAGCAGTTATATTTCGGCCTGTTGTTGCTCAGGGACTATGTGTTATTTTTATTCTATTGTTCATTTGGCAAACCATGACCTCTAGTTTGGCATATTTAAAAATAACACAGAACCACAATATGCACGTTGAGCCGGCTGTGATAGAAAAAAATAAAAATCAGCCCCAACTAGATACTATGTTAAGTTTACCTTTATTTGGAGAGTACATACCGAAGCAATTCGGAGATATGAATATTAAAAAATCGAATCTTAATTTGCGTGTGGTTGGTATTTTATTTTCCAGTCACCAGCAAAACTCACAAGTCATTATCCGTACAGCCAATGGAATGGAACAAACATTTAAAATAGGTGATACAATACCCGGCGGAGCGATCATTAAACGAATTTCTGCGGATGGTGTGTTGGTAGCGCACGATGGTGAATTGGAAAGTTTATCGCTACCTAAAGAAGAATTAATTTTTGATGCTCCTCCTAAAGAGCTCAAGCAGTTAAAATAAGGTGATGTGATGCGTTGTTTTATCAATGGGTTAAAATTAATTTGTATTGTACTTACGTTATCTGGTTGTGTAACAGGGGCTATTAATTTAAATGAAGGGATCCACAGCTTTCAAGTTCAAGATTATCGACAGGCATTTATTCGCTTAAAGCCAGAAGCAGAGAAAGGCCAGCCTGATGCGCAATATGCCGTTGGATATATGTACTATTATGGACAAGGCGTTGTTGAGGACCGTAGAAAGGCATGGTATTGGATTACTGCGGCTGCAAAGGCCGGGCAACCCGATGCAAAACTAGCGGTTAAAGTGCTTCGAAAGGGTGCCGGAAGGCCTAGTTCAGGTTAGCATAAAAATGATCTGCAATTAATTTCACAGGTTTTGCAATTCCAACTTGAGTTAGTTCATTCATGGCGAACCATCGCCCAGGATGTTCAGCAACAGCATCTGCGAACTGAGCTTTCAAAGAAATAACTTTAATATGTAATCGAAAATGAGTAAAAACATGTTTTAAACTCATCATTTCTTGAATCTGTTCGGTGTGGATATTATATCTGTTTTTTATATGATTTTGTGCGTCATCTTCCATTTCAATATTTGGTAAACACCATAATCCTCCCCATATGCCTGTCGGCGGACGTTTTTCGAGATAAATAGCATTGTCAGCATTATACAGTAATATAAATTGTTGAAATTTATTGGGAATTGGGATTTTGGGCTTTTTATTAGGATAATTGTCTATTTGTTGCGTTAAGTATGCAGCGCAGGTTGAATTGAGGGGGCAATTTAAGCAGTTTGGGTTTCTAATGGTGCAGCAAGTTGCTCCCATATCCATAATAGCTTGGGTGTAATGAGCACATCGCTTTTTCGGCATACATGCATTGGCTATTTTCCATAAAATGGATTTAACGGCAGCTGTTTCTGTCAAACCATCAATCAAGAAGTAGCGGCATAAAACGCGTTTTACGTTACCATCCATAATCGCAGTTGGTTGATTGAAAGCAAGTGAAGCAATTGCCGCAGCTGTTGAAGGTCCTATTCCCGGGAGTGATTCTAATTGTGATAAATCACTGGGAAATTGATTTTGAAATTGTTGATTAATTAGCTTAGCTGTTTTATGCAGATTGCGGGCTCTGCTGTAATATCCAAGCCCAGACCAGTGAGCCAATACCTCATCTTCATGCGCATGCGCTAGTGATTGAATAGTAGGAAAACGTTCAACGAATTGATTAAAATAAGGAATTACCGTTTTAACTTGTGTTTGTTGGAGCATTATTTCTGATAACCAAACGCGATAGGCAGAAGCAGGATGTTGCCACGGAAAATGCCTTCGACCATGTTTATCAAACCAATTTAATACCGTATCGGTGAATATTTCATATGATCGGTTCATTTTTGTTTACCAAGTACAAAAATATTTTCATGAGGTATATTGCAATTCATCATGAGCAAGTGATAATCTATATGTCTTCTATCAAAAAAGTTGATGAGATAATCCCTCAACAAACTGTAAGAATAAGCAGATTTATTTATATTTAAGCTTTTCAAGTTGTACTCAGGAGAGTTAATTAAGGAGAGCATTATGCCACAAAATGAATCGAGTATTTTAATTTTAAAACCAACACCACATTTTATTTCATTGATAGCTTCTCAAATTCCAGAAGCAGAATTACCCGAATTTGATTTATTACAAACAGATAACACGGCATATAGCATTCGTAAATGTGAAACTGAAGAAGCAGTGTTAGATGAAATTGAACATTTTTTTCCACTGATGTTTGAGCACGAATCCAGTCGATTGATTGGTGAAAAATTATCCGGACGTATTTCAGGAACGTTTCTTGATTTTTTATGTTGTTTTAAATTCGAATTACATACCGAAGTGATGTTGTTAGAATCTTGTATAGATAATGGGCATCAAGTTCTATGTGTGAAGCCGCGTTCGGTGGTTTTAAACTGGCTTAAAACACCTCAAGAAGATCAAATCAATATATCTGATCTCCTGGAAGATACAATAGATATGTCTCATTTCACTGAAAATACAACGGTATTAGTCAAGAATTTCGATAATTTATCTCAAATTACGCCCTTTATTAAACATAATTATCAACCGATTGTTCAAGCGGAAATGGTTCGTTTATCCGATGAAGCTGAATATTGTCCGGTAGTGAATTCATTTAAAATATTTAGTCGCTATTTTGATGTTGAGATGCACTCACATTTAGTACATTTACATTGAAAAAGGCAACTCCCTGAAGTGGCACGGTCTTTAAAATATCGATCGATATAAATCGTCCCACTCAGGATTTAGTCCAGATAATCAGATGCCTTCTTTTTCGCGATTACCTTTGTATCTAACGACTTAAAGAAAAATTATCAATCAAACGAATGTCACCGATTTTAACTGCAGCAAATCGTCGCTGATTGTAGTCTTTGATATAATCAACGGCAATTCCTAGTTCGGTTAATTTGTCTATTGTTTCATCAAGAGGTAGCATTTGATGAAAAATGAAAGCAAATTTTTCAGCTAATTCGCGCTCTTCATTGCTTAATCGACTATTTCGGGAGCTATATGGTAAACCGCTTGGTTCCCGAATAGTAGGGCATGCTTTGATTTCAATATCCATAAAAAATGAATTTGCCATATCGCGAATCAATTGATACTGTTGATAATCTTTTTCACCAAAATAACTACGATGCGGTTTAATTAAATTAAATAGCTTCATGACGACCGTAAGTACACCTGTAAAATGCCCTGGTCTAAATTCGCCTTCTAATACCTCACTACGTCTTGTTTCATTTATCCGGTAGCGAAAATCATCATGATACATGTCTTGTTCAGTTGGGATTAAACAATAATTTACACCATTTTTTTCTAAGTGCTCAAGATCAGCCTCTATGGTTCTCGGGTATTTATTAAAATCATCGGGTTGATTAAATTGTGCGCGATTAATAAAAACACTCGCAGCGGTTAAGTCATTTTCTCGGCTACTGGTT
Organism: Legionellaceae bacterium; assembly: GCA_030696305.1. Lineage (GTDB taxonomy): Bacteria > Pseudomonadota > Gammaproteobacteria > Legionellales > Legionellaceae > JAUYSP01. The sequence continues at coordinate 158,777 of JAUYSP010000025.1, read as the reverse complement.
GTGAATAGTGAGGCATGTCCTACATGTAAATTGCCCATAGTTGGCACAAAGCCCAAAGAAAGATGATCTGGTATATTCTGTCTGATTTTTCGCCACTCGTCTAAGTTATGATAAATTTGCATAGAAAATCCTTATTAAAAAGCGTGTTCTTCAGTTGGAAATTGTAATTCTTGAACTTCGTTTACATAGGTATTTATTGCAGCTAGCATCACGTCTTTTCCTTGAGTAAACTGTTTTACAAAACGAAATTTAAATTCAGACTGTAAACCAAGCATATCGTGCCATACTAAAACTTGGCCATCTGTTTTATTGCCAGCACCAATGCCAATGGTTGGAATATCTAGGGCTTGAGTAATCGTCTCACCTAATTGGCGAGGAACACATTCAATAACGATTGCAAAACACCCAGCTTTTTCCAAGTTACGCGCTTGTTCTAATAATTGGGATGCTTGTTCTTCCTCTCTGCCTTGAATTTTATAGCCTCCCAATTGCAAAACTGATTGAGGAGTAAGGCCGATATGCCCCATTACAGGAATTCCTGAAGCAACTAAATGGGATATGGTTTGACAAACATCAGGATCGCCACCTTCAATTTTTATTGCATGTGCACCTGCTTGTAATAGAAGTCGTACATTTTTTATGGTTTCGACTTGCGATCCACGATGGCATAAAAAAGGAAGGTCACTGACTAAAAATTGTTTACTTAAACCGCGTGCTACGGCTGCAGTATGCATGACCATCATGTCCATAGTTGCCATAATAGTACTTGAATGGCCATGCACAGCCATGGCAACTGAATCGCCAACCAGTACACAATCGACATGAGATTCGGCAATCATACAAGCGGAAGGGTAGTCATAGCATGTCAACATACTAATTTTTTTTTGTGTCGATTTTTTATGTTTAAAGTCATGAAGTTTCATGGTTGCCTCCTCGAGTGAGGAGCATTAAATCGTACTACAGGTACCTGTCTCATAGATCAAGTCCTCCAAAAAGTTATATAATCAATCGAGTCACCGCAAAGGTCGGTGCTGTCGACATCATAATAGATGGAGAATAAAATGCAATATTTATTAACGATGAGACCCATTATATGAATCCATTTAGTGATATTAAAAATCCCGGAGTTTATCCATTGTTTATCGATGGTCCCGTTGGTAGGCTAGAAGTTGAATTAACCATTCCTGAGCATCCTAATTGGAATTATGTCGCTTTGATTGGGCACCCGCATTCATTGCAAGGCGGTACAATGAATAATAAGGTCGTTACTACATTAACTCGCGCTTATAAAGAAGTGCATGTACCTTCGATTCGATTTAATTTTAGAGGCGTGGGCCAATCGTTTGGTGAATATGATAAGGGAGTAGGAGAAAGTGAGGACATGCTGCATTTAGCTCAGCTCTGGAAGCACGTTTTTCCTACAGCTGTGGTATCTTTTGCTGGGTTTTCATTTGGTTCGTATGTTGCTTATCGAGCTGTAGTCCGATATAAAGAAGTTGTCGAAGATAAGACTTTTTTGATCACCATCGCTCCATCTGTTCATAATTATAATTATGCTGAATTCTCAATTGAATCGACAGGTTGGATTGTAGTGCAAGGCGATGCGGACGAAATAGTACCAGCTCAATTAGTTTATGATTTTGCAACCCGGATATCACCAGGATTGCCGCTGTTGCGTTTTGAAAATACAGGCCATTTTTTTCACGGTAAACTCATTGAATTAAAAGCTAGATTAGTGGATGTGATTAAGGATCAGGTTATTAATTCATGAATTTATTTGAAGCATATAATACAGCTGTACAAAGCCGTGAAATTGTTGACGATCCAGCGCAACGCGAAATTGTGAGTTACTTACAACGTATTAGCAATACGCTAGAGATCAAAAAGCCATGGTATAAAATTTGGAATCAAACAAAGATTAAAGGACTTTATATTTGCGGACCTGTGGGAGCAGGTAAGACCTATTTAATGGATTTATTTTATCACTCAGTTTCTGAGGAAAAAAAGGCGAGGTTTCATTTCCATCATTTCATGCAACAAATTGACCATCAGCTGAGACTACTTCAAGGACATCCTAATCCATTACGCGAAATTGCATCAACACTTGCAAAAACAACACGCGTGCTTTGCTTGGATGAGTTTTTAGTGAATGATGTGGCTTATGCAATGATTTTAGCGGAATTATTAACTGCAATTTTTGATCATAATGTAATTTTAGTCTCTACGGCAAATACTAAACCTGACGATCTTTACATAAATGGTGTAGGCCGGGAGCGCTTTTTACCCGCTATTGATTTGATTAAAACGCATTGTGATATTATTGAACTAGGAGAACACCGAGACTATCGTGTAGGTCGTGGTCCATTATCCCAAGCTTATTTATATCCACTTGATGAAAATGCTAATGCTTCATTAAACGCTCAATTTAAATCAATCGATCCGAACGAAACAGAGGGCGGTGAGCTTTATATTCAAAACCGTTTAATAAACGTTATCAAATCGAGTGAACATGCTGTTTGGTTTTCATTTGATGTAATTTGCAATTTACCTCGATGTCAGTTGGATTATTTAGAGATCGCCAACCGCTTTGACACTATATTTGTATCAAACATACCTATTTTGACAGAAAAAGACACGGTAAAAGTGATTTTATTTATTCACTTTATTGATGTGTTGTATGATCGAGGGATTCGTTTAGTGATTTCAGCAGCGGTTCCTGCAAAACAACTGTATCAATCTGGAGAAATGTTAAGCACCTTTGCCAGAACTTTAAGCAGGCTAGAAGAAATGCAATCCCTTGATTATTTAAATCGGCATATTCCATCAAAACAAATTCAATCTCAACTTAGTTAGTCCAAATTTTCACTACTTTGAGAATGATTCTCGATAACATTTGTGTTACACTATGTTCTTTGTTTCAGGTTTTTTGAATGAAAAAGCTGTTTGATTTCGCAATAGGTCAGTCTGCATGCTTAATTGATTTTGGTCAAACCAATTATGAGTATCGCCGTAAATTATTATCTTTAGGTATCACGCGGGGTACAGAAATTAAAATAGCGCGCTTCGCTCCATTGGGTTGTCCAATTCAAATTGAAGTGCGTGGCAGTTTACTTGCATTGCGTAAAGAAGACATTTGTCATGTAGAGTGGGAGCTTGTATGACGCATGTTATGTTAGTCGGAAACCCTAATTGCGGAAAAACAACTTTATTTAATGCACTCACCGGTGATAATCAGCGTATTGGCAATTGGCCCGGAGTGACTGTTGAAAAAAAAACCGGTTTATGGTCAGTTGACAATCAATCAATAAACGTTACCGATCTTCCTGGGGTTTACTCACTAGGTATAACGGATAATTTAGCACAAGATGCAAAAATTACTTCACACTCAGTTGCTTTTGGTGACGCTGATATTCTCATTAATGTGGTGGATGCCTGTCATTTGGAAAGGCATTTATATTTAACTACTCAATTATTAGAATTAAATAAGCCTGTTATTATTGCATTGAACATGATTGATATTGCTCAAAGCCAGGGTATTACGATTGATATAGAGGCTTTGTCTGAGCAATTAAATTGTCCCGTTGTAGCAATGCAAGCCCATCGACAATTAGGTGTGACTACACTATTACAAACAATAAATTTACTAAATATTTTTGAATCTAAAGACAATCCCTATCAAAAAAAATTGCCTATTTCATTTCCAGAAATAGTGAAAACAGAACTGACTCAGCTTGAACATTATTTAAAAAAAAATCAGCTATGCGCCATAGAGCTGATCTCCTTTGTTGCGCGTCGGTTGTTGGAAAACGGTGATAAAAACGCCTCTTTACTATGTTTAGATGGCGCATGTTTACGCGCTATAAACATTGATATTTCTATGAGTGATAGTGACATTCTTATGGCCGATACGCGTTACAACCTTATACATAAGATTACGCTTTCAGTTCAAAAAAAGACGTCTGACTCTAGCGAACATTTTACTGCTAAATTAGATCGCATCGTGTTACATCGTTTTGGGGCCCTACCTATTTTTTTGGGTATGATGTATTTGATGTTTTTATTAGCTATTAATGTTGGCGGTGCTTTTCAAGACTTTTTTGATATCACAACAGACACCGTATTTGTAAAAGGCACTGCTTGGCTGCTGCAAAAAATGCAAGCACCTAATTGGTTAATTGTATTGGGAGCAAATGGTGTTGGTAAAGGTATTAATACGACTGCAACATTTATTCCTGTAATGGCGGTGATGTTTTTTTTCTTATCATTATTAGAAGCATCGGGCTATATGGCTCGCGCTGCGTTTGTGGTAGATAAAATAATGCGTTTTTTAGGATTACCAGGTAAATCGCTTATACCAATGATCGTTGGTTTTGGGTGTAATGTACCCGGAGTTATGGCTGCTCGAGCACTGGATTCCGAACGTGATCGTATTTTAACTGTATTAATGAGTCCATTTATGTCTTGTAGCGCAAGATTAACAATCTATACCGTATTTGTTGCCGCATTTTTTCCAAAAGGTGGACAAAATATTGTGTTTTCGTTGTACTTAATTGGCATTGGTATGGCTATTTTAACAGGATTTTTATTACGTAAAACGCTATTTCAAGGCGAGGCTTCACCTTTAATTCTTGAGCTTCCGATGTATCATCGCCCATCTCTGCAGCGCTTGTTAAAAGAAACTTTATTTCGATTACGTCACTTTTTAATGCGGGCCGGAAAATTAATTATTCCCATTTGTATTCTTTTAGGTGTTTTAAATGCTTGGACAATAAATACGGGTTTTGAGCAACTGTCGATATTGGCATTCATTGGACAACGAATGACGCCACTATTTGCTCCAATGGGAATTCAGCCTGATAATTGGCCTGCAGTAGTGGGATTATTAACCGGTACCTTAGCCAAAGAAGTCGTGATTGGTTCATTAAATAGTTTATATTCTCAACTTGGAGATGTTAAACAATATATAGAAATTACGGATTTTCATTTTTTTGCATCAATAAAAACCGCGTTACAATCGATTCCTCATAATTTAAGCTCGTTAGGAGATGCGTTTATCAATCCCATTGTAGCTAGTGCTGGAAATGAAACGATGTCTCAATCAGCTTATGGTTTAATGTATCAATATTTTAATGGCAAAGCTGCTGCTTATGCTTACTTGTTATTTATATTATTGTATATCCCTTGTGTTTCAACTATGGCAGCTATTCGTCAGGAAACACAGACTAAATATATGTTATTTTCAATTATATGGTCTTTAGTAATAGCATATTCAATGGCCGTGTTATTTTATCAAGTTGCAACTTACAAAGATCATATGCTAGGTACTCTTGAGTGGATGATAACTATTATCATGACTATTCTGTTGGTAGTGATTTGTATGTACTTTTTCACAAAGCGAGGTCGTCATGTTATTGCAACTGCGTGAATATATCAAAAAGGGAAAAGTTGTTAGTATAGATCAGATGTCAAGAGAGTTTCGTGTTACAAAAGATGCGCTGATACCAATGTTAGATATTTGGGTCGCTAAAGGTGTAATTAGACAAAGTCAGAAAGTAGCATGCGGTCGGAAATGTTTTTCGTGTAAACCAAGAAGACCTGAGTTTTATCAATGGATTTAATTAAGGGGGCAAATAAGCCCCCTTAAAGATTAAAGCATAACTAATTATAATTAATTAGCTTCTTCTTCATCATCATCTTCTTTGTCTTGATGACTATCTTTCCATTTAGCTAACATGTCAGCCATTTTAGCTTTTTGTTCGTCTGTCAATACTTTGCTGACTTCTAAACGTTCAGTTAGTCTGATTTTAACGATTTCACCCATGATTTGCTGTTCTTGTGTAGCGAATTCGTCAATTTTAGATTCAGTCACTGAATTAGAGCCAAATGCTTGGTTAATTTGCATGCGCACTGCTCTCAATTCTTGATGCTTAGCTTTTCGTTCGCTTTTTGCTTTATCGCAAATAGCTTTGATTTTAACTTTTTGGTCAGCACTTAAATCTAGTTGGCTAACGACTTGACTCATTTTTTGACCGCCACCAAAGCGACCTTTTCCATGATCAGCAAAAGCAAGTGGGGCTTGAGCTAGTGATAAAGACAACGCTAGCGCAGATAATGACATTAATTTCTTATTCATAATGCAACTCCTTGTATTATTGTTATAGAAACTTTTTTAAAACTACCAAGATAAGTGTATTGCGTTAATTGAAATTTAGCAAATTTAATTGTGTGCCTTTAGCAAATATGATATAAATACTGGCGATTTTAACGACACACACGTTTCGTCACGTACGCCAGGGTCCTTGTTAGCTTTGAGCTCTCAGGGTGGAGTATGGGAAATGTGGAGGCATAACCCGGAGAATAATATGAATGTTAGTATGCGTGAACTATTAGAAGCAGGTGCTCATTTTGGGCATAGAACTCGCTTCTGGAACCCTAAAATGGCTGAATATATATTTGGCTCTCGTAATAAAATCCACATCATTGATCTTGAAAAAACAATGCCAATGATGAAGGATGCATTAAACCAAATTAGTCGACTAGCCTCGAATAAAGCAAAAATTTTATTTGTAGGTACAAAACGTGCTGCACAAGAGAGCATTCGTGAACAGGCGAAACGAGCAGGAATGCCATTCGTTGATCACCGCTGGTTAGGTGGTATGCTTACAAACTATAAGACAGTTAGGCAATCAATATTCCGTCTAAAAGAATTGAAAAAATTACGCGATGAAGGCGGTTTTGAGGGCATGATTAAGAAAGAAGCACTCATGCTAACTCGTGAATTAGATAAACTAGAACGTAGTCTTGGCGGTATCGAAGACATGGGTGGTTTACCTGATGCACTGTTTGTAATTGATGTTGGTTTTGAGCACATTGCAGTCGAAGAAGCACGGCGTTTAAAAATCCCTGTTTTTGGAATTGTTGATACAAATAACGATCCAGATGACATTGATTATGTTATTCCTGGTAACGATGATTCAATGAGAGCAATTAATATCTACTTACGTTGCGTTGCTGACACTATTATTAATGCTCGTGGTAGCAATACAGTTGGTGGTTCAGCTGTAGAAAGTGATTACGTAGAAGTTGAGTAATCGTTTTAAATAGTTGGAGAGTTTCTGTTCACATCATTATGGCAGGGCTTACATAAATCTCGAAATTAATTGAATCGAAAATTTTTTTATGCCAGCGTTTCTGAGTGAACAGATGCTTAATACTTACGCTTTATACAGATAGGAATTAAATTATGTCAATTAGTGCTGCAATGGTTATGAAACTTCGCGAGCGCACTGGTGCTGGAATGATGGAATGCAAAAAGTTTTTAATTGCATCTAACGGTGATATAGAGCTGGCGATCACAGAAATGCGTAAAGCTGGTCAAGCGAAGGCAGATAAAAAGGCAGATCGTGTTGCTGCCGAAGGTGTGATTGTTATTGCTCGTTCTACTGACGGTCGTAGAGCAGTTATGCTGGAAATTAATAGTGAGACTGATTTTGTTGCCCGCGACGAAAATTTCACAAATTTTGCGAATCAAACTGCTGAAACCGCATTAAATACAAAAGCTGTTTCAATAGAACAATTATTGACAGAAACATTGCTTGGCGCAACGATAACAGTTGAACAAGCTCGCCAAGAATTAGTCGCTAAAATTGGTGAAAATATCAAATTACGTCGTGTTGAACAATTAGAGTGCGATGGCGTTACTGGGTACTACTTGCACAGCAATCGAATTGGTGTCTTAGTAGCCATGAAACAAGGTGATGAAGCTTTAGCGAAAGATTTAGCAATGCATATTGCAGCTAGCCGTCCGATAGTTGTGAGTCGAGACCAAGTTCCTGCTGAAGCGATTGAAAATGAGCGAGAAATTTTCTCCGCACAAGCCCGTGAAAGTGGTAAACCACAAGATATCATTGATAAAATGGTAGAAGGTCGAATAAGTAAATTCGTTGATGAAGTAAGTTTGTCAGGTCAAGCATTTGTTAAAGATCCTAATGTAAAAGTTGGGCAATTATTAAAACAAAAAAATGCTGAAGTACTTTCATTTACCCGCTTTGAAGTTGGTGAAGGGATAGAGAAAAAAGAAGATAATTTTGTTGAAGAAGTAATGGCACAGGTACGTGAAACATCATGAGTATAGACACCACCAAACTAAAATATAAACGCATTCTGCTCAAATGCAGCGGTGAAGCACTTATGGGGCAATCTCAATTCGGGATTGACCCAATGGTGTTGGATAAAATTGCTGTTGATGTCGCTGAATTGATCCAGATGGGTGTTGAAGTAGGCTTAGTGATTGGTGGTGGTAACTTATTTCGAGGCAAGGCTTTATCAGCAGTTGGCCTGGGGCGAGTTACAGGTGATCACATGGGTATGTTAGCTACCGTGATGAATGCGTTGGCTTTACGCGATGCATTAGAACGGATTGATATGCCCGCTCGTATTATGTCCGCAATTCCAATGATGGGAGTTGTGGATTCATACCACCGTCGCAAAGCAATAACCCATTTGCAAAATGGGCAAGTTGTTATTTTTGCAGCAGGAACAGGTAACCCATTTTTTACTACAGATACGGCAGCTTGCTTACGAGCAATTGAAGTTGGTGCCGATATTGTGCTGAAGGCAACCAAGGTTGACGGTATTTATTCTAGCGATCCTATACATAATCCAGATGCTGTGCGTTATGAGTTTTTGACGTACCGTGAAGTATTGAGTAAAGGATTAAATGTTATGGATTCAACGGCGATTTGTTTATGTCAAGACCAAAATATGCCGCTGCAGGTCTTTGATATGGCTGAGCCGAATGCGTTAAAAAAGATTGTATTAGGCGAACGAATTGGAACAGTCGTAGGAGATAAACATGATTGAACAAATTAAATCAGAAGCAGAAAGAAAGATGAAGAAGGCAGTGGAATCGCTTCATCATGAAATGACAAAAATAAGAACAGGTAGAGCGAATGCAAGTTTGTTAGATCATGTTCAAGTTGATTATTATGGTAATGTCACACCGATAAATCAAGTTGCCAGCGTAAGTGCGGGTGATGCGCGAACACTAATAGTTACTCCCTATGAAAAATCAATGCTTCCTGCCATAGAAAAGGCCATTTTAACGTCTGATTTAGGTTTGAATCCATCGAATTCAGGTACTGCAATACGTGTCCCTATGCCTGCATTAAATGAAGAACGACGTAAAGAAATGATCAAAGTTGTTCGAGCAGAAGCTGAGCAAGGCCGTGTTTCTATTCGAAATATTCGACGTGATGCAAATAGCCAATTGAAAGATTCTAAAGAAATTTCAGAAGATGATGAACGTCGCGGTGCTGATATAGTTCAAAAAATTACTGATAAATACATTGCCGAAATTGATGCTTTACTAGCGCAAAAAGAAAAAGATTTGATGGAAATATAGGATCTGAAACCCGTGAGGGAATATTATTTACAGCAACTAGGGATCACATCATGGGTTTTACGTGACGTCAGTCAAAAACTGCCGTCACTCGAACTACTTGCAAGTGACGTTTCTAAATGCACACGTTGTTCTTTACATGAAACTCGCACGCAAACAGTTTTTGCACGAGGTAATTCTGCTGCTCGCTTGATGATTGTGGGCGAAGCCCCTGGTTTGCAAGAAGATAAGCAAGGTTTGCCCTTTGTTGGAAAAGCCGGCGAATTATTGAATAGTATGTTGCAAAGTATTGGCCTGACTAATAACGATGTATATATTGCCAATGTTTTGAAATGTAGCCCCCGAAAAAACCGCGATCTTCAAGCCTCTGAAATTCAACACTGTAGCTCTTATATAGAGCAACAAATTGAATATGTTAATCCCTCACTTATTATAGCTGTCGGGCAATTTGCAGCGCACTTCTTATTGGATACAACTATGTCCTTAAGCAATATGCGCAATCGTATTCACCAGTATAATAATATACAAGTTCTTGTTACATATGACCCTGCTTATTTATTAAGAAATCCTAGTGATAAAAAACATGCTTATCAGGATTGGTTGAACGTGTTGAATATATTATCTTAATTCGGCCATATAGCCCCACTGTACATCCCAAATAATCTTTTTAACTTCTTTACTTTGTTCAAATAAATCTAAAAGTGGTGTGATTGAGCTCGAATTTATTACAATAATGATTAAATTCGAAGTTCCTTTGATAGGAATGCAGACTGTTTTCTGCCCAAAGTGATGGCGCAAATATTGCAGAATAATCCAGGCTTCATTGATATCTGCGAGGTTTATACTGAGAAATCCGTTATCACATACTATATTTTTACAGTAACCAAAGAAATCTAAATAATTACAATGCGTTGGAAAGGTCTGACCGTTATATATATCTATTAGCAGATGGGGATAATTGATTTTACATTGCTGTACAAATAAATTAGCATCTTGGTGAATAATTACGAGATTTTTTATCTGGTCTGTCATAAAATACATTGATGCTGTGCCAATAACGTCTAGATTGGACTCTACTGCAGTGAGTTCTATATTATTTAAATACATTTTAGTTGCATGAGCCACCGCACCGCCGCCTAAGCCTAATAAACAACAAGCTGAAGGGCGGGCACGAAGTGCGAAGGTAAGTGGTTTAATATATTGCAGAGAAGGAAAGTGGGGATAATATCTATTGATCAGTGTTTGTACTGTATCACTATTTAAAGTCAGCCAACGATATAGTAAATTTTGATGGACTTTTATGCCATCCGAAGCTTGATAAATGCATTTACCAGCTAACGTTTTCCAATGTTTTTTCATTAAAAGGATTTCATTATGATTTTATTAGAAAGAAAAGCAATTCAAGCCATAATAAAAAAAACAGGTTTGACTGCATTTTATTTGCGATTACTAGATAATTTAACAGAAGATTTCAATAATTGGCATCGTTTTCAAAAATGTAATAGAAATGCTATGTATGTTGATAATGGTGTTATTGAATTAATGCCGATATGTAATGATCATTTATATAGTTTTAAATATGTTAATGGACACCCATTAAATCCGTTACAAAATAAATTGAATATTGTGGCAATAGGTATGTTGGCAGATGTGGCTACTGGATATCCCTTGATGCTGGCTGCTATGACTGTATTAACTGCAATTCGCACTGCTGCAGCATCTGCATTGTCTTCTCGGTATTTAGCGAAAAAGAACAGTAAAAAAATAGCCATTATTGGCTGCGGAGCTCAAAGTGAGTTTCAAATTTTGGCACATCACGCATTGTATAATTTGACTGAAGTTAGGTACTTTGATATTGATTCGACTGCAATGAGACGGTTTGAAACTAATTTACAAGGTGAATCATTTAAGTTAATGCCTTCGACCAGTTGTTTGGAAGCAATTACTGGCGCAGATATTATTATTACAGCAACTGCAGCCATGGGTAAACAACAAGTTTTAAAATTAGAGTGGCTAGCCGCTGGGCAGCACATTTGTGGTATTGGTGGTGACTCTCCTGGAAAAACAGAATTAGATCCTAATATTTTAAAGCATTCAAAAGTTGTGGTCGAATATTTCCCACAATCACATCATGAAGGCGAAATTCAAAATTTAGGTGCTGATGCTGTAAATTATGTCCATGCTGAGCTATGGGAAGTTGTTAAAGGAATTAAGTCTGGTCGAACTGATGAAAATGAAATTACAGTATTTGATGCTGTGGGCTTTGCTTTAGAGGATTTTAGTGTGTTACGTTTATGTTATGAATTGTCAACGGAATTAAAATTAGGAAAATCAATTGATTTTGTTCCTTATTCATTAGACGATTGTAAAGATCTATATGGTTTATTTGTGAGAAAACCGAATGAGGCATCAAGTGAAACATGTAATTAATTTAGTGGGCTATGCTTCAGGTATAGCCGCAAATAATATTGATTGCGCATTAGGCCCATGGTATCTCTACTATCATCCAGCATTATTTTATGATGCTGGCGTAGATGTAAAATGGCATAAAATTGTTGAAACTGCATCAATTAAACGCGGCATGGATGTATTGCCTTTAGTAACAACAAAAGTGCATGAGTTGGGTTTGACTGTTATGCCATTTGCAAGCAGTCACGCTCCATTCTGTGTGCTTGGCGGTGATCATTCTTCTGCAATTGGTACATGGAGTGCTGTTGCTCATGTTAACCGAAATCAAGGTGACATTGGCTTGATTTGGATTGATGCACATATGGACAGCCATACACCAACAAGTTCAGAAACAAAAAATATTCATGGTATGCCTTTAGCTCATCTTCTTGGTGAAGGTTCCCCTGATTTCGTTCAACTGTTTGATAACTTTCCTGCAGTAAAACCAGAAAATATCTGCTTGATTGGTGTTCGTAGTTATGAAACAGGTGAAAAAGAAATATTAGAGCGCTTAGGTGTTAAGGTCATTAAAATGGAGGAAATTGGGCAGCGAGGATTAGAGGCTGTATTAATAGAGGCCTTTGCCTATGTTAGCCAAACTACCTGTGGTGTTGGTATTAGTTTAGATTTAGATGGAATTGATCCGAACGATGCTCCAGGCGTTGGTTGTCCAGAACCTAATGGCATTAAGGGACATGAATTGGTGAATGCTTTAAAGAAAATCTGTTCTGAGCAATCAATTCTAGGTTTAGAAATTGTAGAGTATAATCCGTTACGGGATCTGGATCGCCAGACTGCAAAGCTTGCAGTGGAGTTGCTTCATGCCATTTACGGATAGTATTTTAGCAACACACCCAGAATGGCATGTAATCTTGAAGCAAGCAATACAAGAAATGGATCCAGATTATTTGCAACAATTGAAAACAAATAACGAATGGTTGCCTGGCAAAAGCGCTATATTTGCAGCATTTAGTATGCCTTTATCCCAAACGCGTTATATTCTTCTTGGTGAGTCGCCGTATCCCCGGGAGCAATCGGCTAATGGGTATGCATTTTGGGATAATGCGGTCGGCTCATTATGGGCTGAAACTGGCTTTAGCAAAGTGGTAAATCGTGCAACATCCTTACGGAATCTATTGAAAATGTTACTTCACGCAAGAGGCGATTTGAGATCTGACTTTTCTCAATCCGCGATAGCATCGCTTGATAAGTCATGTTACATCAAAACAGCTTGTCAGCTATTTAATGGATTTATGCAGCATGGCTTTTTACTGCTCAATGCCTCTTTAGTTTACAGTAAAGATAAAGTACCCTATCATGCGCGTCAATGGCGTTTATTTATGGCAAGTTTATTTCATCAATTAGCAATTCATAAACCATCGCTACAACTTGTGTTGTTGGGTCGTATCGCTCATCAAGTGCCTGAAGCTAATTTATTTTTAAAATTTGAAGCGGAACATCCCTATAATATTAGCTTTATTACAAATCCTAATGTGATTGGATTTTTTCAACCCTTTAATTTGCTTGGAAACAGTGCCGAATGAAGTCAACTATTGATACCATAGAAGTCGCCAAATTTGCTCAACATGCCAATGCATGGTGGGATGAAAATGGCCCATTAAAAACATTGCATGATATAAACCCTATTAGGGTTAAATATATCCAAGAAAACGTACCTGATATGAAGCAGCGCATTCTAGATATTGGATGTGGAGGCGGTATTTTATCGGAAGCTTTAGCTCGTTGTGGTGGGATAGTTACAGGCCTGGACGTGGAACCCGATTCGATTGCTACAGCACAGGCGCATGCACTGGAGCAGCAATTACCTATTCAATATGTTTGCAACCCAATTGAGTCGTTTGATTCAGAACTATTTTCAATTATTACTTGTTTAGAAATGTTGGAGCATGTCCAAGACCCTGGTTTAATTATTAAACACGCAGCACGATTATTGGCTCCCGGAGGGTATCTATTTCTATCAACAATTAATAGAACGTTTACAGCGTATGCAAGTGTAGTTGTTGCTGCTGAATATGTGTTACGAATATTGCCGAGACAAACACACGATTTTCAGAAGTTTATCAAACCCAGTGAATTAGCTCATATGATTCGCGCGGCGGGCTTAGAAGTGATGGACATGTGTGGAATAGCATATAATCCCTTTTCTAGAGACGCTTCTTTGGTGAACTCAGTAAATACTAATTACTTGGTTGTTTCCCGTGCACCAGAATAACGTTCTTGAAGGCGTAGTTGTGCGTATTCAGCTTGCTCTTTTGTGACCAACTCAGCTTCATTTCCAAATAAATCAACGCGAATAGCATTTTCTTTCTGGCAGTTAAGATATGCTTTTGAAACACTATAATAATTTAGCGCTTCGCGTAACATTTTTTTACTGAAGGGCGGGTGTTCTAGGCGTTCGTAAAAATCAATAATATCTTCATAAATTCCAAGCTTTAAGGGTTTAACTTGATTAACCTTGGGAAAGAAAGCGGCAGAAAAAGACTCAAGTAACCAATTAAGGGCTTCTTGCCTTTCATGCTGAGGGGTATTGTGTTGATTCATAGTAGTAAATGCTCTGCATTAATCCTTGTTAACAGAGCAAAGTTATCATAAGCGACGCATTAGAACAATAGGGCGTGTAGATAATGCAGGGCTGTCCCATTATAAATTATTGAGCATAAAATATTAATTTTGATATTATACAGTCATAATTGTCTTTGCGAGCGTTAGTGAAGCAATCCAGATATCGGATTTTTTAAGTCACATCGATCTGGATTGCTTCACTTCGTTCGCAAAGACGGCTATTTAATGGGACAACCCTGTAGATAATGGAAAATTAATTTGATTGAAGAGCTTAAGCCCGAATGGCGTGATCTGTACGAAGAAATTTGTTCTCTCCTGGATGCCTCGGACAAGCCGAGGCACGTAGGCGGGGGCAATTGTCAACATGCCCTAGGCTACGGTTGCAAAATTAGTATGTGATAAATAATTGCGATCAGGATAATATGCGAATACAACTGATCCACCTTTTAACGTATTAATCACAGGTTTTGCTAACGATTGAGCGATAGAAGGGCAGCCCCAACTACGGCCTGCTCGTCCTGATTGTCGAATGAAACTTGGTTCAACATACCATGCTCCGTGCATAACAACTCGACGATTATAGGCATTATCATTGAAGCCTTTTTCTAGACCTTGTAAATTCAAAGAAATTCCTTTTGAGCCCATATATGTATCACGTGTTACATACGTACCTAAGCTAGATTCTTTACTGGATGTTTGATTCGAAAAATGGTGAGGAACATCCATTCCTGAGTTTTTTCCATGAGCTACGTAAGTATTGTATAATAAACGCTCACGATTGACATCGAATATCCACATACGTTGTTTGGATGATGGTAACGAATAGTCGATTACAGTTAATATCGGTTTATGGACGGCACCTTTAGCGGCTGCTCGGTTGTAAGCAGCAAGAGCAAGTTTTAAAACATTGCGATTTAGAAGAGGCGCTTTTTGACTTAAATGATTGGCTTCTGTATTAACATCGAATGTTGAGCGTGCAAAACCAGTTGTACTAGATGAAATATTGCACGTAAATATAGCAATGGCGATAAGAGTAAGTAATGAATTCATAGGGCTCCTATTTGTTTTTGTTCCAAAAAAATTCCTATTGTACCAATAAATGAGCTAGATGTAAAATTTAAACCGGTGGCGTCTCATGTTATAATGGCTAGTCAATCGATTGATGATTTTAATTTGTCATCTATACAGCACTCATAAACGTGAGAAATACTATGAATGATACATTTGAACGAGATCCTCAAGATAACTCATCCATTCCGGTTGCGGGGCACTGGGCCACTATATTTAGTCCATCAGAACTTTCATTAGAAAATCTCACTTTTGAAAGACCTTATTATATTCCTATTGATGGTTTGAAATATATTGAATTACAAAGAAGTAAAAATAATTTTTTTGAGGCATTTAGTCGATCTCGCAATACAAAGCTGCATGAACCGCTTGATTTTGAAACATTACGAAATATTACTCTTCGCCAAATCAAAAATAATCTTAAGGTGTATGAAAGTAGCGGCTCGTGGACTTATCCTCAGGCGCTTTCAGATGTTTTACGCAAAACAATTATTATACTAAAGATAGATGCAGGCGTATTTCAAGAGGAAATAACTATTAATGATAATTTTTTAGATAAATCAGATCCCATTTTTATTGTTCAACGACCTGATAAATATTATGACACGCTACAGGTAACTGGAGATCGTGTAATAAGCGACATTCTTAGAGAGTTACGGATTGTCAATGTATCTGATATGGAAGAGGATTATTCAAACTCTCTATATTAGATTTAAATTTAACCAAATTATGTTTTCCTAACATTTTCGGATATACTTCGAGCAGTTTTAACTTACCGTTTGAGGATTTCATGCTTGATAAACGCGCTTTACAATTTCCACAAGGATTACGTGCTTCTATTAATGATGTTTATCGAGCATCCGAGCTTGATGTTGTTTCAACTTTAATTGAACAAGCTGAATTAGATTCTAATCAAACAACAGCAATACGTAATTTAGCTATTCGTTTAGTCGAACAGGTTCGTTCTGGACGTAAAAAGAGTATGGGGATTGATTCGTTTTTAACTGAGTATGCATTATCAAGTGATGAAGGAATTGCTCTAATGTGTTTAGCTGAAGCATTATTGCGGGTGCCCGATAACGCGACGGTTGATAGTTTAATTAAAGATAAGATAGCGCCAGCTGACTGGCAGTCACATCGAGGACAAAGTGATTCATTTTTTATAAATGCGACCACATGGGCTTTAATGTTGACAGGAAAAGTCCTTTCCCCTGAAAAAGCGGAATCCAGCTTACGCCGCTCTATGATGACGTTGTTGAATCGCAGCGGAGAAGGCGTCGTTCGTTTGGCCGTTGATAAAGCCATGCGGATTATGAGCAAACAATTTGTTATGGGAAGAACCATTACTGAAGCGCTCGAGCGCGCTAAGAAAAAAGAAGCACAAGGCTACCGCTATTCTTACGATATGTTGGGTGAAGCAGCATTAACATCTGCTGATGCTGAGCGGTATCTAAAGGCATATAGTGATGCGATTGAATCTATCGGTAGTCAATCGGCAATGAGCGCAGATCTTTGTCAAAAGCCTGGGATTTCAATTAAATTATCCGCATTACATCCGCGGTATCAAGAAGCTCAACATGAACGAGTATTAGCCGAATTATCACCTAAGTTATTGATTTTAGCCCAACTAGCTAAAAAATATAATATTGGATTAACAATTGATGCAGAGGAATCCGAACGGTTAGATTTATCTATGGATGTCATTGAATGCGTGTTTAATGATGACAGCCTGGCTGATTGGAATGGCTTTGGGTTGGCTATTCAATCATATCAAAAACGGGCGTTTTATTTGTTAGATTGGGTAGCTGAATTGGCACGTGGGAAAAATCGCAGAATTATGGTGCGACTAATTAAAGGAGCCTATTGGGATAGTGAAATTAAAAAATCCCAAATGCAAGGGTTAACAGATTATCCCGTATTTACTCGCAAAGTGTTTACTGATGTTTCCTTTCAAGCCTGTGCTAAAAAAATACTAACTATGACCGATGCAATCTATCCACAATTTGCGACTCATAATGCTTATTCCGTGGCGTTGATTCTAAACTTAGTTGGAGACTATCGTGATTTCGAATTTCAATGCTTGCATGGTATGGGAAATGAATTATATGAACAAATCGTTCCTGCTAATCAATATGGAATTGCGTGTCGAATTTATGCTCCAGTAGGGAGTCATGAAGATTTACTGCCGTACTTGGTTCGTCGGTTATTAGAAAATGGTGCAAACTCATCTTTTGTAAATCGTATTGTTGATGATAAAGCACCAATTAGTGATTTGGTTGAAGATCCGTTAAGTAAAGCAAGTTATTTGTTGAGCAAAATTAATCAAAATATCCCATTGCCAGCATCGATTTTTTTACCAGAACGTAAAAACTCACCTGGGATTGATTTTTCAAACCGTGAAACAGTCGCTGCTTTGCAAGCATCCATTGCAAATATGGGGCCATTTCACTGGCAGGCCGCCCCGATTATCGCTGGAAAACAAAATGACAATTCAGCCTCTGAACCTGTTTTTTCACCACAACAATCTAAGGATGTTGTTGGCTATGTCATGCGAGCGACAAATGCAGATATTGAACAAGCTCTTGAAGCCGCTCAGCACGCGTTTTGTAGCTGGAGCAGGACATCGGTTCAAGAACGAGCGATTCATTTAGAGCGATTTGCATGTTTGTTAGAAGATAATATGTCATTGCTGTTAGCGATGGCTTGTTTAGAAGCAGGTAAAACTTGGTCAGATGCTGTTGCGGAAGTGAGAGAGGCAATTGATTTTTGTCGTTATTATGCAAAACAAGCTGAAAATTTAATGGCTGAACCCACACGTCTGCATGGTTATACGGGTGAATTAAATGAACTGAGTTTGCATCCTCGAGGGGTTGTTCTTTGTATTAGTCCTTGGAATTTTCCACTTGCCATTTTTACAGGCCAAATTGTTGCAGCATTAGTGACTGGAAATTGTGTCATCGCAAAACCTGCTGAACAAACTCCGTTAATTGCGCATTTTGCTGTTGAATTGATGCTAGAGGCAGGCTTTCCTTCAGGAGTGATTCAATTTTTACCCGGTTCAGGCTCAACAGTGGGGGCTGCTTTAGTAGCGGATAAACGTATAAAAGCGGTGATTTTTACCGGTTCAACACAAACTGCAAATTTAATTAATCGTACGTTAGCGACACGTGGTGAAGAAATAATCCCCCTCATTGCTGAAACTGGTGGCCAAAATGCTATGATTGTTGATTCTTCAGCTTTATTGGAACAAGTTACAGCGGATGTAATGACATCCGCTTTTGGCAGTGCGGGACAACGTTGTTCTGCGTTACGAGTATTATTTATTCAAGATGAAGTATATCCTCGAATGATGGCCTTATTAAAAGGGGCTATGGATGAATTGCGTGTAGGCGATCCTCGTTGGCTAGTTAATGATATTGGTCCAGTGATCGATGAGACAGCACTAGCGGGATTAAAAGCGCATGTGGCCATGTGTCAGGAGCGCTATGAAATCATTCATCAATGCGAGTTAAGTGAAGAATGCCAATCTGGATTTTTTATGCCACCTACTGCGATTGCGATTGATAATATCAATGTATTGGAAAAAGAAGTATTTGGTCCGGTATTACATGTAGTTCGTTATAAACGAGATGCTTTAGACGATGTTATTTCTCAAATTAATCAAACAGGCTATGGCTTAACATTGGGAATTCATAGTCGCATCAATAATACGGTAGAATATATTCGAGAACGGGTACGAGTTGGTAATTGTTATGTTAATCGAAACATGATTGGTGCTGTTGTTGGCTTGCAGCCATTTGGCGGCGAAGGTCTATCCGGTACTGGTCCGAAAGCAGGCGGTCCTCATTACTTGCAACGTTTATGTTTAGAACGTACTTACACTGTAGATACAACTGCAGCGGGTGGTAATGCCAGTCTAATGTCTATTCCTGATTAAGAGTTGGAGAACTAACCTCCTGCGGCTCTCAGGAGGTTAGTTGTTAAGATGGGTCATGCTAAATACGGTTTGCCTTTTTATCATTATACTTAGCAGCAAGTACCCAAGGAATTACTACAAATAAAATCAGTCCCCCAACCAGAAACGCTTCAAAAAAGATACGGTTACTAATAGGAATTTGAGTAGGGGGCACAAATCCGATTAAAATCGTTACTACGCAACACATTAAACCAGCGCCAGCAATAAGCCACATGCCCACTTTACCTCCGGGAACTTTGTACGCTCTTGGTATATCGGGCTGCGTGTGTCGCAATTTAATCCCAGCTGCAAACATAAAAACATACACTAATAATGCTAATTGGGCACATAGCTCTGTTAGCATCCAATAAGCACTACTGATAGAGTCAACCAGCAAAAGTAGGCAGCTTAAAGCGGTGACTATGCATGCTTGAGAAATAAGAATAAAGACAGGTGCGCCATGTTTGTTCACTCGAGTAAAATGATGTGATAAACAGCCGTCATGTGCTGAAATTAACAAACCACGACTTGGACCAATGATCCACGCTGAAACGCCGCTTAATCCACCCACAATCACAAATAGGATTGTAATCGAGGTCATCCAGGGCATATGATATGAATTGAAGAAAATTGAATAGGCATCAATAAATCCCGAAATGACATTGAGTGTATCAGAGGGTACAACCGCTGTGATGGCTAATGAACCAAAGACTAATGTAGAAAAGATGATGATGACCGAGTATAGCAATGCTTTAGGGTAGTCCCGTTGCGGATTCTTAACATCCTCAGCATGAATTGCCGACATTTCAACCCCAAGAAGACCAAATAATACAGCAGAAAAAATAGATAGGTTACCAATAGAACTGAAGTCTGGAAGCCAGGATGCGTTCGTGTCTAATGCAAGAGGGTGGCCTTGTATAATCCAAATTAAGCCTAAAAGACTGATACCTATCATCGGTAATAAAGTGCCTGCTGATGCACCAACAATACTAATCAAACTCGATAGCCTCATGCCAAAACAGTTTAGTAGTGTAAATAGCCAAAATAAGCTCACTACTGTAGAAACTAAATATATTTTATTCGATGCAAGTGCAGGATTATATAAATAAGCAAATGTTTCGGCGATGAATATTAATATGGTAGGATACCAGACAACATTATAGATCCATTGCAACCAGATCGTGACGAATGCGGATTGACGTCCAAATGCTTCACGTACCCAGATATAAATTCCACCCGTTTTTGGATAAGCTGTTGCTAACTCAGCAGCGACTAAAGCCACGGGTATGAAATAGATCAGGGCAGCTATGAGATAATAGGAAACCAATGATAAACCGAGTTTGGCTGAGATAGGTAATGTACGTAAATTATCCACAGCAATCACATTAATCATTACTAATGAAAAGACACTCAAAACTTGTTTTTGTTTTTTCACGTTGTTTCCTTAAATCTATATAACACCATGAGTAGCCCTCTATGGTCTGTTGACAACTCATATTTCAACGTCCCGTGGCTTGTCCGCGGGATCCAGTTCGATCTATAGCTGTGCAATAGAATTGTGTATTGAACAACATATGAAGGCGCAGGGAAAGATCTCAGCGCATGCAAAATTCTGCAAGAGGTCCGAGGCACACCTTGTGTTTAACGATGAACCAGGGACCCACCTCTTGAAAAAATTCCTAGCTGCGACTTAGATTTCTCAATACGTACTGTAAAATACCACCATTTTTATAATATTCAATTTCATTTGCAGTATCTATTCGACACAATACGTTAATTGCCTCTTCACTACCATCAGGACGATAAATTATGAGTTCCAATAAAGCACTGGGTTTTAAATCCTGATTAACGACAATACTAATGCGTTCGTCGCCGGTAAGTTGTAACGTTTTCCGAGTCATATTATTTTGAAATTGTAATGGTAATACACCCATGCCGATCAAATTAGAACGATGGATACGCTCGAAACTTTCTGCAATTACTGCTTTTACGCCTAGTAAATTAGTCCCTTTGGCTGCCCAATCACGAGAAGAACCCGTACCATATTCTTGTCCTGCAAAAATAACTAAAGAATGATGCTCTTTTTGATATAACATAGATGCATCATAGATAGGCATGGTTTGACCTGTGGGAACATACCGTGTGATACCCCCTTCAAGCCCTGGAGTCATTTCATTACGTATTCTAATATTTGCAAATGTACCACGCATCATCACTTCATGGTTGCCACGGCGGGATCCATAAGAGTTGAAATCTTTTTCATCCACACCTTTAGATTGTAGATAAAGCCCAGCGGGAGAAGAGGCTTTTATAGATCCTGCAGGGGATATATGATCTGTTGTAATTGAATCACCTAATAAGGCAAGGATATACGCTTTTTCAACTGGTTTGATTGCATCAGGAACCTTTTTTAAATTTTGAAAGAAAGGCGGGTGTTGGATGTAAGTCGATTGATCATTCCATGTATATGTTTTTCCTTCGCTAACCGGAATAGCTCTCCATTCTGCATTGCCTAAAAAGACTTCTGCATATTCTTTATGAAACATCGCCCCAGTAACTTTTGCTACTTCTGTGGCTACTTCAGCATTTGTTGGCCATATATCCTTTAAAAAGATGTCCTGTCCATTTTTGTCTTTACCTAGTGGTTCATTTGATAAATCAATGCAAGTAGTTCCAGCTAATGCAAATGCAACCACTAACGGAGGTGATGCTAGCCAGTTGGCACGAACTTGTGGATGCACGCGACCTTCAAAATTTCGGTTACCAGACAGCACCGAACAAACGACTAAATCATTATCGGCTACATTATGTGAAATTGCGTCTGGTAAAGGGCCTGAGTTTCCTATACAGGTTGTGCAACCGTACCCAACTAAATTGAATCCAAGCTGGTCAAGATATGTTTGTAATCCGGCATTTTTTAAATAATCTGTTACTACTTTTGAACCAGGAGCCAATGATGATTTAACCCATGGTTTCCGCTGTAAGCCTTTTTCTAATGCTTTTTTAGCAACTAAACCAGCCGCCATTAAAACACTTGGGTTAGATGTATTAGTACAACTAGTGATAGCTGCAATAACCACATCGCCATGATGTAATTCATACGATTCATTTTTAACGGGAAACCCTATGTTTTTTTCTATTTCTTTACCGGTTTCTTTTAAAAAGTCATTAAATTGTTTGGGTAAATTAGGTAAATTCACTTTATCTTGGGGCCGTTTAGGCCCTGCAAGAGAGGGTTCGACTGTAGATAAATCAAGATTAAGTGTGTTTGTAAAAACGGGGTCTTCACAGCTCTTGTCATACCATAAACCTTGAGCTTTACTGTAAGTTTCGACTAGTTCGATAGTATGTTCGTCTCGGCCCGTTAGTTTTAAATAACGCAAGGTTTCTTGATCCACAGGGAAAAAACCACAAGTAGCACCATATTCAGGAGCCATATTAGAAATTGTAGCGCGATCAGCCAAAGGAAGTTCTGCTAAACCTGGGCCATAAAATTCAACAAATTTGCCTACTACGCCATGTGCTCGGAGCATTTGGGTAACCGTTAACACTAAATCCGTCGCAGTGATTCCTTCTTTCAGTTTTCCGGTTAATTTAAAACCAATGACTTCAGGAATTAACATTGAAACGGGTTGCCCTAACATGGCTGCTTCTGCTTCTATACCACCTACACCCCATCCTAAAATACCCAACGCATTAATCATTGTCGTATGAGAATCAGTTCCGACTAAGGTATCGGGATAGGCAAATAGTGCGCCATCATATTCACTTTGCCAAACGGTTTTGCCGAGATACTCAAGATTAACTTGATGACAAATTCCAGTACCAGGTGGGACAACTTGAAAATTATCAAATGCCTTTTGACCCCAACGCAGAAATTCGTATCGTTCATTGTTTCTATGCATTTCAATGGATGTGTTCACTTGCATTGAGTCGTTCGTAGCAAACTTATCTACCATAATCGAATGGTCAATTACCAAATCGACAGGGGACAAAGGCGATATTTTATTAGGATCCCCGCCCATTTGCTCCATTGCTGTGCGCATAGCTGCTAAGTCTACTACCGCAGGTACACCTGTAAAGTCTTGCATTAGAACGCGAGTAGGGCGATATGCAATTTCGTGTTGAGATGTTTTTGTTCTTAACCAATCAGCAAGTGCAGCAATATCATTTGTAGTGACAGTAATGCCATCTTCAAACCGTAATAAATTTTCAAATAAAACCTTCAATGAGTAAGGTAAATTTTTAATACCTTTAAAATGATTTTTTTCTGCTTCTTTAAGACTATAGTAATGGTATGTTTTATTGCCAACCTGTAATTGAGAACGAGTTGAAAGCGTATCTTGTCCAATTTTCATAATATACTCCTTAATATAGTAAGAGCATCAATTTAGATGCAATAACCATAACTTCTCAATAACCCCGAGAAAGGTCATCCTGAAGGCAGTGAAAGAGCTCCTAAAGTTGGCACCATGCCGCTCGGAGATCCTTCACTGTCTTCAGGAGGATGACGTTCTTTCTCGGAGTTATTGAGAAATTACCAATAACCTCAAAATAGGTGTTAGATCGCTTGTTTTAAACTGGGTTAAAACAAACTATCTTGGTTGCTATTTGTATCCTGTGTATTGCCAGAATCAGTAACAGCGACGCCCTCATCAAATTCAGGAACATCTGTTTCACGAAAATATTCAGTGATGGTCTTGGGTTGATTTTGTTTGGCACGTAATCCATTCGCAGGATTTATTCCTACAGAAATAATATTACTTGGTTGAGGCATGTCATGTTCAGGCACGCCAGCCAACGCTACTTTCATAAAATCTATCCACACGGGTAATGCCAACCGCGCAGCATATTCATGTAAAGGATGCGGGGTGTCGAATCCGATCCATGTGGTAACAACAAGGTCAGGATTGTAGCCAGCAAACCAAGCATCAACTTGTTCATTAGTGGTTCCTGTTTTACCTGCGATATCCTTGCGGTCGAGTACTTTCGCTCCATAAGCAGTTCCATGTTTAATAACATCTTGTAGGGCTGAATTAATTAAGAATGCAATATCTGAAGAAATAACCTGAGGTGCGTTTAGATCAGGCGTTGTATTTTTATCTGAGCAGTTATTGCATACCCTGGTTGCTTTTGCTTGAAGAAGAACACGTCCTTTGGTATCCGTGATTTTGTCGATTAAAAAAGGTTCAACTTTATATCCGCCGTTAGCAAAAACAGCATAAGCTGCGGTAAGCTCCATGGGACTTACTGCCAAACTTCCTAATGCTAGTGATAGCGCATGAGGTAAGTTTGCTTTGCGAAATCCAAATCGTGAAGCAAAATCAATCGCATAATCAATACCGATATCATCTAAAATTCGAATCGAAACAAGATTTATAGAACGAGTTAGCGCTTCACGTAAACGTGTTGGACCATTAAATTTAAATTTATCGTTGTGAGGTCGCCACATATTATTTGTTTGACTGGGATCATCGACTACCATAGGAGCATCATTTACCAATGTAGCTAAGGTGTATCCTTTGTTTAAGGCGGCAGCATAGATAAATGGTTTAAAACTGGAACCAGGCTGACGGCTCGATTGAGTAACCCGATTAAATTTACTTTTTTGAAAATTAAACCCACCTACTAACGCTTCAATCGCGCCATTGTTTGGATTGAGCGCGACTAATGCCGCTTCAGCTTGAGGATCTTGAGTTAATTGCCAATAATCTTTATCGAATCTCACATAAACAATATTTCCTGGTTTTAGAATATCTTGTGCCAGCGTTGGGCTTTTTCCTAGCCAGCCTTTTTTAAGCACAGGTCTTGCCCAAGACAATCCTTTCCATGGAATGGTAATGGTTGTGCCTTTAGATGTGATGGCTGTAGCTTCTTGTTTTTCTACAGATTGGATTATTACCGGTTCAAGATCATTGATAACTGGATATTTACTCAATTGCGCTTGAATTGCTGTCAGCGATTTAAAATCACTCAATGAAATCGTCGTGATAGGGCCGCGGTAACCATGCCGGCGATCATATGCAAGTAAGTGGTCTTCTACGATTTGATTTGCAGCATTTTGTAGATTACCTTTGATTGTTGTATATACTTTATACCCATTCGTATAGGCATCTGGTCCGAAATGATCGTAAAGAGATTGGCGAATCATTTCTGCCACATACGGCGCTGTAACTTCAGTAGTGGTACCATGATAGGTTTCAGTCAATGGCTCATTAATTGCTTTTTGATATTCTGCTTGAGTAATATATTTCTCTTCAAGTAATCGGTCGAGCACATGATCGCGGCGTATTTTAGCAGCTTTAGGGTTAATAATAGGGTTGTGAGTCGAAGGTGCTTGGGGTAATCCTGCTATCATTGCTAGTTGTGCGATATCCAACTCTTGAAGTGGCTTTCCGTAATAAATTTGTGCAGCAGCGCCTACCCCGTAAGCTCTATTTCCTAAATAAATTTGGTTTAAATAGAGTTCTAATACTTTTTCTTTACTTAATTCTCTATCAATTTTGATGGCTAACATAATCTCATTAAATTTTCGCAAGAACGTTTTTTTACGATTTAAAAAGAAATTACGTGCAACCTGCATCGTAATGGTACTACCACCTTGAGATTTAGTACCGGTTTTAATCATGCGTACTGCGGCACGTCCTAAACCAAAAACATCTACACCGCTATGATCAAAGAAGCGTTGATCTTCCGTAGCAAGCAGGGCGTGAATTAATGTTGGTGGTATTTGATTGTAGGTTAAAGGAAAGCGTTTTTTTTCACCGTATTCCTGAATTAATAAGCCATCTTGTGTATAGATTCGAAGAGGCACCTGTAATTGAACCGTTTTTAACGAATCAACATTAGGTAATTGACTTGCTGCATATAGATAAATGACACTTATACAGACTATTAATAGGAATATTAAGCTGAATAAAGCCCACAAACCTTTGCGCCAAAAATATGTTGTTTTTTTCATATATAATTCGTGTGGCCTATAAATAGCATTGCTAACAAATTGCGTTATTATAACGTGTTATTTCGAATTATAACAGGCTGATGGATTTAACAATCCTGAAATTTTTGTAAAGGCAACTTAATTATACTGACCTAAAGTATGAAATGAATTATCATCTCAATTAGACCTGTTACAATTTAAAAGATCTATGTCCCTGAGTTGTATGTTGTATTAGCCAGGATCAGCTAGATACTGCGCATTAAGTGGAATAGGTCGAAGCTTCTAAGTAAAGGACTGGAAGCCTCTTGATAACGGGCTTGCTCACGAGTCTAAATCATCTATTATTAGGATTAGGGAGTAAATCCGATGTTAGATAGTCGAACTTTATCTGAAAAATACACACCATTTCTTTTGGTGGCTGTTTTATTTTTTATCCCATTGAGTAGTTCTTTTAAAAGTGTGTTCATTGTCTTATCAACACTAGCACTTATATTAACGCCTTATTTCAGACGCCAATTATGCTTTACGCTGCGCCAAAGTTATTGTATATCAGCAATTATTTTATTTTTAATTACCTTAATCGCTTGTTGTTGGAGCGAAGCCGATTACCACATCCGTTTTCTTTTTATTGAAAAATACAGCAAGCTACTTTATTTACCTCTTTTTATGATTGGTTTTCAGAATAAATTAGTTCGAAAAATGGGAGTCTATGCATTCCTATTAGCAATGTTTATTACATGTACTGTTTCTTTTTTCAAATATTTCAATCATATAACTAACCCCGAAAAATTATTTCATGATCATATAAGTACAAGTTGTATGATGGCATTTGCGGTGTATTTATCTATATTGATGGTTATTCAGAATAGTGGTTTTAAACGCATATTATTCCTATTATTAGCCATACTTTGTAGTTTTCAGCTTTTTTTTATTAATGAAGGTCGGATTGGCTACATCATTTATGTTGTTTTAATGGTTTTACTTTTAATTCAATACTTACCTAAAAAATACCTTATTGTGGGCATGATTTCTTTTGCGCTTACCTTAGGATTTTGTGCTGCTCGAAGTCCAGCTTTTCATACTCGATTGCAGCAAACAATAACTGATTGGAAACATTACCAGCAAGGAGATAAGAACACGCCTATTGGCATGCGCTTGGTATTTCATCACCACGCAAAATCGATGTTTCTTGCCAGCCATTGGATCGGATATGGGACGGGCGGTTTTTCGCGTTATTATCAACAAACTAATCCCTTGCCTGCTTATCGGGATGTGCTCGAGCCACATAGTCAGTATTGGCTCATTGCTTCAGAGTTTGGATTACTGGGACTTACTGCTTTAATCACTTTTTATGGCAGTTTAATCGTCGCTGCGATGCGCTTGAATAAAATGAAACCAATCATGTTGGGATTATTGGCTTGTTTTTTTCTAAGTAATCTGACGGATTCACAATTATTACATTCTGATATAGGTTATTTATTCATTGTGTTTAGCTGCTTATGTTTGGGTGAATTTGTCCCCAGTTGCAAACATGTTGCGATAAAGAGCATTCAAAAAGAACCAGTTATGTCGAGAGTGACAAATTTGTGATGAAAAATACTGATCATACAAGAGCCGCACTTATTGTACGTTTACCAAATTGGGTAGGCGATGTCGTGATGACGCTTCCTGCTTTGCAAGCCTTGCAAAAATGTGGCATCGAATTATTCTTATTTGGCCAACCTTGGATGTTAGATTTATTGTCAGCGACGGGGAAAAATCTTTTTGTAATCACAAATGATTTTTGGCAAAACACCGCAAAAATAGCAAATGTATCCACTGCTGATAAAGCATTATTACTGACTAATAGTTTTTCCAGTGCATTAATGGCTCGCCTAGGTGGCAAATTACCGGTTGGTTATAAAACGGATGGTCGCCGTTTATTATTGAATGCAGGATTGGTCAAACCGCCTGCTCAACATGAAGTTCAATATTTTTGGAATATTGTACGTTTTGCTGTGGAACATTGGTTTCCTAAAATTGAATGGGTAGAACCCATTCCAACTCGAATTACCTTACCACTGAGTCCCGAAGCACATATCGTTGCCAATCAGATTTTGCATTCGAATCATATAGATAAACCATTTTGGGTAATTTCTCCTTTTGCCCGTGGGGTTGGCATTAATAATAAAACAAAAATATGGCCCTATTGGCATGAACTTTCCAAAGAATTATCGCGCCGATATCAACTCGTGATTTGTCCGGGAATTGATGACGAAGCGAGTTGTACTGAATTTGCCTCTAACGCCATCATTTTACGCGGATTAAATTTATCAGAATACGCTGTAATTATGGCATCTGCCGAACAAGTCATTGCGAATGACAGTGGTCCAATGCATATTGCAGCAGCTGTTGGGGCGAAAACATTAGGCATTTTTGGAGCTTCGCCCCCACAACGTTGCCGACCATGGGGTGCTGATTATCTTGGTTCGGAAAATACTTGGCCATCGGTAGCTGAAGTGCTTTCATTCTTATCTTCAGCTTCTTGTTCGATAGAGTTTATGAAACCTGAAAATCAATCAGATTGAATCTCTATTGATCACTGTTGGTCAGTGAGGTATGATTTAATGAAAATGATAAAGGAGTCATCATGAGTGATGTACAAGACTTACTGAGAGAGTTGAAAGAATATTGTGAGAAAATTAAACCTGCAAAAGATTTCACCTCGGATTTTGCGAAATTTTCGTTTGAGAGAACGAAAACGAAACTTATTGCTGCAATCGATAGGTTTCAAACATTACAAACCCCAACAAGTCTCAACCAATTTAGAGCATTTGAAGATGCTTGTTGTAATGCAGCGTTCGTCTACGATGAATTCATTGACACAGAAGCCCTCAGTTTAAAAATTCAACCTTTGTTCAGTAAACTCGCTGAAAATGAAAACTACAGAAAATTCATGATTAAGAAAATGAGACGTGACAAAGAAGATACAATAGATTCAAACTCGCATGAGAAAGCATTTGTAGCGGAGGAAATATGGATTACTAGCCCCATGCTAGCATGCTATATTCAAAATCAGGTCGGCACAGCATTTAATGCGATTGAAAAGTGCTTTGCAAATTCGGATTTTCAGGACATTTTTGATAAATTCGGGAGGTCATCTGATTGGATGCACATAAGAACATATGAGATGCCTGGAATATGTGATGATGAAAATTGGGTTGCTTATAATTTTACAGCGTTTAAAAGCAAATATGAGGAACAGTGTCGTACGTATTTAGCTGAGTTAAAAAAAGTTAGACTCATTGGAACGAATAGTGAAGAAATATTTTATTATGCCACTAGCGCAGTAAGAGCATTTTTTCGAGTCTTTGACGTATTGGAGACGTTGCTCACAACAGGAAAATTCGAAGCTAAAACATACCAGCAGCAACTCAACTCAACAGATAAACATCCATTTTTTAAATTACCGATATCTAATAGAGAGAGTATATTTAAGACAAATGCTAATGAGCAGATTCAATCATTAACAGTGACATTGGAGAACGTTGAGTCGAGGCTAAATCCCAAGCCATAACTGTGACCCAAACTGGTCAGTTATCACTATTGTATAGTTGATAATTTACGCCTCGAGTAACTCTTACTTCGGAAATACTTGGAGTGCTTTGGCACAACGCTCCTGTAATGCTGGGTAGGAGTTGACCGCACTTTTACTCGCACCCCTTCAAATATGTTTGATTGAGCTTGATTATTTTATCTTCAAGCTCAGCAAGATTACCATCATTCATTAATATATCATCAGCGAGTCCGCGATACACTTGCTCATGGCTTTGCGCAGCTAAAATCGATAATGCGTGTTTTTTTGAACAATTATCTCGTTTCATCACACGCTGTATTTGTTGTTCTACTTGAGCTAATACTAATAAAACACGGTTCAGATAAGGGTAGGTTGAGCGTTCAGTTAACAAGGGGATTTCAATAATACAATAAGGTGTTTTGACTTGAGTTATTTCATGTTCAATTTGCTTTCGAATCATTGGGTGTAATAATCCTTCTAACCATAACCGTTGCGCTGGATTGTTGAAGATAATCTCACGCAATAATTTACGATTCAATTCGCCAGTGGGGCTCAATACGGATTGACCGAAGTGTTCAGTGATTTTTTGCACTGCGGGTTGGTTATAAGAAGTCAATTTTTTGGCAATATGATCCGCACTAATGATCTGTATATTAAGTTTGGCGAACATAGCTGCTACCGTGGATTTTCCGCTCGCAATAGTTCCAGTTAATCCTACGCAATACATAAATTGGCACCTATGTTAAAATTTTTTATATACGTTCTCAATCGCCGTGTTCGTAATCTCAGCTAACGCAGCTATCGTTGTATGCTCTGTTGTTAAAGGCGGCAACCAATACAGTGTATCACCTAAAGGTCGTAAGAGTGCCCCTAATTTTTGTGCTTCTTGAGCGACTTGATATCCAATGCGTAAATCACTGGGCCCAACTAGATCTGCCGCAACTATCGCTCCAATAGATCGCATGTTATTTAACTTACCTGTATTGGTGAGGATTTCTGTAAAATGTTGGCGCATACAGTTACCTAATTCCTGGGCCTGTTGATTAATCCCTTCTACTTGCATCGTTTTAATCGTGGCCAATGCGGCACTCACGGCAAGGGGATTGCCTCCATATGTATGAGAATGTAAAAAAGCAACGCCATCAGAATGCTCACGGTAAAATAAATCATAAATAGCATGATCAATTAGAACACAACTTAAGGGCAAGGTACCCGATGTTAATCCTTTCGATAAGCAAATCATATCAGGTTGAATATTTGCATGATTAGATGCCAGCCATTGTCCTGTTCGGCCTAACCCTGTCATAATTTCATCAGCAATTAAATAAATATCATGTTGCTTTGCCCAGTTAGTCAGTTTATGCAAAAAATCAGCGCTATAGCATTTCATGCCACCAGCACCCTGAACGATTGGTTCTACAAGGATTGCATACGTTTCATGTTTTAATCTATCCAACTGCTGCACTATTTCAGGCCAATAAGCATCAGAATCTTTCCATAGAGGATCAGATTCACTACTCATGTAAGGCATTGGATTTAAAAAGTGGCACGGAATATTAAAATGAGAAAACGGTTTTTTATAAACACCTAAATCACTGACACTTAATGTGCCCAGTGTTTCGCCATGATAACTATTACTTAAGGCAATAAATTGTTTACGTGAAGTGTAGCCTTTTAATTGAGATGCATGTATCGCTAATTTCATAGCAATTTCCACAGCAGATGATCCATCGCTAGCAAAATATATGTGCTGTAGCTTACTGATATCACTTAATTCTTTAGCTAAATCAACGATAGCAGGATGCGTTGTGTTGGCGCTAATGACATGTTCGAATTTAGAGAGTTGGTTTTGGATATTCGCAATGACGGCAGGGTGACCATGGCCTAGTGATTTACACCACCAGCTAGAAATTGCATCGATTATTATCCCTTGATCAGTATGAATGTAACTGCCTGTTGCATGTTTCACAATGAGGGGGGGATGCTGTTCAAAATCTTTCATATAAGAGCAAGGGTGCCATACATGATTTAAGTCTTGTTGAATTAATTTGTTTAACATATTCATTTTTTAATTGACAATCGAGCTGAGCACTTTATCATGTTGTCCATTCATAACAAATAGGTTACAACGATGACAACTGCTTTCGTGCGCTGGACTATGGAAGATGTAACAGCCATTTATTCTCAACCCTTTAATAATCTTTTACATGCGGCACACACACTGCATCGAGAGCATCATAATCCTAATAGTATTCAATTATCCCAACTATTAAGTATTAAAACAGGAGCTTGTCCTGAGGATTGTGGGTATTGCGCTCAGAGTGGACATCATAAAACCCACGTTGAAAAAGAAAAATTACTTGATGTGCAAGACGTCCTAGCTAATGCGCGTGAAGCAAAAGCCAAAGGTGCAACACGTTTTTGTATGGGGGCTGCTTGGCGTTGTCCACCTGATAAAGTGATGGATCAGTTATCTGAAATGATTCAAGGTGTAAAAGATCTGGGACTTGAAACTTGTATGACTTTAGGGATGTTATCACCCGAACAGGCATGCGAATTAAAAGATGCTGGGCTTGATTATTATAATCATAACATCGATACATCACCCAGTTATTATGAAAAAGTAGTGACTACGCGTTGTTTTAGCGATCGTTTAGAAACCTTAGAAAATGTCCGCAAGGCAGGTATTAATGTTTGCTGCGGTGGTATTCTGGGATTGGGTGAGTCACGAGAAGATCGTGTTGAATTTTTATTAACCCTAGCTAACATGGAAACACCACCAGAAAGTGTTCCAATTAATCGACTAATTCCGGTTGAGGGGACACCTTTAGCTAAAGCAAACCCTGTTGAGGGGATTGAATTAGTAAGAACTATTGCTACCGCACGAATTTTAATGCCGAAAAGCGTCGTACGTTTAACTGCTGGCCGCACCGAAATGAGCGATGAGTTGCAGGCACTTGCGTTTTTTGCTGGAGCTAACTCAATATTCATTGGTGATACCTTGCTAACAGAATCTAATCCTCAATTAGAAAAAGATAGTTTATTGTTAGATAAATTAGGTATGCACGCTCAGGAATATGTTTCAAACTAAGTGGATGCAGTACGCATTAGATTTAGCTAAAAAGGCTGAAGCACAAGGGGAGGTTCCAGTCGGTGCAGTTATTGTTGGTGACGATGATAAATTGCTCGGTGCTGGCTGGAACCAGGTAATACAGCGTAACGACCCAACAGCCCACGCTGAAATATTAGCAATTCAAGATGCAGCTACATATCTAAAAAATTATCGATTAAACAATACAACGTTATATGTAACATTAGAACCTTGTTGTATGTGTGCAGGAGCTGTTTTGCATGCACGTGTTCAACGTGTTGTATTTGGTACCCGAGATTTTAAAGCGGGGGCTGCTGGATCGGTTTACAATTTTTTAAAAGGTTATCCATTGAATCATCAAGTTCAAATTGATGAAGGAATTTTGCAGCGGGATTGCGCTGAATTATTATCTAATTTTTTTAAATCAAAACGTTAGCTAATGATGGCGTTCAATATTAAGGAAGATTTTTTTGAAAATTTCAGCTACCATTAATTTACAACAAAGAATAACTGAGTGGATATGATGGTTAAATCAACCGATATCTCAAATGATGATCCAAAAAAGAAAAAAACCACCAAAGTAACCATAAAAAAGGATGCTAAGCCTACGCCATCTAGCGTAGCTAAAAAAACATCGAACAAGTCAAAAACAAAATCTAAAAAATCCGATGTGCTCTCATTGGAAGAAGGCGAAATTTTAGATAATAAAATAAGCTTGCCAGAAGAAATCAATATAACAACTACGGTTGCGGCCGATGAATATTCCGATACATCACAGTTTATAAATGATTTAGATACTAATCCTCGTGATGTATTTGAGACTGAAATGGACACGGAGTTTCTGAGAAAGATGGCAGGAGCTAATCAAATGTGGCTGAATTGGGCTCACTTTGAATTATCTTTTATATCACCTCAGATAGATGAAGCTTTTCCACCGACGATGATAGCTCCGGAAGACGTAGGGAGTAGTGATGAAAAGGAATTTGTTTATCCTATATGCGATTATGGTAACAAATTATCAACATCCAAAGCCACAGATATGTATTCAGTGGGCATGTCCATGTGTAAACTTTTTTACACGATTGAAAAAATGATTTTTATTTTGATTGAGCGATTGAAGGAGATAGGGACTGATACTGAAACTGAAGTCCAAATATCGTTTGATGGACATCTATTAGCTCAAAGAAAAGCGTTTGAGTCAGTGATTAATTTGAATTATAACGTAGTAGTGGTAAATTTTGATCCGGGTGTTTGGGGAGAGCATTACCTGGCGATTGTGAAGCGTCTTGCCGACAAAGGTTATGGCTATCCATCAGAAACACCCAGAGATGTTTATCGAAGTGTTGGTCGCTCTACACCAGGAGTGAAACGGTGACGTCATATTAGATAGTGATATTCATATATATAAATACACTAACTGCTGTGTACCGTTGATAAGCTGCGGAAAGTTAAAGCTGTGCAATAGAATTGTTTATTGAGTCATATCTCTGTATCTCGCGGACGGACCGCGAGACGTAGGCTTTGTGAAAATGATGAATTGTCAACAGACCTCAAAGTCTCTGTTATTTTTTTGCCAAAACCACATCGATTATATGTGTATCATGGTATGGAAATGTGAACATTTTTTCAAACAAACGTTTAATGCGCTGTAAGAGGAAGTTCTTGGGTAATCCTGGAATGGATAGAGTATTTAAAAACCAAGCTCCTTCGATGCCGAACAAAACGAGTTCATCAATATTGTTTAATACCATAGGAATTTCTATACGGTGATGATCGATAACTTCAAATTGATGCTGTCTAACCGCTTGTAAAAGATCATCTGCTCCGGATGCGACTGGTGTGTTTTTTACCACGGCTTTATAATAATGGCCGACAATATTACTTAATATAGACCCTTTAGCGATAAAATCAGCTAAATATTGCTGTGCTTGAGGGAATGATTCATAAGTGGTTGTAATTACTGAAAAGTAACCATTTGACCGCGCAAGCATTTGCGCTTGTGAAAAAAGAACATTAGTTGGAAGATAAGCATTTATAAAATGAGCTAGGACAAGGTCCTGACTATGCTGGGGTAAATAATTAGTTGCTTCGGCAGCGCTTGCTTCAATTGAAGTAAAAGGTAATGCCTCACCCGCTCGTTTTAACATTTCTCGAGAAACATCAATCCCGGTATAATCAGCATCAGGCATTTTTTGTTTTAACTTACGTAAAAATGCACCGTCACCAACGCCAAGATCTAATATTTTGTAATGTGGTTTATATCCAATATTCGCTCGAGTAATTTGGTCAAGCGCACATTTATGGCTTTGACTAATTGCACCAAAACAATCCGCCATATCATACTGGCTTGCTAGTGTGTTATACATAGCCTTAACGAACATGCAAAATCCCTCTTAAATAAAGTATGTAGAAATATAATGTACTAAATGAATTTTAGTTTTTATGTTATCCACCGAAAATTCATTAGCGACAAGTATATCTTTAATTTACTGATAATTCATACATCTTTTTACAAATTATCTCAACACTTCTTATAAAGTCACCCTTAGATGATTGACGAATAGTTATCTGATTGATACCATCGCTTCTCAACTTAAAGGACTCATATATATGCAATTTATCGATTTAAAAACACAATCAGATAGAATAGAAGATGGTCTGATTGCAAGATTAAAAACAGTGCTATCTCATGGTGCTTATATTATGGGACCTGAAGTTGCAGAATTGGAAAGTAAACTGTCACAGTTTGTTGGTGTTAAGAACGCAATTACTGTTGCAAGTGGTACTGATGCTCTATTAATTGCACTGATGGCTTTAGATATAGGACCAGGAGATGAGGTTATTACAACGCCATTTAGTTTCTTTGCTACTGTGGAAGTTATTGCTTTATTAGGCGCTACACCTGTTTTTGTTGATATTGATCCTCGTACATATAATATAGACTCTTCTCAAGTTGAAGCAGCAATAACGTCCAAAACAAAAGCTATTTTACCTGTTAGTATGTATGGGCAATGTGCTGATTTTGATGAAATCAACGCGATTGCAAAACGCTATGATTTACCTGTTATCGAAGATGCAGCACAAAGTTTTGGGGCTAGATATAAAGGAAATCGTTCGTGTAGCTTAACAACAATTGCTTGCACCAGCTTTTTTCCATCAAAACCCTTTGGTTGTTACGGCGATGGTGGTGCTTGTTTTACAAATAACGATGAATTAGCTACTCGCATGGCAGAAATTCGTGTTCATGGTCAGTCAAAACGTTATTATCATACCCGCTTGGGTATCAACGGTCGTTTTGATACGATTCAAGCTGCATTTTTATTAGAAAAAATGGAACTTTTTTCAGAAGAAATTCAATTAAGGCAGCAAGTTGCTGACCGATATGCTCAACTATTACCTGAATCTTTGAAAAGCCCCTTTATACAACCTCATAATATGAGTGTGTATGCCCAATATACAATTAAAGTTTCTAATCGTGATTTCGTACAAAAGCAACTTCAAGAATTAGGAATTCCAACCGCTGTTCATTATCCGATCGGATTACATAAACAACCAATAGTTCAACAATTATATCCTAGCAGTCAGTTGTTTGCTCATACGGATTTTGCAGCTGAGCGTGTTATGAGCATCCCAATGCATCCTTATTTGTCAAACGCCGATCAACAAAAAATTTGTGAGGCGTTAGCACAAGTATTGCTAGTTGATGAAGCAGTAACAGCCTAATTCTATGTTGAATTTGCTGGTTATAGCATTTTTTATGTCGTGGTCTCTTACATGGTGTATGAGACAGTATGCTATAGCAAAACACCTGTTGGATGTTCCTAATCATCGAAGCTCTCATCAAACTCCCACCCCAAGAGGGGGGGGGGTTGCCTTTGTCGCCGTATTTCTCATAATAATATTATGCTTGTCTTATCTGAATATCATTATTTGGTCAAATTATATTGCCATAATGCTTGCTGGGTTATTTATAGCTTTTATCGGCTTTTGTGATGATCGAAGCTCGCTTTCTGCTCGATGGCGTTTTATAGGACACTTTTCTGCTAGCATCTTTGTTTTATATTGTATGAAGAAAGTCCCTGCGATTACTTTCTATACGTGGACTTTGGCACCTGGATACGTGGCAGCAATTTTCTTTGTTTTTTATCTGGTTTGGATGTTGAACCTGTATAACTTTATGGATGGCATCGATGGATTGGCTGCTGTTGAAGCGATTACTATTTGTTTTGGAATCGGGATATTATATTGGTATACCGGGCATTACCATGCAATGACATTGGTATTCATATTGGCAGTAATTATGTCTGGTTTTTTATATTGGAATTTTCCGCCTGCACGTATTTTTATGGGAGATGCGGGAAGTGGATTCTTAGGTTTTATTTTAGGTGTCTTATCTATCCAATCCATTAGCATGAGTAAAAATTTCTTTTGGAGTTGGTTGATTTTATTGGGGTTTTTTATTGTTGACGCGACATTTACCTTATTGACAAGACTTACACAACGAGAGCGTATTTATACAGCCCATCGTAATCATGCTTATCAACATGCTGCATCTATATTTAAAAGTCACTTATCCGTCACGTTAGGTGTAGGTGCATTGAATATTTTTTGGTTATGGCCTTTGGCGATGCTTGTGGGAATGGGCTATATCAATGGTTTAATTGGATTGGTTACTGCATATTGTCCATTATGTATTTTGGTTTGGCAGTTTGAAGCTGGAAATAAATGTTTTCCAATTGTAGAACAGCCGATGCCAATGAGCCTTTGTTGCAAATAAAGTGAGTCACAGCCGCACCCTAGTACTTCCAATTTTCTGAATTACTTATTCGCAAAGTGTATTTTTTGAAAAATGCAATTGCGGATTAATATAAGGCAATAATGAATTTCCTTAAGGTTGTGTTAAGGAAGCTCCTGTACAATTAGGGGCGTACAGGCTATTTTGTAGTCAGGAACATCGCAATCACCATGGATGATTCTATGGAAAGTGCACAGTAAGTTCAACATATGATCAGCTAATTATTTATAGCTGTTTTAGGGAGATTCAATTATGTTAATTTTAACACGACGTATTGGTGAAACACTAATTATCGGCGATGACGTGAATATTACAGTATTAGGCGTTAAAGGCAATCAAGTTCGTTTGGGTATTAATGCACCTAAAGATGTTTCAGTTCACCGTGAAGAGATTTATTTACGTATTCAACAAGAAAGACAAGGTGTTGAACATGAAGCTGAAGCTGAATCTGACGCGTAAGTATTAAAAGTCCCATAATGATGCTACCCCCGCGCGAGCGGGGGGAATATGTCATAGCTTGCAAATAATTTCACGTCTGTTCCCACAAAGTGACGCTTCGCCAGAAGATATATAATGTTTCAATCCGTTATTGTCTATTAAAATAAGCTGACCTGAGTTATCCACGCCATCAGCCATTCCTTGAAATCCACCTAATAAATTTGTTCCTTCAATCTGTTTCCCATATAAATAATCCCATTTTTCCCAGGTCGTTATAAAGGTACTAAATCCAGTAGCCATCAATCGATTGATGTGTTGTTCTAATTGGATAATTAATTTAGCAATAATCAAATTTCGATCCCAAGATTGTTTGGTTATTTCTAATAATGAACACCAAGGTCTGTCTAATTGAGCTTGGATGGTTTCCTTATGAGTACTTGAATTAACATTTAA
The DNA here is from genome assembly GCA_030696305.1 of Legionellaceae bacterium. Lineage (GTDB taxonomy): Bacteria > Pseudomonadota > Gammaproteobacteria > Legionellales > Legionellaceae > JAUYSP01. Next base: position 120,050 of record JAUYSP010000025.1, on the reverse strand, counting down.
CCCAATGCCAATTATGACGATAATTTCGCCATTCGATTCTTTGAACGATTCGATGAGCACGCCGCATAATTTTTTATCTTGCCAAATTAAATCATTTGGCCATTTGATAGCGATGTTATCTGCAATATCCAATTCATTTAAAGTTGCAATAACAGCAAGACCAGTGACTAAACTTAGCGCAGACAAATCAGCTGGATTTTTACCAAGATTCCAACGCGTAGAGCAATAAATATTTTCACCAAAGGGTGAGAACCATTCTCTAGCAAAGCGCCCACGACCTTGAGTTTGCGTTTCTGCACAGCATAGATCAACTTTGTACTCACGTGGTAATTCTTTTAAATAACGATTAGTAGAGTTAATGGAGTCAAACACATGAATTGCCAACGAGTGTTGTATTTGATCATTCGACAACAGTTGACGAATTTTAGTTTCACTGAGTAAGATCATAATTATTTTCTATTGAGATGTAGCGTACTTCGTTTATCTGAGGATGATAGCAAACGGCTGCACTACAAGCTACTTTCGGCATAAAGGAAACCATATGCCATCGCTTATTGTGTAAATTGTCTTGGATTTTGAGATCTGTAACGGGTAAATGGGGCACATCAAATTGTTGAGTGGGGTATGATAATCCTAGGCCACATGCTTTAATAAATGCTTCTTTTTGTGCCCATATATGAAAAAATGATAAAGGTTGTATATGTTTAGCAAGTTGCTGGAAAGCTTGATTTTCAGTAGTTGAAAACATCTGTGAGCCAATGCCAGCGTATGGTCTAGCGGAAAAAAATTCCAAATCAATTCCAACAGGATAATCTTTTCCAATTGCGAGTAAAGCCAAGTCAGCCGAATGACTTATATTAAAATGTAGATAAGGATAATGTGCAAGCTGAGGTTTTCCATATTCATTTTCAACAAATTCCAAGTCCTTAGGAGTTGTATTTTCAATATAACGTGAGAGAATAAGCCTCAGTGTAGCGCGAGCAACAATAAATCTGCGGCGATGACGATCGAAATAATAGCGTTGAGCACGCTCTACTTCTGATTTGCTTAATAGATCAAGTGCTTCATGCCAAAGGGTATGAAGCGGATATTGCCAAATATCAACTCGATTTTGAAGTAGTGAGCATGCCTCTATGTCTAGATGCGTGAACTTGAAGCAAGTGGATGAAGGAATATGCTTGACGGAACTAAACATAGAAAAAAATCGTTGTCTTTTTTGATTTATTTGCGCAATTATGCTACTTTTTACGGTCTAGCACAACTAGGGTAATTGAATGAGCTTACAATTTTTAGATTTTGAACAACCTATTGAAGAATTAAACCAAAAAATTCAAGCATTACGTATGGTTGATGGGGATAGTGAAATTAATTTAAGTGAAGAAATTAGTCGTTTAGAAGAAAAATCTATAGAACTAACAAAACACATATTTTCAAAGCTAGAACCATGGCAAGTGGCCCAAATGGCTCGCCATCCGTTGCGCCCCCAAACAACGGATTATATCGAGCACCTATTTACAGATTTTCATGAATTGCATGGTGATCGCCACAATTCGTCTGCGCCGGCAATTATTGGTGGTTTAGCTCGATTTAATAATCAACCTGTAGTTGTATTGGGACATCAAAAAGGGAAACGCACGAAAGAAAAGGTCTATCGTAACTTTGGAATGGCTCGCCCAGAAGAGTACCGTAAAGCATTACGTTTAATGAAGATGGCAGAAAAATTTCAACTACCGATTTTTACCTTTATTGACACAGCAGGTGCATATCCAGGTATTGGCGCTGAAGAGCGAAATCAATCCGAAGCAATTGCTCGCAATTTACTTGAAATGTCAAAATTAAAAACACCTGTTATTTGTGTAGTGACTGGAGAAGCAGGTTCAGGCGGAGCTTTAGCTATTGGGGTAGGTGACTGCGTAATTATGTTGCAATATGCGATTTACTCTGTAATCTCACCGGAAGGTTGTGCGTCAATTTTATGGAAAGATGCTAGTAAAGCAAGTGAGGCTGCTCGAGCAATGGGAATCACTGCTGAAAATATTTTAAACAATGGATTAATCGATCTTATTGTCGAGGAGCCGTTAGGTGGTGCTCACCGTAATCTATCTGCAATGACAAGCTCGCTAAAGGCAACGCTTACGCAAGAATTAAATCGACTGACCTCATTATCAATTGATGACTTATTAGATAGACGATATGAAAAATTGATGGCGATGGGAGCGTGCGATTAACTTGATGGCGGATGAACAGAGCCTGATATTAGAATCTCATGTCATCAAAAAACTTGCGACATATAATACGTTATATGTCGGGTTTAGCGGTGGCTTGGATTCCACTGTATTATTACATCAATTGACACGTATTGCTGAATTAGCAAAAAAAGTATCTGCAGTCCATGTTCACCATGGACTGAGTTGCAACGCTGATGCATGGCAGTTACAGTGTCAAACATTATGTGATAATTTAGATGTTTCGCTTGCCATATCACGGGTGAAAATTAATTCTGATGACAATCTTGAAGAGCAGGCACGGCTGGCCCGTTATCAAGTTTTTGAGTCAGTGATTGGAGAAAATGATTGTTTATTATTAGCTCATCATCGTGACGATCAAGCGGAGACACTGCTTTTACAGTTAGTTAGAGGGACTGGTGTTGATGGTTTGGCTGCCATGCCTTTTATGCGCAAACTCGCAAAAGGTGTGTTAATACGGCCTTTTTTACAATTATCTCGTGCAGCATTAGAAGCGTATGCACAAACTCATCATTTATCATGGGTTTGTGATGAAAGTAATCAAAACCTTCGCTTTTCGCGTAATTTCATCAGGCATAGTGTACTACCTGTTTTACGACAAAAATGGCCGAATGTTGTTAACAATCTCACAGCATGCGCTCATCACTGTCAAGATGCAAAAGAAAACTTGGAGGCTTTAGCTGAGTTTGATTTAGGAATAGGCGCGTCAAATGAGTTTGCTTCTGGCATTTTGTCACTTGATTGTTTACCCTTAACCAACAGAGCGCGTTTAATTAATGTGTTACGTTTTTGGTTAAAAAAGAATAATTTTCAATTACCACATGCTTATATTTTTGAAAAATTATTGGATGAAGTCATCTTTTCCCGTCCAGATGCAATGCCCTGTGTTACTTGGGGAGATGTTTCAATTAAAAGATATCAAAGAAAATTATACGCACTCACTGAGAAGATGTTACATAAATTAAACGACCAAATATGGATGAATTTTCCATCGCCGCTTAAAATTGACTATACTATTTCTTTATATGCGGCGGCGTCTGAGAAACACGGTATAATGATTCCTCCAGGAAGCCGTGTTGAGGTTCGATTTCGACGAGGGGGAGAGCGGTTTCAATGGCATGGACAAACAAAAACGTTGAAAAAATTATTTCAACAGTGGGGAGTTCCACCTTGGCAACGTGATCGTATTCCATTAATTTATGTAAATGATTGCTTAAAAGTCGTCGTTGGTTTTGCAATCTCAGATCAAGAGGATGGAGTGGAAATGCACAACGTATATAAAATAGAGAATAGTTATGCCGCAACCACTAATTAATATTACACGTCGACAGGCGCTTACTTTTGCTGTTTTTTTAGTGCTTTATGAGTTTTTAACTTATATTGCTAATGACATGATTATGCCAGGAATGATTCAAGTTGTTCGAGAATTTCATGCGACAGAAGATAATATTGCAACATCATTAACACTATATGTATTGGGCGGTGCAAGTTTACAATTAATTTTGGGACCTCTTTCCGATCGATATGGGCGACGTCCGGTAATGCTTTTTGGTGCATGTCTATTTTTCATTTGTACCGCTTTAATTGCAGCTACTTCTTCAATTAATCAATTTTTGATAATGCGTTTCTTTGAAGGAATGGGCCTATGTTTTATCAGCGTCATTGGTTATGCGGTGTTACAAGAAATTTTTGATGAAATGGATGCTATTCGTTTAATTGCAGTTATGACAAATGTAGCTGTATTGGCACCGTTGCTAGGACCTGTATCTGGTGCATTACTGGCTCACTATTTGAGTTGGCATTATATTTTCGTAATAATTGCTTTATTCTCACTGATCGCATTATGGGGGTTATGGCGTTATATGCCCGAATCGGTCGGACAAGTAAAACGCGATGGTGAAGAAATTAAACGAGTGCAGTTGTCATTTTCTACTATTTCTAATAACTACCTAAAGTTATTGACCCACCCTACATTTATACTAGGCTCTATTTCATTCGGCGTTCTAGGCGTGATGTGTGTGGCTTGGATTGGTTTAGCCCCCATTATTTTAGTTACGCAGGCCAAATTAACCTTAGTTGAATATGGACTCTGGCAAATCCCTATATTTGGTGCTTTTATTCTTGGGAATATAGTATTAGTTTGTTTAACCAAAGTTTTATCTGTCAGAAATTTAATCTTGTTAGGCGCTGCTGTTTCAGTAATTGGTTTGTTGATGCTTGGAATACTGCCTGTTCTTTTTAATGATAATTATACGTGGCTTTTACCCGGCGTTATTATTTACTTCTTTGGATATGGAATTATAGCTTCACCGATGAGCCGTTTTCTTTTATTTGTAACAAAGGTTGCGAAAGGAACTGCATCTGCGTTATTTAGTATGATATTTATGTGCGTTCAGGGTTTGGGTATTGAACTGGCCAATCTAATATACCACGCGCATAATAATTATTATTTGGGCTATTACTCGATAGCTAATGCATTGGTTTTTTTAGTGATTTTTATAGCCAGTATGTTCTGGAAACAAAAGAATGAGAAGTACTGAATAAGGTGGATATGATTTATCCACCTTGAGTTAGAGTGAAATGCATAGAACCTACTTACACTTTTTACCCCAACAGCCTGCAAATAAATTATATAGGCCAGCGATAATTAATCCGCCAATGAATGCATCGACAAATGCGATAAGACCGCCGATGAAACTACCTAACAAAGTTGCTTCATAACCAACATAAACACTCCCCATTGCAGTAACAAAAGGTGTGCCAAACATAAAATATGCAGCAACTAATCCCATAATAAATACGCCCAATCCCCAGAAGACACCTAGAGATAGTCCTAATGCTACTGGGCTTAACTTACATTTTGTTACCATGATTATCTCCCTATAATTACTTTAATACGCTTTCAGTATAGACCACTTTATATAAAGTCTACTATACTCCTGCCTAGTTGTTTTTTAAAAATAATAGGAATGTGTGATGTATATAGCAGGCGTGGATGAAGTCGGGCGAGGCCCGTTGGCAGGACCTGTAGTAACCGCGGCTGTGATTTTACTAGAACCAATTGAAGGTATTACCGATTCTAAAAAACTAACCCCTAAAAAACGTGAACAATTAGCAGAAGAAATTCAATCACGCGCACTATGTTTTGCTTATGGACGTGCAGAGGTTGAAGAAATTGATTTATTAAATATTCACCATGCCACATTACTGGCAATGAAACGCGCTATTGAAGGTTTGTCTATCCAACCAACGCGGGTATTAGTGGATGGGCTTTACATACCCCAGGTTAATATTCCTTGCCAGGCGATTGTAAAAGGAGATAGCCGCATTACTGAAATAGGGGCGGCTTCAATTTTGGCAAAAGTATTACGTGATGAGGAAATGAGACAAATGGATTCGTTATACCCTGGTTATGGATTTGCTCAACATAAAGGTTATCCGACAGCATTTCATCGACAAGCGGTGCAAGCATTAGGTCGCTGTCCTATTCATCGAATGAGTTATTCAATCTAGAATTAAAATATCGTTATTCCAAGTGCAATGGATCACATTACCGATTAAAAATCGGTAACTGAGCTATTTAAACAAAATTCGATGTGAACTAATTGACATTAAAATACCAAAACTTGCTAAGAACGTGATCATTGCTGAGCCTCCGTAACTGACTAATGGCAAAGGGATTCCTACAACAGGTAGTATCCCCATGACCATGCCCATATTGACAAATGCAGATAAGAAAAACGTCATTGCCAAGCTTGCTGCAAGTAAACGAGTAAATGTTGTTTGAGCTTGTTTTGCAATGTGTAAAGAACGTAACGAAATAAAAATTATCAGCATAATTATAATTACACCACCGACGAAACCAAATTCCTCTCCATTCACTGCAAAAATAAAATCGGTAGCATGTTCTGGTAAAAAATTAAGATGCGATTGACTGCCATCCAACCAACCTTTTCCAAAAGCACCACCGGAACCAATGGCTATTTTTGACTGAATAATATGATACCCAGTCCCTAATGGATCTTGCTCGGGATCAAGTAAAGTATAAATACGCTGTTTTTGATAATCATGCATGAAGTGCCATAAGAAGGGTGCTACTGCACTTACGGAGAGTATACCAAATATGATAATACGCAGAGGCAAACCGGCAATAAAAATCACACAGAATCCCGAAGTAACCACCATAATTGCAGTTCCAAGATCTGGTTGTTTTGCGATTAATAGCGCCGGTAAAAAAATTAGGATAACGGCGATAGCGAACGATTTGAACTGAATTAAAGAGCCTCTCCGATCTAAATACCAAGCAGTCATCATAGGGACAGCTAATTTCATAATTTCAGACGGTTGAAAGCGAAAAAAACCTAAGTCAAGCCATCGTTGGGCACCTTTACCTATTTTACCCATTATCATAACAGCAAACAGCAAAATTAAGCCCACACTGTAAATCCATGGTGTCCAAACTTTATATTTATGTGGGGGGACAAATGCAAAAATTAGCATAATGCTCATAGCTAGCCCCAGGCGCATACATTGACGCAAAACCATGGCTATGTTTTCATTGGATGCGCTATAGAGAATGATTAAACCTAAGCAAATTAATGCTAAGATCAGCCCAAGCAAAGGTAAATCCAAATAAAATGCTCGAGTAGTGAAACGATAAACGGGATGAGCGTTAGCCTTCTTCATGATGTTGTCGTACCAGAAAATACTTCGTTTTTAGGTGTTATTGTATATAACCGAAAATACGCATCTAAAATAGTGCGTGCCACTTGTGATGCAGTCGTATCATGTTCGACTAAAACAGCTATAGCGACCTGTGGATTTTCAACTGGCGCGAACGCAATAAACAGCGAGTGATCACGTAATGCTGCTGGAATATTCAGATATTGCTTTTTATCATCTTGGCTTAAACTGAATACTTGAGCTGTTCCTGTTTTTGCAGCCACGGAATAGGGTGCATTTCGTCCAAAACGATACCCTGTACCTTCGTTATTTGTTATTACCGAATGCATGGCCTCTGTGACAATCGCCCAGTTTTCATTCGCTTTTAGCCGGATTGGATATTCCTCAATTGTTTTATAATTAATAATCTTGTTATGATCATAAATCATACTGTTCAACAGATGCGGGCGGTAGCGTCTTCCTTGCTGACTAAGCGATGCTGTAGCATTTGCTAATTGAAGCGGTGAAGCCAACATGAATCCTTGGCCAATAGATGTAATTAAAGTATCCCCTGGATACCAAGGTAAGCCTTTGCTTTGACGTTTCCAATGAGGTCCTGGAATCAATCCCGACGCCTCCTCGCTTAAATCAATATGAGTCAGCTGCCCAAAACCAAATTGACTTAACATCTCCTCCATGGCCGTAATTCCCATTTTATTACTTAATTGGTAAAAAAAAGTATCGCAAGAGACCATAATTGCACGTTTTACATTTAGAACACCGTGTCCGGTGTGTTTCCAACAGCGATATGCATGTTTAACATTTGGCAGTCGATACCATCCTGGATCGTAAACACGAGTATTTATGTTGGCAAATCCTTTTTCTAATCCTGCGATGGCAATAAATGGTTTTATAGTTGACGCTGGAGGATATAAACCACGCACAGCACGATTATATAGTGGTCTATCTTGTTCATTCGATAGTAATAAGTAATCTGCGTTACTAATACCATTTACAAATAAATTAGGATTGAAGCTAGGTGCACTGGCCATTGCTAAAATATCACCATTTTGAACACTCATAAGTACAGCTGCGCCGCGTTTCCCTTGTAATGCCTCATAAGCTGCTTGCTGTAAACGGGCATCGATGGTTAGATATAATTTTGCCCCTGAGACAGGTGTTTGTTTGCTTAAAATTCGTAATGTTCTACCGCTGACATCTGTTTCAATTTGTTGATATCCTACTTGACCATGCAAATTATCTTCATAATATTTTTCAATGCCTGATTTACCAATAAAATTCGTTGCGCGGTAGTTAGTAACACTAACTTTTTGAAGTTCCTGTTGATTAATTCGCCCCACGTAACCAAGCAAATGAGCGGTTGTTTCGCCCAAAGGATAATGGCGCATAAATAGCGCTTTAATACTAACGCCAGGAAATTGATATTGATTACTGGCAAAGATAGCTACATCTTCTTGACTTAATTTCAACTTGAAGGGGATCGGATCATAGGCATGGTGTTGCTGTTTTGCCCGATAAAAATTATCAATATCGTCAGTATTAATTGATGGTAATAGTTTTTTTAGATTTTCTAATGTTTGAGGGATATTTTTTACGCGTTCGGGAATAATTTCTAATACATATACGGGAATGTTCTCAGCTAATACAACGCCGTTTTTATCGTAAATAATTCCTCTGGAAGGGGCAATGGGCAGAATACTCATTTGATTTTTCAATGATAACGTTGCATAACGTTTATATTGAGAAAATTGCAAGTAAGCCAAACGTAGCACAAGGAGCGATGATAAAATAATTAGCAACGCCGCCATGAGGCTTAAACGAAAATGATGTATACGTGATGCGTGATGATCATTGGACGACGATTTGTTTTTATGCGTCTTTATCATTTTTAGTAGAGTTATCTTGCCAGAGAGCTTCCAAATTATAGAATGATCGACAATCAGGTTGCATTACGTGAATAACAAAATCGCCGAGATCGACTAACACCCATTCGCCACTTTCCAATCCGGACAAGTGTAAGGTGGGTAAGCCAACTTCCTTCATAATGGGCATAATATGGTCAGCAATGGCCTTGACATGACGTGAAGCTCTACCACTACAAATGATCATAAAATCCGTGATTGTTGTTTGCTCACGGACATCAAGAACAATAATGTCACTGGCTTGAATGTCTTCTAAGGCTTTAATTAATGTAGCGAGTTGTTTATTATCTGTGTGCATATGTTGAGTATTGGCCTATTCAAACGCGGATTGTAACAGATATTGCTGACTGTTTAAAGCTAACTTAACACAAATGGAGCATGCGCAACTGGATTTTTGGTGAATTTCGCTTTGGAAGCAGGTGCACTAATAATAAAAGTGGATTTTTTTCTAACAATTCGAGTTGGTCTGGCTGTCTTAGTTATTTTAATGTGATGTAATGTTGGAATGGGGTAATGATTATCTACAGGACGTTTCAGGGAAATTTTGGATTGTGTTTCAACTAACTTCGTTAGCGTTTTATGTGGCTGTACTAAAGCCGAAAACAATAATTCTACGATCAACTGCTTTTGCTGATCTGGTTTTAAATTAGTTAAAAATAATTTTAACGCGCTAATATTTTTTATATCTGTTTGTGGGGTATGAGGGGTAATTAATGGTTGAAATGATCCTGCATCTGCAATGGAGGCAGCTTTGGGTGAAAATCCCATACATACAAGCTTGTTTGCTATAAAGACTAAACTTCCTATTCGATTACTGTTAAGTTCCGCCTCATGTTCAATAGCTTTGAGTAAAAAGTCTTGTAAATGATTATCTATATTATGCTCAGATATGCTATTTTCAAACCATTGTATAAACTCATGCTGATTCATTTTGGCACGGTATTTACGAGATGACTCTAAAAATTGAAAAATTATTTGTACATTGTTATCTGGTTTTTCATATTGCTTATGAATAACAGCATGCAAATAATTAACAAAAGACATCAAAAATGCTTGTTGACTGGTTTGTTTCTTCACACTGCTTTCATGAAAGTAGTGGAAAAAATCAGCACTATCAAAGAAGTGTTCTATTACTAACGGTTTTTGATACTGTCTCTGTATTGCCGGAAGGATGGCGTGCTCAGGATTATTTTGTTGTGAAAAGACCACATCGAAAAATGCTGTTGGTATTTTTTGACCTACAAGAGTTGTTAACATAAGAGCGTTAATATCTAACAACAAATTTTTATTGGATTGATCGGGCAAGTAAAAATCAGATTGAATTGCTATATCTTCAAATAAAAAAAACAATTCGGTAAGATCCATATTTCTTACCTCACCAATGACTATGTTACCTGTTAAATGTAGGCGGTCCGCTAATAAATCAATTAGCTTAGTTAAGTCAGATTTTTCAGATATAGCAAGCAATGTTCTTAGCCATTTAGAGCTATCGTCAGCCGTTCTTTTTCGAATATGCGATTTAATCGAATGATGATCTTTATTTTGAAAATCTAACATCATAGTGATGATAGACCGAAGAAATTGTTCTTCTGGATTTGAGTTGGTTAATAAAGTTAAATTCTTAACTACATGTAAGATCGATTTTAAGCTATCCGATGGAAGAAGGTTCATTTCCAATTTTTCAGAAACAGAATTCAATACAGTTGCAATACTGTTTGTGCGTGTATCTGAAAGATAAAATTGGATTGTTTCTTGCATGTTTTTAGGCAAAGATACTTGTTTGTGGAGGGATTCAATAACTTTATTTATATCCTCAGCTTTAAATTGAATTTTTAACTGAGAGCATTTTGTAATAAGTTTTTTCAGAGACGCTGAATTTTTTGAACAAGCGGTATGAAGAAAGTCGAGTGACTTTTCATTTAGCTGTCCGAAGGTGCACGCAAGGAGCTGTGTTATGTGCTCGTGTGCATCCCTATTTGATCTCATGTCAAAGCAAAGTCGTGTTGTTCCCATATATCACCTGTATGCCCAGTATTAAAAAACTAGTACATTTTTTAATATAGTCAAGAAAAAAGAGAATATATTTCGCTAAAATTAGTGTAGTAATACGCTATAAACTGAACTATAATTATACTGTATCTGTCATATTCAAAAGGTGTGTTCATGGGTGACGAAGAAACAAATAATACTGGTCCTGATCTCGAAAGCACAAACGAGCCTTCTCTGCCGAACTCAACAGAACCGTCGATGGATAAGCCCACTGAACCGGCTAAACCATCTGATGGTAAGAAAAAAAAATCCAAGTTTGAACAATTGAAGGCAATGATGCCTGATCAAGGTAAGTTGCATGAGGAAAAAAAGAAAAAAGAGAAGCCCAAAAGTGGTAATCCACATGTTCAAGCGTTAGAAGCTGGTGAGCAACAATTTGAACAAGCCGCTAATGCAATCAGGATACTTATGCGTAATCCAACAATAAAAAATGCAGTTAAAGATGTGTGCGTGGAAGCGTGGCTTGATTTTATTGGTACTGGTCCGGTAGTGAAAACACCATCTGCACAACAAGCAATGAATCAGATGAATGATGCTGTGACGGATCGTATTGACGAGAGAGAAAGAGAGAGGGAGATGTATGCGAAGAGAGAGAGCTTTGATGATTTCGATGATGGTATTGAAATGACTGGCATTGCCATCAAGCCTGAGCCTCATGTCACGGATTGGGAAAATGAGGGAGGGGACTTAAACAATGAGGATGACGACGAAGCAGGAGAAGATTTTATGACTCTTGTAACCTCTAGCCACCCTAAGCCAACGGATTCCCCCCATCAGGCTGATACCCATAGTGAGGCAGAGAAAGAGCAAAATAAGGCTCAAAATCAAGAAGACCAGGACAAGGAGCCAATGGATGTTGATGATCCATTAGGTGGTAAACGTTTAAATTAGGTGTTGTGAGTTTAACTTGCCTCCTCTTGTTCCGTAATGATTTGTGAGTTAACGTGAAAGATATTATTTTAGCAACAAATAATTCAGGTAAAATCAACGAATTACGTAAAATATTGTCGCCACTTAATTGTATTGCCCAACATACCTTAGGTATTTCATCAGTGGATGAAATTGGTTTAAGTTTCATCGAAAATGCGATTTTAAAGGCACGTCATGCAAGCCGTTTAGGTCGTAAGCCTGCTTTGGCAGATGACTCTGGTTTGGTTGTGGCGGCTTTGAATGGATTACCCGGTATTTATTCAGCGCGTTTTGCTGGCCCCGAAGCTACAGATGCAGAAAACATTGGGTTGCTTCTACATAAATTGGTTGGTGTCGCTGATGAACAAAGAGCAGCTTATTTTTATTGCGCGCTAGCATTCGTACAGCATGAAAACGATCCGGCTCCTTGTATTGCTACTGGTCTTTGTCATGGATTAATTAGTCATGAATCGTACGGTGATTCTGGTTTTGGGTACGATCCTGTTTTCTATTTGCCCGATTTTCAGTGTACATTTGGACAATTATCGATAGATATTAAAAATACGATTAGTCACCGTGCGATGGCGCTGCAAGAGTTACGTAAACATTGGCTTTCGCATAGGTTCTGCTTGCAATAAATTATGATAATGATAACATCGTCCTTTTCAAATAAATGATAATTCATTTCTGAATGGATGCTTGATTGATAATCACTGTCAATTGTATTTATTGCATAGCTAGGATGGGCTGACATGTACCGATTAATTAGTTTGTTATTTTTATGGACCCTATCGGGTTGTTCTTATTATGGTACAACACATCTTCCTTCCAATAGAGTTAAATATAATGAAGCGTTGCAGCGCAGTGATCTTCAACAAAATTTATTAAACACTGTTCGATTACGTTATAACGATAATCCTTATTTTTTAAATGTAAATAGTGTTATCTCTCAGTTTAGTTTTACAAAGGAACTTGGGGGAGAAATAGGTAATACCGAGTTTAGTACACGATTATTAGGGAAATTAGCAGGGAGTGCCTCAGTTACCGAAACGCCTACAATGACATTTACACCATACCAAGGTGAAGACTACGTTACTAAGCTTCTAACGCCTATTCGGCTGGAGGCGATATACATGTTGCTGCGAGCGGGTTGGAGCTTACATCATGTGCTTTCTCTTTGTGTGCAAAAATTGGGCCCGTATGAAAATGCTATTCTTGCTTCTCGTTCAGTAACAGGTCGGATCCCGATATATAAAGATTTTCACACGATTAGTTGGGCTTTTCACCGTTTGGAAGAGCGTCGTGCTATCGAATATGAAGGTACGAAAGTAGATAAACAATTTGCTATTAAATTCCATATATTAAGTTTTGCTGGATTAAGTGCGCAGGACTTGCGGTTGTTCAGGCAGGTTGGTGTTACACCTCAAAGCCCTTATTTTTGGTTTACTACGGTGAGAACTTCACAGAAAAACGAAATGTTTGCTGAATCACGAACTATTTCAGAATTACTATATTATTTGTCTAAAGGGGTCAGAGTACCACCTGAAGATATGAATACACACGCACCAATGCTTGTTTTGCCAAATAAGCAATATTTTGATTGGCGTGCGATTGTAGGAGGAATTTTTGATGTTTATTCAAGCAAAACCGCTCCTGCAAATGCTTACGTTGCTATTAGGTATAAGGGACACTGGTTTTATCTTAAAGACGATGATTTTAACTCAAAAGAAACCATGATGCTTTTATCCATGATCACAGGGATCTATCAAGGGAAAGTGCAGAGCTTTTTACCTGTGTTTACTGTGAGTTAATTTAAACGGATTTTACCATTTTCCTTCAGTAATATGAGCGTTAAAAGAGCTATAAAATTTCACTGCAATACACTGTCCACTCGAATAATTCATTCGAGTGGACTACAAAATCATTGCTCTAATTCCACTAGTTGTTAACTCCATCATTAAAGGGTATTTAGACTTGGTTATGTTGATAATTCGGATTTTGACGTCCCGCGCCGGGACATAGACCTTGTCTAAATGACTTAACAACAGGCACTAATTCGGAATCGTTTTATTTAAAAAAATTATTATCTCTTTACAAAAGTAAGAAATATAATCTATGCTTTATAAGTAGTGATTAAAATTTATTATCACAAGGAGAAATGAAATCATGGAAACAATTCGTAAAAGTAAGCCAACCTTAAATGGCAAACATGCCGCTCATGTTGCGCATGTGAAAGCGGATATTGAGAATGCAAAAGTTCATGCTGGCCGAGTCAAAAATGACATTGAGAATGCGAAAGCTCATGCTGGTCGAGCCAAAGATGCTATGGGTGAAGCAATGAGTGATTTATTGGTTGAAGGTAAAAAGTATGCCAATGAATTGTATGAAGATGGATTAGAACGTCTTAATGCAACAGAAAAAGAATTAGAATATTATGCGGATGAGCTCATTGTTAAAGTACGTAAAAACCCATTGAAAGCAGTATTGATTGCTGGTGGTATTGGATTTTTGTTATCTGCTATATTGAAAAAATAATGAGTGTTTTGGATGAGCTGGAAGGTCTAGTTGCAGATAAATTAAATGCGATTAAGACGTTATTTTCCATGACAAAATTGGAAGTGAAACTAGCACGGCTTAGTGTCGTACCATTGATTATCACCGCTTGCATGTTATTGGTTGTAGTTATGGCTGGGTGGGGATCGGTTATGGGCATGTTAGGCTATGCAGTTTTACTGCTGTCTCATAATATTTTGTTGTCATTCATGGCTGCGCTGGTTTTAAACTTGATATTGTTTTTTTTATTAAAACGATATCTTGTATTTAATATACGGCAAATGAGTTTTGAAAAAACCCGTAAATACTTTGATTCGATATCAACTTTGAGTGAGTACGATATACATGAACAAACGAAAAGAAGTGATGATGGCGATACAGACCCTAGAGCATCACTTACAGACTCAGCAACACAAAGTAAGCGAGCATAAACGTTATTTAAGCAACTGGTTTAATCGCCACGTGGTTTTAATTACAGCTGGGATTTTTTCTGTGGTTGTGGGCATTGCTTATACTACTAAAAAGATTCACATTTGGCGACGGTTCCCTGCTATTTTTATGCAAGCAGGGCAGTTGCTTTTAGTGTCGTTTATGCAACACGGCCTATCTAAATACCGTAAAATTGAATACAAGTCATAACCTATTCTACAACCATTTCCGGTATTTGAAATATCGATAAGGCAACCACGCTGCTAATGCCATTAAACCCACAGCATAGATATAACCATATTTCCATGACATTTCAGGAATAAAATGAAAATTCATCCCATAGATGCTTGCAATGAGCGTAGGTGGAAGAAAAATAACTGCTGCTACTGAAAATATTTTAATGATGTTGTTTTGCTCAATATTTACTAAACCGAGCGTTGCATCTAACAAAAAGTTCGTCTTAGTTGATAAAAAGTGCGCATGATCTGTTAATGACATGATGTCTTTGCCTAACGCTGTCAAACGTAATTGTTGATTTTTATCACATGTTGATTCACTTGTTTGGGAAAGGAATGCAATTAATCGGTTGAATGTCACTAGACTCTCTTGTGCTTTGGTATTTAGATCGCCGTTTGCACCAAGTTCTCTCATATGAAGTTGATAATCAATTTTTTCAGGATTATTTTGGGAAGGAAAAATACGTTTGGAGTAGTTGTCGATACGATGACCTAACAATTCCAATATATCTGCAAGCCGATCAATAGTTGTATCTAGCAAATCAATCATTAATGACAAGGCATTGCGATGGCTGTGATCTAGTTTTTGAATTTGCGCAGGAAATAATCTGAACGATTGCGGTTCAACATAACGAATGGTTATTAAACGTTGTTTGGTTAAAATAAATGTTACGGGATCAAGGAGTGGATTATCTGATTCAGATTGAGCTATCATCGCTCCAGTCATAAATAAGATATGATTTTCTGTATATAGACGGCTTGATAATTCAATTTCTGCCATATCTGCACGAGTCGGAATAACAAAACCAAGTAACGTTTCAACCGCATTTTCTTCCTCTTTTGATGGAAAAAATAAGTCTATCCAGATCGCATCCCTGAGCAACAGTTGATTTTCAGCAGTGATAGTCTCGGGTTTTGACATGTCTGCTGTTAAATAAGTTAGCATAATTTGTGTTCCTTATGGAGCGATCTAGCTAATCGTTCTATAATTTATTCTATCAGTTTGTAAGCATGATACAAGTCTATCTACTTAAAAACCCGGTTACCTGCTATTGACTTTAAAGTGTTAATCATGATAGCATATTGATCTAATATTGCACAGGGAATGGAACATGCTAAACTCGAAACTTATTGGTGGAATATTACTCATTGTAGGTACATCAATCGGCGGTGGTATGCTAGCTTTGCCTGTCTCTTTAGCCGCAGTTGGAATGATCAATTCTATTGTATTTTTGTTTTTCTGCTGGCTTGTAATGACTGGTGGCGCTCTCTTAATTTTAGAGGTCAATTTACACTTACCCGTTGGTAGCAATATGGTGACAATGGCTAAATCAACCCTTGGTTTGCCGGGCCAAATTCTTGCATGGATAACATGTCTTTTCTTACTATATACGTTGTTATCTGCCTATATTTCAGGTGGTAGTGATGTATTAAATAGCGTGCTGCAACAAGCTCATATTCATGTTCCTAGCGCAATAACTTCGCTTATTTTTACCGCTTTGTTCAGTATTGTAATTTATAATGGCATAAACATCGTGGATTACGTGAATCGTGGTTTAATGTTTGGTAAATTGGGTGTCTATTTACTACTTGTATTAACGATCAGCCCTCATATTCACGTGACTAATTTACAACATGGCTCATTGCCAGCGATTACTGGTAGTTTAATGATTTTAATCACCTCATTTAGTTTTGCCTCAATTGTTCCTAGTTTGCGAGAGTATTTTGCTGAAGATATCTCCTTACTTCGGCGTGTTGTTATTTATGGATCATTTATTCCATTAATTTGTTATATTGTTTGGATGGTAGTGATTATGGGGGTTGTTGAGCGCGAAGGCGATGCGGGACTGCTTGCTTTGATGACCAGCGATCATGCTACAAGCGGTTTAACTACTGCGTTAAGCCATGCCGTTCAAAATCAATGGATTCACGGGTTTTTCCAATTTTTTACTTCTATTTGTATTGTAACTGCGTTTTTAGGTGTTTCGCTTAGCTTATTTGATTTTTTGGCTGATGGATTAAAGCTTAAAAGAACAGGTCGCCAAGGAGTAGGTGTGCTTGCTTTGACGTTTCTGCCACCATTAGCGGTCGTTTTAGTGAACCCTGGTGTGTATTTACACGCCTTGAGTTACGCGGGTATTTGCTGTGTTGTTTTATTATTATTTTTACCCATTCTCATGGCATGGCAAGGACGTAAAATGATTATTCATGAAAATTACAGCGCAATCCTTCCAGGAGGACAAATTAGTCTAGCTTTTCTGGGCGCTATTTCTGTATTTTTATTGAGTATAGCACTATTTTTTTAGCAAAAAATAAGACATTTAAACCGAAGTCATTGCTTGCTAGCTCTTAAATAATATTATGCGGCTTTTATAATTTTCAAGATAAACTATACTTAAAATAATTTCCGCCGGTGATTACTTAAAAAAATCACTTGTGACAAGGATGTTATTGTGAATATTAAGGCAAGCCATATAGATACAAATCGTGTTGATTCAGAACTATTTGATACTTACCTACGTGAAGAAACTCGATTATTAAAAAACTGGTTCGATAATAAATTGTTTGTGGAGGAAGGGCTTGAGGTCGGCTCTGAAATTGAGTTTTTTATTTTAAATCCACGCTATAAACTTGAGCTAAAAAATATAGCGTTCGTTGACCAGGTATCCTGTGCTCAGTTGGTCACCGAATGCGGAGCAGCTCAACTTGAAATTAACTCATCACATTATAACTTAACACTTGACTGCTTAACTCGGCTACATCAAAACATTTTAAATCTTTGGCAAAAAGCATACGACGGTGCACGCAATAATGAATATCATTTAGCATTGATTGGGAGCATGCCAGTCGCGGATGATTTACACAATAAAATCTGCTATTTAACAAAACTGAAACGCTATGAGTTAATGAATGAAAATGTAGGGAAAATTCTCAGAAGGAATCCATTTTCGATTACATTGGATGGCCATGAGCATTTGGAGCTGCATGAACCCATATCAATGTGTTTAGGTGGGTTAATATCATCTTTGCAACTACATTTAAAAGTACCTTTAAGCCAATCTGTTCGTTATTACAATACCACGCAAGCAATTTCTGCACCAATGTTAGCATTATGTGCTAATTCACCATATTTTAATGGTCAAGATATATGGAGTGAAACACGTATATGTTTATATGAGCAATTATTTCTTATAAATAAAGGGGCTGATGGCTTAAAGCATGTCGATTCATTTGGTAAAAAATACTTATCCAGTTCGTTATTCGAGCTTTTCGAACAAAATCTTGGTCACTCACCACGACTACTTCCTGAAGTATCCCCATCTTTACCTATGGATAAAATGTTTCATGTTCGAAGACAAAATGGAACTATTTATCGATGGAACAGGCCTGTGATTGATTTTGTTAATCAGAAACCACATTTACGTATTGAACATCGCGGACCATCTACAGGGCCTACGATCATTGACATGATTGCGAATGCTGCATTTTTTTATGGTATTGTGAATTATTTTGTAAATCAATCAACGCCCATTGAGCGTCTGTTAGATTTTGAGTGTGCGAAGGGTAATTTTTACCAGGCGGCACGATTCGGCTTAGAAGCTCAATTAACCTGGTTTGATGGAAGAACATTGGCCGCTTGTGATTTACTCAAAGAATTGGTGCCGCTTGCAAGTAAAGGTTTGTTACTTTTAAATATAGCTAAAAGTGATGTGGATTATTATCTCAATATTATTGAACAGCGTCTCATTTCAAGGCAAAACGGCGCTGTCTGGCAGCAAAAATTTATAGAAAAGTATGGAAAGGATTTCTCAAATATGCTTCAGGCATATGTGCAAAATCAAAATAACGACATTCCTGTTTCAAATTGGAAAATATAAATCATGCTTTATTATAAATAAAGGGGATCGTATGTGTGGAATCGCTGGAGAATACCATTTCAATAAGAAAAATATTTCTTTGTTGGGCTTGGAAAAAGCGCTTCTAAAACTGTTTAACCGTGGGCCTGAGGATGGGAAAATCTATTGTGAGGGAGGGGTCGCTCTTGGGCATAGACGGCTGAAAATATTTGACCTTACTTCTCGCGCCATGCAACCCATGGTTGATCCAGAGCTTGGACTAGCTCTGGTATTCAATGGAGCTATTTATAATTTTTTAGAGTTACGAAAAGAACTGCAAGCTAAAGGATATTCTTTTGTTTCCGATGGTGATACTGAAGTACTGCTTAAAGCTTATCATGCATGGGGAACACAGTGCATTCTTAAGCTGCATGGTATGTTTGCGTTTGCAATTTTGGAACAGAAAACGGGTAAATTAATACTGGCTCGAGACCGCTTTGGCATTAAACCACTTTATTATAACGCCAACTATTCTACTGGTTTCAAATTTGCATCGACATTGCCAGCCCTTATTGAATATAAAGATATCGATACATCAATTGATAAAATTGCACTACAATTTTATCTGACCTTTCATGCTGTTCCTGATCCCTATACAATTCTTTCGGGCGTTAAAAAACTACCTCCCGGTTCAATGATGACGGTATATCCAAATGGGGAGGTTAAGCAAGAAACTTACTGGAAATTAAAAGTAAATGACACACAAACTGATCATTTACGCAGTGAAAATGACTGGTTGAAAAGTACTCATGAAGCATTACGTTTAGCGACCAAACATCAATTGGTTGCTGATGTTCCTGTTGGAATATTGCTTTCGGGGGGATTGGATTCGTCTTTACTTGTAGCACTAGCCTCGGAACTTGGAAAGGAAGATATACAAACCTTTTCCATCGGGTTTGAAGACTCTCATGGAGAAGACGGCGATGAATTTATATATTCTGATCTTATTGCCTCACAATACCGAACCCGACATCAAAAAATATTTTTTTCAAATACGCAACTCACTGAATCACTGGGTAAATGTGTTACTGCAATGTCTGAACCAATGCTCAGCTATGATAATATAGGATTTTATATGCTTTCGCAGGAAGTTGCTAAGTCTGTAAAAGTGGTGCTTTCTGGACAGGGTGCAGACGAGTTGTTTGCTGGTTATCATTGGTTCCAAAATATCGAGTCTGGAACGTTCTCATCCAAACAGTCTGCACAATTTATTCTTAATAAAGTGGCTGATCGTCATTTTGAAGAATATCAGCGATTGGTTACACCTGCTTTTTACACCTCACCGCATACAAGCTCTTTCTTAACCGAATTATGTGAACAAAATGGCTCGCCTAATATTCTTGATAATTTGCTCTGCTACGAGAGCACCTTTGCATTGACAAATGGTCCCTTGAGTCGAGTTGATAATATGACAATGGCGGCTAGTCTTGAGGCTAGAGTTCCTTTTCTTGATGATGGTGTGGTTAATCTTGCCACCGCTATGCCATTACACTATAAGCTTCCAAATGAAGGAAAATACATTTTAAAACAACTGGCTAAAAAAATGCTTCCGGAGCAAATTATTAGTCGTCCAAAAGGATATTTTCCAGTTCCTGGATTGAAATATATTGAAGGAAGTACACTTGAGTTGATGCGTGAGGTCCTTTCATCAACTAACATTGAACAACGTGGTATATTTAATAAAGAGATTGTTCAAATGTTACTTGCACAACCAAAAAAACATTTCACGCCGTGGGGTAGCTCTAAACTTTGGCAAATCGGTTTGCTTGAATATTGGCTTCAATTACATGGTTTATAAAAAGTGGTGTTTAGTCATGCTTCACACCCGGTGAGACCATTTCTTGCCCGTCATATCGCCCAAGACGGAGAAATATAAAACATGAGGCTAATGTTAAGCATGCCATCACCATTAAGGTCTCATGGAAAATGGTTAATGTAAGTGTTTCCGTAGAATAAATAGCAGAAAAAAATCGAATTAATAATGCGCAAATGGCCACACCAAAGCTTTGTGCTAATTGTTGTATGGTCCCCATAATACTAGTGACCGCACTTAAATCTTCATTTTCAATGTTTGCATAAGCTAACGAATTCATCGCACCGTATTGTAGTGCTAAGATAAATCCAAAGAAAAAAGTTAATAAGCATATGAGGTAAAGAGAGGTGTTTACACTAATAAATGAAAATAAAAAAATCGATAAGCTAGAACACAAGGTATTCACTATAAGTATTCGTTTATAACCAAAAAGACGTAATAAAGGAATGGATAATGGTTTCGAGATCAAAATACCCAAGGCCATCGGTGCTAATAACACACCGGAAAGTTGAGCAGAGAATCCAAAGTTAATTTGATATATAAGTGGCAGTAAAAATGGAATTCCGCCAAAGCCCAAGCGTGATATCAAGTTAGCCGTTACTGAAATATTAAATGTTTTAATACGTAATAAATCGGTTTTCACAATAGGATTGGGCAGATTGTGAGAGTGGAATACATAGGCTCCCATCAAAATAACTGACACGAGTAGGATGGAATTACTCAAGGAGTGGCTGATGGTTGTTTCGCTAAGTGCTGATAGTCCAAAAGTAAACCCTGCCAGTGAAATGCCAAAAAGCAGAAATCCAATGATATCCAATGGATGTACTTTCCCAGGTTTTGTTTCTTCCAAATACAATACAGATAATAATAAAGCAAATATTCCTACGGGAATATTTACCCAAAAGATCCATTGCCAGGAAACATGATGCGTAATGATCCCACTCACTATAGGGCCAAACATCATACCTAATGCACCAATAATTATAACATGGTTCATTTTAGAAACAAAATTATGGCGACCAAAAGTACGAAGTAGAATGAGTCTGCCAACAGGTAAACCAAAGGCACCGCCGAATCCTTGTATAAATCTTGCGATAATGAGTTCTATCAGATTATGAGCAAATCCGCACCAAAGAGAACTTAAGGTAAAAATGCATAATGCGGATACAAAAACTTTTTTAATACCAAATTTATCAGCAAGCCAACCACTAATTGGAATAAAAATAGCAAGTCCGAGCAAGTAGCTAATTAGGGCAATTTTGAGATCAATAGGTTCTACTTGAAGACTATTGGATATTACTGGTATAGCCGTATTAAGAATCGTGCTATCCATTGTTTCCATAAAATAAACCAAGGCAACAATATTGGGTACTAGTCTTTTAGTTGTTAATAATTTAGTCACGTCATATTTTCTATCTATTTAGGAATTAAAACTGCTTCCCAATACTAAACCCTCCGACCCATTCGGCAGGGACCCTTGGGTTGACATCGTAATTAATATTCGGCATAAACTCAATATTAGAGGGAAGAAGCAAAATATACCCAAGCTTGACTCGACCCAGCGTTACGCTAGGTTTTTCTTTTGTAAATCTCACGCCTGGCCCAAATCCGAAAATCAGATTATGGGGGATGTTCCAGACTAATAATCCGAAAAGCTCTGATTCGGCTCGATTTTCATAATTATGCGGCGAATGTTCATAAACGACTGCTACACCAAATGGAAAAGCAACAACGCGATGGTATTCTAATCCTTCGGTAAAGACATTTATATTGTTTGTTCTAGTTGCACCAAAAAACACACCTGCAATATTATCCTTTTCTTTTCGTGGATGAAGATTTTGAGTATGAGCATTTGTTATAGAGAAAAGTATAAGTGATATGAAGAAAGTTATCTGTAAAAAAGCTCGATGAGAAGTGATCATATTTTTTTATTTCATAAATTGGCAAGTAATTTAAAGTATCCCAAATGAATCTGCTGTGTCAACACTCAACACGAGTTATCTGGATAGGACGCTATGTTTGCGGCCGAACATGAAATAAACAACTAACCCTGAAGCACACCAAAAAATAAATCGTAGAATAGTAAATGGCGATAAATGGATAATTAAGTAGCAACAGCTCAGTATCCCTAATACAGGAATTAGAGGCATGCAAGGGGTTTTGAATGAGCGCGGTAGATCTGGGTGAGTATAATGAAGAAAAATTACGCCCGTGCAGACCATGGTAAACGCGACTAATGTACCAATATTAACTAATTCAGCGAGCATATCAATGGGTAATAGTCCAGCAATACTGCTAATACCGAGGGCACAAATAATAATAGCTCTTACAGGTGTTTTAGTTGAACTAGACAGCGTGGAAAAATAATTGGGTAATAATCCATCCCTTGCCATAGCAAAAATAATACGACTTAAACCGTAAAATAATACCAACATGACTGTTGTTAAGCCAGCAATTGCACCAGCTCCAACAATGCCTGCAGCTGCTTTGTAACCTATCAGAATTAAAGCATGGCTAATGGGGGAGGCAACATCGAGTAATTTATACGATACGATACCCGTTAATAAGCCGGATACTGCAATATAGAGAACTGTTGATATCAGCAATGAACCAATAATTCCTATAGGTAAACTTCGTTGAGGATTAATTGCTTCTTCAGCGGTAGTAGATACCGCATCAAATCCAATATATGCGAAGAATATTAGAGATGCACCTTTGGCAACACCTTGCCATCCGTAAGGCATAAAAGGTTTCCAATTACTAGGATCGACATGAGAGGCTGCAATGACGATAAACAATAAAATAACCAATAATTTAATAAATACAATAATATTATTTATTCGTACGCTAGACTTAACACCAATAATTAATAATATACTTAATAATATTACTATCGTCATAGCGAGCATATTGATAGTTCCACCGGTAGCTGGGCATTGTAGTAACGTCTTAGGGAAGTGCACTCCAATTGCAATTAAGAAATCATTAAAATAACCACTCCATCCTACAGCTACGGCTGCAATGGAAATGGAGTATTCAAGTAATAAATCCCAACCGATAATCCAGGCAATAACCTCACCAAATCCTACATAAGCATACCCGTAAGCACTGCCACATCCTCCAATTGCCGCGGCTAACTCGGCATAGGATAGCGCTGAAAATAGGCAAGCAAACCCAGCAATAATATAAGAAATTGTGATTGCTGGTCCGGTGTGAGTGGCTGCAACTACGCCAGTAATTACAAAGATACCCGCTCCAATAATAGCGCCAACACCTAATAGAGTGAGATCAAATGCGGATAAGCATCTTACCAAACATTGAGTCTGATCTAAGTTTCTTCCTATTGGTTTTTTCCTAAACAAATCCATATTGTAATATCTCCTTCATTGGTAACACCCAGGGGCGTGGATAAGAGAAGTCCTTACGAATTGTCAACAAACGCTCAGATAATGCACAGGGTTGTCCCATTAAATAGCCGTCTTTGCGAACGAAGTGAATCAATCCAGATCGATGTGACTTAAAAAATCCTATTCTGGATTGCTTCGCTAACGCTCGCAAAGACAATTATGACTGTATAATATCAAAATTAATATTTTATGCACAATAATTTATAATGGGACAACCCTGAGATAATGCAGGATAAAAAAATGTTGCTTCATGTTTGTTATAATATAAATTAAGAATAGAGGAATTTGGTATGGTTTTAAAAAGTTGAATGGTGGGTAAATCGGTTTTCCCCTGCAGCTTAATTGTAAAAATCATATTTTTGGCTTTACCTGAGGTTATCCATTTCATAATTAACGCATATGCTCTATCTGGGTAACAAGCAATATCGGATAACACCCAATCATATGTATTATCTAATGTGTTAGGATCTAAAGCAAATCCACTTTGTTTTAGAAACGTAACGTGAGGTAGATTTGCGATTTTAGGATCGAGTAGCGCCTTATCAACAGCTGTTACTCTAGCTCCTAATGATTGTAATACATAAGTCCAGCCGCCAGGCGATGCGCCAAGATCAAGGGCTGTGTCTCCCTTTTGAGGATATTTAGACAATAATGTCAGTGCTTCCCATAATTTTAAATACGCACGATTTGGAGGATTGATTTTATTCTCTATGAAATAACAACGTCCATCAGGCCACTTTTTACTGCGTTTAGTACTGTAAACTAAGGTGTTCTTATCTAACAGACTAAATCCACCAATAGATGGAATATCTGATTCAATTGGAAAGTGGCGAATCAATGGAGGACACTGGCGTAATTGTTCTTCAATTAATCGAGAACGTCTTATGTTACTTATCGGGTGTGTATACCAAAATTTTCCTGTTTTACGTAGAATATTCACAGCCTCTGAAATTGATTGAAAGGAAACAATTTGCGGATCAAGCCAAATATCTTGGGCAAAACATGCGTAAATAGCTGGAGAGGATGAAAACACCATATCTTCAATGACAGCGGGAATATCATCCAGCTCGCCGCAAAGTTCGGGAAGAAATTCTGGTTTTGCTATGTAAATAGCAGTTGTGTCTTTATAAATATCCAAAAGGTTTTTTCAATTTGCAAAGATCTATAGGATATCACAATCTAATTAGGTTGCTAGATTTACAGTAAAATTAATGACTAACACCGGGTTGAATTGAGGTATTTTTAAAGAAAGATATTGATTCATATATCCAGCACTTAAAAACATAGTAGGGGATAGCTGTTGCTCCACGCCAATGTATGCTCTATTTTGGTCGAACCGTTTTGTAATGATCCAATTTACTGAATTTAAATTAATAAAAAATTCATCACTAATTATCATCGACATATTATTGGTTAGTGGCGTTTTAAATAATAGCCGCTCTCTCAATCGACAGGCTATAGGACTGAAATACAATGATTTTCGTTCTTCTAATCGAGTACGAGAGATCAATTGGTTTTGTTGCATTGAATGATTCCAAACCAATTGTTCCCACAAGCGATATTCATCAAGACTGCCAGGTAACGCGTCCTGAGAATCGGCACTAAATGTTTGCCCTAACCAAGCTTGCCATTCATTTGATAATGCATACCCCCCTCCGATATTAGTTAAAAACTGCTGGAATGGGTATTGAGTAGTATAGGCCACGCGTAATTGTGGTTCTACATTATATAAGAATTCATCATAATTACCATTTAATGTAAATAAAGACCACATTTTGTCAATTTGTTGCCCCCATCCGACAGAGCAAAAACAAAGAAACAGGGTGGCTATATACTCGACTTTAGCTATTTTAAAAAAAAAATGACGATATGCCATTTTTACGAACCAAGTAAAGCAACCTAGAACAATTTTTAATTGAAACACCGATCTGGATTTTATAAAGATGTCGAATGTTGAGATATAAATAGATTGTTTGATTTTCAAAAATTTTTGGTACCACGAGCCTATACAATCTGGCATATCTACCATTTTCCCTAGTATTTGATATAACATTGAATAATTAACTAGTGTAAAGTAATCCTACGATAATTTAAATATTGGTAGCAGGGTTAAAATACAAGTTATTTGCGTTGGTTTTATAACATATTAAACGATTTGAAGGTATTAAAATGAATTTAATGGAAAAAATAATCAAGTTAGAAAAGGAAGCTGTAACATTTGGATTTTGTTGGGAAAATACAACACAAATTATGGCCCAAATTCAGAGTGAATGTGTTGAAATTAATGAGCATTTGACCGGCACGAAGATATCTTGCAATCCAACTGATTTACAAGAGGAGATAGGCGATCTGTTGCATGCGGTATTTTCCTTATCTGTTTTTTGTAACTTTGATCCACAGGACACACTCGAAAAAGCATTGAACAAATTGGAGCGTCGGTTGAGTGCAGTTCAAGCAATTGCTAGCGAAAGTGGATTAAGCAATCTGAATGGGCATTCTTTTGAACAATGTATGATGATTTGGGAGCAAGCAAAAAATAGGGTAGGGTGAGATACTTCTATCCAGCGACTTCTAATGGCTCATTTGAACGTCCATTTTCTTTTAGGTAGGGCACTTTGATAATGTTTGTTGAGACTAGAACGCCAAAAATTACTGCTAAACCACCCCAAATTTGTACTGAGGAGATGGATTGGCCCAGGATTAGGGCATGACTTACTGTAACTAAAGGCACTAAATTAAAAAATACCGCGGTATTGCTGGCACCTAAATGCGTAAGTCCATAATTCCAAAATAAGTATGCAAGCACTGTTCCGAAAATAACAACATACATTAATCCGCCACAGATCTGTTTTGACTGGTCCCATAATTGCGCCATATTGAGCTCAGGGAGAGCCAGCAGTATGAGTGTTAAAGCGCCAATGATCATGGTTACTGTCGTTGTAACTAATGGTTTACTTGATTTAAGATATCGTTTACCAACGACGCCATAAACAGCCCAACACAAATTTGAACCCATAATGATCCAATCACCAAAAGCAATATGTAAATGTAATAACTGCTGAAGTGTGCCATTAGTAATCACGACTAAGACACCCATTAAGCTAAATAACACACCGATACGTTGGTTCTTATAAATTGGTTCTTTCAAAAAAATTACAGATAAAAGCAGGGTAACAAGTGGATTTGTACCCATGATTAATGCGCCATTGATTGGGGTGGTGTATTTGATTCCCAAAAAAAATAAGCCATTAAACCCTGCTACACCTACAATTCCTAAAAATAGATAAACACTTAGGTTTTGCTTGATTGCTTCTTTAATTTTATTCAGGGATTCGCTATATAAAATAATGGGTAAAAGAAGTACTGCCGCTAAAGAAAACCGGAGGGCTGCTGCGATTATAGGTGACAAATGCTCGAGAATGGATTTACTAACAATAAAATTAGTCCCCCAAAAAATGGCTGTTAAGGTCACCAATAATAGTGCAATTTTTTTTTGCATTAAATACCCACCACCCATAAAATGTTTCAATATTATACATTAGTGTGGTAATGATAACAAATATATTTGTCATTGGATTTTAATAATAATCTCTGGCAATCTATTGGAACGAAATGACTTGAATATGATGGAAAATTTTATGGCTATTGATTTCAATCACACGATCATTCCTGCCTATGATAATAAACTATCCGCTAGCTTTTTGTCGGAAATTTTAGGTCTTCCCAGTCCTATACGTTTTGGCCCGTTTATGGTAGTAAAAACAAATAACGAGGTCAGTCTTGATTTTGCGCAAACTAAAAATGAAATTCTACCAAGACATTATGCTTTTCTGGTCGGGGAATCTGACTTTGATGAGATTTTTACGCGCATTCTTCAGAGGAAAATTGCGTATTGGGCTGATCATAAAAAAGTAGAACCAGACAAAATCAATCATAATGATGGTGGGCGTGGGTTTTATTTCCATGATCTCAATGGACACTTTCTTGAGGTTATCACTCGTCCTTATGGTGGATGAGTCCATATCATTGCCTTAGAAAATAACCAAGTAATGACTTGGCTACTAGAGTTGTTTCTTGTTGATAAAATTCATGGGGTAATTTTTGCATCGCTCGTGGCACTATAACCAAAATACATTTACATAAATATACAGAATAGTCATTCCAATAACTGGGATAATCACAAATCCCAGGAATAAATATATTTGAATTCTATTTTCTGCTGATGACCGATAAAATTTTTTGAATTTCTTAAAAATAGACATAAACAATTCCATTTAATGGGTTAACTCATACAACAATACCAGAATCATCTCTAACAATACCAGAAGCATCACTACCACCGCTCTTGAGCAGTGGTGGCTCATGCATTATTGGATTTGGAAAATACTTTTATAATTATAATGAATGGTACGGAACAAGACCAAATTGTTTACCATGTTCATTTTGTACTAAATCCCAAAAAACATGTTTCACATGGGCTTGAAAGAAACGATATTCAGATTTAAGTTGCCCAAACAACCCAGGTTCAGGACGTGAATAATGATATTTTTGTTTTTCTCTAAGCGATAACAATACGCCATCTACAGTAACTGTTTTAACGTGTTTACGAGATGTTCGCAGAATGCTGTTATTGTGGGAAATTTTATCTAATGCACGATCCCGCCATTGACTGATGAGATAGGGATTAAAATTAAAATCTGCGCAAAAAATGAGACTATCATTGCTATAATTTTTCATTAGCGTATTTATCAAACTACAGTACTCCTGCCCATGGGCAGATAAAGCTATTTTTTCAGTTTTATATTCATCACCTGCAAAAGGGAAGTGTGCAAGTGCTATATATTTTTCTTGACCAGTTTGCTCCAGTTTCCATACTTGAAACCGATTAGCTAATTTCGGATAGTCCTCAATAGAATCAAACCGAACTTTCGTCACGGCATAGCGAGTATCGGCTAGCATGAGGATCCCCCAATTTAGTCCTTTGGCAGCTGGCTTATGAAACATATCTTCCGTCATAAATCGGTTCATAAATGGAAACGCCATCAAGGCATGAAATAAAATAGCGACATGTTCTGGTTTAATAGGACCTTCACATAGACTAATCGCTTCAATGGAGGTGTCTTGATACACTGCTTCTGCAATCACTTGAGCTACCTTAACTAGGCGAGCAATGTACTCTATATCACTTTCTATGAGACCAAACCCATTGTTAAAACCTGGCCCACCACCTCGTTTATTGCATTGCATCATTACATTCCAAAAGAATACGCCATCATGAATGACTGGATGATGATCAGATACTTTTTGTGTGACCACATCATTGCCACCTAAACAAGAGAAACCAGTTGAATGACTCAACGATGCTTGATTGAACCGTAAATTTTTTGCATGTTTCATAATAGACCTCTTCATTAATAACATCGGATAAAGGTCTATTTTTACGCATACTTATTAATAAATATAATATATTAATTTTATTAAATAGATAACTTTTAATTATGGTATACTTTGCAGATGATACTTAATTGAAGACATTAATGAACATTCGTGATTTGAAATATCTCATTGCTGTGGCGGATCATAATCATTTTGGACGGGCTGCTGAGGCATGCTTTGTTAGTCAGCCTGCATTAAGTATGCAAATAAAAAAACTTGAGGGATCATTGGGTGTACTGCTTATTGAGCGCAGCAACAAGCGAGTTTTTTTTACTGAAATAGGAAAATTAATTGTCCAACAGGCAAGAGATATTCTTTATCGTGTAGAAACCTTACAGGAAATAGCAAATCAATCAAAAGATCCTTTTTGTGGAGAACTTCATCTAGGTATTATTCCTACATTGGCTCCATATCTTTTACCACTCATCATTCCTGGACTATCAACACTGTTTCCCAAATTAACGCTTTATTTGGTTGAGGAGACCACCTTAAATTTATTAACAAAACTCAATGAAGGAAAACTTGATGGGGCATTATTGGCTTTACCAACAGAAGGGGATTTTTCTGTCAGCCCTTTATTTGATGAAGAATTTGTTTTAGCGGTACCTTTTGAGCATCCATTAGCAAAACAAAAAACTGCAAATTTTTCTGACTTAGAAAACAAAACGCTGCTGTTATTAGAAGATGGGCATTGTCTGCGAGATCAAGCCCTTGCTGTTTGTCATAGAGCTAATGCATCGGAATCAAAAAACTTTCGCGCGACTAGTCTCGAAACGTTACGACATATGGTATCTGCCGGCGTAGGTATTACACTGATGCCAAAATTATCATGTCGTTCAAATGATGGAGTCTGTTATCTACCATTTACTTCGTCTATACCCATGAGAACTATTGGCTTCATTTGGAGAGAATCTACTGCAAAAAAAATTCTGTTGGAGCATCTTGTCGATCACATAAAAACTGTGACTCAAGCAAACTTATCTAAGTGTAGTGAAGAATAAATCGATTGGCCCGTCAGCTTAATCATAGACGAGCCACTGGATTTGAATGAGACTAATCATATGTGAGTAGAAGATGTTTCGCATCTTTTTTCTAGATTATAATTTAAATCAGAAAATTTACTATAATCATCCGATTTTAACATAAGCAACAATTCGTCTTCCCATTGACATAACGTTTACGGGTGTAATCATTCGGAGTACCCTGTATTTCTGACCAAAGTTGACTATATATTTTACGCAACAGCAGATAATTAAAAATCAATCTAAATGGACGGGTAATCCACATCATCTAGTTTTTCAATTGACAAACTAATGACTAAACAGTAAAGGTCTGATTATCAAAATAACCAGACTTAGTGGTGGTATAGGTCATTCATTTTGTCATATCATTGCTTTGATTAAGCTCGTATAATAAGCAAATAGAACTAATGAACGAGTTTACTCTGATGACAACACCGCCCTGTCCCCAATGTAAGTCTGAATACACTTATGAAGATAATCATCTAATGATTTGTCCATCATGTGCCCACGAATGGTCAATAACTGAGTCATTGTCATCAGAAGAAAATAACATTAAAGACGCTCATGGGAATATTTTACATGATGGCGACACTATTTCGATTATCAAAGACCTGAAAATTAAAGGTTCATCTCAAACGCTAAAAATTGGTACCCGAGTGAAAAATATTCGCCTAGTCGATGGCGATCATAATATCGATTGTAAAATTGAAGGTATTGGTGCAATGAAATTGAAATCAGAATTTGTTAAAAAAATCTGATTACTGTTCGCCCTATCAGACAATAATTTAAACTTATATAATATTTGTATCACTCTGGAGCTTAAATATGAAACGTTGCCCTTGGGTTGGCCAGAATAAACCTCATTACGAACATTATCATGATACAGAATGGGGTATTCCTGTTCATGATGATCAAAAGCATTTAGAAATGCTAATACTTGAAGGAGCTCAAGCCGGTCTCACTTGGGAAATGATTTTAAAACGGCGCGACGCATATCGCTTAGCATACAAACAATTCGAACCGTATGCTGTGGCCAATATGACTGATAACGAATTGGAAATATTACTAACTAATCCAGGTGTTATTCGTAATCGTTTGAAAATATTTTCTGCTCGTAAAAATGCACAGATATTTATTAAAATACAACATGAGTTTGGAGCATTTGATACGTATGTGTGGCGTTTTATTCATGATCACCCCAAAATAAATTATCCAAATAAGATACAAGAAATCCCAACATCTACTATTGAATCTGATACACTATCCAAAGATTTGAAAAAAAGAGGCATGAGCTTTGTAGGTTCAACGATTATGTATGCTTATATGCAGGCCGCTGGATTAGTCGATGACCATCTTGTGGAATGCGATTTTAAAAAAAATAAATTATAGGAGACATTATGTTGCGTCACTTGCGTTTAGTCGCTTTGATAATCGGTTTAGTATGGTCAGTTTCAGGTTGGTCGAATGCCTGTATGAAATTATGTGGATTATTTGCTGGAGACTGTAAACCTTGTGGACCTGCTTGGTCTTGTGATAGCTTTTTCAAAGGAATGTGTGTACCCACTGATCAATTACATCCGAATAAATAAGCGTCTGATTAAACAACTTGTCCAGCAGCCCATCCGGATGACCAGGCCCATTGAAAATTATATCCACCTAGCCAACCGGTTACGTCTAATACTTCTCCAATAAAATATAATCCGGATACCTTATGAGCTTCAAATGTTTTTGAAGACACTTCGTCACAATCAATACCACCTAAAGTTACCTCTGCTGTTCGATACCCTTCAGTCGCATTGGGCTTTATTGTCCAATGTTGAATAGCGTTAGCTATGTCTTCTAAGTGCTTAATAGAAAATTGCTTCATCGCTCTATTTAACGTGGTATCGTCATAAAAAACATCTAGGACTCTTTTTGCCATATACTTACTTAAAATGGTTTTGCAACTACTTTCAGCTTGATTTTGCTGCGCTTGAATCAGTTCATTGTATAAATCAGTTTCAGGAAGTCCTTTAATTACTAACTCTTCGCCGGCATTCCAATAAGAAGATATTTGTAGCATAGCTGGTCCACTTAGACCTCGATGCGTAAACAACATATTTTCTTGAAAGGTTTGCTGATTACAGGTAACGGAGCAATCAACTGAAATTCCGGATAAGCTTTCATAACGTAATTTATCCTGAACGTGTAACGTGAATGGCACCAAGCCTGCGCGTGTTTGATAAACATTCAAACCGAATTGGGCCGCCACCTGATAACCAAATGGGCTAGAGCCTAATGTGGGGATCGATAGCCCCCCTGTCGCAATGACTAATGATTTGCATCGATATTTGCGTTGATTACAATCGACAACAAATCCATCATTGTCTTGTTTAATGCTCGTTATTGATTGGTCACATTTAAGATCAAC
This sequence comes from Legionellaceae bacterium, assembly GCA_030696305.1. Taxonomy (GTDB): domain Bacteria; phylum Pseudomonadota; class Gammaproteobacteria; order Legionellales; family Legionellaceae; genus JAUYSP01. The sequence goes on along the minus strand of JAUYSP010000025.1, from coordinate 87,039 downwards.
GTGATATTGTTTACATTCACTCAAAAGCATGTCGACTATACGCATCGACTTATCTTCACAAAAAAGTTGACCTAGTTTTTTTTCAAAATAGGGAATTTTGTGGCGCTCAACCATACTAATAAAGTGCCATGGCGTATACCGACTCAATGCTGATTTACAAAAATGAGGATTATGAGATATAAATTGCTGAGGACTTGTTTGGGTATTGGTAAAATTACAACGCCCTCCTCCTGACATTAAAATTTTCTTACCGGGCTTATTGGTTTTGTCTAAAATAAGAACATCTCGACCGCGCTTACCTGCTTCGATTCCACACATTAGCCCGGCAGCGCCCGCACCAATAATAATAACATCTAAGGATTGCATTACTCAAATTCAATAATTGGAAAGATTCACAGGGTATCTACAAAGTAAAATAAAAGCAATTCTGTCTTTGATTTCTAATGACATGTATGTCGTATGGAATGACACACAATTGCAGCTTATTAAAAAAAGTGACAGAATGAATATCGACTTCTTAGTTAAGCATGGACTATGTCTAAAAAAATATATGATTGGGCAATTGTTGGTGCCGGACCTGCTGGAATTGCTGCGGTGGGTCGACTATTAGACCAAGGAATTCATTCTTCCAAAATTCTGTGGATTGACCCTTATTTTACGGTAGGTGACCTAGGACGTTTATGGAAAAATGTATCCAGTAATACTAAAGTGCAATTATTTCTCGATTTTCTATATGCTTCACCATCTTTTGCTTATTCAATTGCTCCATGTGAATTTAAAATAAATAGCCTTCCACGGAATGAAACTTGCCTGTTACACCATATCGTGGAACCTCTGCAATGGGTCACTAATCGACTCTTGGAAAGCGTTCATAGTGAAAGAATGATTGTTCATACAACTATTCTTTCTGATCGTAGCTGGTTGCTTGAAGGTAGCTCTACAACATATCGTGCTAAAAATGTAATTTTGGCCACGGGTGCTTTACCTCAAAGTCTTAATTATCCTGCTATAAAAACGATACCTTTTGAAGATGCTATTGATAATGAACGATTACAAAAAGAAATTAACTTAGATAAAACGTATGCTGTTTTTGGTTCTTCACATTCTGCCATAATCATTATTCAAAATTTAGTTAATCTTGGTGTTAAGAAAATTATTAATTTCTATCGATCGCCTTGTTGTTATGCACTGGATATGGATGATTGGATTTTATTTGATAACACTGGATTAAAGGGCCACACCGCTGAATGGGCAAGGCAATACATTGATGGGATATGGCCTACAAATTTAGAACGCTATACGAGTATTGAGCCCAATATTGCTCGGTACTTGCCGCAATGTGACAAAGCAATTTACGCCGTTGGTTTTAGACAACGCAACAGTATTATTTTAGGTAATTATGAACACATAAATTATAACCCTCACGTAGGTATTATAGGTCCTGGGTTATTCGGATTTGGAATTGCCTATCCTGAAAAGAAAACTGATCCTTCTGGAAGTATAGAAATGCAGGTGGGATTGTGGAAGTTCATGACATATCTTAATAAAGTACTGCCAATTTGGTTAAAATATCACACTTAAAGACTGCAAATATTGACGTATCAAAGTTTGCACACTAAGATTAATTATAGAAAATCATTAATCAGGAGCTTGTTATGCTTATCAAAACCATATTATCATGGTGTGTGGCTTGTTTCATATTCACCGCGTTGCCTATAAGCGGTGCATGCGCTTTTGCTGCGGAGTCCAAAGCACAAACTCCTGAAGGTCCTGGAGAAGAACCTGCAGGACGAACTGGAGAACCAACTGGAGGACCAGCTGGCGGCGGTCAACCTAATTCGAACACTAAACGTGGTCCGAGGCTGTAATTAAATTTCTCAGCTCCGTAAAGTGACAAAAATACTGTCATTTACGGAGACTTACTAAGTCTGATCGTTGCTAGTTGTATCGGCATTCCTTTTTTGCGTAGTTCACGATGTATATCTTCCCACTCTGGCAATGGTCGTTTAACTGGTTTTTTATTTAATGGGTTAAACAGCTTCTGATAGAGTTCTTCCTCAGACCACTCATCCGAAAAAGGCCAAGGCACGACTCAAGTAATCACTAATGGTGCTAATGCCTACGTTCAAGCTCGCAGCAATATCACGGTAACTTCGGTTGTTATGATGCTGCCTAAAAATTTCTTTAATCTTACGCATAGATAATCGACTTATTCTGAATACCTCAACTCATTTTAAGAAGAGATATTGTAGTTTAAATATTAAACATTATGAGTTTGATTAGCCGTTCGATTAAAGCCGAAAATAAGTGTTCGACTAGGCCGAAATACACACTTCAAATATAATTATGAATTTTGACGTATCTAAGTTTTTACACTAAGATTAATTATAGAGAATCATTAATCAGGAGCGTGTTATGCTTATCAAAACCATATTATCATGGTGTGTAGCTTGTTTCATATGCACCGCGTTGCCTATAAGTAGTGCATGCGCTGCTGCGGAGTCCAAAGAACAAACTCCTGCAGAACCTGGAGGTGTTGTTGGAGAACCTGGAGAAAGAACTTTCTCAGTTGAGGGGTCCGAAAAACCAAATCCTGGAACACCTGTAGAAAGAAGTGACCCAACTGGCGACGGTCAATCTAATTCCAACACTAAACGTGGTCCGATGCAATAATTAAATTTCTCAGCTCCGTAAGTGACAATAATACTGTCATTTACGGAGACTTCCTATGTCTAATCGTTGCTAGTTGTATTATCGATGAGTTGTAACCACTGCAAAATCCAAAGCTCATACAGGAAATTTTGATTATCTTCATCTGTCAGATAAGGTAATAAGTCTTGCCGATTCAATAATCGATTGTTTGCTACATATTGAACTAATCCAGCGGAAACGTTCGTAATGTCCCAGATACTGCCGTTTATATATAAATCTAATTCACCTGCTTGATCGATGTAAGCCAAACGACAAGTAGCATCTCTTTCTAATATATTTACGCGGTGTAATTGTTTCATAAACGACTTGAGAGTTGGTCTATTTGCTTCGTCTAATGGTAAGGGCATGTGTTGTTCTGACTGTGGATCTAGGCGCGTAGCAAAGCAACCAAACCAGGATTGCATTAATTGATCGTCATCTAATGCCTGTCGCATAAGATTGCGGGCTTGAACCCAAGCCTCTGGTGTAATTTCGGAGGTTGCAGGTAAATTAGCCCAGTTAGGATCAACAAACAATGAGCTAAATGCTTCATTTTCAGATAAGAAATCACCAAAGCTTTCCCATAACTCTTGTCCTTGATAACTTCTATAACCAAATGAGTAGGTCATGCATTCATCACTTAACGATATGCCATGATGTCCGATATGAGGAGGCAGATAGAGCATATCACCTGGTTCTAAAATATATTCTTCCTCTACATCAAATTGGGCCATGATACGCAAATCGACATCAGGTAATGCATTTCCTTTATTGCAATTTTTAGTCGTTAATTTCCATTTGCGACGCCCGCTAGCCTGATATAAAAAAACATCGTAATTATCATAATGGGGACCAACACTTCCCTGTGTTGTTGCATAACTAATCATCACATCATCAATTCGCCATTGAGGTAACCAATCAAAATAATTCAACAATAGTGCAACCTCTGGAATCAGGCGATCCACACCTTGCACTAACAAGGTCCAATGAGTTTTAGGCAACTTAGTAAAGTCAGACTCAACAAACGGACCTCGTCGCAATTGCCAATAAGGTGCTTGATTCGGTGTTTCTAATACGATTCGACTTTCGACTTCCTCCTCCAATGCTAAACCAGCTAATTCCTCTGGCGAAAGTGGATTGGTAAATTCAGGATAAGCTTGACGAATCACAAGAGGCTTTTTTTGCCAATACTCATTTAAAAAAAGCGCGATATCGATTGGGTTAACATCTGACATATTTATATCCTACTCAATATCACGACTTCTCGGACAGATACTCATGATAATGCCCTCTAAAGTCATCAATTTTACCATTGTCACAAAAATATAAAATTCTTGTAGCAATCTTTTCGACAAAATAACGATTATGACTAACAAAAATCAATGTTCCAGTGTATTGTTTTAATGCTTCAGCTAACACCTCGATGGTTTCTATATCCATATGATTGGTGGGTTCATCTAATAATAAGATATTAGGTGACTCTAAAATCACTTTGCCCAACAATAATCGAGCTGACTCTCCCCCACTCAAAGACAAAATATCTTTATCCACGCTGTCTTTGGTAAAAAGCATTTGACCTAATACCTTGCGAACCTGCTGTTCCGTACAGCCAACAGCCATCTCATTTAACCAGTCAAAAACGCTAATTGAATGATTCAACAAATCGTGATGATCTTGAGAAAAATAACTAATGCGTACTTCACTACCCCATTCGACTGCACCTTCATCGGGAGTAACAAGTCCTAACATTATTTTAATTAAAGTCGACTTTCCACGACCATTCACACCTAAAATAGCCAGCTTGTCTTGGCGCTGAATTTCACAATTAAAATTTTTGAATAATTGCTTATCTTGAAAGGACTTAGTTATTCCTTTCAATTTACAAGCTAATTTTCCTGAGGGGCGTTTGGGGACAAAATTAAAATGCGGTGCTATTCGAGACGAATTTACCAGATCTGGGACTTCAATTTTTTCGATCATTTTCATTCGAGAGCGAGCTAAGCTGGCTTTCGATGCTTTTGCGCCAAAACGATCAACAAATTTTTGCAAATGAGCTATTTTTTCTTCAGCACTCTTTTTTTCAATCAGTTTCTGGTCTTGCAGTAATTGTTTTTCCGCTAAAAATAACGGATATTTACCTGAGTATTTTCTAATTTCACCATAATCAATATCTAAAATGTGATCTGCAAGATTATCAATAAACTCAACATCATGAGATATAAATATCGTTAATCCATTAAAAGTCGTTTTTAGAAATTGCTCTAACCATTGTATAGAAACGATGTCTAAATGGTTAGTTGGTTCGTCTAATAATAAAATCGACGGATTTTGAAATAAGGTTTGGGCCAATAGCACACGTAATTTATAACCACCAGATAGCGCTTTTAATGGTTTTTGATGATATTCAACGGGGATACCAAGACCTGTTAAAATGCTTTCAATTTTAATTGACGCATTATAGCCATCATAATGAAGAATTAATTCTTCCACTTCGGCATATCGAAATCCTTTTTTGTCATCCCATTCTTCAGAGGCAAACAAATCTTCTTTTTCCTGCAGTGCATGCCATAAAGCTTGTTTTCCTTGCAAAACAACATCACATATAGGGGTATCTTCATAGCGAAACTGATCTTGCTTCAGCCAACCAATGGTGGAATCTTTGGGAATAATAATTTCACCAAAACTAACTTCTTCCTCGCCAGTAATTAATTTGAAAAAAGTTGATTTTCCACAACCGTTTGCGCCTACTAATGCATAAGCTTGTTTTGAATTGAGATTCAAATTCACATCAGAAAACAATAGCTTGGACCCAAAAGTCATGGCCAATTCATTTAATGTAATCACTGTCTATCCTCGTAACTCTCCACCACGCTTTTCTAAGTGAGCATGACGTAGCTGGAGAGAAAACTATATCCTCTTAAAATGGGCAGTGATTATACCATAAACAAGTCGTCTAAAATAGTTGATTCAACTAAATTAGGCATTGTCACCGATAGATTAGGCTCATGCTGCATCGCGCGTTTTGCTGTGGCTATTGCGCCTGCATTTCTAGCCCAACTGCGACGAGCAATACCATTATTTACATCCCAAAATAACATAGATTTTAATCGTCGCTCAGCCTCAGGTGAGCCATCGAGCAACAACCCAAAACCGCCGTTCATGACTTCCCCCCAACCTACTCCACCGCCATTATGTAAAGATACCCATGTCGCACCTCGACAGGCATCGCCAATAACATTTTGGACGGACATATCTGCTGTAAATTGAGAACCATCATAAATATTGGACGTTTCCCGGTAGGGAGAATCAGTTCCCGAAACATCATGGTGATCACGGCCAAGAACAATTGGCCCAGAGATTTTTTTTGCTTTGATAGCGTCATTAAATGCTTCGGCAATTTTAATTCGCCCCTCAGCATCCGCATATAAAATACGAGCTTGAGAACCAACAACTAATCGATTATCTAAAGCAGCTTTAATCCAATGAACATTATCCATCATTTGTTGTTGAATTTCTTTTGGAGCTTGCTTAGCAAGGGACTCAAGCACTTCTGCTGCTAATGCATCGGTAATAGCTAAATCCTTCTCCAATCCAGAAGTACAAACCCATCGAAATGGTCCAAACCCATAATCGAAGCAAAGTGGGCCCATAATATCTTGAACATAAGATTGATATTTGAATGATCCATCAGCTTTGAGAATATCAGCCCCTGCACGACCGGCTTCTAGCAGAAACGCATTACCGTAGTCGAAAAAGTACATGCCTCTGGCAGTTAATTGGTTGATTGCCTTTACGTGTCGAATTAAAGTTTTTTCGACGGCTTGACGAAATTGCTTAGGATCAGTCACCATCAAATGTTGTGCTTTCTCAAATGACATGTCTGCTGGATAATATCCACCAGCCCAAGGATTATGTAAGGAAGTCTGGTCGGAGCCTAATTCAATATCAATTTGTTTCGCCGCTAACATTTCCCACAAATCAACCACGTTTCCTTCATAAGCTAATGAAACCGCTTCTTTTTTTGTTCTAGCCTCCAACAGTCGTTGAATTAAGCTATTTAAATCAGTGTAAACTTCATCTACCCACCCTTGGCTGTGCCGTTTTTCTACTGCTGTTGGATTAATTTCCGCTATCACTGCAATGGCTCCAGCAATCACCGCTGCTTTTGCTTGCGCGCCTGACATTCCTCCTAGACCAGCGGATACAAATACTTTACCAGCAAGCCCTTCACTTTCTTTCGCAATTTTACGCCCTGCATTTAATATGGTAATAGTTGTGCCATGTACAATGCCTTGAGGACCAATATACATAAAAGAACCTGCTGTCATTTGTCCATATTGAGTAACGCCTAACGCATTAAAACGCTCCCAATCATCCGGTTTTGAATAATTAGGCACCATCATTCCATTCGTTACAACCACTCGTGGCGCATCTTTGTGTGAAGGAAATAACCCCAAAGGATGGCCTGAGTAAAGAACTAATGTCTGCTCGTCAGTCATCGTTGCCAGATATTGCATGGTTAATAAATATTGTGCCCAATTTTGAAATACCGAACCATTACCACCATAGGTGAGCAATTCATGGGGATGTTGCGCAACACGAGGGTCAAGGTTATTTTGTAACATCAACATAATTGCTGCAGCTTGATGTGAACGATATGGGTATTCGTCAATTGAGCGAGCATACATTGGATATGTGGGACGATATCTATACATATAAATTCGTCCATACAAACGTAGCTCTTCTGCAAATTCTTTTGCAAGTTCGAGATGAAGTTCAGGTTTGAAATAACGTAAAGCGTTTTGTACCGCTAATTTTTTTTCTACTACAGTTAAGCAATCTTTACGTTTGGGTGCGTGACTTACCCTATGATCAAATGGTTGACATACCGGTAGTTCGTTCGGTATTCCACTTAAAATTTCCTTTTTAAAATCTAACATGAGTTTCCTTAGCTAAATGCCTTCAATGCCTAAAATGTCCAAAAGCGTTTTACCTTCCTGCAATTTATTTAATATATCTACTTCTTTCATGGTAATTTCTTTCGCTTTATCATAAATTGCCTGGGCTTGCTCTTGAGGAAAAACAACAACTCCTGTCCCATCACCAAAAATAATATCGCCAGGATTGACTTTAATCCCACCACATTCGATTGGTTGGTTTATAGTACCATCTTTTAGTTTTAAATTGCCACGAGGGCAACTACCACGAGAAAATACTGGGAATTTCATTTTGATGATATCATCTACATCACGACAGGCACCGTCAATGACTATTCCTACCACTCCACGCGCACGACAGGCAGAAGAGACAAGATCACCTACGTGCCCTGTTCCCATATACCCATTGACATTAATCACTAAGACCGAGCCGGCGGGTGCTAAACCAGTCGCCTGTAAAATAGCTAGATTATTGCCTCCTTTACAAGTCACAGTATAGGCAGGACCAACCATTTTCATGTCAAGAGTTAGGGCTTGAATACCTGAGTCCATCACGGTTACCAGATCACCACCGGCATCAGCTACGTTTGCTGTTGCAACGGTTAAAAAGCTAGATAGTAAGTTTTTTTTTAACATACATAATCCTTGTACCGTATAATCTTATATAATTCTAACTTTAACATGAGAATTAATAAATGATTCAAATTCAAGAAAAAGATACTCACGATGCCGAATAATACATCTGCGCCATCTTATGTCATCACGTTGAATCAGATTAAGATTAATGTTTTTAAAAAGCAAATTAAAAACATTAATCTTCGTATTGATCACCGCGGCACAGTAACTGTCAGTGCGCCCTGGACTTGTTCTAAACCTCTATTACTAAACTATCTTAAAAGTAAAGAAAATTGGATTAAAAAACACCTTAAAACTGTTCATTTACACGCTGAAACGCTGCTTAGAACACTTGATAGTGAGAGTAATCAAGAAAATAGGCGCCTTCAATCTTGGCATCGCGCAGAAATGAAAGCATTATTGCCACAATTAATTAGCAAATGGGAGCCCATTATTGGTGTCCAGGTTAACGAATGGGGCATCAAAATTATGAAAACGCGTTGGGGTTCTTGTAATACAAGGAAAAAACGCATATGGCTTAATTTAATTTTAATGCAAAAGCCTTTAATTTGCTTAGAATATGTTTTAGTGCATGAAATGGTGCATTTATTGGAAGCCAGTCATAATCAAAGATTTTATGCTTTGATGAGTCAATTTATGCCAGATTGGAAACAACATAAAGACACGTTAACTCAGAACGTGGCATCGGCTCCAAATTGACATCAATAGTATTCATGACTAAAATGTTTTATTAAAATTATTGATAGTGTGACTATGATAGCAGAAATTGGTAGCACCACTATGAATATATCGTTTGCGCTCTATTTCATTGTTTATATTCCACAAATTCTTCATAACCAAAAACCCCAAAATATCGCACAATTAAGTTTATGGCTGCATTTTTTACTTTATATCAGTTGTTTTTTTGATTTATTATATGGTGTTACAAATCGTCTCCCCTGGCAGTATCAAATTGTATCAACGGTTACTTTAACACTTGTTAGTATTCAGCATCTGCAATTAATTAACTATTTTATGCATCAACAACGTGCACTACTTGTATCAATACTTACAGCCGTTTTAATATTTAACCTCGCGCTTCTTTATTGTTTTTTTAAGCTTGCGCATGGCGTTTTAGATACTAAAATAGTATTTGTGATAGGTGTCATCGCACGACTGTTCGGTATCGTTTATTGCTTGCCCCAACTTATGAAAAATAATGTTTTAAAAGCAGCGAATGGAATGAGCACATACTTTATTTATTTAAATCTCTCATTAGCACTATTAGACACAATCTCTTCATGGTGTTTAGATTGGGGTTGGCCTAATAAGATAGCTGCACCAATTAATATAGTTATCATGTTAAGTATTCTTTGGCAAACCAAAAAGTATGACTGCCTACACAAAAAAACCGAGGAATTTACTGCTTATATGGCTAGTGCTAAGTAATAATTAGATTTATTATGATAGCGAGTCTAGATTCTGTTGACGAATTTCGATGTCCGCGGCTTGTCCATAGGATCCAGTTCGATCTATCGTTGTGCAATAAAGTTGTATATTGTGTATTGAGCAATATCTCCGCGAAGAAGTCGCGGAACTCATGGATTCTGAGAATCATTTTCTCAGGCCAAATAATTACAAGGATTTGTCATGAATAAAGAAAGTAAATTTGTATTTGTCTTATTTACTATAGCTGTGACGGGCTATATTGTTCAATATCTACTTAATATATACCTTGCTCGTAATTTAAGTGCTGCATTTTATGGTGAATACAGCCTTGCCGTTAAAGTCTTAGGAATTTTTATTAGTTTAGTACTATTTGGGACAGACACTGGAGCACAATGTTTTTTATCCAGATATTTAGCAGCAAATACTCAGTCAACAGCTGAAGATTACATTGCTTGGAATATAAAGCTTGTTAGCATGAATCTTTTGCTAGCTCGGGCACTAGCGCTAATTTTAATGGTAGCTATGATGGGAGCGCATTTTATAGGTTTGCGTGATATAAGCAGCTACCCTTTAATCATATTCGTTTTATGGGTTACGCCAATCGCTGCATTATTCAAATTACTTTCAAATTTTTTATTAAGTACTAATGTAGTCCTCGTTTCGATGTGTTTTTCCGTTATAGGCGTATTTGCTTTAGAATTTTTGCTATTTTACTTATTTCTTAGTGTATTTCAGATGCATGTTAGTTTTCTCACATTTGGTGTCGTGTTATGCCTATCTTATGTAATTATAGCCAATCTCATGTTGCTGTATTTAAGACATAATGTAATAACCATGCTGCTCTTAGGTATTAAAAATATATTTTCAACAGAAATTATAAAATCCGAATGGTTTAAACGTTCATCTAAATTAATTTTGAATAACATACTTTATTTGATTATTTCCTCTATGGATATTTTTATTGTTAAATTTTTTGCAGCAAATGGGGCGATTGTTGGTTATTATGGTGCTGTATTAACTGTTTCCTCCCTTGTGTGGTTAGTACCAAACTATCTTTATCAGAAATTAAAGCCAACAATATCTCATGCCTTAACCAGTGAAGCAGGAAAAAAAGAACTACAGTTAAAGTTAGATAGAACCAATAGAACTGTATTTTCTATAATGACAATTATCGCGTTGGGGATTATCTTTTTTTCAGCCGAGCTACTTAACATGTTTGGTAGTGACTACATGCAGGGACAGTCTGCTTTAATCATTTTAACTATAGGTATTTGGTATGCGGGTACTAACCAAATTGCAGGAGTTATGCTACTTTACGGTGGCTTCGAAGCCACCGTTTTGAAAGTAGTTTTTTTAGAAATTGTGCTTATAGTATTATGTACCATCCCTGCAACATATTGGTATGGTATCACTGGAACTGCCGCTGCTACCACGTTATTACTTATCGTAAACGGAACGATCTTTGCGGTGCTTTTGAGACAAAAACTAGGTATAAAGAATAGATTTGTCTTTAGAAAATTGCACTAGGAGCTGAGGACAATTTATGCGTATTAGTTATCTGCGCCATTAATCTCAAGCACTACTTCAACGTTCCCACGGGTTGCATGCGAATAAGGGCATATTTTTTCATGAGCTTCATGCGCGAAGGCAGAAAGATCTGTTTGAGATAACTGATCATCCTTAACTTTCAGTTTTACAGCTAATCCGAATCCACCACCGTCGCGAGGGCCAATTGAAACGCTGCATGTAACATTGGCTTTTGACGCATCCTTTTTATGTTCTTTAGCAACAAACTCTAACGCCCCACCAAAACAAGCTGCGTACCCCGCTGCAAAAAGATGTTCTGGTGTTGTTGTATTCGCTCTTTCTTCCCCACCCATCGCTTTAGGCAGTGATAAATTAACTTTTACAGAACTGTCTGTCGTTTCACTATGGCCATTGCGACCGCCACTAGCTGTAGCCGTTGCTGTAAATAAAGGCTTGATTTTATCCATTTTTATTTCTCCATAAAGACCAATGATACTTGAGCTCAGGATGACGTACCCGAGGCGTTTATTATGATACACCCAAAATTGGAGTACTTACAATTTTCTAACATACACACTACGCCCTTTCAATTTTCCTTTTTGAAAATATTGATATGCTGATGTTGCATGATTTTTATGAATAGCAACGTATGATTTTAGCGGTAAGATATCAATTTTACCGATGGCATCATTCGGTAAAGCAGCGTCTTTTGTGAGCGCACCTAAAATGTCTCCTGCACGAATTTTATCTTTTTTACCCACATCCAAACAAAGCGTAACCATATGAGGGCCAGATGGCATTTTATTATTTTCTGGTATATTAGCAACGTTTTCCCAAGTTAGTGGTTGTAAATTAGCATCTTCAAGTACCAAAAGACGCTCAGCATCTGCTGCTGTTGTCAATGTGATTGCAATCCCTTTATGACCTGCTCGGCCTGTTCGTCCAATACGATGCGTATGTACATCACTTTCAAATGCTAATTCATAGTTGATAACTAAGGGGAGTTCTTTAATATCTAATCCACGTGCAGCAACATCTGTTGCGACCAGAATAGCACAGCTTTGATTAGTAAACTGTATGATCGATAAATCACGATCGACTTGTTCCATATCGCCATTTAATGCGGTTGCATTAAACCCTGCTCCATTCAACAACTCGGTCAATTCGATTGTTCGTTGCTTGGTATTACAAAAAATCAGTGTCGAAATTGGTTGATGGTGTTTTAATAATGCTACTAAAGTCATAAACTTAGTATTTGACCTCGTTTCATAAAATACCTGATCGATTTGTTGGTCAAAAAGCGCTTGTTCAATAAAAATTTCTTCAGGATTATGCATAAACTCATGCGACAGCGCTTTAATTTCCGGCGGATATGTCGCAGAAAACAACAATGTTTGACGATTATTGGGGCAGGCTCGACGAATCGATTGCATGTCATCCAAAAAACCCATATCTAGCATTCTATCTGCTTCATCCAAAACCAACATTGCTAAGTTATTTAATACTAAAGTCTCCTTTTCAAGGTGCTTTAATACTCGACCTGGCGTACCGACCACAATATGTGAACCGTGTCTCAGAGAGTCCTGTTGAGGTCTCATGGGTAAGCCACCAGATAAATTAATAATTTTAACGTTTGGCATTTGACGAGCAAGTTGACGTATCGCTTGACTCACCTGTTCGGCTAACTCACGAGTGGGACATAAAACTAATGCTTGAGCCCCAAAAAACTTAAGATTAATTCGATTTAAAATTGTTAAACCAAATGCTACTGTTTTACCACTACCAGTTTTGGCTCTGGCAATCACATCACAGCCAGTCAATAATCTTGGTAAGCTTTTAAATTGAATTGGGGTCATGGTGACATAACCCAGGGAGTCTAAATTATTAAGCAATGGCTCATTTAAAGCCAACTGTGAAAACAACGGTTCATCTTGAGAACTCATGGTAATTTTGCTGTTATCTATCATTAAACATCAACTAATTGGTAAAAAACTAGTGCATATTATATCACATTCCACTAGCTAGCTATCTGTATATTTCAGCCAAAATAGCTCAATCTTCTCACACCAATAGTGATATGGAACATAATTTCGTGTCCTTTAAATACTGGTTTTGCAGAAAGATGGTGTGTTTGACGAAGTACTGCTAAAGACGATGAGGTGATCGATAGAACATAGTACTCCACTAGGTCATACTGAGCTTTAATCAACTTACAAATCTGAAATGTATGAATTTGACCTATATTTTCTATATATGGAATAGTTTTTTCTTCGGGATAAATTACCGAAATATGAGCGCCCGCTGCATCTGGCGAATTAAAATAATCCGGTTTTTCAATATGACGATGATACTCGGTCAGGATAGGATGAATCGAATGAATGTAATCGTCAGTTATTTTTAAATAGCAATAATCTTCGGTTTGTTCAATCCACCCTTTACCTTCTAATGCCTTAGCTTGATTTAAAATCAGGGGATTTTGTAACTCTGTTAAAACAAGACGATCGGACATGAATATCACTCAATATAAGCTAAAAAACCGTCTTCCGAGCTTTAGCGAAATAATCCAGAGAAAATTTCTATTGAAATCGCTCTAGATTTCTTCACGTCATTCACAAATGACGACACTTTTTGATGCGCTATTTAACATATTGAGTTGATGCGGAATAAACATACAAATACCAGATAACGCCCCAAAAACATAGGTTAATAGCACTAAAAACCAACATGGTGAACAAATAGGATTGTGAAAATTGCTGTAAAATTTGAACGCAACTAAGAATTCCCACATTAAGAATAATATTAGAAATTGCCATGGAACGAAATATACCTTGATTACGAAGATTCTTCCCAATTAAGGAGCAAACCAGCCCCCAAAGACTAGCTACAAATCCTGCGTCAATAAATGCAACAATATAATACGGTATTGGCCACTCAATATGCATATAACTTAATCCAAAATTGAATACACTGCAAAGTGTTAACACGAAAACGGAGCATACAGCTACAAAAGCAATTCCAAACTTATCAGCGCATCGCCCAAGAGCGACAGGACCTAATATAGTAGCGGCATAAACTATATATTGATAAATTTGCGGAGGTTGTTTGGGCAATGCCTCTGCCCCTAAAATTAATGTATAAAAGATAATCCCTGCATTTAATCCAGCAAAAAAACAGATAATAAAAACAAGGGGATATTTAAGGATTAATTTAAAAATACTCTCTGTAGGTTCAGGTGATTCATTCGCTTCAGGAGCTTTAATTTTGAATGAAAAAATCAAAAAGAAGAACAAACTGACAATTAGTATTCCCCCGGTAATATACTCATTTGCAATGGAGGCACTTAAAAACTTTTCCATATAAGCACTTCTAATAGCGATGAAGCCATACATGCTAGCTAAAAAACCAGTGATCGTTGCGCGGAATGCTGACGGCAGATAAAGTTGTAACCACGCCTGGGAAAGTGTATTTATCGTATTGCTGCAACCTGACAAAATCGGAAAGGTTTTAACTGAAATAGGGAGTAGAAACAGAATGAGCATCAATACAGAGATGACTGCTCGTTGATAATTTAATTTTTGAAATTGCTTAAAAAGACAAAGAATAAGGATCAATGTTGTAATGCGGAAACTAATCACGCTATCGTGAGAGTATATGTTGAGTGCTAAATGATGTTCATAAGCATATTGCTGAAATACATTTCCAGATGAGACAAAAATGGTATACGTAGCTAGATTAATGAATACTATAATAATAATAAATAATATTAGCATCCGTTTTAATGCCATAAAAAGTCCCTTTAAACACGATTACCGATAATTTTTCTCCATCCATAATAACCAAATCACAATCTATATCCAATTAATTTTTTAAGAATTCGTTCTCAAACACAACCAATTGATTTTCAAGCTGCCATTGTAGCTGAGCTTTTTTACTGGTTTTGATAAATCGTTTACATTTAGAACTCATTAAATTTTGACAATCAGATACTAACGTTTGTTTGACGGGATCGAGCCAAATGCTCTTTCCTGGTAAAAAGCTATAAGTTAGTGCGTTCCGATTTATACGTTTAATCCTGGCGTAATTTAATTTATACAGCAACACTGCTTGTGTATATTCCTTACTTAAATTTGTTAACAAAACACCTTCATCATCGGTTGATAAAACAATGGGAACATTTTGTTGTAAATAATATAAAATCGGGTGTGTTTTTCCTTGTACAGATAGCAAGACATGATTACTTGTTAAATTAATTTCGACAGCGATTTGATTTTTAACCATGTAGTTGGTTAAAGTTGAATGCTGTTTTTCTTGCAAAATATTCACTCCATGCCCGATTCTTTTAGCATGACCAATATAAACGGAATCATGGATATGAGACGATAAATCATCGAGAGAGCCGACTGTTGGGTTAAATTCCCCCGCATGCAAAGCAATAGAAACGATTGGATATTGCTTATGCAAAAATTCAAAAATTCTCATTTGTGCCTTGAAATCCTTACGAGCAATAGGTGCTCCTTCTGACTGCACCAAATTAACACCAACAATATGTGACGATTGTGCAGTGGCTGCAAATCCCATGAGCGCTTCCACAAACACATGATTAATTTCACTATTTCGACTAACAAAAAATTGAAATCTAACATCTAATAAGCAAACGGATTGCTTAGGATTGCTGTCGCAATGCAAAAATTGGCGGACTTGTTTGTTGTATGAATCAGCCTTTGCTATTTGTTTTTGGATCTCATTTTGGAAGTCAGCATTAGCTAGAAGTATACTTTTTTTATCGGCCAAAGATGATGTGTTTTTAATTAAATTAGCAAACTCATCAGTATGTGTCGCGTGCAACATAATAATTTCCATATATAACTCATGCTGTCGTGCGGCTCGTAACATCATATCAGCTAATAGTGGAATATATGATTCTTCGTATATCAGATGAGTTTTATCAAATGATTGAAAAAAATGCTCAGAATTAGAATCGGATTTCACCTCGAAATCTTTCATAGTCCAGGATCGAAAGAGCTTTTTTTCATGCATTTTATCAGCGAAAAAGTGCTGTGTATCCTGACCTTGGCAATCATTGTTAAACCCACTGATTTGATAATTAAGCGGATTAATACAATATTTCTTTTGTTTTATTTGGTTAATAAGCGCATTTGGATATGCGCTGCCATCAAAGTGATAATGAAGCTCTCCCCCTTTTGGCATATGTCTAAAAAATTCATACAGGTCTTTCGGGCTGGCTTTGATGGTGTTGAAATACGTGTTTATGTCTGCAGAAAAAACATGGGTTTGAAACAAAATAACAAACAGAAAACAAAAAAAACGCTTAACCCGTAAATGAATCAGTTCGCTTATCATAAAAAACTCTCAGTTATGGCAAAAAAATTAACGTAGTGTAAAGGCATAGGAGACATTTTAGCATAATGCGTTTGAAGTTAAATTAATTGTGTATATGTTCTATCTTCATATTACTTTTAGTTTGGATTGCTCTTTGCAATCCAAATGTCCAATTGTTTTGCGAACTTTTGAATATCTCTCGTATGCAAAGGAACGGGGCCACCGGTTATCATTCCGGAGCCACGCATTAAATCATTCATGTTACGTAGACCCAAACGTTGCTTAATATTATTAGCCGATAATAATTCGCCTCTAGGATTGAGAACGAGTCCTCCTTTTGCAATCACTTCATCAGCAAAAGGAATGTCTGCTGTAATCACCAGATCACCTGGTTGCACATGTAAAACAATATGCTTATCCACAACATCGAGACCTGCTCCCAATTGAATTTTTTTAATATGAGGCGTCCTAGGAATAGTTAACATGTGATTTGAGACAACGATTAACGGTATATGAGTACGAATTGCGGCACGAAATAGTATTTCTTTGATCGGTTTAGGACACGCGTCGGCATCAATCCATATTTGCATTTATTAATTACCCTTCAAAAGTATATTGAGATTGCATTTCACGGGCGAATACTATTATAGTTTCAGCACAACTCTGAAATTTGTGAGTACTCAAATGATTTCTAGTTTACAAGAACTCTATGATGCATTAAATAATATCATCTCTATTTATTATGAACATAATTTAAATTTCAAAACAATAATTGAACTACCAAAACCACCGCCAGCAGAAATAGCTGATTTTCATACGTTTGATACAAAAGTTCTTTCAATCGAGGAGCAAGTTAAACACTTGACGGAAACGAAAAGTAAACGAGCTACTTTATTTAATTATATATTTTATACACAGCAGTTGATTAAACCGCATTTATTAACTTCTGATTTTCTGGGTGAACCCGTTTATGAAGCGTTGAAAAATGATTTGGCCTTATTAATTACCAATTTAAATCGGTTAGAAGCCACCTCAGAAAATATCGAAATCGATATAACTCAAGGTAAAGAGCAGATTAAAATTATTGGTTTTCTTAATAAGTTAAGTAACGGTGGTGGCATTAGTTATTCCGGACAACTAATTAAAGATAAATTATTAAATCAATTAGTTCCTAATTTCATACAGAACATTCAGGAGCAAATAACTGTTCTTGAAAAAAAAGGTTTACTCAATAAAATTGAAATGCAAGAAGCTAGAATAAGGGATTTAGAATCAAATCAATCACCTTCCATGATAGGAAATAAAACAGCTTTAAATCGCATGCTTTTTTGGAATAGGAATATTGCTAATTCACTAGGAGTGCAACAGAGCCCAGAGGGTAAAGGCGGAGAGGATGAATCTGATACCCAAACAATTAAGATACCAAAAGTTAAGATTCGTTCTGTTGAGACTCAAACCGATGAATTTTCAACAAATGAATGTACCCCTTCATGACTCGAATTTAGCCATTACAAATAATATTTCCTCATCAATGTTAATGCCTGATTAAACCTATTTTTTTGCGGTTTTGCATTAGGGATTGGCTGTAATTTAGCGTCGGTTATACTCATTTCTCCAGATGAATGTAATGTCGTTAAACGATTCGGTTCTACAATGCATGTGGTGGTATAGCTACCCACCAAAAAAAATTCAGAACGACCATTTTCTGATAACAAATCTTGCCCTACACTGTAATCGGAAAGTGTATTCCTGCAATTGAAAAGACGAACTAATAATGTAGGTACTAGATCATAACCAGTTGTTGTATGCGTGATTTGTTTTGCTGGTTGATTAGGCCAGTGAATCAATAATGGTACATGGATTTGAAATGAAGAATAATTGCTTGCGTGCCCCCAATAATTTTGACGATTATCGTTAAACTCCTGGCCATGATCTGAAGTAAGAATAATAATGCTATTTTCCAAATACCCTTCCTCTTTAATTGTTTTCAACAAAGTTGCTAATTCTAAATCTATAAAATGCACTGTATTTAAATAGTTGTGATAATACGGTTTAGGATCTGTATTATTACTCATACCAATACGGGAGCAGTTTTTCTTCGAGGATTGATAAACCATGGGGAAACTTTCTGCGCTACAAAAAGCATGAGGGGCGTTATAAAGTAAATTTAAAAAAAATGGGCCCTTACCATTCTTTTGCTTTAAAAAGGTCACGGCTTGATCAGTCGTATCGCGATCCCAATCACCCACATCTTTTTTTGTAGATCCGTTTAAAGGAAGATGTGATAATTTTTGATAAATGGTTTTATCCAATGGCGGATTTCGCATTTCGCTTGAATAGATAATACGGGTATCGTACCCTTCTTTGAGCAACAAATCGATGAATACAGGGGAAATGTGTTGTTTTAAGGTGGCAGTCCAGTAAGTACTAGGAATGGAGTAAAATAGCGAAAACAATCCAGCTTGAGTTGAGTTACCGCCACTCATGTGTTGGTTAAACTGCCAACTTTTTTTAGCAAATTGCATAACATGTGGCATAAATTTTAAGCTATCAAATCTTAGTGAATCAACCATTATAAAAATAATATTATATGGTTTTTTAGCTGAATTGACTCGGTCACATTGCATTGGATGTAGCGGGTAATTCATTTTATCAGTAGAGTATAGCGCTTGCATATAATGCTCTTCGCCGTAATGCATCAACAAATCGCCGGCATTTTTTTTAGGAATAGCCAAGGCTAAAAACGAATTGTAAAAAGGTAAATTAGCAGCTTGCTGAATAAATAAATTGTTATGGTAAATAGACAAACTAAGCATCATGGTAAAATAGCTAAATAAAGCACAACCAAACCAGGATACAAGAAGCTCTTTACCTACTTTCAATCGGTTCGGAATAATAATATATTTCCATGTACCCCAAGCTAAAATTGTTTCAAACACAAGAATTCCAACAACTAAGCTAATTATGGTTACATATTCATAAAATGATAAATTGAATAGTGCTTGAGATTCTGCACCGAATATAAAATTTAATAACACCATATTAATATGAAATTTGAACATGGCATAAATTTGACAATCTAGGATGAGCAACAAAATACTAGTTGTTGAAAGGACGATACTGGAAAAAAAAAGTAATCGTTTATTGGGAAAAAAGAGTAATAACAAGCAGACAATGCTAGCCGGAATAAATGCCAATACGGTCATATAACTCAAAAAATTAGCTAAGGTATAAATAATAGTTATTATTTTTCCCTGCAAACTAGAATAATCTGCCATCAAATTTTTAAATAATGTGGGACTCTGGAGCGTAGTGAGTAAATAGCTTGATCCCAATACAAAAAAAACCAAGGCATTGATGAAGAAAAACCAGCCGACAAATCGTAGATAGGACTTAAGAAGCATTTTATCTAGATTAAATAGCGTTTTAAATTGAGTCATTCCTATCCTTAGGTTCTATTGCTAATTCATCATGAAAAGCCCTATATCCACCGATCTTGCATTCTATATATGATCATTGCACAACATCAGATCAAAATGGATCCCGCGAACACGTCGCGGGACGTCAAAAACGCGTTGTCAACAGCCCCTAACCAATAGTCTACTTTGTGCCGCCCACAGTTAAACCATCAATTTTAACAGTTGGCTGCCCCACACCTACAGGTACCGATTGACCATCTTTTCCACAAACGCCGATTCCATCGTCTAAGGCTAAATCATTACCAATCATGGTGATTTTTTTCATTACATCCGGTCCATTACCAATTAATGTTGCACCCTTAACAGGCGTAGTAATTTTTCCATTTTCAATCAAATAAGCTTCACTGGCAGAGAATACAAATTGACCGGAAGTAATATCAACTTGTCCTCCTCCAAAATTAACTGCATACAACCCTTTTTTGACGGAACTAATAATGTCTTTAGGATCATGTGAGCCAGCGAGCATATATGTATTCGTCATGCGAGGCATGGGAACATGTGCATATGATTCACGACGACAATTTCCTGTGGGTTGCATGCCCATTAACTTGGCATTTAATTTATCTTGCATGTAATTAACCAACTTACCGTTTTCAATTAAGGTAGTGCATTGTGTAGGCGTGCCTTCATCGTCGATGGTTAATGAGCCGCGTCTGTTTTCTAAGGTTCCATCATCAACGACAGTTATACCAGGTGCTGCAACCAGTTCGCCTAGTCGGCCAGCAAAAGCGGATAGTCCCTTTCTATTAAAATCCCCTTCTAAGCCATGCCCCACTGCCTCATGTAATAATACCCCTGGCCATCCTGGTCCTAACACAACAGGCATCATGCCAGCCGGAGCATCCACAGCATCTAAATTAACAACCGCTTCACGTACAGCTTCTCTTGCATACTCCAATGCACGATCTTTTTCAGTAAAATAAGAATATGCATATCGCCCACCACCACCACAGCGACCGGACTCACGTCGCCCTTTATCTTCGAGGATAACACTTACGTGAATGCTAACGAGGGGTCTGACGTCAGCCACCATTTGGCCTTGCATGTCTGCTATTAAAATAACTTCATGGCACCCACTTAATGATGCATTTACTTGAATAACACGTGAATCACACCGTCTGGCTTCTTTATCAATTGCTTCAAGTAACGCAATTTTTTCTTGTTTATTCATGGTGTCAATTGGGTTGATTGGCGTGTAGCGAATGCTTGATTTGGATGACGTATTAACTATTGATGGCACTGAATGCGATCCAAATGCAATTGAACGAGCGGCGTTAGCAGCTCGCTCAATTGCGGGCAATAAAATATCATCGCAATAAGCATAGCCTGTTTTATCACCACTGACGGCTCGAATGCCAACACCTCGATCGATAGAGTAGCTGCCACTTTTAACCTCAGAATCCTCTAAATACCATGATTCATAACTAGAGCTTTGAAAATAAAGATCAGCTGCGTCAACATGTTTTGTCATCATAGAATTAAGAATTTTTTCGATTCGCCGTTCATCTAAAGCGGCAGGTTTTAATAACGTTTCTTTTGCAAAATTTAAAGCTGATTTCATATGGATTATCTCTAGTTTCATTACCGTCTCAAGCTATCATAATGATTTCCCTCTTGAAATCCAATATCTTGACACCATCTATGTTATAATAGTCTAATATAAAATCTAATTAATGGAGCTATCATGAACAAAAATTCTGTTTCAACGATTCATCGGACGGCGGAGTCAGTTTTAGCCACCAACAAAGTATTACGAAATACTTATTTACTACTCGGAATGACCTTTCTTTTTAGTGCATTTACAGCATATTTATCTGTTATTGCAGGCACACGTTATTTAAACCCCTTAGTTTTTATCGTTGGGGCATATGGGCTGATGTTCTTAACTCATGCGCTTAGAAACAGTTCTTTAGGGCTAATTAGCGTTTTTGCATTTACAGGGTTTATGGGGTATGCATTAGGGCCAGTTTTAAACTATTCTCTTTCACAATTTAGTAATGGTCCTCAGTTAATTGCTATGGCATTTGGTGGAACCGGTATGATTTTCTTCGGGTTATCGGCTTATGTCCTGACAACACGAAAAGATTTCAGTTATCTATCAGGTTTCTTGTTTGTTGCTATGATGGTTGTTCTACTCGCCATGATCGCTGGAATATTCTTTCAAATACCTGCATTGCAATTAGTTATATCAGCGGCGTTTGTTCTAATCTCTTCGGGATTAATTCTCTTTCAAACCAGTGAAATTATCCATGGTGGAGAAACAAATTATATCAGTGCAACAGTCTCGCTTTATGTTTCAATCTATAACTTATTTATTAGTTTATTGAATTTATTGAACGCATTTTCTGGTCGAGATTAATTGAAATAATAGCAATGGGTGGGCAAAGAACTCAAGTGAAGGGCTCACCCTCTTTTATAAATGGAGCGAATATTGAAAAGGCTCGCTGTACTAACTCTTTTTCTCTTATTTATCACTTCAAATGCTTATGCCGTAGAAAATAAAGTTCCAGGTGAACCCATGCCGGCCAATACGCCTGCGGATATAGAGACCAAACCCGAAAGATATTACCCACCGCAAAAAGCGCAGCCAGATCCTGGTGATGACCCTTACAATAATCCCAATGAAGTAAATCCTGAAGAGCACGGTGCGAATCCGAATTGATGAATCACAATGTCTCGAAAAGCTATTTGTCGTTATAGCGTAGCAAAGAAAGCTAAGACAACTTTCCATAAAATCGAGTGCTGGTTACCTCATAATTCTTCTGGATTTTGGCTTTTTTGGCATCTTATTTTTGATTGAAATACAAACACATTGGTGTTAAAATTAAGCATCTATTTATCGATCATAGGTTAAGTTATGAGTAAACAATCATTCGAACAGCATTTTTTTAAGGTTACTGGTCTTACAAATAATACTTATTCTGTGAGGCCAGGCGCACACTATGTAGATGAATCTAACGAGCTACATTTGATACAAGACAAGTCTGTATTTGATAAACAAGGCCCATTACACCGAGCTCGTCACGATGCAAGCTTAACTTATTTTCAACGATGCTCGGTTATGTATCGTGCAATTTTAGGTATTCATTACCCCGAATCACATATCACTCCGACAGATGTCCAAACTAACCCAGCACCACAAGATGCCTCTCTGCTTTCAGACTTCAACATTGATGAATGGGATATTTGGCAAGTTCCAGGTGGTTTAGAGAGGGATCGATATGACTTTATTCTTTATGAACCTACATATCCTATACTGAATAAACATCCAAACAAAGACAGTTCTGTAAAAGAAAATACCATTTATCTATATAAAGAGGAAAATACACATAAATATAAGATAAATGATTACATACAAGATATACCTGATGACATCCGAAACAACGCCGTAAACTGTATGAAGTTTATTGTCACTTCGTACAACAACAGTAACGAAGCAAAACTTCCAGTGAAAAAAATAATATTCTTACAACAAGACGAGAAGGAAGTGAGCTATAGCTTTTTAGATAAAGCGGGAAAAAAACAATTCATTGTTTATCAAAAAGAGGCTTTGAAGCAGGTAGTAAAAGAAAATACAGGTAGAGAGTGGGCAATTGAGACCAATCTTAAGTTTAGTATTAGTGGCAGCATGTGGTTCGCCCCTCCCGCAAAAACCTCCTTCGAGCTGACTCTGATAAAAATGAGCGAATCTCTTGCACCAATCGGTGATGCATTCGGCCAACTAGCTGATAGCTTAGGGGGGGCAACTGAGGCGAGAAGATCTTTTGTACTTGAAGCAAATACTGAAGCACTTAAATACTTATCTAAGCTCCCTGATCCTTCATATAAGCGGATCCTGTTATATAATTTATTTAAAGAGGGATTTATTGACCTAGAGCGTAAGCAAATTGTATCGTTAAACGGACAGCTTGGTTTGTTGGATTTCCTAATATTTCCATTATTATCCCGGAAATTATCCTATTCGTTATATGATTTATTATATCGAAAACCCGATTCATCCGCGGCTTTCGTGCTGAAATGTACAGCCAATCTACCGGGTATATGTCACAGCTTAGTCATTCTTTTTGTGGCGTTGGAGTTGCTTCGTAAAACATTAGCCGTTGTCTTGACTGTTTTATGTGCCCTTACGGTGGTTCCAGTGTTTCATTTTTGTGCTGATGTTCAGGATTATAATAGCACATTAACGGATGAACCAGTTCTTGAACAAGAGCCAGTTGCAGCTTTAGGCATTACCCTACCGGCTATACCAGCTAGCTTTTGAACGAAATAGCTCGGGAAGATCGTTGACTGTTTTCTTGAATTTACAAGATAAGTTAAAAACTTCCCGCGGTTTTTTATAATAGACACCAATTGGTACAGGGTGTTCCGCTGCAGTTAAATTGGCTAAACGCATCGCAGCTATAAAATCGCTCGAGTTATGACGATAACTTGAGGCCTGCTCACTGGCAACGCATTCTAATGTTTCACCGTTTAACGCCAATCCTTTATCGTGATTTTGCCCAAACAATAAAGGCTCGCCCTCTTTTAATTGAATCGTATGTTCTGCTCGATTTGCTTTTAAAGAAAAGGAATCAAATGCGCCTTCATTGAAAATATGACAGTCCTGATAAATTTCAATGAAAGAACAACCTTCATGTTCATTCGCTTCTTTTAAAATAGCACCTAGTTGATTTGGATCTTTGTCTACCGCTCGCGCAACAAAGCTAGCGCCAGCTGCCAATGCTAATGTCAATGGATTAACCGGCTGGCAAGCTACCCCGTTGGGGGACGTTTTTGTAATTTGTCCTTGTTGAGAAGTAGGTGAAAATTGGCCTTTAGTTAAGCCATACACCTGATTGTTAATTAACAAAATGTTAACGTTTACATTTCTACGAAGGCAATGAATCAGATGATTGCCTCCAATGCTTAAAGCATCCCCATCACCAGTGATAACCCATACAGTTAAATCATCACGCAATGCTTTCAATCCAGTAGCTACTGCTAATGCTCTACCATGAATCGTATGAAATCCATAAGTATTCATATAATAAGGTAACCGTCCCGCGCAGCCTATTCCTGAAACAAAAACGTGTTTTTCGGGAGCTAGTCCTAATTCTGGCAATGTGCGTTGCAAGGCTGCTAAAATGGCGTAATCACCGCATCCTGGACACCACCGAACCTCAACATCGTTACTAAAATCTTCACGCTTGTACATTGTCTTGTTCATGAGTGATTTCCTTTGTCAGTGTATTAATTGCATTCACCAAAAACTGCGTTGAAAACGGTTGCCCATTACATTGACTAATCGATTTTGCATTTACTAAATATTCAGCACGTAATAATTGGCACAATTGACCTGAATTTAACTCAGCAACTAATATATGTTTAAATTGATGTAACACTTCATTGAGCTCTCGAGGTAATGGGTTCAAATGGCGCAAATGAATCATCGCTACAGCAACGCCATCAGCTTGGCATTGGATAAGCGCAGACTCCAAACTTCCAAAGGTGCTCCCCCAACCAATTAACAGGATGGCAGCGTTTTTATCGCCTTCAATAATGACTGGTGGATAATCTTTCGCTATGTTAATTACTTTTTGAGCACGTAAATTTACCATTTTTTGATGATTTTCAGCATCGTAACTTACGTGTCCGTCGTCGCCTTGTTTCTCTAATCCACCTAATTGATGAATATAACCTGGTGTACCAGGAATATTCCAACTTCGACTTAAGTTTTCGTCTCGTTGATAAGGCTTAGGGAAGCGATTGATATCAATTTTAGGCATCACAAGTGAATCTAGATCAGGAATTTTCCAGGGTTGGGCCGCTATTGCTAAATAAGCATCCATCAATACGATAACGGGCGTCATATATCGCGTCGCAATTGTAAACGCTTCGATGATTGTCGTGAAACAATCAGCCGGTGTGGTGGGGGCTAAAACGGGTAATGGTGCCTCACCATGCCGGCCATATAAAGCCTGACGTAAATCGCTCTGTCCTGTTTTCGTTGGGAGCCCTGTAGAGGCCCCTGCTCGCTGCACATCTATAATAACCAAAGGTAATTCACTGACAACGGCCAATCCAATACTTTCACTTTTTAAATCCAATCCAGGACCTGATGTACATGTTAGTGCAAGACAGCCACCAAATGCAGCACCAATACAGGCACAAATAGCAGCAATTTCATCTTCCGATTGTAATAGCTGTACGCCAAAATCACTTAATTTAGCACATTCTTGTAAAATAGCTGATGATGGCGTAATGGGATATCCCGCCACCAACGTAGGGGTTTGCGTGCTAACAGCAACCGATGCAACGGCCAAAGCCACGGCTTCTACCCCAGTAATTTGTCGATATTCGCCTGGGGAACGACTAATTTGCCCCATCATGTAAGAACGACGCGCTAATTCTAAGGTCATGGCATAATTATAGCCCGCAAGTAATGCCTGTTCATTCGCTTTGACAATGATTGCATTTGCTTTAAATTTTTTAGTAATAAATGCAATACAATTGTCTGTCGGTAAATCAAATAGCCATAAAACCAAACCCAAAACATAAAAGTTTTTTGATTTTTTGGCTTCAGCATGGCTGATATCCAAGCCTTCCAATGCTTTTAACGTATAACTAATTAAGGGTAATGAAACGACTTGATAGCGTGATTCAGCATCACTTAGCAAAGCGGAGTTGCAACCCGCCTTTTCCCAATCTCTTGCTTGCATGCTTTCTTCATTGAGGATCAACACACCATCTTGTTTCAAATATTGTAATGAGTTTTTAAGTGCCGCTGGATTTAAAGCAACTAAGACATCCAGCGATTCACCTGCCGTAAATAAGGCATGCTCTGCCATAGCAAGCTGAAATCCTGAAACACCGCCAACTGTTCCGGCTGGAGCACGAATTTCTGCAGGAAAGTCAGGTAAGGTACGCACCTCTCGACCAGTTAATGCAGCAGTTATAGTAAGCTGCTCCCCTACTAATTGCACACCGTCGCCGGAATCACCAGTAATACGAATTACAATTGCGTCATCTGATGGTCGTCTCATGTCTAGCTTCCTGCATTAATTGCCTCATACTTTTAACCGCCTCTTTAAAACCACAAGAAAGCGCTCTCGCTACGATGGCATGACCAATATTAAGTTCATGGAACTGTTGAATGGCTGCAATGGGTTGAACATTATGATAATGTAATCCATGTCCAGCATTCACTATTAGCTTAAGATTAGCAGCATATTCGGCTGCTTGTCTAATGCGCTTAAATTCTTCTGCTTGAATGGTCGCATTTTTAGCATCAGCATAACACCCGGTATGGAGTTCTATTGTAGTAGCGCCTGTTTCAAGAGCCGCATCTATTTGTTTACAATCAGGATCGATAAATAACGATACTTCACTACCATTTGCTTGCAAACGTTTTACGGCTTGAGCAACAGTTTTAAAATGCGTAATGACATCCAAGCCACCTTCTGTAGTTAATTCTTCACGTTTTTCAGGAACTAAACAGGCATTCTCAGGTTGAATTTCTTCTGCAAAGTGGAGCATTGCATCGGTAATAGCCAACTCAAGATTCATTCTCGTTTGTAGGACTGCTTTTATCATACGAACATCACGTTCTTGAATATGACGACGATCTTCACGCATATGCAACGTAATACCATCCGCTCCAGCTTCTTCTGCATCGATAGCCGCTTGAACCGGGTCAGGGTAACGTGTGCCGCGAGCTTGGCGTAGCGTCGCTACATGATCAATATTAACGCCCAGAAAAATGTGATTCATAGTTTATCCTTTAAATTCGTAGCAATATTAGTGGCTTTTAAAAATTCATATTTCGACGTCCCGCGGCTTGTCCGCGGGATCCAGAAATATTGCTCAATACACCATTCTATGCGCAGCTATTAGATCGAACTGGATCCCGCAGACAAGCCGCGAGAGGTAGGCCTTGTGGAAATCGATTGTATCATTAGATTGTAAATTTCAAAAATTATGCGTATAGTTTGCCACCATTATTCTATATCTTATATAAATTAAAAATGACTATAAATAACACGCAAGCACATCAAGCTGCCGCACAAATTAAAGAAAAATATCCTCAATTAAAACCTAAAATTGGTATTGTTTTAGGTTCTGGCTTAGGTAGTCTTGCGGAACAGTTAGATAATACAATTTCTATTCCCTATTCTGAATTAGCTGGTTTTCCACGTGGCGCAGTTCATGGGCATGCCGGTAAACTCGTATTTGGTACACTATCTGGCGTAGAAATAGTTTGTTTACAAGGTCGAGCACATGCTTATGAAGGTAACAATCATGAGGTTGTCAAAACTTACGTTCGAACCTTAAAATTGCTAGGATGCGAGTATTTTTTAGCAACGAACGCAGCAGGATCCCTTCATGAAGCAATGGGCCCAGGTGAATTGGTCGTAATCAAAGATCACATAAATTTACAGCCAGGAAATCCATTAGTAGGTCCTAATGACGATGAATTTGGTTCTCGTTTTTATCCTTTAGATAATGCCTATGATTCCGATTTGCGTCATAAATTCCTTCAGTTAGCTGAAACAAATGATATTACACTACATCAAGGTGTCTACATGGCCGTTCTGGGGCCGAATTACGAAACTGCCGCAGAAATTAGGGCATTTCGTCTTTTGGGTGCTGATGTAGTTGGCATGTCGACTGTACCAGAGGTGTTGGTGGCAACACATTGCGGTATGAAGGTTGCAGTTATTTCGACTGTTACGAATTATGCAACTGGATTAAATACAAGCGGACATAGTCACGATGCTGTAGTCGAGATGGCATCTTTGGCAGCAGAAAAATTAAATCGGTTGATAAAGCAGTTTATTAAGCAGTTATGAGTAGTTAGTTTCTAGGATTGCTCCATTACGTTTGCAACGGCGGCGCGGTATTTTGAATTGCTTGGGCCGTTGCAAAAAACGCTACTTGCCTCTCTCTTCTCCAATATTTGAATCGAAATAAAGTGTAGAGCGATTTTCTTCATTTTTTACTTCATCTAGATGATATTCGGGTAACGTTTCTATCATATCCCGAGCTCGTAAAATAAACTCATAAAATTGAGTCCTGTACTGACGCAAATTTGCAGTTAACTGAACGGCCCTCTCCTCATAAGGTGCTATTTTAATCTTAACTTCTTCAATAAGATCATTTGTGAGCGGTGTATTTCCTATCTCTTTTGCTAAAGCGATTAAAGTTTTTTGGCTTTCTGCTATTAATTTGTTGTGTTCAAATTCTTCTAAGTCGTAGTGATCACCTACTTCTATGAGAAGTAATCGCTCTTTTTCAAGTAAATCGCGTGTACTTCCAGCTTGTATGGGGGCGTCTTCTGGGCCTGGGGCATTCGCTGTACCCGATAAAAGATAATCTATAAATAACTTTTGAGCATATTCACGATAGTCTTGTGCTTGATTTAAAATAATACCATTTAGAATATTTTTAAATGGTAAACGTAAAAACACGGCGTAACCATTTTCTTTATCTTGAATAATTTTTGCCAGTTCATCATGTTTTAAATGAAACCCCAGTTGATAAAGAATACGCTCTATTGTGATCAAGCCATAAGAGGAAAACCACGTTGAAAATTCGTCGTCCATTGAGTGTTGTATGTTCTCATCCATAAGTTATCTTCCCAAAATGTACGTTATGTCAAGCGTCCAGCATATTAAAGCGCCATCCCCAATGGTAGTGAGCATTGATTTGGGAGATGACGCCTCTGTACAATCACTCCTAAATAGAATCAAGGTCTGAAACTATTACTTTGTTCTAAATCTAGATCTAACCCATCGAATTTAGTATCCAGAAATTTAGCGAAAGAATGATCTGGATTGTCACGAAGTGTATAAAACTCTTCCGCAGAAATATGAAGCGGTTTCATGTTGTTTTTAGGCACAGCATTAGGATTAGGCATACCATTGGTACAGTCGGTAAGTTCATAGCGATTGTACACCTGGGTTGGATCTAATGTCCAAGTGTTATCACTTTGCTTTATTCCAACACTTTGTGGATAAACTCTGAACTTGCCGTCTGCTTCTTGAGGACCCACAAAATATTGATTTTCTTGAAGCCAATCCATCAACGCTCGTTGTAATTCACACTGAAATAACGCTGATTTCTCTTTATTGACTATTTTATTTCCATTGGTATCAAGTTCTGGCTCCCCTATTGCATTACGCTGAATCATAAAATCTTTGATGTAATCAGACGCCCAATCGAGCGTTAACTCGCCTTGCTCGCCCATATTCGCAAAATATTTTAAATCGGGTATATCAAATTCCTTTTTCTCGTTTCTAAAATAGTTACACAAATTAAAATACATTGTGCTAGCTACCGGCCAGGGCGTAGGATGAAGTATCCCCATGTCTTCAATATATTCTTCGACTCCTAAATATTCTGCGGCTCCTAATCCGTGCATACTGGTGTAACGAATAGCTTCCGTTGATTTTCCAATAATAAAATTCATAAGATGCTCAAACCGCGGTGACATATCCATAATCATTGACGCTAAACTAGACGTGTGCATACTATTCTGACGGTCAGGATCTTGGACTGATTTGTTAACCTGAGCATAAGCCTTGTTTGTTTTCTCTTTTGTTTTTCTATAAAGATCTTGCATGGCTGTCATTTTTTGTATTACGTTTTGCTGACCTTTCTCTAGCGCTTCTTTTAGTCTTCGTTGACGGTCTTTATTCGCTTCTTCGATATTAATTTTCTCTTTTAAATTAGCCTTCTCTAATTCGTCAAGTTTTTTTTGCTCATCTGGCTTAAGACCCATAAAATCCTCCAAATTGGATAAAATGAAATTTATTTGATTTATTATAACACACTAAAGTAGGCTTTTCATCCCAATCACTTAGTACATATTGCTTATAATTACCCCATTTATTGGTATGCAAGTTCAAGCCAGGTTGATGAATATGCCCATGGATTACTTGATGTACGCGTAATCGGCGAAGATGTCGTAACATCACGGGCACAACAACTTCCATTTTAGTTAAAGGTTTTGAGCGATTAGTTTGGCTATATTGCCTTACTTGCTGGACAATTCTTGCTCGAAAAGTATAGGGCAAGGTTAAAAACAGAGTGGAAAACAACTTGTTTCGAGTCAATCGACGTAACCATTGATGACCCGTATCGTGGGTGCAATAACAATCACCATGAACTACAGCTACTCGTTCTTGACCTAATTTAATTACGCTTGCTTCAGGTAATTTACGTAGATTTGCACGCGCGAAAAACTGATTTCCCAATAAAAAGTCACGATTACCATGCATAAAATAGACCGCTACGCCTTGCGCGGCTAACCATGCCAATTGATCCGCGATTGCCCCGCTCCATTCATCTATTGCATCATCACCAGGCCATACATGAAAAAAATCGCCTAAAATATATATATTCTTGGTATAAACTGCTGCCCATTTAATAAATTCATAAAATTGCTGAGTGATTTCCGGCATATCAGGATGTAAATGTAAATCTGAAATAAATACAGCTTCGTTAACATCGTACATCATATCGGCTCAATTTGAATATGATCATCCTGAAGGTAGATTTGACAAGGACCAGCAACTGGTTTGATTGCATCACTTAAGCAATAAAAACCTGCAATCGAAACTAACTCCGCATCTAATGATTGGCAAAAAATTCGTGCCTGTTTGTCACCGGCAATTCCTGCTAATGCCCGGCCACGCAATGCACCGTAAATGTGAATATTGCCATCTGCTAACAGTTCAGCACCATGGCTTACCGATGCTGTAATTACAAGGTCCCCATCTTTACTAACTACTTGTTGGCCTGAACGCACTGGTGTCGTTAATAAGCGTGTACGGATAGTTTCAGCTGAATTAGGTTGCTCAGGTACATGGTTTTGTTCAATAAATGGTTTATCGTGATTAGACGAAGCAGACAATATAGGCAACCCATGCATTTCAGCTAAGAGGGCTACAGAAGGTCCTCCTTGCAAAGCAACTGGAATCATATGATATTCACGCAAGCAATGGCAAAATTCGGTTAAATCAAACCCTTCATCAGTTAACGCGGAGCAATCAAGCACCACTGGTGTTTTATCAAATAATTTAGGAGCACGAGCAACAACTTCTGCTAATTGCTCTAAAAACAAGACTTTGTCGGTACTTAACAAGTGGACTACGGTCAGCGTATACAGACGGCCCTTTAATTTAAATGCTTGTGCTTTCAATATATTATCTGTCATGACTACCATAACTCATTTTTTTGTTATACGGTATACTACCATGAGGACATTAATAACAGAAGGTTAGTACCATGGATAAGTTGTGGTTAAATCAATATCAACAGGGTGTTCCCCACGAAATTCATCCTGATTCCTATGCTTCGTTAGTTGCATTATTTGACGAATCATTCAAAAAACATAGTAAAAATATCGCGTTTGTTAATATGGGTACGACGATGACTTATGCTGAATTAGATAAGCTAAGTCTTGATTTTGCTACTTACTTGCAGCAGCTCGATTTAAAAAAAGGTGCTCGCATTGCCATTATGATGCCTAACCTATTGCAATATCCGATTGCTTTATTTGGGATTTTACGAGCTGGTTATGTTGTAGTTAATACTAACCCCCTCTACACACCCGATGAATTTACTCATCAAATGGTCGATTCAGAAGCTGAAGCTATTGTTGTTTTAGCTAATTATGCCCATATTGTTCAAGATTCATTGCCAAAAATTCCTACATTGAATCATGTGATTGTAACTGAATTAGGTGATCGATTTCCGCTACTAAAAAAATGGACAGTCAACTTTGCAGTTAAATATATAAAACAGTTGGTACCTAGCTATAAATCATTAACCGTCAGCCGTTTCAATGCCGTATTAAAAAAAGGCTCTCGTTCGGTATTAAAACCTATATCATTTCGTCAGGATGATATTGCATTTATTCAATACACTGGGGGAACGACGGGTGTTTTTAAAGGAGCTATATTAACTCATAGAAATATGGTTGCTAATATTCTCCAAGCCTCGGCTTGGCTCTCTCCAATGAGTATGGGAAAAAATGACACTGTTGTTACAGCCTTGCCGCTATATCATATTTTTTCATTAACTGCCAATTGCTTTACTTTTTTTAAAATAGGCGCTAAAAACATCTTAATTACGAACCCTCGTGATACGGTAACGTTTATCGGTGAAATTAAAAACACTCAATTTACAGCGATCACGGGTGTTAATACATTATTCAA
Organism: Legionellaceae bacterium; assembly: GCA_030696305.1. Classification (GTDB taxonomy): domain Bacteria; phylum Pseudomonadota; class Gammaproteobacteria; order Legionellales; family Legionellaceae; genus JAUYSP01. The sequence goes on along the minus strand of JAUYSP010000025.1, from coordinate 53,802 downwards.
TTCCTTATTGAATAATCCTAAATTCAAAGACGTCGATTTTTCTAAACTAAAATTAGCGCTTTCAGGTGGTATGGCGTTGCAAAAAAGTGTAGCTCTAAAATGGAAGCAAACTACAAAATCCCCGATATTAGAAGCGTATGGTTTAACAGAAACTAGCCCAGCGGTTACTATCAATCCATTATCACTGAAAGAATATAATGGCAGCATAGGATTACCGGTGTCTTCTACAAATATTTCAATACGAGATACAGAGGGTAAAGAGCTGCCTTTAGGAGAAACTGGGGAGTTATGTGTGCTTGGTCCGCAGGTCATGCCTGGCTATTGGAAACGTCCAGATGAAACTGCTTTGGTATTTTGGCCTGATGGCTATTTACGTACAGGCGATAGCGCTAAAGTCGATGCACTTGGATTTGTTTATTTGGTCGATCGAATCAAAGACCTAATTATTGTTTCTGGTTTCAATATTTATCCCAATGAAGTAGAACAGGTAATTGGGCAAATCCCAGGTGTTCTGGAAGTGGGTGTTATTGGTGTATTATCGGAAGATGGTTTGGAACAAGTAAAAGCATGTGTTGTTAAAAAAGATCGAAGTTTAACTGCCGAAGACATTATTGCTTATTGTCATTTACACTTAACTGGCTATAAAGTTCCTAAGACCATTGAGTTTTATAATGAACTACCCAAAAGTAATGTTGGTAAAGTATTAAGGCGGGCACTTAGAAAATGACATCAAGAAGCTGTTGACAATTTATTTCCACAAGGCTTACGTGTCCGGAACAAGCAGCTGAACATCGAAAGCCGAATTGTCAACAGCCCCTAGAAATCACTGAAAAATTTGCGTATTCTACTGTTTTGCCAATCGCAATAACAATAAGGACATTCCCCATGACAACTATTGTTGCCAATTTTGAAATACCTTATATCCAGATCTTAGATGATCATGCTGAACTATGTGGGGTATTGCCTCAATTTGCCCACGATAAAGAGGCATTAGAGCATTTATATCAAACTATGGTTTTAACCCGCCTTTTTGATAAAAAAGCAATTGCATTACAGCGGACAGGTAAAATGGGCACATACGCCCCAATTAATGGCCAAGAGGCAATATCCACCGCAATTGGTCACGCCATGCGCAAAGAAGATGTTTTTATCCCTTATTATCGTGATTACGCAGCTCAATTTCAGCGCGGCGTTAAAATGTCTGATATTTTTGCCTACTGGGGTGGAGATGAGAGAGGTAGTCAGTTCGATTCAAAATCTAAAGACTTGCCAATTTGTGTTCCTATCGCTTCGCAATGTTTACATGCAGCGGGTGTTGCATTCAGCTTTCAATATCGAAATGAAGAGCGAGTGGCTGTGGTATGTATAGGCGATGGCGGTACGTCTGAAGGGGATTTTTATGAGGCAATGAATGTGGCGGGAGTCTGGAAATTACCCGTTGTTTTTATTGTGAATAATAATCAATGGGCTATTTCAGTCCATCTCAGTAAACAAACAGCATCACAAACGCTGGCTCAAAAGGCGATAGCAGCCGGCTTCGATGGTGTTCAAGTTGATGGCAACGATATCTTAGCAACCCGACAAACAATTGGTGACGCCATTGAAAAAGCGCGCCGCGGAGAAGGCCCAACATTAATCGAGGCCAAATCATATCGTTTATCTGATCACACCACAGCAGATGATGCGACACGATATCAGCCGAAGGAAGATGTTGAACAGGCGCAGTTGAAAGAACCCATTCCACGATTTAAACGTTTTCTGGAAAAACAGATAGGTTGGAACCAGCAACAAGAAGATGAATTAATCAGCACCTGCAATCAACAAATTCAAGTTGCCGTTGATGACTATTTAAATCGTCCGATGCAACCTTTAAGTAGTATATTTGATTATCATTATGCTACATTGCCAGATTATTTAATCGAACAAAGAGCGATTGCCATGGAGGTTGCGTCAAATGCCTGATATCACGTTAGTTGAAGCGGTTACCCAAGCCTTGGCATATGAGCTCGCCCATGATGAAGATGTAATTGTTTTTGGTGAAGACGTCGGTAAAAATGGCGGTGTATTTCGAGCTACCGCTGGGTTACAAGAGCAGTTTGGTGAAAAACGCGTGTTTGATTCCCCATTAGCTGAATCAATGATTGCAGGGCTTGCCGTTGGTATGTCGACTCAGGGTCTGAAACCAGTTGCTGAATTTCAATTTATGGGTTTTATCTACCCTGCTATGAATCAAATTATTTCGCATGCTGCACGAATGCGTAATCGTACGCGAGGCAGACTAAATTGCCCCATAGTATTTCGCGCCCCCTTCGGTGGTGGCATTCGTGCGCCAGAGCATCATTCTGAAAGCACGGAAGCGCTATTTGCGCACATCCCAGGTTTACAAGTAGTTATTCCCTCCTCTCCTAAACGTGCTTATGGGTTGCTTCTTGCAGCTATTCGTAATCCGGATCCTGTTATTTTTCTGGAACCTAAACGAATTTATCGCTTGGTGAAGCAACCGGTAGAAGATAATGGTGAAGCATTGCCCCTTGGACGTTGTTTTACAATAAAAGAAGGTGATGATGTGACTCTTATCAGTTGGGGGGCAAGCATGCATGAAACATTACAAGCCAGCACGCAACTTAGCCACGAAGGTATTTCTTGTGACGTCATCGATGTTGCCACAATAAAGCCTTTAGATATAGAAACAATCATTAATTCGGTACAAAAAACGGGCCGTTGCGTTATTGTCCACGAGGGAGCTAAAACATGTGGCGTAGGTGCTGAAATATCTGCCCTGCTTATGGAGCATTGCTTGTCTGACTTAGTGGCTCCGGTGCAACGTGTGACCGGATATGACATTGTTATGCCTTATTTTCAATTAGAGAAGCAGTACATACCAAGTGTTGAACGTATTAAATCAACTGTTTTAACTCTGATGGAGTAACTTGAATGGATATTTTTAATTTACCTGATTTAGGTGAGGGTTTGCCTGACGCCGAAATTCATGAATGGTTTGTCAAAATTGGCGATGTCGTTACCGCTGATCAACCGCTGGTTTCAATGGAAACAGCAAAAGCAGTAGTTGATGTGCCCTGCCCTCAAAGTGGAACTATTGCAAAATTATTTGGTCAGCCTGGTGATGTCATTAAAACAGGTGACCCATTGATGGCTTTCGAAGCCCTCGTTACACCTCGAGTAGATAAAGGTACGGTTGTAGGCAATTTGGAAGAAAGCACCGAAGTAAGTGAAGATAACTTTATCATTGGTTCAAATAAAAATACTGGCAATCGACCTAAAGTTACTCCCAATATCAAATTATTAGCTAAAAAATTGAATGTGAACTTGAATACATTAACTGGTACTGGCGAACATGGTTTTATCACACGGGACGATGTAGAAAAGGCAGCAGAAAAGCTATCTCAAGTGCCAGATGGATTTGAGCCCCTACGCGGTGTTCGGCGTGCGATGTTAAATAGTATGGTGCAATCTCATCATGATGTTGTTCCTGTGAGTATTTTCGATGAAGCAGATATTCACGCATGGAAAAGCAATACAGATATTACCGTCCGTTTAATTCGTGCTATAAGCGATGCTTGTCAAGTAGAGCCTGCTTTAAATGCATGGTTTGATACCAAACATAGTGCAAGAAAATGCTTTGAAAAAATTAATTTAGGCCTAGCAATGGATAATGATGAGGGCTTATTTGTGCCAGTGTTGCATGATATTCAATCGCAAAGCGAACAACAATTGCGTGCGACAATCGATGAATACAAAAAGAGTGTAATTGATCGTACTATTCCCGCTGAGCAATTAAAGGGGGCAACAATTACTTTGTCTAATTTCGGGAAATTTGCGGGTCGTTTTGCAAGCCCCATTATTGTTCCACCGATGGTAGCCATTTTGGCGGTAGGTCGATTATACGAAGGTGTTGTTAGCGTGCAAGGCCAAATAGAATCACATCGATTACTCCCATTATCGTTGAGTTTCGATCATCGTGCTGTTACAGGAGGGGAGGCAACTCGATTTTTAGGTGCTGTTATGAAGTCGTTACAGAAAGCATAACTTTTAACAAAAGTGGACTAACTATATAAAATATGCTTATAATTAATTTCGAAAATTAACCGGATGAATCTTATGCCTATTAAAAACTCAAATAAAATCATAGCAGAGAAATTAAAGACAGCAGAGCTACAAAAACAAAAAGCTAACTTAACGCAAACTAATATGCTACATGCAAATAGTAAGAAAATATCTTCTTCAACTAGAATTGATACAGCAGTAGAAGCTGAAGCACTCCGTCGAGAATCAATGAACGGTCCTACAGATACTATGATTGAATTAGAAGAGCTGAAGGATAATTTAGGTCCGCTTGATACCCCTCGGGAATTAAAGGCAAGAAATGAAGGACCTGGTGTGATTAATACAGCAGATAGAGCTAAAGCCGTAGGCAAGAAAGTTGAAGATACAAATGAAATACCAACCCCTAAAATGACTCGATAAGAAACTGAATGAGACAATCCAGAGGTAGTAAGCCGAACCTCTGGATTTCATTTTACTAGAGTGTGTAACAATTCATTTTCACAAACCCTACCTCCGCGGGATCCAGAGGTGTTGTTCAATACACAATTCTGTTTTGCACAGCTATAGATCGAACTGAGTCCTGGGCTTACGTCCTCCAGAACTGCTGCCCTAGCTAAAGTGCTATAGATGTATAAGTATGATTGCAGACAGTATTTGAACGTAACTGCTTTTCATTTTGATTGTTCCAAAAATGAGCTTTCCCAGAGAATAGTTTGGCCCCTCGTTCACGCATTGGTAAATCCTGTAAGGGTTTGCCAACGACTTCGCTTACTTTATTAGAGTTTGACTGTACTAGGGTCTGCTCATAGCTGGATAGAATTTCAATAAACGATTTTATTTTTTTTCTATCCTTTGGATTTTGCGCCACACAATTAGTTATAATTTCAGCTAATATTTTAGGGGTATCTAACGGTAGTGCGTCCCGCAAACCTTCTATAATTTTACCGCATAATCTAGTTGCCTCGATAGCAAAAGACGAATATGGCATTTGTTTGAGAATAATCGCTGAGCATAAAATTCCAAAAGCATAATTATCAGACTCCTCGGAATAGCTGTAATTATTATTTGTATTCTTTATTTGATTATCAAAATAGACGCTCAAAAGCTCAGGGGCAGCATAATATGGCGTACACACAGCCGAGCTGTCAAAAAAAACGCCATCCGTTGCGGTTGTCGCAAATCCAAAGTCTGATATTTTTGCTGTAAGCTGTTGATCCAGTAGTATATTTTCAACCTTAATATCTCGATGTAATATGTTGTTGTCATGTATATATGCCAGACCAGTTGCAATATCTTTGATAATTCGTAGCTGCGTTATCTCATTGATAAAAACATTTTGCTGATATACCAACTTATCCAAAGCCTGCGACATTAACTCCATTCCTAAAATGCCATATTTTACAGACTCAAACAACATCCCCACAATATTTTGATGTTGGAGCTTATGTTGTATCGTAAACTCGTTTTGGAAGTCAATTAATGCCGAATCGTTATTTAAATCAATCTTCTTACATGCAACAGGAATCTCGTTCCAGTAGCCTTTTTTAACTACACCAAACGCACCTTCACCTAATATTTCATTTGTTAAATTTATGTGCTCAGTTACATTTAACATAATTCCTCGATGGTAATATTTGTTATATACGGATTAGAATTCCAAGTACGTCGTGCTCTGGATGACGTCGATTCAGGTTGTGTATAAGTTACCTATGGCGCTATTATACATTAAAATATGACTAATGTGCACAAATAATATTCTTTATTTGTGCTATGATCATCAAATCAGGTTTGTTTCGAGTGTTGCCCCCCTAACCAGCACTGGTTTGTCGCCTATGTTAGCTTAGGTGTTATTTCCCAGTCCGTATGCGTATGATTACACACGACATTTGAACGTAACTGCTTTTCGTTTTGATTATTCCAAAAATGTGCTTTTCCCGAAAAGAGTTTCGTTCCACGATCATTTAATGGTAGTTGCTGCTGATTAGGGGAATCGACCTTTTCATGCTCTTTATTATTTTTTGATTGAATTAATGCTTGTTTATAGTGGATGGATAGCGTTTTCGCAATTAAATTTATTTTTTTTCTATCGCTCGGATTTTGTTGCACACAATTGGTTGTAATTTCAGCGAGTATTGGTGGTGCATCTACAGGTAATGTGTCACGTAAGCCATTGCTAATATCAATGAGTAGTTCCACGTTTGAAAAAGACTCATATTCATACGGTTCTCTTCTACGAATGATTTCGGTACATGTAATGCCAAAAGCATAAATATCCGTTTTTTTTGAATACGTAAAATCCATTTTGTTTAAATACGCTTTCAGAAGTTCAGGGGCCATATAAGGAATAGTACCTTTTATCTTGCCAAAAATCTTACCGTCTGTTGTTTGCGCAGAAAATCCAAAATCAGAAATTTTAGCTGTATGCTGTCCATTCAGTAGTATATTTTCAGGCTTAATATCGCGATGTAGTATGTTTTTTCCATGCAGATAAGCTAAGCCAGCTGCAACTTCTTTAATTATACGTGTTTGTGTTAACTCATCCCAAAAGATGTTTTGTACGTACATCAGTTCATACAAATTCAAACACATTAACTCCAGTATCATAATGCCGTAAGAATTTTTTTCGATATACCAATCAAGAAACTTCACAATATTTTCATGTTTCAAATTATGTTGTATCTTAATTTCATTCATAAATATCTTCTCGTCATCAGAGTCTGAAAAAGCAATCTCCTTACATGCAATGGGAATACCTTGTAAGAAGCCTTCTTTAACTACGCCGAATTTTCCCTCACCTAATATTTTGCCGGTTATAATCAATTCTGTCATGAGAAACTCTCTTTATATCATTTCATTTGGACGCCGGAACATGAGAAATCCTAACTTAAAGATTAGGCCGCTTATGAGCATCCATAATTTTCATAGATACCGCTGCTAATCTGCAACCAGCGATTGCAATACGTTTGGCTGTGATTAACTGCGCTTTTTGTTGATATGCTACGTCTGGAGTATGGTGATGGATATTATAAACATTTTTTTTGGACAATTCGTGTGATTCCAAGGCCCAATGGAATGGATTCGTATCCACTGTGGCTTGGTTGCAGGGCCATTGTTCTTCTAATTGTCTGGCCAGTTGTTTGATTTCTTGTTGTCGATAGCGTTTATTTTGACTTAATAATCCGCCGCCCTTATCCCAATACGCATGTAAGTTTTTGGCGATTGGATTTTTTTTCAATTTGTAGAGATTTCCACCCTGGTCTCCCTTCGGGTAATGCTGACTGACGCAGGTAACAGCATGTAAAGGTTGATGAATATCGCCTACGACATGCCATAATAATCGTACAGCAATCGCTTGTTCAAGTGGCGTAGCTGCAGGATTAAGTAACGTTCTTTTCGACATATTAATTGCAACAATTGCGTTGATCTTATTTGATTTTGGTAAAGGTGATCCATCTCTAGTAAATGGCAAATCAATATAATGCATAGGTCTCAAAGAATTAAATTCGGGCGCGTACAAATGATCCATCCACACTGCGGAATTTACAAGATTATATGATTTGTGGTGGTGGTTTAATACGCTGTTTTTTTTATTAAAAAAATGTTTGGCTTTAGGCGTTAGGGAGTCATAAGCGATTTGTGCAATTAAGCGATGTCCTGTTGCATTCCAAGCAAATAAAGATGTGGAATAAAGGCATATTATACAATAAATATAACGTTTCATATATCGTTCTTAAGGCGCGGTAAACTAGGATCATATCCTATAGAATCACTATTTGCTATGAGAGCAGGTTAGTGCAATAATACGCACAATTTGTACCAGTAGCAAAAACATATGTCTAAAATAAAATGCGCCGTAATCGGTATCGGATATCTTGGGCGATTTCATGCACAAAAATATCAACAGCTAGAAAATGCAACGCTTGATGCTGTCTGTGATGTCAATGCTGATGCCTGTGAACGTGTCTCTTTAGAGCTTAATGTTCCTGGATTTATAGATTATCGCGATCTATTTGGGCGAGTCGATGCTGTTAGTATCGCAGCAACCACTCGCGAACATTATGCTATTGCTCGTGAGTGCCTACTGCATGGTATTCATGTTCTAATTGAAAAGCCAATCACTGAAACAGTTGCGCAAGCAGATGAATTAATTGCTATTGCCCTTGAAAAAGGTGTCAAATTACAAGTAGGCCATTTGGAGCGCTTTAATGCGGCGCGCTTGGCTTTAGAACCTTATCTTGAAAAACCATTGTTTATCGATTCGCAGCGCTTAGCTCCTTTTACACCTCGAGGAGCTGATGTGAATGTCATTCTTGATCTAATGATTCATGATATTGATATTATTCAAACTATTGTAAAAAGCCCTATTGTTTCAATTGACGCACAAGGCGCTCCTGTTTTATCTTCTGCAATAGATATAGCAAACGCCCGAATTACTTTCGAAAACCATTGCGTTGCAAACGTGACTGCAAGTCGAATTAGCTTTAAAACAGCACGTAAAACGCGAATATTCCAACCTAATTCCTATATTTCAGTTGATTATCATCAAAAGCAATTTGCCGTGTTTAAAAAAGGAACTGGTGAATTATTCCCAGGAATTCCTGACGTAACTCACGATGAATTGATTTTTGAAAAAACCGATGCGTTATTAGATGAAGTTAAAGCGTTTGTTCAATGTATTCAAGACGATAGCACGCCGCTTGTGACGGGGCAGGATGGTCGAGAAGCACTAGCTACTGCCTCTAAAATTAGTGAATTGATTGATCAGAACTTGCGATCGCAACATGCAACCGTCTAAACGAATCGTTATTGTTGCAGGCGAAGAATCAGGTGATGTACATGCAGCCGCCTTTATTCGTGAATTAAAGCAACGAAATTCAAACATTAACTTCAGTGGAATCGGTGGTCAGCATATGAAAGACGCTGGCGCTGATATAATTTGTAACCTAGCGTGTTTTGGTACTACAGGGATTTCTGAGGTTATTCGAAATGCACGCGTTCTTTATCGCGCTTTTCAAGACATTAAAGTTCATTTAGAAAAGCAAAAACCGGATTTACTAATCTTGGTTGATTTTCCTGGTTTCAATTTACGTTTGGCTAAATTTGCAAAGCTGAATTTAAATATCCGAATACTATACTATATCAGCCCGCAAATTTGGGCTTGGAAAGCTAATCGTATTCATACAATTCGTGCATATATTGATAAAATGGCAGTGATTCTTCCATTCGAAAAAATCATTTATGAAAAAGGAGGCGTTCCAGCCTCGTTTGTTGGCCATCCATTAGTCGATAAAATACTTGTAAATCAAGATGTTACCGAGCTTAAATCGCGATTAAAAATCCCCTCAAACAAACGAATTATTGCAATGCTGCCAGGAAGTAGAAGCAATGAAATTGTTCGCCTCATGCCTGTGTTGTTTGATGCAGCAAAACAATTAATACAGAAACATCCTGATTTACACTTTGTAATTCCTGTGGCACGTACAATCAAATCGGAACTGATTGAATCGTATTTAGCAAACTCAACACTGCCTTACTCACTCATTCAGGAACAAGCTTCAGAGGTTGTGTATTGTAGTGATTTTGCAGTTGTCGCGTCAGGCACAGCTTCGTTGGAATGCGCCCTACTCATCAAACCTATGTGCATTATTTATAAAGCATCGTGGTTAACTTATTTAGCCGCATCGAAACTCATACGGGTTAGGTTTTTAGGACTTTGTAATTTATTGCAAAATCAAATGATTGTACCTGAATTATTACAATATGACTGCAATGCCACCGAACTCGCGCGATCAATATCAACATTAATGACTAATTCTGAATTATCTAACCGCATGATTACCCGCTTGCAAGCATTAAAACTGTCGTTATCTACGCAACAAGCAGACTTTACTATTAGCTCATTAATAGAGAGTGAAATCGGAACACTTGCATAAACCTCCCTCCATGTAATATCCTTACCTCTTCGTAATCAAATACAGTTTAGATGACATACCATATTGAAGTTCAACACGCATCTGTGGAAAAGCCTCCTGTTAATGATGAGGAGCTGATTAGCTGGGCCACCCTAGCACTTGCTGTAACAACTGAATCAGCTGAACTAACCTTACGATTAGTTGATGCAGAGGAAATGACCTATTTAAATACGACATATCGTAAACAAAACAAACCCACGAATGTCTTATCCTTCCCTGCTAATCTGCCAAAAAATATTGAATTAGAATGTCCATTATTAGGCGATATCGTTATCTGTCCTGCCGTCCTTAAACAAGAAAGCATCGAATTAAATAAATCACTTGATGCTCACTGGGCGCTTATTGTCATCCATGGTGTACTGCACTTATTAGATTATGATCATATTCAGGATGACGATGCTGCTATAATGCAAAACCTAGAAATTAAACTATTAAGTCAGCTCGGTTTTGATAATCCCTATTTAGAGGATGATAAAATTGACTAAAGAATACGATTCAATGTCTTGGTTTATGCGTATTAAACAATTTTTACACGTTGAACCGCAAACGAAGGAACAATTAATTAGTTTATTACGCGATGCTCAAATTCGTGCACTGATTGATTCTGAAACATTGTCTATGCTAGAGGGTGCGCTTGCTTTTGCTCAGTTGCAGGTTAGAGATATTATGCTCCCAAAGAAACAAATGACATGTATTGATCAAAATGCCAAGCTTGAAGATATTATTCACATTGTCACTTATTCGGGCCACTCACGTTTCCCCGTCTTGACCGAGAATAAAGATGAAGTTATTGGTATTTTACATGCCAAAGATTTATTGCGTTTTCAAGATAAGGAAAATCACACATTAGATTTATCCGACATTGTGCGAGTCGCCCCTATTGTCCCGGAAAGCAAACGATTAGATACGTTGCTGAATGATTTTAAAACGAATCGAAATCATATGGCTATTGTTGTTGATGAATACGGTTCTATTTCTGGCTTTGTAACACTTGAAGACATCATTGAACAAATTGTTGGAGATATTGCTGATGAGTTTGATATCGACGAAGAAGCGTATGTTAAAGCGCATGGTGATGCACATTATATAATTAAAGCTCATATGCCTATCGAAGAATTCAATGACGAGCTACAGGCCAATTTTAGCGATGAAAGTTATGATACAATTGGCGGAATTATTATGGCTAACTTCGGATACTTACCTAAATCGGGTGAAAAAATTATCATTGAAAATTTTGAATTCATCATTATCAGTGCTGATGCAAGGCGTATTCATTTAATCGAATGCTTTGATCAACGTTCTAAAATTCAAAATGAATCTCAACAGATCCTAGGTTACTGATAACTATACAGGAATATCACTGTGAGTTAGAAAAACGACACGATAACGTGCATTTAATTTGTTAGTACAACTGCCCTCTCAATTTATAAGGTTTTATCATGCTTGATATAAAATATATAATAGAAAACACGGAAATTATTCGAGACAATATAAAAAAACGCAATATGACAGCAGACTTAGATAATTTACTAGTCATTTATGCCAAGCGTAAAAATCATTTATTAGAACTTGAAAATAAACGTGCGGAAGCAAATCAAATTGCTAAAGCAATCCCGACGTTACCACAGTCTGATAAGCAAGCAATGATTGATAAAGGTCGAGCATTAAATCATGAAATATCACAACTTGAAGAAACCTTGAGAAGCATTGATGAATCATATCAAGACGCGTTATTAACTATCCCCAACCAACTCGCTGAGGATACTCCCTTAGGTGTCGATGATACTGAAAACATGGTAATCAGAACCCATCTCGTCCCACGTCAATTTGATTTTAAACCACGTGATCATGTTGAATTGGGTAAACTGTTGGACTTAATTGATTTTGATAGTGGAGCAAAAGTTACAGGAGCTAAATTTTATTTTTTAAAAAATGATGCTGTGATGCTGGAGCTTGCTTTAAAATTGTTTGCAATGAAAACAGCTGCTGAATTTGGTTACACTCGTTTAATAACGCCGGATCTGGCCAAAAAATCAGTATTAATGGGTACAGGATTTTCTCCTCGAGGCGAAGAATCTAATATTTATAATTTAGAAGACTTAGATCTCAGCCTAATTGCAACTGCCGAAATTACTGTGGCGGGTATTCATGCTGATGAAATCTTAGAAGAAGATAAGTTACCGTTCAAATATGTGGCTGAAAGCCATTGTTTTCGTCGTGAAGCAGGTTCTGCTGGTCGAGAAAGCAAAGGATTATATCGTGTACATCAATTTTCAAAAATTGAATTATTTCAAATTGCCAAGCCAGAGGACAGTGAGGCTGCATTAAATGACATACTAAACCTTGAAGAAGCAATTTATCAACGATTAGGAATACCCTATCGCGTAGTACGCATTTGCGCGGGTGATTTAGGTGCAGCTGCATATAAAAAATATGATATTGAAGCATGGATGCCTGGTCGAGACTCAGATGAAAAATATGGTGAGGTGACGTCTGCGTCTAACTGCACTGATTTTCAATCACGTCGCTTAAACATTAGATATCGCACAACGGATAATAAAAAAATATATCCTTATACTTTAAACGGTACTGCTATTGCATTAAGTCGAACACTCATTGCAATTCTTGAAAATTACCAACAAGAAGATGGCAGCATCACAATACCTGAGGTCTTAAGGCCATACATGGGTAAAGATGTTATTCAAAAACCGTGAGCATTCTTGACGAACTAAATACTAGCTTGGCTTTAATTGTCACTCAAACTAAAGCCAATGCAAACTATTTACTTTATATTTTGCTGATTCTTTGGGGTGTTTACTTCGTCAATTTATTACTCAACAAAAAGTTGCTTTATTTAGGTATTATTCCGAGACATCTATTGGGGTTACCTGGGATAGTATTTGCACCTTTCCTTCATGCGGATTTTAATCATTTATTTTTTAATTCAATTCCACTCTTAGTACTCAGTAATTTTTTATTAGTCTACAGCCTCCCCTATTTTTTATATGTAACTACACTAATTATCATAATAAGTGGCTTCATGACATGGTGCTTTGCAAAATCTGGAATTCATGTGGGCGCGAGCAGTGTCATCACAGGATATTGGGCATTGTTGGTAAGCAATATATATCAGCAAGGCACTGCTACTGCTATCATACTGGGAATTGTGTGTTTGTACTATTTTATCGGAATTTTTTACTCAATTTTCCCAGGCAAAAAAATGGTCTCTTGGGAGGGGCATTTGTTTGGCTTAATAGCGGGAATTATAGTGAGTTATTTGGTAGCTTGAGTTTAAGCTAATTAGCGCAGGTCTTTTGAACAAGTCCCAGAGCTTTTTCTAACTGCTTGGACTTTAACATAATTTCTTGAAATTCTTCATTAGCGTCAGATAAGGCTGTTATTGCGCCGCCAATACCAATAGATAATTTATCAGATGTAATCACAGCGGTGCGAATTACAATATTTAAATCAGCAGCACCATCTAGTGACAAATAACCAATTGAACCAGAGTAAATGCCTCTCGCCTCTTTTTCCAGTGAGTTAATGATCTCCATAGAGCGAATTTTGGGTGCTCCAGTCATTGAACCACCGGGAAAAGAAGCAACAATACAATCGATTGCAGTCAGTTCTGATTTAATTTTTCCACGAATTGTACTAACCAGTTGATGAACGGTTTCATACGTTTCCACGCGCATTAACTCAGGTACATCAATACTTCCTATTTCACAGATCTTGCCTAAATCATTGCGGAGTAAATCTACAATCATTAAATTTTCAGCTCTAAATTTTACATCGTGTTGTAGTTGCTGAATTAATATTTGATCTTCTTCAATATTTAAACCGCGAGGTAATGTTCCTTTAATTGGCTTCGTCTCAACATTATTATGTTTATCAATGAGTAAATATCGCTCTATAGATGAACAGGCGATAGCTACATCATCAAATTTTAAAAAAGCAGAATAAGGCGCTGGATTTACCTTTCGAAGCGTTGAGTAATAATGATAGGGATTAAATTTGCCATTAAAATCAAGCTTGTTAGTTAAACAAATTTCATAGCTTTCGCCATCGCGAATGTCATTCAAACATTGATTAATATCATTGATGTACGTTTGATGGTCACGCTTTAATGTACCCTTACTAAAGGTTTGAAATGTGTTGCTATCAAGCTCATTGGAAAACTTACTTACTGATTTTAACAATAACTCCGTTTCTTCAAACCAAGTTTCAGTATTGTTAGTCTCATGTTTATGGGTTAACGATAATAAATAACAATGGCCTTCTTCATGATCAAAAACTATGACGCGATCTAAAAATAAAAATTGTGCATCAGGATGACTAGAAATATGTGAAGAGCGAATTGGTAATGTGTTTGAGTATAACTCATAGCCTAAATAACCAATAAAACCACATTGAAATTGAAAAGGTAAATCTTGAGATACAATAGCATATTGCTTAAGTTCTTCTTTTAAAAAATCAAAGATATTCATTTCAATCTGTGTTGCTTCCCCATCTTGAAGGCGTGTAATGCGATTGGTAGTAACATCGAATTTAACAGAATAACTAAGTGGACCATCTAAGCAGCCTATGAACGAAAATCGTGAAATGCCAGGCATTATACGACTGCTATCGAGCCACACCGTATTGGTCTTATTACTGAATAAATGAGCGAATACCTGATCTGGTTGATAAAATTGATCTAATTTTTTAACGGTAAGCTGATATTGCGTTTCGAGAGCAACCTGTTGTGCTCTTTTGTATTCTTTCCTATTAGGAAAAAGAGGATTTCTCGGTTTGCTCCGAACATGAAAATCTTGAGTAATAGTTCTAAAATTACTTAATAGCTGCTTACCATATGCGGTACAAATCGACTCTGGATGAAATTGAACACCCCATAATTGCCTTGTTTTATGACGCAAAGCCATTATGGTTCCATCGTTAGCTTGGGCTATTATCTGTAAACAATCTGGCATTGGTTCAGAGCAAATCAATGAGTGATAACGCGTGACTTCAAATTGGTTAGGTATCTTATCAAAAAGCACATCATTAGAATGAACAATCTCGCTCAATAGGCCGTGCATCGGTTCAGTTGCGCGAATAATATTTCCACCAAATGCATGAAAAATTCCTTGATGTCCCAGGCATATGCCTAAAATGGGAACATGAGTCTCTAATATCACTCGGGAACATACACCAAAATCAGCATGTTTATCAGGGCGCCCTGGACCTGGCGAAATTATAATATTATCGAATTCGAGGCATAAAATATCATCAAAACCATGAGAATCATTATGAATGACAACAGGTGATTCATTATTTATTTCAGCAATCATCTGAAATAAATTATAAGTAAATGAATCATAATTATCGATGATTAACGTTTTCATGCTTGCTCCGGGGCCTGACGTAGCGTAACGTAGGCCTTATCACCCACCCTAGTAACTTAGCGAATTTTCTTGTGAAGTAGTTTCTGGTACTTGGGGTTCTTGGTTTATTATGCCACTAAGCACTTGCTTAGCATGCATAATGCTTTGAGCTATCGGATGTCCATTATCAGCGGCTTGTTTCATCCAAATTGAAGAGTCTGTTGGCGAATTAGAACGATTTAATTGAGCCAGCATATATTGTGATTCTGGTTCATCTTGAATCGCTGCTAGAAATAAGTAATCTTTATTTTTTTCAACGTAATGATACATATCTCTAAGAGCATAGCTAACGCCCATACAAGCAGCTGCGTTATAATATGCTTTTGCCAAATTAGCTCGGTTCAGAATAGTATTTATTCGAGCACAGTAATAACCAGCGATACCGCAGTTTTTAGCAAAACTTGATTTTAGTAGTTTATCTGCAGTTTGATAATCTTTCTGGCGATAATACAAAAAACCTAGTAAAAAAAGAGCATTTGCATCCGGTTCAGCAGCAAAGGCAGCTTGCTTTAACAATGATAGTCCAGTTATCTTGTTATTTTTATCATATAAAAGTATATCCAAAGCGGATAAATAGATTACCGCCGGATCCCTATTCAAATCTGGGCTTTCTGGAAACTCGGCCAAGATTAGATCCTGGGATGACACTGTTTGCAAAGTATCTGAAATATAAGCAAGGGCCTTATGATATCCAAAAGCTATACTATATGTGAGAGCTAAAAGACCATTTTTACGATTATTCGTATACTCACTCAACTTAAAATAACTAAATTGGGCAATAATGAGTTTACTTAAGGCGCAACAATAGTCATATTTAAACTTTGCGCTATAGTTAAAAAAATTTGATTCATCAAAAGATGGTACAAGCAGTCCATCAAGTGCATTATCTGCGTCCTCCATATTTTGCTCAAGTTCGCGTAACTTTAATTCATGTTCATTATTCATTTTTCATACCTTTGATAAATCATGCTGCCATATAGTACTATAAAAATACAAATGCGGTCAACAAACGACTCTAGTTAGCCGATGTATTAGTTCGGCATATGTAGCATATTGTGATACCAATTGATCTCTATCAGCTAAGGTAAAATCTTGATAATCAAACCCAGGGGAAACAGTGCATCCGACAAGACCAAAGGATAACTTATTGATTAATTCAGCAGCAAACCAGGTTCCAGCAGGGATCGCTACTTGGAAGGTTCCATTTTCTACATGCATAGGATGCCCTAGTACCTTTAAAACATAATTACCATCTAAATCAATGGTATGAATATGGATGCCGCCTTCGCCATCATAATAGTGCCATATTTCATCTGATTTTAATTGATGCCACGCCGAAAAATCATTTTTTTCTAACAGAAAATAAATCGAAGAGCCAGCGGTTCGTTCTGTAGTGTTATATCGTTTATTTTGGGTGATGATTTTATCAGTGGATTGATAAACCAGACCAAAATAGCCACCTTCCACATGACGTTCTAATTTTAATTTTTCAATCCAGCTTTGCATGTTATTTCCCATGGCAATTTTTAAACTTTCTTCCACTTCTGCATGGGCAGGTGTTATTACGACCTATTTTTGCAGTCGATGTTAGCGGCATACGAACGCCATCTACGTAGTACCATTGATTATCTATATAATCAAATTCACTCAATTCGTGTATTGATTCCACTCGATCTTTTTCTATAAATGTCGCAGTAAACTCAACATATCCTTTAGTTGGTGACGCATTGTATGCCTTATGCACCTGCAAATTAAGCCACGCTACACTGATCGCCCATGTTTCAGCATTTTTTTCATCGAATTTATAGCTTGCTTTTCCTGCCATGGTCTGTTGAATATAACGAATATTCGCTTTGGTATAAGCAGTGTATCGCGAACGCATGAGCACCTCAGGTGAAGCCGGTTTGAGTTGATTGACTAAATATGGCTCGCAGCACTGTGCATAATCATTTGGTAATCCACATGGACAATTTGCCATAAAAAATAACTTAAATTAGTTTGCTCACGTAATAGTGTATCAACATTTTAATTTGAATTGTACCTTCAAGCTTTACGAACCGTGTGGAACAGCTTAATATCCGCATTACCCTCAATCTGATAAATCACTTGATTGAGTATTCGAAAAAGGTACACACTATGATTCTCGTAATGAAAGAAAATACGACTCAACAAGATATCGATACATTAATTGCTATACTTGCCTCGATGAGCCTTCAAGGGATTTCTACAGAGGAAAAGAATCGACACTACATCGCTATTGTCAACGGTGTGACTTCCTGTACTGACTTAAATCAACTATCCACACTACCCTCTGTTGAACGAGTCGTGCCATTTACTCAAAAATATAAATTAGCTAGTCGGGAGTTAAAAAAAGAGCCCACAATTATTACTATTGGTGGGCGTACGGTTATTGGTAGTGGGACAGTTGCAATCATTGCAGGTCCTTGTTCCGTTGAGTCTGAAGAGCAGATTTTTCAAACAGCAGAACGAGTTGCGAGTTGTGGCGCGACTATTTTACGTGGTGGTGCATTCAAACCACGCACGTCACCTTATGATTTTCAGGGTTTAGGCGAAACCGGTTTAAACTATATGCAGCGTGCGGCAAAGCAACACAATCTATTAAGTGTATCAGAGGTAATGGATACGCAAGATATTGATTTAATTGCAAACTATGTCGATATTTTACAAATTGGCGCCCGCAATATGCAAAATTTTAGTCTGTTAAAGCAAGTGGGGAAAGCGGGTAAGCCTATTTTATTAAAACGCGGATTATCTGCAACTTACACCGAGTTTTTAATGGCCGCCGAGTATATTTTACAAACAGGAAATCCGAATGTTATTTTGTGCGAAAGGGGTATCAGAACATTTGAGCCGCACACCCGAAATACGTTAGACATTGCTGCAATTCCAATCTTGCACGAATTAAGCCATTTACCCGTTATTGTTGATCCAAGTCACGGTACAGGTATTCGTAGTCTTGTGCCCGCAATGGCCTACGCCGCTATAGCAGCAGGTGCTGACGGCATAATGGTCGAAGTTCATCCCACCCCTGATATCGCAATTTCTGATGCGCAACAAACGATTTCACCTGAAACATTCGCTGAAATGATGAATGTATTGCGGTTGGTTGGTAACGCAGTCAATATCTACATTAAGTAATCTTACAGAGTAAAAATTAAATAATCCTTGCTTTTTTTAAAAAATGTACTTTACTTTAAGGGCAGATGTATGGATATTTAACCAATTAGGAGAATAAAATGAACCAATTCAATAACCATGGTAAACATGAACATGAAACAATCCGTGAAGATCGTAACACACAAAGTAAACCAGCTAAAAAATCTCAAGTTAAATCTACACTAAAGCCAAACCGTCCACAAGATCGTAACAGATAATAATAAAAATAAAAAAATGCCACATTTGTGGCATTTTTTTTCATATTTAGATAGTCTTAGCACACGAATAAAGAATGAACAAAATATGCCTGAATTACCTGAAGTAGAAACAACGTTGCTTGGAATTAAACCTCATATTCTATATCAAACAATAAAATCCTGTGTCATACGTCAACCTCAATTACGTTGGCCTATACCGACCGACAAACTAGTGCGGTTAAATGGGTATCGTATTGATAGCATCGAACGACGCGGAAAATACCTCATTCTAACAATTCATGATGGTGCGATTCTCATTCATTTAGGCATGTCCGGTTGTTTACAAATTGTATCTGAAGATCAAGCTATCAATAAACACGATCATGTCGACATTCAATTTACTAATCATGTCATTTTACGTTATACCGATCCACGGCGATTTGGTGCCATCTTATGGGCAGCAAATGATCCCTACCAACATCCATTAATTGCAAAATTAGGTTTGGAGCCATTTGCCCCACAATTCACTGGAGAATATTTACATAAACAAGCTGTGATGAGAAAGTGTCCGGTTAAATCACTGATTATGGATAATAAAACCGTAGTTGGAGTTGGAAATATTTATGCAACAGAAGCATTATTCGGCGCAAAAATTCATCCAACTACTCCAGCGAATAAGCTTTCGTTACAACACATGAATGTACTAGTAGAGCAAATAAAAGCAATTTTACAGCGCGCAATCACCCAAGGTGGAACAACGCTTAAAGATTTTCTAAATAGCGATGGTAAACCCGGATATTTTATTCAGCAGTTGCAAGTTTACGGTCGTGCTGGTTTACCTTGTCTGCACTGTAGAACGCCGATACGAAGCATGCGTATTGGTCAGCGCACTACTTGTTTTTGTATAAACTGCCAGCATGATTTAACATAAAATGCTCAACTGTATCGACAATGGTTTTAGTTTTACAATCAAATTCGATATTCACTTTATCCCCAACTTGTTTATGAGGAAAGTTAGTCACTCTTAATGTTTCTGGAATCAAATATAAATAAAACAATCCTTGTTCTGCTATTGTATCTCCTACAGTTAAACTTGAACCATCCACTGCAATAAATCCTTTCTCGATAATATATTTCATCCATTGCGGATTACATTGAATAATCAAAGAAAGATTATCACCGTCTTCTAATCGTTGAAATATGGTTGCTGTTCCGAATACATGCCCAGAAACTTCATGTCCACCTACATCCTCCCCAAAACGCAAACTCCGCTCAATGCTGACATTGCAACCAATAGTCAACTCACCTAAAGTGGTTTTATCTAACGTCTCTTGGATCGCTTGAAACGACACATTAATGTTGTCTAATTTGATAACCGTCTGACATACTCCATTAACAGAGACACTATCACCGATTTTCAAATGCTGAACAAGCTCTGGAGATAACTGGACTGTATAGTTAAGTATCCCTGAATCGTGAGTTACAGAATTAATTTTATATAAACCTTTAGTGATACCGCTAAACATAAAGCTCCTACCCAGTTGTATCGGATTATTTTTTACCAAGCAATCCAGTCATCATCAAAACTGATCGTATTATTTAATAAAAAAATAAGCAATAGGACCATGATATATCACCGATAAAGCAAAGAATCTTATTCACATTCACATTATTTATATGCTTAAATAAACCTGGTCTTTTATTTGGGAGAATCATTATTGACACGCAACGAAAAGTAGCCTGTGAATCAAGCAACGGAGGCGAATCATTTCTCAAAGCATCTTGGATAGCGACACCATTAGGAACAATGATTGCCATTGCAAATGACGAATTGCTTTATCTTTTAGAGTTTGTTGATAGTTATGGCTTAGAGCGCGATGTCCATCGTCTCAAACAATTGACTGGAGCATCTATTATCCCAGGAGTAACAACGCCCATCTTCATGATAGAACAAGAATTGAAAGCCTATTTTATCGGAACTTTAAAAACATTTTCGACGCCTCTCTTTCTCCAGGGCAGTTCTTTTCAAAAGAGTGTTTGGAGCGCTTTATCACTTATTCCTTACGGAGGAACACGCAGCTACCTTGAACAGGCAAACACGATTAATCGCCCGTCAGCTTGTAGAGCCGTTGCTAATGCGAATGGCGCAAATCGGCTTGCTATTGTTATTCCCTGCCACCGAATCATTAATGCAAACGGAAAGCTGGGCGGATATGCAGGCGGTATCAGCCGGAAACAATGGCTGATTGATCATGAAAAACAACATCAATGTACAGTTAAAACATAAACTTGGAGTAGTAAAATAATTGCTATCAACAGTGAACCGAAAACAAACCAGCGAAAGCTAGCCAAATTACTCTTGGGTAGCTCTTCACGAAACACATTAAACAAAATCGATCCTGCCAAAAATGCAGTCATTAAAGAAACAAATAATACATTAATAGGATCGAAAATAAGCGATAATAGCCATCCTAAAAACAATGCAACAATGAGAAATATACGCCCATTATTATTGAAACGCTGGGGATACATTCGACAAAATTTGCGATCCGTTAGAATAAAATGTAATGCCATGGCAAATGTAAATAAAATAGTATAGAGCATGCCACCTTCAACACGTAATGCCATAGTATGAGTGATTAGCAAGTTATAAAAACAAAACATCGCTAAATGTAATCGATAAACCAGAAAATTATCATGTTTTACTAGTTGATACCGTTCCGCAAATAAATCAAACCCATAATAAATAAGAAAACCAATCAGAACCACAATATAAATCAGCAACTCTGTAAATGCTGTAAGCCAGTTGTGTGCTAACAAATAACTACCTATTGGTTTATTGTATTCGACTAAATTGGGTAACATATCTAAAAAAACATACCCCACTGATACGCCGCCAGCAAAAGAAATAAACTGACTGCCGTCCCCAGGCAAACGCCGACTAAACCAGGGACTTAAGGCATGAGATATCATGAGAAACACCGTTGCGATTAGTGCTATCCATAATTGAGGCTTATTAATCCATAACACGGTTAATCCCCATTCGACGTCAGGATTGAAATGACGAATTGTCAACAAAACCTATTTAATAACAGATTGAAACATCTGGTAAACCGCGTTTACAATTGAGCGTTCATCCGTGTCCGGAAAATCCCCGGTGAACTCCCACAACATGACGCCTGCAAATTGGTTATCTAAAGCCCATTTGGTTTTATATGCGGCGGACTTGTTATCGTCATATGTAACAAATAAATTTGCAGCATACCCCCAAGGCGTTTTCGAATACTGACCCAGTGGGTTCACGGTTGGATCAACAAGCATTAGGTTAGGTAAATTATACCCATTGCCACACGATGATCTATCCACAATACAAGCATAATCAATCATACCTGTAAATCCAGATTGCTGATTATCCCACTCTCCTTGAGGTGTGCCGGTAATGGGTTGATAAAGACCATTATAAGGCCCCTGTTGCTCAATGCTCATCATTCGTCCGTAGAGAGGCAAACCTATCACAAGTTTACTTTTCGGTATTCCCATGTCGACATACACATTCATCGCATCAATAACATTATATTTACTTAACACCGGATCGTTAAAGGTAGCGTCTAATGTAGGGTCTAAAGCCATTGCAGATAAGAAGTTACTGCCAGTTTGGCCTTGATCCCACGAGCCATGGAAATCGTAAGTCATCACATCAATGTAATCCACCGATTTTGCGATTAGTTGCCATTGCTCTGGTGTTATCTGATTAATTTTATCCCAACCTGCAGCCACAGCGATAGTTAAATAGTAATGGGTATTATCCCTTACGCCTTCTTTATCAAGTGCTACTCGTAATTGCTGCAATAGATTAACATAGTTGCCTGCATCACTTACCGCGGGATACTCCCAGTCAATATCAATGCCATTAAAATTAACTGACTTCATCGCTTTAACTGCTTTATCAACAAATTGAGCAGTTGCTGTCTCATCAGCAGTCATTCGACTGAAACAAGCTGCGGGCCCTTCTGGACTTGCTCCAACAGCACATTGCCAACCAGGGGGAGTGCTTGCCCAGGACCATCCACCAAAAGAGAGTGAGGCATTTAAATACGGGTATTTTTTTCGGGCTTGTGAAATAGCGGGTAGATTGACTGCGTCTGAATCAGGATCATACAAACTAACATTTCCATTTTCATCCATAATTGAAAAAGCATAAGCAACAGCATTCATTTTATCGAATGGTAATTGCTCAGCTAAAAATTTGGGGTCATGCCAATAAGACCAGTCAGGATAATATCCCATGATACGTTTGCCATGACCAGGATCATCGCAAGCACTATCTTGGCATTTTCCATCAATCGGCACAGAAACGGACGAGGTCGAATCCGCTAAGGTGATCAGAACAACTGTTGGATCCATCACCGCGTTATAAGGTGCAAATGGCCCCCCTATTTTTTGAGTATTCACGTTGTAAATTAACGTCGCTTCTGAAGATGGTGCAATGGTAATGGCGGGTTTTTCTGAAATCACATAATCAATATGTATACCATCTTCATTTGGCGAAGCATTAATGTTTGATTGCCATCCCCATAAAGTACCCCAAGGAACGCCAGATAGGGTCGCATTACTGGTAAACTTTAGGCTGGAAATAACAGCTGGCTGTGTACCATTATTTTTAATCACCAGCTGGCCTCCCCCAGAATAAGGCACGACGTATTGGTAAGATAAATTCGTTGACTCGGCATAAATAACGCACGATGTAAAAGATAATGCTAAGCTCAATATCAGTTTAGTTAGCATATCAACTATCCCATAAAAATATCAAATTGTAATTTAATTTTATAAACAGTTTTTAATAAGATCAAATACTAGATGGAGTTTATTTTACTTTTCTCTTGACAATTTACTTAAACCTAATAGCTGAACCACATTCTCTGAATTGTGAATAACTTTTTTACGGAGCATACTATTCAAATTGTTTCATAATACAACATAATAACTTAACATATTGAAAATAAAAGACTTATTTAAATTATTAAGATAATGGCTAATGGCAATTTATCCACAAAATCTGTGGATAATGTTGTGTGTAAGCAGTTAAAAGCATTGAAAATATAGATTATTAACCTGTGATTCAGAAACCCACAATTTGATCGCTACAATTTAATCCATATCGAATCAAATGCCTTAATTTATATCTTTGTGTTACAATTATCAACAATATAAATTTTACTGGTTTTATCTACCTATCTATAATGAAAAAATTAAATTCTAATAAGGTTAAACCCTACAAATCCGTACAAGGCATATGGCTACCAAGTGACGAGCAAACAATAACAAAAATTATGGCTGTTAAAAAACAAAGCCGGCTTAAAAAAGGTTTGATATTTAATGGCTTTGTATTAGTGAGAAAAAAAGAAGACAACGAATTTGAAGATTTTTTAACTACCTTGAGGCACCAGATTACACAGATTCCACGGAACACAAGGATGTCGCTGGCAGTACGGACAATGTATTATGATCCAACGTTTGATACTAAAAAGGATTTTGCACCTTCAACAATAGAATCTCCTATGCATTGGACTGCTGTTGACCTCCTTGTAGATGAACAATCTAACGTCCATTCCTTTGTTGTAGATGCGGCAAACTCAGTCGGTTATCAAGGTATTCACGGTGAGTTAAAAAAACTATTTCCTAATGGTAATCACTACATTTTTGAAGAGGATAAAATCACGATGCCCGATGGGGCATTCAAGACGCGAATCATTCAAACGCAATGGCGTGGTTGTCATATTTTCGCTTTACAACATCTATTTATTCTTTCAAAAATTGACTCACATACGTTATATCATGTCGAATTACCCATGTTAGCCGCTAAACACGATACCAATTTTGGATCCATCCAGCCTGGTGATTTTTCAGGAGAGTTAAAATTAGCTAAATTATTTGTACCGACCCAATCGATATCTACCATTGAATCATTGCAAATTAGTGGAGCGTTAGTCAGCCAAAAAAACGTAACAAGGCCATTACTAGAAGCAGTAAAAAATAAAAGCACCACAATCAATTCGGTAATAGGACCAATAGAGGTGAATCAAACTACAGACTATAAAAATACAAGATATATAGAAAAAGAATCATTTTTTTATAAGTTTTCTCGTCATAATAAAAAACGAACAATGGATTACAGAAAAGGTGATCTATTTTTAAAAAACAGATCATTATTCAATTTAAATGCCGCTGTAAAAAGATTCAATAATTTAGATGAGCTGCATTTATTCATTGAACACCTGTATAAACAATTTGTGATGTCGATGGATCGTTCTCATCACGATCTTCAAAAATTTCTAGATGAACTTAAATTATTAACTCAAACAAAGAAATTATCACGAGAAGAAATTCAATATAATTTAATACAGAGTATCGAAAATATATTTTTTCACCTATCTTTGAAAGATAATCAGCTACGAAAAAAATACAACAACCTGCTTGAAATTTCGTTGTTCGTTTACTTTAAGGAATATCGAGTTGGTTTAGTAAACACAAATAAAAAAATATTGTTTGCCCAAAATGATAGCCTAGTCCGTTTGCATAGTAAGGTACAATCAATAATCAGCAAAATAGATTTAATTCATATGTCATCCAACATTCAAAACAAAATCCAACCAAATTGGAAAGGCCACGGGCTATATATAGAAAATCTTACTGATTTAATCGAATTGGAGTACTCTTTAGAATCCTCTAAAGAAAAGTTTTTGTTTATAATGGATAGTTTATTTTTCTATTTGAGCATGAAACCCAACGAAGAAGTTCGCACCAATCTGATAGCAACTATTGAAGATATATTATCTGAATCATGCCATATAAATGATTTTAGTTTTAAATAACGAATCAATGGTAAGATTGATTGTTATTAGTAACAGGCTGCAAATCTAGCTCTGATTCATCGCTTTTTATTTCGGTTAGCTCATTCTTTATTGCTAAAAAACTATCACGAGTAGACTTCGAAACATTAGTTTTTGTTTCAGTATCAGGATATTTTTCCCACTTTGTTATCGCACAGAGAGAATTATATATTTTTTGTAATGATGTTAATGAAATCTTGTAGGTTATTTCGTTCTGGGCATCAATTATCGTGTTGCACATTAAGTCATTAACCTGGCTTTTGATATCAGTTGTTGGATCTAATGCAAATAAATTTTTTTTAAAATCAGCTATAAATTCTCTATCAGCAACAGTAAGATTATTTCTTTCAAGCTCTAACTCCAACACAGATTTAACTAGTAATTGCAGCATCATGGAATCAGATTTATCACCATTGTTGGTTAGTTTACCGATAAAACTAGTAATACATTGATTTTCATAGTTTAATTCAATCAAGTGAGCATATCGATTTTCGTACTTAGTTTTATTATCTATAATATACTTCCTAACTACATGATTACGATAAAATAAAGCCTTATCTACAGTATTAGCTAGAGAATCTGGATAATTCAGCCAATCAACAATAAATTTTGCCGATATATTTGAATCAACATTATTAAAAATAGCATTGAGTAATGGCGTTGCTTGAGGAGTTATCTGTGTTGACTCAAATGCCTCCGTATCCAAAACTTTGTATAAAGTTGCCTTAAATGCATCATTTTCTGTAAGTTTCTTAAAAAATAATGTTGCATCTGCTCCTGTCATTGAGTTAAGTAACTCACTCACACAATTTGTTAACTTTGAAGTGGTACTAAGGCTCGCTGAATTAAACTCAAGTAAATTTATTAAAATATTATTTCTATTTCCTCCCGGTGATGTGATCTCACTAAGCTCAAGGTATGGATTAGTTGATTTTTTTTTATTCTTATCATTAAATACCTCTTGCCGCAGTGCACTTATATTTAGTAGATTAATCAACTGTGTTGGAGTCATGTCTAAACTTTCTGGGATATTATTGTTGAAATATTTTGATAAGCCTCTCAGCTGATTAATCGCTTTTTGAAACTTATTCCTATTTAAGTACTCATTACCAAAAGGAGTTGGCTTTTTTAAATTGGGCAGATATTTATTTTTCACAATTATTCCTCGCTATAATATCTAATTTACTATATGTAATATAATTATACACCACAGCCGTTTATTTTGTGTTTATTATGATCAATCTATATGATGCAATCAATTTGCCAAATGCTTCAGAATAATTTAAGGTGATAGTTAGAGGGTCTGTTGATTCAAATTTCGACGTCCCGCGGACAAGCCACAGGACGTAAACTTGTGGAAATGAATTATCAACAAACCCTCAATAACGTTAAAAGTCGAGTTAAATAAATTAAAAAAGGAGTTTTCCCAATTATGAAACATTTTGATACACGTGCCATTCATGCTGGGCAAACGCCTGATCCATCCACTGGGGCCGTCATGACGCCTATTTATGCAACATCAACCTATCGCCAAACAGCACCAGGTGTACATCAAGGCTTTGAGTATTCAAGAACGCATAATCCTACTCGATTTGCATATGAAAACAGTGTAGCCAACTTAGAGAACGGTCAACGAGGATTTGCTTTTGCCTCAGGTATGGCAGCCATCAATACCGTTTTAGATCTATTAAATGCAGGCGATCATGTTATTGCAACTGAAGATCTGTATGGTGGTACATTTCGTCTCTTCGATAAAGTAAAAACACGAACATCCAATTTATCGTTTTCATTTGTCGATATGAATAATATTGAGGCTATTAAATCGGCCATCCAGCCAAATACACGATTAATTTGGTTAGAAACGCCATCCAATCCTATGCTTAAAATAGCTGATTTGCATAAAATTTCGGCTATTGCTAAACAGCATAAGTTATTAGCTGTTGCTGATAATACCTTTGCCACGCCTTGGATTCAGCGCCCTATTGAATTTGGATTTGATATAGTGCTTCACTCTGCGACTAAATACTTAAATGGCCATTCCGATGTGGTTAGTGGCGTTGCCGTCGTGGGAGATAATACGGAGTTAGCCGATAAACTCGCTTTTTTACAAAATGCTAGTGGAGGTATTGCTGGCGCATTTGATAGTTTTTTAGTTTTAAGAGGATTAAAAACACTGCCTCTCCGTATGCGGCAGCATTGCTATAATGCTTTAGAACTCGCTCATTGGTTAGAAAAACATCCCAAAATTGACAAAGTAATTTACCCTGGATTAGCTAGCCACCCTCAACACCAACTAGCAAAAGATCAAATGCAAGCATTTGGAGGTATGATTTCCATGGTCATTCGTGGCGATCTTGAGGATGCTAATCGCTTTTTATCACGTTGTGAACTGTTCACCCTAGCAGAAAGTCTGGGGGGGGTGGAAAGTTTAATTGAACATCCAGCAATCATGACCCATGCTTCAATCCCTAGTGAAACGCGTCGCGCGTTAGGCATTGTCGATGGATTCATTCGTTTATCTGTTGGAGTCGAATACATCGATGATTTGAAATTAGATTTGCAACACGCTTTAGAATAATTCTGAGCATTTAATATTTTCCGCTCTTAGGATGCGTAATCGTTTGTGCAACATTGGGATGACTGTTATCTCATTTAACTTAGCTAAAATCTTATCAGGAAATTCTCTTGGGATGTCTGAATCTAATACCACTACATTTCGTGTGTTATTGGAGAGTAAATTACATAAATGATGCGCGTCGAGCGTCGAATCGGCATGTCCCGCCGAATAAAATTGTGCGGAGTAATCGGTTTTATAGCCCCAATAAATAAGATGACTTTCTGCTGTAAGAGCTTCTTTTTTAAATATATCAACTACTCTGTTTTGTGATTTAGCAACAAGCTCGGGTTTCACTACAAATACGATTGCTACGCATAAAAAGACAATGCCAGAAATTGAAGCCAGAGGAATAAGACGATATTGATTTTTTAAGCTGACTTGCGAGCGATGCGCTAATTCAGCAAATAATAATGCAAACGTAGGTAAACTTGGAAAAACATAGGGATAAATAATATTGCGTGCGAATGTAAAGAAAACAATAGGGATTATCGTACATAAGATCAAATAACTTACCCAGCCATCATCATCTTTACATAACGCTGGTAATTGTCTACCATGACGACCCAGCCAAAAAACACACGGAATTATCCAGGGGAATATGCCTAGAAAAGCATAAATCCAAATCATGCCATAAGGTGCTGTATGAGCAAAACCGTATTTATCACCATGCCATCCTGGCTGTAAAAAACGCTGAATATTCTCTCCTAATATAAAATAATTAAGAAAACCAGGCGTTTTAACTTCTGCTAACACATACCAAGGCAACGCAATCGAAAGTGTAATTAGCCCCCCTTTTATCCAGGGTAAATATTGCCATAATTCTCGCCATTTGTTATGTCTTAAAACCCAAATAAAAATAGGCATTGCTGGCAGAACAATTGCAATGGGACCTTTAGCTAAAAGGCCTATGCCCTGCGCAACAAAAAATAAGTATCCCCATAATGTCGAACCGCCAACCACGGCGCGCCAAAAGGATACCAACGTCAATGTAATAGAAAACAATAATGAGGGATCCGTCATTACTGTTCCTGCATCAAGTAAAAAAAAGATTGAACCTGCCAACACAAGTACGCTGATTTTCGCAACATCAGCATTGCTGCGTTTATTTGCTAGTCCCCAAATCAGCCCTAGTACACCAATAGAAAGCAATAATCCAGGTAAACGGACAGCTAATTCATTAACACCGAATAGCTTCATTGATAATGCGGATAACCAAGTCGATAAAGGAGGTTTTGCCCAAAAAGGGATACCATATTGTTGCATGGGGGTAATCCAATTACCCGTTTCTAACATAATGCGAGCAATTTCTCCATAACGCGCTTCTGTTGTGTCATTTAACGGCATAAAATACATTGAAATTAAACGACTAAACAATAGAAAAAATAAAAGATACATGATCTTTGAGGTAAGTTTATCACTAATTATTGAAGAGTGACTGCAATTTAAAACCATGTATGCCTTCCGAGTCTCAATTCTTTTTCATCAACCGGAACGCATTATCCTCTAAATCTGTTAAAAAAACATCACTCATAAAATAATTAAACTCATGATGACGAGAGCGATATAAAGGGTCTTGCTTATCTTGTGAAAATACGCCGGGATGACACATGATCAATCCACCATCAAGAGTTTTACTCAGAAAACGTTGAAAATATTTACGATAATTTTCAGCATTTTTAAAATTGTAGCTTCCTGAAAAACTCCGATTTGTTGGAATTTTTTCCCGAATTAAAGTACGTTTAAAACGGCGTCCTCCCAAAAGACTTAATAACTGCGATTTGGGAAAACCAGTCATTGACATGTAATCTCGCAATCCATTACTGGTATTTCGAAAAAAAGATACCATATGCTCTGGCTCTTCCGTTACCAAATCATCTTGATTTTCAACATGCCCCATTTGTTTTGCATGAATAGCTAAGAGCGCTCGACGTATAATGGGGAATTGGTGTATATGTTGATGACCATCAATAAAATCGGGATATACGTGCATGGTATGGGTAAATACATCAAGTTGCGCTTGAATTTCTGCCGCAACTGCCTGCCAATTTAATTGATTCAAATAAACTTTTTTTAACAATCGAGGCAATCCGGTAAACGTTTCCCCTTCGTATTTACGCCACATGGCACTCAAGGGTTGGCCAAAGGTTAAATTAATATGTAAACCAAGAAAATGAGTCTGTTTGATAGCGGTTAATTCAGTAGATATTTCATTCCAATAATTTGAATTCACGATACAACTTGTTGCGTTGATTCGTTTTGCTTTAGCTAATAATAATATCCCCTCTGAGATAGCCTCATTTTGAGCAAAATCATCGGCACAAATAATGATCTGTTTACCCATTAGACACCTCACTATTGAATTTTTCGACTATAAACCAAGTAACTATTAATTAAAAATCCAGTGACAACATACCAAGTCATCGCAGTTAAGATTGAAAGTAATCGGTTAACCCCCCAAATATCAATCATTATATATTCAATCAGTTCAACTAAAACCAAATTACTCAAATTAATACAGAAAAATAAACTTAAGCGCTTTAAAATTTGCCCTTCCACTCGAAATGTAAAACGCAAATTCATAAAAAAACTATACAAAATAGCCACTAAATACCCTACTGCGGTATAAGCAAGGTAATGCAGTCCAGCTAAAGCTGCTAAGTACATGGTTACAAAGCAGACTGTTGTGTTTGTCATACCCACAAGCAAGTAGCGTACAAAGGTATATTGTGTTAATGATCGTATACGGCGGTTAATATAATTAATAACACGTTTCATTCATAATTCCTAACATCAGCTATTCCAACAGGGTAAAATCATGTGTAACTATAAATTAAACTATTTGCCGACGTCCCGCGCTTTATGCGCGGGATCCAAGAATCTAGCTAGATCTCTGGAACCCGCGGACGGGCCGCGGGACGTCGACAATTAGGCAGAAATCATTATTAAAATCAATGAGGCTAATTTCGTAGCACTCATGATTTTGCCCTGCTTATTCCAATGAGTCGTGAGTAATATCGAGCTTTACGTTATATAAGGGTCTGTTTTTAGTTTCTATTAAAATACGACTTATATATTCCGAAATAACAGCTAAAAATAAAAATAAAATTGAAAACAGACCAGAGATAAGAAATATAATAGAAACCATCCCGTCTGCTAATTGCTGATGAGTAAAAAACTTCTGCACTAAGATAAATCCAGCGTACAACATCATTACAACACTAATCATGACCGAAAAGATAGACATCAGTCGCAATGGTCGAGAAGAAAAGCCAATAATAGAATCGAGAGATAATGTGATGAGTTTTCTAATATTGTATTTGGTTTTACCTGCAATACGTGGCGGACAATGAAACGAAATGGTGGCTGTTTTGTACCCAACATAGGCGAACATCATAATTAAATGACGATTGCTTTCTTTCATTTTGTTTAACGAGTCAACTACCTTACGACTTAATAGACGAAAGTTTCCTGTATTCGCATTGAGATCAAACCCCGTCATTTTACGCGATAGACCATAAAATATTTTTGCCGTGGTTTTTTTAAACCAGGATTCAGCATCGCGATTCATTCTCAAAGCACAAACAACATCATATCCTTCGTGGGCTTTGTCTACTAATTTAGGGATAAGTTCCGGCGGATGTTGTAAATCGGCATCCATGAGGATTACATAATCACCAGTAGCGTATTCAAGCCCTGCGGTAGAAGCAATTTCATGGCCATAATTACGTGAAAATGAAATTAATCGTACGGTAGTGTTTGACTTGATATAGGCCATACAACGAGAGACAGTATGATCAGTTGAGCCATCATCAATCAAAATTAATTCGA
Source organism: Legionellaceae bacterium (assembly GCA_030696305.1). GTDB lineage: Bacteria > Pseudomonadota > Gammaproteobacteria > Legionellales > Legionellaceae > JAUYSP01. The sequence continues at coordinate 21,633 of JAUYSP010000025.1, read as the reverse complement.
AATTCTGAAAGTGTTGACTCAATACCTCCAAGGTTTTCTCAAGATAGGCTTCAATTACAGCCTCTTCATTATACATTGGCGCTATAACAGACAACTTAATATCAGTGTGCATGATCAATACCCAAAAAGCGATGGGTTATTGTAACATGTTTTTAAGAATTAAGTCCCTGCAATATCTTTGAATCTTTTATTGGACCTAGCCGGATGAGGTATATGTGGTGACGTGGATTGCACAACTGTCGTCATTATGTGCGCGTCCATGTATGTGGTTTACACTACGGCCGCTGGTAGAATATAACAGTGGTGAATAAACAGCAGTATGGACATGAACAGTTTCAACAGGAACAGGAACGACAGGAATAGCATGGGCAGAAACTGGAGTGCTCTGCTCTACTACAACAACCTCATCAGCCCCACCAAGCGCATCAGCCGCTAAATGCAGCGCCAATCCAATGCCAACCAACACTAATGATCCAAGCCAACCAACGCCCAAAGCAATGGCAATTGTAGGCATACCATAAGAAACAGCAAGTCCGATAGCTAACGCACTGACTATAACACCAAACGTAATAAAAAATCCGATATCAATTATAGCACAATTACCATAGCAATAATCCCGCCGTGAATAATAACCATCATGATGAGAGTAACCATAAGAAGGCATGATAATAATTGTAGGACCGCCACCTCCATGGCATCCATGGCTGTTTTGCGAACTAATGTATATTAGCAATGCAATCAGCGCAATATAGCCGACAATAGACATAAGAAGTAAACTAGTAACACCAATAGATAATATAAAATCAGCAACAAATTTAGTGTTCTCAACGTCAGCACGCATAGCCATTATTCAAATCCTAAGATTAAAAGAACCACAATTGTATCATATGGAGTCATTAAATTCAAAAAAAACACTCAGGTCACCTAAACTACGTTCGCACTGATGAAGCGCTTCGTTATATACTATCCAGAACTATCCCTAAAAGCTGACATTATGAAGACCTTACAAAATATTATCGAAAACTATTTCGAAGAACGACAAACCCTCAATCCCACCTCAGTCCCTCAGGAACTGATGACCGCAATTGATGAGGTTATTGCCCAATTAGACAAGGGTACGATTCGAGTAGCTGAATATATTCAAGATCAATGGGTTGTTAATCAATGGATTAAAAAAGCTGTTCTACTCTCATTCAAAGTGTATTCCAATCAAATAACTGAAACCGGCCACTGCCAGTATTACGACAAGTTACCATTAAAATTTGATGGATTCACAAGCGACGACTTTAATAACCTAGGTGTTCGGGTTGTTCCCAACGCCATTGCTCGCAAAGGTTCATTCATTGGCAAAAATACCATTTTGATGCCCTCTTTTACGAATATTGGAGCCTATATTGACGAAGGAACAATGGTCGATACCTGGGTAACCGTTGGATCCTGCGCGCAAATTGGTAAAAACGTTCATCTTTCTGGTGGCGTTGGCATTGGGGGCGTGCTAGAACCTTTACAAGCAAACCCAACTATTATTGAAGATAATTGCTTCATTGGTGCACGATCAGAAGTTGTTGAAGGGGTTATCGTAGAACGCAACTCCGTGTTATCGATGGGGGTTTTCATTGGTCAAAGCACCAAAATTTACAATCGGATGACAGGTGAAATAACTTATGGACGTGTACCTGCAGGTTCTGTAGTTGTCGCAGGCAGTTTACCCAGCGCAGACAAAACACATAGTTTATATTGCGCAGTCATTGTTAAACAAATCGATGAGAAAACGCGGGCAAAAGTGAGTATTAACGAATTATTGAGGGGATTTTCTTGAGCACTCAATCAAGCGACATTCAAGCTATTTTAGCTCAATTAATTAGTTATGAATCAGTCACACCAGATGATGCCGGCTGCCAAGAATACATGCTTAACATACTTGCTAACCTTGGATTTCGCTGTCAGCGCTTAAATAGTGGGCCTGTTTCAAATTTTTATGCCGAATTTGGTTCTTGTTTTAGCGGTCCATTGCTCGTTTTAGCCGGCCACACGGATGTCGTTCCCATCGGGGATCCATCTAAATGGAATTCCAACCCATTTCAACTATACGAACAAAATGGTCTGTTATATGGGCGTGGCGTTGCTGATATGAAAGGTAGTCTTGCTTGTATGTTAATCGCGGCAAAGCGGTTTGTGAGTATTAATCCTAATTCAATTGGACGTTTAGGTCTGTTAATTACTAGCGGTGAAGAAGGGAACGACTACGCACACGGGACGCCTTATGTCATGTCTCAATTACAGGCTCAAAGTATTATGCCTAATTACTGTATTGTTGGTGAGCCATCAAGTACTCAACGGGTGGCCGATGTAATTAAAATTGGGCGCCGCGGTTCGCTCACGGGCCTGCTCACGTTACACGGCAAACAAGGACACGTGGCGTATCCCCATTTAGCTCAAAATCCAATTCATATAATCTCTGGTGCTTTGAATGAATTAATTCATACCACATGGGATGAAGGAAATATTCACTTCCCTCCCACATCGTTTCAAATAACACAGGTGCAATCAGGTGGGCAAGCATCGAATATTATTCCTGGTGAGATGGTAGTACAATTTAATTTTCGCTATTCGACTGAGCAAACTGCCGAAGGTCTTCAGCAATCCGTATATGATTGTTTTCAACGGCATAACTTAGCACCGGAAATACAATGGACATTAAGCGGTAAACCCTTCTTAACAGCACAGGGTCACTTGCTTGATGTATGTAATGAAGTTATTCGAAATCACACCAATCAAACCCCAGATTTATCAACAACTGGGGGCACATCGGATGGGCGTTTTATAGCTCCTTACGGGGTTGAAGTAGTGGAACTAGGCCCTGTCAATGCAACCATTCATCAAGTGAATGAACACGTTCTGCTAGCCGATTTAAATACACTTACTGATTTATACTATTTCATAAGTGAAAAATTATTAACTTGAAATTTCAACTTGCTCCCTTGTCGGTTTTAACCGCACCGATTCATCTACAACTTTAACTACGCAACTATCAGACCAAACATTCAGCGCCGTTTCTATCATGTCAATTAAACTATAGAACGGCAAAATCACACCCATCAACGTAATGGGAACATTCATGCTGGCAAGTAAGCTAGCGCTTAAGAAAAAACAGCCCATCGGGATGCCTGCGTTTCCAATAGCTGCCACAGTTGAAATTACAACCCACAATGCCATGGAGGCTAATGACATATGGATACCATGGTTTTGCATCAAATATACAACTGTTGCAAAAATAAACGCAGCGCAGCCATTCATGTTAATACTGGTGCATAGGGGTAAAACAAACCGACTAATCTCTGGCTCCACACCTAAATTTTTCTCAACAGTATCCATGGTCACTGGTAATGTTCCGACCGAGGATTTCGAAAAAAATGCCAGTGATAGTGCTGGCAGCATGCCTTTCATAGCTACGAACGGACTAATACCTTTCATTTTTAACCAAATCGGCAAAACAATAAACCCTTGTACTACATTAGCCAATACAATAACCAATAAATACAAACCGATTCCCTTAAATGCGGTCCCATGACGTAACTGAACCACCGTTGTCGTGATAAATCCATATAATCCGATAGGGATAATCGCAATAACCCAGCGTGTTATCACCATAAATAAACCATGTGCCCCGCGAAAAAACTGCGTTATTGTTTCTCGAGGTTGAGCATCAGGAATAAATCTTATGGCTATTCCAATGACAATCCCCAAAAATAAAACACTAATGACCTGATTTTCAAGAAATGGTGAAAAAATGGTTGTAGGAATTAATCCAGATAAATAATGAAAATAACCAATTTGTTGCGTTTCAATAGCTAAATGAGCTCCTGTAGTAGGAATAGAACCGACTGAATTAGGTTGAATCAGATTGTAAAGCAGGAAGCTAATTCCAGCAGCAACTAACGTCGTACCAAGGGTATAACACATGGTACGACGCCAAACCGTTTTCATCGTGCCCTCTGATCTATAATTTGACAAAGTTACAATGATTGATAAGGCAATAATCGGCAAGCTGATACATTTAAAGATACGGATAAAAATATCTGAAACACATAAGCCCAGCGTTTTTAATACGATATTATCAGAAAAGCCACTTACAGTGCCGAGCAGAATCATAATCAAATAAAGTACTGGAGTACTTAACCAATAAGAGCTTTTTTTGCCATGTTGTGCGCACATATTAGAAACCTTATTATGAAGCGTTATGGTGTTGCAGTACTATCAAAAAGACAGCCTCAAATAAACTATATAAAAATTATACAATAAGCGCATATTCTAACATGGGTGCATTATATGTCAAGTCCAATCAACATCTGGATGCAAGATAGAATAGATGAAGAATGAACTGAGTGTATCTATCCTCTTGCATTTCATACCAAAAATAAGATATAACGTATTAAAAAATAACAAGGTTTTATATGAAAATCGTTAATATCCCCTTTGAGGAACCACTGACCATTTTAATTAATGGTGAAACGATTCAAGTCGTTGCATTCAAAACACAAGAACATGGCAATATCAAATTCGGTATACAAGCACCTCGTACAATACAAATTCATCGAGAAGAAATTTATCACGCTATTAAGCAAAAAGAAGAGCGCTCGGATGAGGAATCCTAACATTTAACCACAGGCCGAATAATGGCTCTGAACCTTGATGCAGACGGCGTTAGACAATATCAGTACAAGACCATTGCAACACTCGCAGTTGTCCTGTGCTTCGGTTCATTCATTGCTTTTGCAATAAACCATTTTAAATATCACTACTCCGGGAATAATTATTTCCCGCCACAAGCTGCTCCTATGGCAATTGTATTACTCTTGATATATTTAGGATGTTATTTAATTACTTTTTCAACAAACCGAGCAACGAACATTGCTCGGGACATCCTTTTGTTTTATATGTCTATGGCGTTGATTGCTTTAGCAACCAACGCGGTACAATACACTCCGTTTCCCACTATTGATGAAAAAATCTTAATTATTGAGCACGGTTTGCATATTAATTTATCCAGTATAATTACATGGACCTATAGTCATACACACCTCAAAAATTGTTTAATTTTTGCTTATGATTGTCTTCCTTATCAAATGGCTTGTATACCATTGATCTTAATTGCAACTCGCCGTACTGAAATTTTAAATGAGTATTATATTCTGTTGCTAATAACCACATTGATTGGGTTTATTTTTTATTATTTTTTCCCTACCACAGCACCTGCGAGTATGATCAATAATATGAATTTTAGTGATTCTCAAATGGCAACAGGCCTAAAGTTTCAGCAAATACACAATCACATTGCACCCAGCACATTAGATGGTGGATTAATTGCATTTCCATCATTTCACGTCATCTGGGCTTGGCTATGCCTATTTCTACTTCGCAAATGGCCTGTTGCCTTTTTAATCTGTATGCCTATTAACTTACTAATCGTTATAGCTTGCGTGTTGCTCGGTTGGCATTACCCCACCGACTTGTTTGGCAGCTTGCTTACGCTTGGGCTTGCCTATGGATTTTGCATAATGCAACGGACCACCGCGAAACGGTGCAAATCCGGTAGCAAAGATCATGCCGCCATCCAACAAGTCAGCATCTTCAACAACACCGTCTCGTAAACACGCATTTGCTTCGTCGATAAGACGTTTAATCAGTCGATCAGCTAGTTCAGAATGCTTACTCGTAGCTGATACCTTATGTTTAACGGCTTTACCATGCGTATAACGATAAAATCCTTGTTGTGATTTACGACCTAATTTACCCTCCTCAACCATACTACGTAGTTGATTAGGGACTTTCCCGCCCAAATGCGAGGTTAAATTTTCTGCTACAGCAAGGCAAACATCCAAACCTACAGTGTCAGCTAATTCGACTGGCCCCATCATCATTCCAAATGATTTAGCAGCATCATCGATCACTTCAGGTGAATACCCCTCTTCAAGTAGTAGCATTGCTTCGGTTAAATAAGGCATCAATACGCGGTTAATCAAAAATCCAGGGCTAGATTTAACTGGTAATGGTAACCGTCCAATTTGACCCACAAAGGCGCATGCAGCTTGAGTCACATCATTTGACGTGTTTTCAGCAGTGACTATTTCAACCAGTTCCATTTTGGCTACAGGATTGAAAAAATGAATTCCAACTAAGCGTTGAGGTTCCTTCATCACCTGACTGATCTCGTTTAACGGGATACTGGAGGTATTTGTAGCAATAATAGCATTTGCTTTAGCAAGTGTTTCAACTTGTTTCATTATTGCTTGTTTCACTTCTAAATTTTCAAATACAGCCTCAATAATCACATCAGCACGAGCCATGCCATTCCCTGCTGGATCAGGCGTTAGATTATCCATAGCAGCTTGAATTAAGCGTGGTTTACGTAATTGTTTTGTATACAAGACATGTGCACGAGCTATTGCAGGAGCAATTTGCTCATAAGATTTATCTTGTAATGTAACTCGTAGGCCTTTTAATGCGCACCAGGCAGCAATGTCACCACCCATAATACCTGCGCCAATCACATGCACATGCTTGACTGGTGAGCTGTCTCCTTTCGCAAATCCTTTCATACGCTCACGTAGCATAAAGACACGAATTAAATTATGAGCGGTATCGCCGTGAGTAATTAATTGCTCCACAGAGTCAGCTTCTTTTAAATAAGCACGATCATCAAATCCCCCCTCTTTTTCCCATAGATCAATTGCTGCGAAAGGAGCGGGATAATGATTTGAGCTAATTTTTTTTCCTACCTGTTGACGCAATAATTTCGCAACTAAACTTCGAACCCACGTATAATTACTAACTGATTGAATAAATGTTGGTTTATGTTTAGCAGGCACATGCTGAATATAATAAATTGCCGCGCGTTTCAATTGTCGCAGTGGTACTGCATCATCAACTATGCCTAACTGTTTCGCTTTATTTGCATGAATCGCGCTCCCAGTTAAAATCACTTGCGATAAGGCATCAAAACCACCGATTAATTTCGGCAAGCGAACGGTGCCACCCCAGCCAGGATGAATACCCAATAGCACCTCAGGGAGCCCTAAGCGCGTGTCTTTGTCATCACTCGCAATACGATAATCACAAGCTAAAGCTAACTCTAACCCGCCACCCATACAAAATCCATTGATCATCGCAACCGTGGGAATTGAAAGTGATTCTAAACGAGTAAATACTGTTTGCCCTTTTCTCAAAAAATCAACAACTTGCGCTGAGCTATTAAAATGTGCAAACTCATGAATATCAGCGCCTGCTATAAAGCCTTTATCTTTCAATGAATAAATAACTAAGCCTTTAGCATTTGGTGTCTGAGAAATATCTTGCAAAATACCATTAAGCTCGTCTAATACATCATTACTAATTGTATTAGCGGCTGCATTTTTTCGATCCATACCCAGCCAAACAATATGTTCAGCATCAGTAGCTACTTCCCAATGTTTATAATGACTCATTTTGCTGTCACCTCTTTAAATCGTTCAACATACATCGCACCGCCCTGACCGCCACCAATACAAATGGCCGCCATGCCACGGGTTCCATTCCGTTGTTGTAATTCATTCAATAAATGTAAAACAATGCGTGCTCCACTAGCACCTATAGGATGTCCTGCCGCGATAGCACCGCCATCTATATTTAAAGTAGAAAGCGATGGAGCGCCCATCGCTTGTTTTAATCCTAATTCATTTTGACAAAACTCAGGGCTATCCCAGGCTGCCAAGCAACCCAGCACTTGTGCTGCGAACGCTTCATTAATTTCCCAACAATCGATATCTTGCGATTTCAAATGCTGTCGTTGCATAATCGGCGTTGCGGCATAGACAGGTCCAAGCCCCATGAGCGAAGGATCTAATGCTCCCCATTGCGAATCAATAATTTGGCCTAGCACAGGTAAGTTATATTGTTTTACTGCTTCTTCACTCGCAAGTAACAATAAACAAGCACCGTCTGTAACTTGCGAGCTATTTCCAGGAGTCACCATGCCATATTTTTTATCAAAATAAGGATTCAGTTTTGCTAATCCTTCCACCGAGGAATCAGGACGAAAACCATCATCTTTAAAATAAACCTTTCCTTTAGAATCGATAATAGGTACAACTTCGCCCATATGACCATCAGCATAAGCTGCCGCTAAACGGTGATGGCTTTCATTGGCAAACGCATCCATTTGCTCTCGCGTAATGTTAAATTGGTAAGCGATTTTTTCTGCCGTTTGCCCCATGTTGAGACCAACGATTGGATCTGTTAATCCTTTTAAAAGAGCAATAACTGGAGAAAAAAATGAAGGTCGGAGTTTAGTCAGGAGACCAACGCGTTGCTGTGGTGACTTAGCGGAAAACCAACGTCCTAACCATCCAGCCATTTTATCATTTAATAATATAGGCGCCCTACTCATAGCTTCAGTGCCACCGGCAAGAACCAAATGACTTCGTCCGCCTGCAATTTGTAAAGCAGCGCTATCGATGGATTGCATACCAGAAGCACAATTACGCATCACAGTGTACGCAGGCACATGCGAACCACAGCCCAAACGTAACGAAATAATACGCGCTATATTAATCTCATCTGGGCTTGGCATGGCACAGCCGATAATTATTTCATCTAAATCGCGGGGAGAAAAAGGTTGTCGATTTAACAAAGCACTTCCCGCCGCAACAGCTAAGTCTGAAGCGCTGAATGGCCCAATTCCTTTTGCTTTCAAAAAAGGAGTCCGACACCCATCAACCACATAAACTGCTTTTCCATTCAAATTCGACTTATGTTTCATTGCTCCTCCTGATGCAAAGCAAATCCCGAAAAAATCAGGATAATCCATCTTTAAATTATGCGATTCAGCATACGCTACAAAGATCAAAGATACCAGTAATCAACAAAAAGTGAAATTAAAAAGTTGACGAGATTATAATACCTGATATACTCCCGACCCTATAGATGGAGAGATGGCCGAGTGGTCGAAGGCGCTCCCCTGCTAAGGGAGTATGGGACAAAATCCCATCGAGGGTTCGAATCCCTCTCTCTCCGCCACATCTTAAATGACAACTATCATTTAGATAGTGGCAGAGGTGGTATAAAAAACAGAATATGCGCCCGTAGCTCAGTTGGATAGAGTATTTGGCTACGAACCAAAGGGTCGGAGGTTCGAATCCTTCCGGGCGCACCATTTAATCAATACAACAGGAACTTTAAGTTGGCCTATAGATCAAGCTTGTTTTAACTGGTTCACGCGATCTAAAAAAATAGTATGCTTTCTATCCCACTGTAAGTAGGTGATTTTACCATTATTTGTGATTTGTCTAATAGCTTGATTTAAGTTGTTTGCTAATATTTTATTAGAGCTATCAATAGCAAATGCAAAATTTTCTCCAAAACTTTTTTTAGCAATAGCTATCAGTTTCTTATTTTTTGATGCCTGATATTTATTACCGATTTCACCACGTGCAATAGCATCTATCTTACCATTAAGCAGTGCTGGAAGTAATTCTGATTCGCTTGCGTATTGTACAAATACATTACTGGACAAGTTATTTTCTTTAGCTCTTAGATGAGCATACAGCTCTCCTGTAGTCCCTGGGACAACACCGATCTTGAAGTTGTTTTTTTTAAATGATTGATATGAAACGATGAGTCCTGATTTGTAATCTTTTTTTCGTACCAATAATGATTGATCAAAAGAGGTTGTTCCAATTGAAAATAATGCTCCTTGTTTAATCCGATAATTTGAAGGGGTCATCCCACCCGTAGAAAGATCAGCAATTGTGTATGATTTGGATGGCAAACGCCATAAGCCTTCATAAGTCGATTCGGGATGAAATTTAATTTTCATATTCCATAATTTAGCCACTGCCCTCAATAAATCTCCTTCATAGCCTTCGCCATCAACACCATAACTAATTGGTGTGAATTCACTATAAGAGATTACATTTAGAACACCAGGAACTTTGGTTTTAATATCCGTATTGTGAGCATAAGTCACTGCAGATAAAAACAGTACTTGTACAACTAATCCTACTGTTACTTTTTTAATAGATCTCAATATTTTTAACATATTCATACCCAAATTATTTAATTAACTCTGGATAATTTTATATAATTGCTATTAACACAATGATGACATAATGATTACAAAGCTGTAATCATTGAAATATGATTAACTATCAAGTGAAGCGGGAAATTGCATATAAACAGATGTTCCAATATTCATATTGCTTTCTATTTTTATTGCTCCACTATGTAAATCAATAATGGATTTCACTATTGCCAAACCTAATCCTACGCCTCCAGAATGTACAGATCTGGATGGATCAACCCGATAAAATCTATCGAATATATTTAATAAGTGCTCAGGTGATATACCTATCCCAGTATCATGTATTGCGATTTGCACAAATTGTTGCATAGATTGGATATTAATAATTATTTTGCCGTGCGACGAGGTATGCCTCAGAGCATTTGAAAGTAAGTTACTGATAGCACGTTTAAACAGTACAGGCTCTACCTCAATTTTTGCATATCCAACGCATGCGAGCAGTATTTGTTTTTCATCAGCAACGGCTTGATAGTAATCACAGATCTGGGCTATTTCTTCTTGAGTATCAATGGGTACTTTTTTTAATCTAATTTCCCCATGATCTGAGCGAGCGATAAAGAGTAAATTTTCAATTAATTTTGACAAATGATGATACTCACTCATACATGACTCTAGTATGTTCCTGTATTCATGAGGCGATTTTTCTTTTATAAGCGCTATCTCTGTCATTCCTCTTAGATTATTAATTGGGGTTCTTAATTCATGCGCAATATCAGATGAGAACTGTGATAACTGAATAAATGATGATTGAATACGATCAAGCATCCCATTAAACCTATCCGCAAGATTTCTTAATTCTTTTGGCCATTCGTTGAGTTGAATACGATCATCTAAAGACTGGGCCGTAATTTTGTCCATTTTATTTTCAAGTTCTCGTAACCTATTTAATCCATTCTTTGAAATAATATGCCCGAATACAATAGCCGCCAGCGACGCTAATAATAAGGTAATAATAATCCTTTCATAGCACTCTATCGTTAGATTTGATGCTGGATTTCCATTGATTTGTTCCATCATTTTAATGAATGTTGGATACAAAAATACACAGATGCTTCCCAATAATCCTATCGTCGATAGACTATAAAGCAACATTAATTTAGTCACCAATGATAATGATTTTAATCGCAATGATTTAACGCTCTTCCAATACATACCCAACCCCACGAACAGCATGAATTAATTTTTTATCAGAACACTCTATTTTGTCGCGTAACCGTTTAATAGCAACATCTATCGCATTGGTATCACTATCGAAGTTAATATCCCATACTTGCTCTGCAATAAATGTCCTGGATAAAACTTCACCCATTCTTTTTGCAAATAATAAAAGAAGCATAAACTCTTTTGCAGAAAGCATTATTTGTTTATCCTTGAGCATGACTTTATGTTTTTGCGTATCAATTTTTAAATCACAAACCTCCAATATTTCAATGGAATGAGGTTGACTTCTACGTAAAAGTGTACGAATTCGAGCCAATAGTTCGGTAAATGCGAATGGTTTGATTAAATAATCATCCGCTCCTAACTCCAAGCCTTTAACACGATCATCAATAGCATCTTTTGCCGTGAGGCATAATATGTGTGTTTTGATGTTCATTTCTCTAATTTTTTTGATTAATGTCCAACCATCAATATAGGGAAGCATGATATCAAGAATAATCACGTCATAATTATGATTACTTACTAAAAACAAACCCTCCTGACCATCAAGTGCAACATCAGGTATAAAGTAGTTTTCTTTTAATCCTTGAGATAGATAGTTGGCTGTTGTGATATTATCTTCAACAATTAAAACACGCATAACATAATTCCTGTTGAAATTTTAACCATTATAACATAATTAAAGTGTCTTATTCTCCGGCTTGTAATTCATTATCAGGTTTGGGTTAAATGAAGGCATTTCTACCCAATTTATTATTTGATCTAGGAACCAATTCGAACATTACGATACCTTAAATATAAATATAACGTCGTTTTTGAAATACTTAATTGCTCAGCAATTTCTTTCACTGGAATACAAGTAAGAATTTACCCTAAAATATTGCTTGATTAGTCACTTATAACCATGAGTCATTTATGAAAAAAACTGTTAAGCGCTCTTCTGATACTCTTTTGGAGATAGCAAATCATGAAGAATTAAAAGGAGAATTAACGTATCAGCGTATTTTACAAGTCCTGGGAGATCGAGCGTTCGGAATCGTGCTTCTTTTTTTTGCTTTGCCAAGCGCCTTACCTTTTTCTGCTATTCCTGGCATTTCAGTTGTTTTTAGCGTGCCGATAATATTATTTGCATGTCAAATGATCTTTGCTAGAAAGACATTATGGTTGCCCAAAATAATTTCAGAACGTACTATTCATCAAAACACCATTTCCCGAGTAATTCATGCCACTGTACCTTTGTTGATTAAAATCGAATGTTTTTTAAAACCTCGTTGGTCATTCATGACGTGTCGTTTTATGGAAATAATCAATGGGTCAATTATTTTTTGTTTAGCCATCCTGTTGATGTTGCCTATCCCATTCAGCAATTTTATCTTTGCAGGACTGCTTATTATTTTTAGCTTGGGGTTAATTGAAAAAGATGGGTTGTTTCTAGTGGTAGGTTATATTGGTGCCATTCTTTATATCAGCTTTATTTATGTATTTATTGTGGCAATAATTAAACATTTATTTATTAAGGCGTGTTGACAATTGCCCCCACCGCGCCGGCTTGTCCGCGGCATCCAGAAGATGGTCCAATTAAAAGTGAACTTGATTGGCTTCTGTAATTCCTTGATTAATAAACGCAAAATCGTAATATAACGGGTCTAACACCAATATTAACCGAGTTTGCAATGGCTAGACTAATGCTCAGTGACGATCTGTCGTCAAAGCTACATGGGATCATGCTACAACATGGGATTTATGACAAGCCCAATCTTCGTATGATGGTTGAGGCTATTTTATATCGTATGCGTGTCGGCTGCCCTTGGCGAGACCTACCAGTAGAATTTGGATTCTGGAATTCAATCTATCAACAATTCAACCGCTGGTCTGCAAAGAGCAAGTTGATGAAGATTTTTAAAGACCTTGTACAAGATCCTGATCTTGAATGGGCGTTTATAGATGGCAGTATTATTCGAGCACATCAACATAGCTCTGGTGCTGTTGGAACAGAAAATCAGGCTATTGGAAAATCGGTTGGTGGCAACACAACAAAAATCCATATGGCCGTTGACTCGTTCGGTTTGCCAATTGAGTTTTTGTTGACGGGCGGTGAAGTGCACGATGCTAAAGAAGCCCCTAATCTCATTCAAATACTCCCTGACGCAAATTTCATCATTGCAGATAAAGGTTATGATAGTGAGGAAATTCGTGAACAAATTAAACAAAAATTATCTACGCCAGTTATCCCCCGAAAGAAAAATTCCAAAACAGGAAATGCCGATATTGATTGGGGGCTATACAAATATCGGCATCTGGTTGAAAACGTATTTGCACGACTTAAGCATTTTCGAGCCATCGCCACCAGATACGATAAGTTAAAGCGCAATTATGCATCCATGCTCGCGATGGCATGCTCATATATTTGGCTTCCAATGTAATCAGCGCAACTTCAGTGATATTATCGGCTTGAGTCCAATACTCTATCAAGGAAAAGAGATGAGAACATTTTATGTTTATATTATGGCCAGCGGCCGTAATGAAACACCCTATGTCGGTTCAACATCTGATTTAATTAAACGAACCTGGGAACATAAAAAGTGCGCCACCAAAGTGCACTACCGCTAGTAGCTGAAAGTACTACCGGGAAAGTTAATGTTGTCATGATTTGGCCCTCGGGATTTCAAGAGGGCTTATTACGCCATTAATTCTCTAGACAGTCACGCGACTCTGCCGCAAGGACACTGCTTATTAAAAACGAAGCCAATACTTCTTTTTAAAAAATTATTATGAAGAAACCCCTGGTTATCTATTGATCTCGTTTTAACCTCACGATAGATTACATAATGAAAAAGTAGTGATTACCAATAATAGGGAATTAAAATGAAAGTAAAAAGAATGAATAGCCGAACATTTTTTTGTTTATTGTTTTCGTCATTAATGTCTTCAAGTTATGCAGGAACGATGGGAGAAATCCCTCACGCCACATTAGGGAAGATTTATGTGGGCGCTTTTGGTGGCGGTGGCTCATTGAGCAGTGGTAATTATAGTCAACACGGCACATCATTTTATCCAGAGGATGAAGGTGGCCCATTAGCAGTAAATGCGGTTGGATCAGCTGCTAATAAGTCGGAGTGGCTGGTTGGCGGTCACGTAGGGTATAAGTGGCCGACGCGCGTCCTAAATAATATCAATTCATCCTGGTCTTTTGCTCCAGCAACAGAGCTCGAAGGATATTATATAGGCGGTGTGACGCTAAGTGCCGATGATAAAGATAATGACACCACAAGAATTGATGAACACTATTTTCATGTCACCTACCCGCTTCGCACTGGTGTTTTTCTCATTAATTCAGTATTAAATGTCGATCATCCCTCTTTAGATAAGTTTCACCCCTATGTGGGTGTTGGAATAGGGGCAGCGGTTCTTGCCATTTCTGGTGCGAATTCAGCGCAAAAAACGCCAGCAGAGCCTGGAATCAATCACTACAACTCAAACGCAAGTGATACGTCTATTGCATTTGCCGCGCAACCAAAAATTGGGATGGCTTTTGATATAACACCAAGCGCCAGTCTATTTGTTGAGTATCGCTTTCTTTACCTCAGTGCATCCTCTTATACTTTTGGCTCAACAGTATATCCAACGCATAAGGTTACAAGTGATTGGGATGTGAAAATTGGATCGCAATATTACAACATGGGAACAATAGGCGTTCACTATGATTTATAGCATGACATAGGGTGATAACACTGTTCCTCTCATCCCTGAAGTTCTAGGTCCGGTAATCCCCACGAATTAATCGTGGGGATTACCGGACCTAGGCATCTCAATTGTCAACAGACCCTAGTTGAATATTTTCACTGATAGGTTTGATATGCGGGAAAGTTAGTTGCAGGTGTCCAATTTTTATCCGGAAATTTCGCCGGTTCCGGGCTAGAACCCCTAACTGTGGCAGTACATATAACTGTGGCCGTTCTAGGCAGTAGTTCGTCACATTGATGCATCGCAGCTTATTGATTTTAAATGAATTATATATTCAACCCTGTGGCTACGAACCAAAGGGTCGGAGGTTCGAATCCTTCCGGGCGCACCATTTTTAAATAACATCCAACATAGGCTCATCCCATTTGCAGGGGCACTTTCTCAAGCACATAATACTCTGACCCTGATTCTATAATTTTCAAAGTTTCTAAAACCATAAGCTCTTCCTTGAATCAACTTCATCTTTCGATGAAACCCTTCTGTAATCCCATTAGAATGTTCAGCCAGAAAAGCATTTCGCTTTATCAATTTCTGAGAAATTATAAGTCTATCAGCACTTTGTTGAATCAATTTCATCTTTTGACAACATTCGCAGCAAAATTTATCCAGATCTAAATCTCGACGAAGGCTCCCCATATAGTATATACTTAAAAATATATACTATATGGGGAGCATATATGAAAACAGCTAAATTGTTTCAAAACGGGCAAAGTCAAGCCGTTCGATTGCCCAAGGAATTTCGGTTTGAAGGAGATGAAGTTTATATTAAAAAATCAGGGAAGGTTGTTTTGTTATTATCCAAAGAAAATCCATGGGGACCACTTTTGGATAGCCTTGAAAAATTTTCCGCTGACTTCATGACGACGCGCGAACAACCGGTTCAACAGGATCGAGAGGATCTCTTTTCATGAAATACATGCTTGATACGAATATGTGTATTTATATTATTAAACAGCATCCTGAGCGGGTCTTAAAAAAATTCATTACCCTTCCGATTGGTGATGTTTGCATTTCGTCAATAACATTAGCCGAATTGACTTATGGGGTTTATAAAAGCCAACATCAAAAAAAAAATAAAATGGCTTTAAGCCAATTTCTATCGCCACTGGATATCATGCCGTTTGAAGAAGGCACGTCTGAGTATTATGGTAAATTGCAATCGTATCTTGAGAAGCAAGGTACGCCAATAGGCTCACTTGATACCATGATTGCAGCACATGCCCAATGCTTGGACTCCATTCTCGTCACGAATAATAAAAAGGAATTTACGCGTGTGCCTGATCTAAATATTGAAGATTGGAGTTAGATGTTAATTATCACTACTGTTTAATTAAGGAATAATGCCGTTCAGTCTTTTCAACAGTCCCGAAAAGAAAATGCGATTGGATAGAGAATATAATACACAAGCTTCTCTATTAAATCGGTTATTTAATATCGCATATTGGTACAGGATGAATCATCAAATATGCGAACAAACGGATGTTTTTTCTTACAACTACAACCGTGTTTCGCGCCAATAAAATAAATATACAGCAACAGACACATGCTATTGAATGTAAGCGTATTCCATCAGAAAAACATGAGAGACAACACAAGCTCGATTTGCTCCTCGTCTTTCTTTTAAATCAGTGACTCAACAGCTCTTATAATCAGGTTTTTTATTTGCTCGTAGTGGGCACCAAGAATCAAAAGCGTTCGAAGATAACCATCACCTCGTATACTAATACCTAATAACCTGTCTTTTCCGCCACTTGAATGCTGCTTTGGAACCAGGCCGACAAATGCGGCAAAATGTCTGCCATTTTAAAATCATTTGGATTGGCCAATCACTGCTGTGGTAATCAACTATGTTTGAAAAATATAGTTGATTACCTATGTAAGTATACAATTTTGCTGTGGAGCATAGGCTTAGTGGATGAGGAGCTTCGGTTTGTTACATCGCATTAATCATATTGTTTGTTATTTCTGTATTTTTGCTTTCTGTGACAGATGTTGTTGGTAATAGAGACAAAATTCCACGAGCTATAATAGAGCACAGTTGAATAAGGATGCTAAGAGCAAGTTTTATAATACAATCACCGAGTCCTAGAGCTTTTACAATAGATTGGCTTTGATTTAAAATCAGATCTTTAGAAGGCATAGAGATCTTTATGATGAAAAAATCTATTGTTGTTTTCTTCATTACCGTATTAATTATCACAATTGATCTAAGTTATGCAGAAACACGATCAACCGCGCGCATTTCACAGTTTTCAAATAACAGAACCAACGTTTGGAAAACAATTATCTATCCGAATTCCAATCAAGTTTTAGCCATGCATCGCCACGATTATGACCGTGTACTAGTTGCTTTAAGTAATGGACTATTAAAAGTCACAAATAATAAAGGAAAGATGCATTATTTGAAACTTGAAAAAGATAAAGCATATTATTTAACAAAAGATCCAGAGCATGAATTACATAGAGATGAAAATATTACAAACTATCCAATAAAAGTAATGATCATTGAGTTAAAAAAATAACAAATCTTGGGCTTTTAAAAACTTTGAAAGGAATACCTAGTACAATATTATGCACTCGATCAAGCCACATAAGCCATTTTGAAATTTTAATTAAGAAGAAGTAAGTAACGAGACGAGCTGCGATGACGAGAAATCAATCATCTTTTTTTATCCTACGCGCACTGTACTTCTCCCAATTAATTGGTGGGGTAATAACAAAAAACCATATCAGCAATGAAGCGATTAATGCAATGATAACATGGTAAATATCAGCATTGAGCTTGTCTTTTAGTGGTTCATAATGCGCTAACAATACAATTTGGTGATGGGTTAGTTTTAATTTACTGTCTTTTAACGCTTCATAAAAACTATTATTTATAAAGTTATCAGACATGAGCTCAAGGTAGTCAAATTTATCTAGAGGCATCTTAAATACTTGGTTAAAAGTATCATTAGCAAAGCGTAAACGAAATGGCTCTAAATCTTCCCAAAAAAGATAATCTGTTCCTGTGCTTTTATTAAAATGAACACCTATCCAAACAACAGGATTTTGATAGTATTGAGAAAAAACAGGAAAAACAAAAAACATATCCATAATTAAACCAACATGCCCTTTGTAACGATCCCTTTTTATAGAAAAATAATGTCCCAAAGATGCTTTTTCGACGCGATAATTATCGACTGTAAAAAATTTGGCTATTTTATGGTCATAAATATCTGAGATATCCTTCAAGTGCACTACCTTAGCGGAAAAATCTTCAAGTAAAATTTGCGAATAATAGATAGAAGTTGTGATTAGCAGAACGGAGGCTAAATAATAAACTATTTTAGTGTTAGTCTTACCATCTAAACCACTGAGCTTGAAAATTACTCGCTTAAGCCGTATCAAAACAGCAAAGAAAGACAATATTAATGGTGTATATAAATACAATAAATCGGGATTATAGTTAAATTTTTCAGGTCTAATAAACAAAATCCAATTAAAAACACTACATCCAAGCATAAGACCAAATAAAATCATACAAAAGGGATAAAAGGCCAATCTAAGCCTTGCTCTTGTGTTTAGAGATTGTTCAGTAATTACCATGATATAATCCGCTCTCTTGTACTTTGCTCTTTTTAACTGAATGACTTTCCGTATAAATACATCTTTTTTGCGAAGATCCAACCTTTGTGTAATTTGCTGATCATTTCCATGAAGATCTTAATAATAGAAATGCCACACACGCATCTCTACTTGATGCTAAATTTAACAGTGTGCTTTTACTTAATACTGGTGTGGATTCTACAAAAGAAGAAGAGATTATGATTATGTTAACTATATCGGTGAACATATCTCAGCAACCATTGAATTATTATCAGCAACATTCCAAGAATTGAGCTTATCTATTTCTTGCTCGGCTTCCTTTCTCAAACCCTTTAACTCCTCATCTTTCGTCATGTAAGCAAACAAACATAATTCATTTTTCACCCAAAATTGGGTTGTGCTTGAAATAATGGAATTGTATGGTCTTTGACCAATAAAATCAGCAGCGTCAGGTAATTTCTCGAGGCGATCAAACTCAAGAAAAAGACCAAAACCGATAAATGCAACGATTGCAACTACCCCCCCTATCATTGTTAAATTAGTTAACATAGCAAGGCCACTTAAAATCCCAAGAAACATCAAAACGAGGAGAAGAATTATAAATCCTTCTACAATTTTTTTACGTTTATTTTCTAATAATGATTTCAAAGCGTAAGTATTTCTAATCGTGCTCATTTCAAGGGGATGCGTCGTTATTTTGAAAACCGGCATACTCGCATTTATAGCGTTCTGTAATTCTTTAACTATCGAATCTCTGATGCGTGCTATTTGGTCGTTCATAGGTTGATTTTTAAACTGGTCATCCAGTTTTTTTCGTGCGAGAACTGCAAAATCTTTTATGTCGGAATAGTAACTTTTAAAAAAAACCTTATGATCATTTACAGAGGATTGTTTATAAAACATAATATTAACCCATGGAAAAAGAGCAATAGCTTACCATTCATTTCTTTTTTTTTCCATATAAAGCAGAACATAGTCACCTATTGGTATTGCGCCTAAAGCAATAATATAAAAAACAGATCAATATCTGTATCCATTAAACCAAATTGGTACGTCATTTGATTGGTCAAAACAAAAGCATCAATCTCTATTGTTGCAAATTGATGTTTCAAGCTAAGACTTATTTGTATACATAAGTCATAAACAAAATTCTCTATTTCTTTCGCACCGGGATTATTGTTCGTACTAAAAATGTCTGTCTTTAAAGAAAAAAGAAACATATTATAAAAGTCTTTCATCCCTGGATGAATCCAATCGTATAATTTTATAACTAATAACAAAGCTTGCTCTTTAATTTCCTCAGTAAACATGTGCTGATATTCACGGCAATAATCATTAAAATGCTTCGCTACAATTTTAGAAACATCAAAATCTTTATGCTCGATAAAAGCATTCATATAAATTTTTTTGTGCTCTGGACTATCAAATTGAATAGGAGAAAATAGCTCGCCATCTGGCGCCATAATTGACATGATTTCGTTTTGCTGAAAGCGACGTAATATATCTTGAACTGCAATCTGATATGATAAACTTATTTCACTTTGAAAATTAAATTGGAGTGCCAAAAACTCATTGGCATGAATTAAAGGAGTTGGTTCGTTCACGATACTAGAAAGAAATGTCATTATATATATGCCGTTATACAACCCAGTTATGGGTAATATTTAATCACATATTAAATATTTATTCAATGTAGTAAATAAATGAGCAAATAAATGCGCGAACTTAGCTTTGTTCCAGTCGGACCTCTGATTCGAACGATAACTCATGACATGCCAAATATTTTCGTGCTAAATTGCGACAATTAATGAGATATTTAAGCTCCATTTAATTTTTATAATAAACATAGAGTCTATAAATTGAAAAAAGGTACTTTGCATCCTCGTAACCGACATCGCTCGCGCTATGACTTTAAAGAGCTGATGCTACGCTGTCCGGAGTTATCAGCATTTGTATCCATTAATCAATACAATAGTGAATCCATAAATTTTAGTGATCCAACGGCAGTAAAAACACTCAACAAGGCATTGTTAAAACAGTTTTATGGTATTGAAAATTGGGATATTCCCCCAAATTACCTCTGTCCTCCCATTCCTGGTAGGGCAGATTATATTCATTACATAGCTGATCTATTAAGCTCGTGTAATGATGGCGTTTTACCCCGTGGAAAATTCATTCGGATCCTTGATATAGGCGTTGGGGCTAATTGTGTTTACCCCATTATCGGACATAGCGAATACGGTTGGCACTTTATTGGTTCAGATAGCGATCTTGTGGCCATTCATTCCGCGAACCAAATCATCGCTTCAAATAATTCTTTACAAGGAGCTATTGAATGCCGAATACAACCCGTTTCATCAGCTATTTTTAGAAATATTATAAAAACAGATGACAGGTTTGATATATCTATTTGTAATCCCCCTTTTCATGCCTCTTTAGCGGAAGCGCAAGCTGGAACAGAGCGAAAATGGAAGAATTTAGGTCTTAAAAAAAACAGTAAAACCATTTTGAATTTTGGCGGACAACATAACGAACTGTGGTGCGCAGGGGGTGAAAAGTCATTTGTCCGAAAAATGATAGCAGAAAGTGCCCAATTTCCAACAAATTGTTTCTGGTATTCAACCCTCATCTCAAAGAAATCCAATCTCCCTGATGTATACAGAGCACTTGTTAAAGTAAAAGCATTAGAAACAAAAACTATTGATATGGCGCAAGGGCAGAAAGTGAGCAGGATTGTTGCCTGGACTTTTTTAAATGAGTCACAACAAAAAGAGTGGAAAGGGAAATATTGGAATGCCATTTAAATTTGTTCGAACCACAAAAAACACAGACAAACCCTTTTTTAATTAGGGTCTATTGACAATTCATTTCCACACACTCTATAGGGCTGTCCCATTATAAATTATTGAGCATAAAATATTAATTTTGATATTATACAGTCATAATTGTCTTTGCGAGCGTTAGCGAAGCAATCCAGATATCGGAGTTTTTAAGTCACATCGATCTGGATTGCTTCACTTCGT
>JAUYSP010000023.1 GCA_030696305.1 Legionellaceae bacterium | reverse complement strand
ATCTGAGCCAGGATCAAACTCTTCAATTTAATCCGAGCTAATCTCAAAACTAGCTACTTAATTTTTACTACTATTTTGTTTCTTTCTGCACTCATCTCTCAGAGCGCCCACACAGTTTGTCTTCTCTTCTTCTTAATCAACCCGCCCCGAAGGCGTGCTGCGTATTCTACGGATTTCAGCGCCCTTGTCAAACACTTTTTTAACTTTTTTTAAAAATTCTACTTTTAACTAAGATGCCTCAGGAGTTACCAGTTTTATTAAAATGGAGTAGTATTTAAGAACTAACGTGAATAAGGATAATGGATGTCTATTATGGATAATAATGAGATCGACTTTAGCTATCAAAATTTAACTAATCGTACAGATCAATTTTTGAAAACATTTCAAAATAACTTACTATTGGAAGTATTGCGTAGCCCTCATATGAATCAAAAAATAAAGCGTGACAAATTCCTTGATTGCTCCCAAACTTTTTCAAATTGGTTTCAACGAACTGTTTTAATCCGAGCAGCTGTTACTGAAGATACCGATTTTAGTCATTTAGCTCAGGAGCATCTAGATGATGAATATGGCCACCATACTGATTTAGATAGAGAAAGGGGACACAGACCAAGAGCATGGGATCCTATTCTAGAAGGATTATCTTGCTGGTTTACTTGGAAAATGTTTTCTTTGGATAACACGGCTAAAATTGTGTTAATCCAAGTATTGGAACTTGGTGCAACCATTATATGCCCGGTCGCTCAAGCTACCTTTTCTAGTTACGGGGAAACAACTTATTTCGCAGTTCACAGCGAGGCAGATGAAATACATAAACAAATGGGTAGTGAATATCTCATTGGATTAAGTAAAAAAGAATATCAACGATTATATCAAGTACAAATGGAAGCATGGGGTATATTGGAGGCTGCTATGCGCCGCATGGCTGAACTTGTTCTGGAAACGTCTAGCTAACTAAGGAACGGGCCAGAAATAACTTTCCATTCTGGTGCTAAAGATAGGTATCAGGTTGGCGCGTTCTGTAGCGAGCAAAAGTGAAGGTGTACTTATTGTACATTGAGCTTTTGTGAGCGAAGAACGCGACAAGATGATGCCTAGATTTAGTGCAAGAATGGAAAGTTATTTCTGGCCCGTTCCTAAGTGCGTTTCAATAAAAAAAAGGTCATATCATATGCATTCTTTTCATCGTGCTTTTTATTTGCCAACTCATGAGTAGACCAACGAGCTGAATCTAATTTCGGAAAAAACGCATCGGCATCAAATTTGTGGTGAATACGCGTTAGGTAAATTTGCTGCGCCAAATCTAAGTATTGTAAAAATAATGTACTTCCACCAATGATCATAACTTCTGGCACAGCACCTGCAATATTAAGCGCTTGTTGCATGGTATGTGCAATAGTGACGCCATCTATAGTTCGCTCCTGGCTAGTTAAAACAATATTTAATCGACCCGGTAATGGTCTACCAATGGATTGGAATGTTTTGTATCCCATAATAATGGGTTTACCAAGTGTCAGCTTCTTAAAGTGTTTTAAATCTTCGGGTAAATGACATAATAGTTGATTCTTGTGCCCTATGCCGCCGTTTTCATCCATTGCAACAATTAAACTAATTATCGTCATTGGTAGTGACCTCGGTTAATTACCATTTTGGCAGCCATGTCTACAGCAGCTAACAAACTACTTGGCTTAGCTAAACCCGTCCCGGCTAATTCTAACGCTGTACCGTGATCCACGGAAGTGCGAATAATAGGCAATCCTAATGTAATATTAACCGCTTGCTCAAAGTCAGCATATTTTAATACGGCAAGCCCTTGATCATGATACATAGCAACAAAAGCACTACATGTTTGTAAATTTTTTGCTGTAAACATTGTATCAGCGGGAAATGGACCTCGAACATCCACTCCCTGTTGTCGTAATAGCTCCAGTACAGGATGAATCACATCAATCTCTTCTCGACCTAAATATCCATTTTCTCCAGCATGAGGATTTAAGCCGGCAACATAAAATGTAGGCTCATTTATTGCAAAATCAGTCTGGAATGACTGGTTTAAAGTTTTTAATATATTAGTTAACAGTGATTTGGTGATTGCAGCAGACACATCTTTTAAAGGAAGATGAGTTGTTACCAACGCCACACGCATCTTTTCAGATGCCAATAACATCACCACCGTATCAATTTTACAACGTGTAGCCAAAAATTCGGTATGACCTGTAAATGAGATCCCAGCTTGATTAATAATACCTTTATGCACAGGCGCTGTGACCAACGCAGAAAATTCTCCTGCTAAACAACGATCAATTGCTGTCTTTAGCATATTTATTACGTAAGACGAATTACGCTCATTCAGATGACCAGCAATAGGAGTCTCAGGACAAGGTAAAGACAAAACCGTTATATGATTCGCTGCACGAGAGGGCAGCACATTGGGGTGGTAATCATTGACTACCACATTAATTCCTAGCTGTTTTGCTCGGAGTTGCAGGAGTGTTTTATCAGCTAAAATTACTAACGGCAATCCATGACCAGCTAATGCGAGGCATAGGTCTGGACCTATGCCTGCAGGCTCACCACTAGTAATTAACAATGGCTTCATTTTGATTCTCTAAATAACTTATGCCAGGCTTTTATCTGTAATATTGACATATGATTGCGAACGGATATGTTGTTGCCAGTTTTGCACGGCTTCACTAAATTTACGTTGTTGTAAAAACATACGAACTTGCTGCCGCTTATAACCATCTGAATCATCTATCATTTTTCGCTCGAGCACTTCAATTAAATGCCACCCAAATTGCGACTTAACCGGCTTGCTGATCTTATGGAGCGGTAATTTAGTCATTTCGTCGGCAAACGGCTTGACTAACTCTTCTGGTACAACCCAACCAAGATCCCCTCCTTTAACCGCACTACCAGGATCAAGCGAATATTGTTTTGCCATCAAGCCGAAATCTTTACCCGATTTCAATTGTTCATACAAATTATTTGCTTGTTTTAGTGCTTCTGCATCGGTCATATTGGCTGCTTGTTTTAATAGAATATGCCGAACATGCGTTTTTGTGATTTCATGATGCTCTTTGTTTTCGTTAACAGAAACCAATTTAATTAACTGAAATCCATTGCCAGTACGAATTGGCCCCACCACTTCACCTACCTGCATTTTAACTACAGCATTAGCAAAAACTTCTGGCAACTCCGCTAAATGGCGGTCGCCTAAATCGCCACCCTCCAACGCATATTCATCACTCGATTCAGAAACTGCTAATAAGCTAAAATCTTCTCCTTTCTTAATTTTACCCAGCAGAACCTTGGCTTTTTGACGTGCTTTATTAATTTGTTGTGAAGTGGGCTCTTCTGCAAGCGGGATTACAATATTTTGCACATGAAAAATATAGTTCGTTTTTTCATGCTCAGCAACGGTTTTTAAATAATCGCTTACTTGTCGGGGTGTTACTTCAAGATCGCCTCCTATCGCTTTTTGCTGCATTCGAGCAATTAACATTTCTTTACGAAGATTTTCACGGTACATATCCCAACTCATTCCCTGCTTACTTAATGCTTCTCGTAATTGCGTCAGTGTGAGTTTATTATCATCTGCGATTTTAGTAATTGTTGCATCTAATTCTGCGGTGTCGATCGTGATGTCATTATTTTTTGCGAGTTGTAGCTGCAAATCAACATCAATCAGATGTTGTAGCACTTGCCGGCGCAATACGTCTTCGGGTGGAATCTGCACTTGTTTTGCCATTAATTGCTGACGTGACAAATTGACCTGTGTATCCAACTCACTTTGAGTAATTACATTATCATTAACAACTGCCACCACTTTATCTAATGGTTCAGCCATCACACATGTTGGTAACAATAATACTACAAACAACCACTTTTGCATTCGCATACCGCATTTCCTCATCTAACGACCAAATATATTAGGGTATCCAGGTAAAAAACTTTGTATTGTACTAGCAGGGTCACTGTTGGCGACAGATCCTAATCCTTTTAATAATATCTGAAAATAAACATTATTATTATATTCTGGCCGCAATGAATCAATACTTAAACTTTTAAATGTACGTCCGCCTACTAGTCGAGCTGCCCAACAACATGATTCATATTGTACTCCCAAAAAATTCATCATGCTGTATTGTTTGCTAATATTATAACTATAAACACCCACGGTACTCCACTTTTCATTTAACGGCCACCCATAACTCGCTGTGGCTTGATGTAATGCGTTATCTTGTAAACCCAATCGTGGCTCTGAAAAAACATTTCCAGCCACGATATAGTTATAACCAAAACTTAATATACGCTCAGGTGTTGGTTGATAATGTAAGTTCAAATTACCGTTATTAGTAGCGTGAGTAAAGACATCCCAAACATAATCTGCGCTTGCATTCCATTTCGACGTCAACGCGTAAGTGCCCTTTGATGCAATAGGTGAATAACGTGCCTGCGGAGAGGTATAGCCCAAGAACAGTGGGCTATCTTCACAGTTTCCGTCCACGTTATAGCATAATTGCACTCGTCGATCCGTAAAATAGCGTAGTTGCCCGACAGTTAAGCTCGCCATTTCCCGACCTGAATCTGCTGAAAGCCAACGTGACGTCGCTGCGTAAGCAAGCTGATTAGCATCCCCTATTCGATCAAACCCGGAAAATCGATTATCCCTAAATAATTGATCAGTGTTAAAAATCATATATGCAGAATCAAATGCAGGAATCTCGCTCTGGTTTTTATAAGGAACATTCAGATAAAATAATCGGGGCTCTAATGTTTGTGTCAATTTATCACTCAAAAATGTCGTTTGACGCTCAAACGTTAAACCACTATCGACTGCAAACCGTGGAATTGTTCTATTAAATGATTGTGACTGAGGAGAGGCGCTAAGCGAATTTACTATATTTGATAAATTATAATTATTTTCCACTAATTGAATCGATGGGGTCACGTATCCCCATGGCTTTATTTGGGGTAGAGCTAGCGTAGGATTGAAATGATACCGCGGACCTTGAGGTTGAATAGGAGCTTCACCGGTCCATTGAAAATAATCAAATTGACCAAGTAAACTTACATTTGCATTCAAAGGTAAACCATAATAATTTCCGAGAGCCAGCAACTGCGGTACGCGTTCATAAATATCGGCTACAGCAGATTGATTAATTGGATGCAATGTCTGATAACTTTGCAACATACCTCTAAATAGCCAATGATCAGTTGTATATGACAAATCGCCTTGTCGTAATAATTGATTTTCCGTAGATACCGCTAAATTTGTACTAAAATCTTGTAGATAATAATCATCTGATACCCGTTGATAGTTAATGTTCATCACTAAATTATCAAGAAAACGCGTATTTTCATGTATCATGGCAGACCATCGAGTACTTGATACACCTTGCAACATAGGAAATTCATCCCGATTTTTCATTAGAAATGAATTAAAAAACGCATCTTTAGGTAAGATATTACCACCAATAATTCCCGAAGAATTTTCCGTCAAAAATCGCGTATTGCCTCCAATCATCATACCTCGCATGGTATAAGCATGAGGCACTATTGTGGCATCCAAATTAGGAGCAATGTTTAAATAATAAGGAAACGCGTAATCAAAACCAGTAACATTCGAATAACCAAATAATGGCATTAAAAACCCTGATTTTCGTTCTTTTGAAGTTGGAAAACTTAAATAAGGTGTATATAAGACAGGAAAATCACCCACCCGTAACAATGCATTACGTGCCACACCCGTTGCTTTATCATGATTTAACGTGATTTCACTTGCATCCACTTCCCACGCCCTATCCTGGGGTGCACAAGTGGTATACGTTGCTTTGCGTAATAAGTAATCTTGATTAGCAAAACGTTGAATCCAACTTGCTCTCCCCCATGCAGGCAGAACCGCTCCCGCTCGTTGTGAATTAAAACGATAGAGAGCATTTTCTATAAAACCCGATTTATCTTGCGGATTAATAGTTGCCTTTTTAGCAATCATGAGTCGATTGGGTTCGATATAACGTACATTATCAATTAATTCAATTTGTGTAATCTCTTTCGTTTTAGCATCACGATAGATATTAGCAGTTTTTGCCATCACAATGCGCTCGGCTTGACGAACTTCAACTTGGCCAATTAATTGCGAACGACCCTCTGGATAAACCGAAATACTATTTGCTTTTACTTCAATTTCATCAGCATTCGGCAATGGTGTAACATTCAACGGTTTATAAAAACCTTGACAAAGGCAAGCACTGGCATTGGATTCCCAACCCAAGCAATTTGCTATTTTTGAACGTAAAATACCGCTAAGCGGTGCGTCTTGTGCAATAACACAGGCCTGGATAGGTTCCACAATCACCGAATCAGCATAAGCACTCGCATTATAAATAATGCTAATCAGCGATCCCATGACTACAAACGTTAGACCTATTAACGTATAATAAAATTTTATTTTTGCCACAACATGCCAAAACCCTTGATAGAGGGCAGGAAGTATATCATGCATACACGAGAAAACGCACTTCACGATTGGTTAAACAAAATTATTCCAAATTCAGACTTTATAGTTATGCCACTCACTGGTGATGCGAGCTTTAGACGGTATTTTCGTCTAAGTTATGATAATTCGACACGGATCATCATGGATGCCCCACCGGATAAAATCACATTGGAACCATTTATCAATATCGGTAAGTTACTTAGCAAACACGGATTTTTAACCCCAACTATTCATGCTATTGAACCTCAACAAGGTTTTGTATTATTGGATGATTTTGGTGACAACTTATTTTTACAAACAATTACTCCATTTAACGCGGATTCTCTTTATAAAACCGCAATAAATACATTAAACCATATGCAAGAGTGTACTACTGATACCTTAGAGCCATTCAACAAAAAATTCATGCTGGATGAATTATCTCAATTTCGTGATTGGTTTTTAGAGCGATACTTAGATTTAACATTAGATTCAAACGAAGAATTGCTACTGGAAAATACGTATGCATGGATCACTAATTTAATTGCCAATCAGCCGATGGTTTTTATTCACCGTGACTATCATTCTCGAAATATTATGCTTTTGCCACCGGCATCCGATAACTCACCACGCTTAGGAATTATTGATTTTCAAGATGCAATGCAAGGACCATTTACTTACGACTTAGTTTCGTTGCTAAAAGATTGTTATATTCAATGGCCACGAGAAAAAATAATCGAATGGGTTGATTTTTTTTACGCCCACTCCCCCATAGCTCACTCTTACTCACAGAATGAGTTTCATCGTGCGTTTGATTTATGTGGACTGCAACGTCATTTAAGAGTTTTGGGAACATTTTGCCGATTGCACTTACGTGATAATAAATCGAACTATTTGAACCACTTACCATTGACATATGAGTATATGATAACCTGCCTAGAAACATACGAAGAACTACGTCCTTTTCTTATGTTTATCCAAAACAGAGTTCAACCCATTTTTCTGAGCAAAGTAAAATGAAAATAGCCATGATTTTAGCCGCAGGTCGAGGAGAACGCCTCAAACCCCTAACCGAATTAAATCCGAAAGCCTTGTGTACTATTCATAATATTCCTTTAATTGAATATCACATTACTAAGTTAGCGCAGGCGCAATTTAAGCGGGTCATTATTAATCATGCTTATTTAGGTGGTAAAATTCGTCACTATCTTGGCGATGGTGAACGATTTGGAATAGAAATAGTGTATTCACCTGAACCGCCTGGGGGGCTTGAAACCGGCGGAGGGATTGTGAACGCCCTTGCATTGTTGGGCAATGCACCCTTTATTAGCATCAATGCCGACATTTATACCAATTTTGATTTTGCATCGCTTACTTTACCCAAAACTAGTCTTGGACATTTAATTTTAGTTAAAAATCCAGTTTACAGATCGTCAGGAGACTTCGGTCTTTCAAACACACAACACATTCAAAATGAGAATAACGAATATACTTTTTCAGGTGTAGCATGTTATAGCCCGCAACTCTTTGAAAAGTGCCAACCAGGCCGATATTCCATAACTCCGCTACTACGAACGATGGCAGAAAACAATCGCATTAGCGGAAAAGTACATGACGGATTTTGGTTTGATATTGGTTCATTAGAACGATTACGATTGGCTGAAGAACTATCTACCCGCCTGCGCTAGCACCACCACCCGATTGGGACGGTGTTGAACTTTCGGATGGCGCGGCTTCTGCTGCCTTTTGAGGTGCTTTCTTGCCTTGATACTGTTTCACTTCCAATGAGAATGATTTTTCCTGTTTTTTTGCTAATCCTTTGACTGGATCGACAATTAATGTCGATACTTCTTTGGGATTTGCTTTATTGATAGGCGCACCCTTCTTATCTAGCTTATCCGTAGTATAAATAACACCATTTACGCTCGTCATGCCATTGTTTAAAAGCCAAGAATGAAATGACTTGTCTAGTATGTTGATTATTTTTTTATCGTCATCATCATTCGCATTTAATTGCTTATTATTTCGAAGATAACCGCGAATAAACTCCGACTTGTCATTCACATTATAAATCATCGATACATTATTGAGTTTTTCCTCACGTACATTCACATCAAGCTCTTGCAATGCTTTTTGAGCCATTGTTTCTTGGAAGGTAAAATAGCCTGGTTTTAACATGAGCAATTCTTCTTCGGTAATTGTTCCATCCCAAAGTTTTGATAAAAGCTCGGTCCGCTTCTCGGCTATGTAAGTTGCCATCGAGACAGTATCACTAATAGCATCAGAAGCAGCATCTGAGACACCATCGGTTCCAAGACGTCTTCTGATCTGATTTTCTCTTTCTTGAACATACTGTACTATTTTAAGATTTGATCCTGCCGTGGTCAATGCATCACTTTTAGCTATGTTATCTGCACTTTTATTGACTGTCATTATTGCCCCTCCTCACCAATAACAGGCACAAATGTTTTTTCTTTTATAGAGTCAAAAGAAAACTCATCGACTTGGATCGCATCCCATCGAGCTATTTCAACAGCCATTACAGCATCTAATTCATTTTGATTTAATTCATTTCGCTGCAATTTGTCATTTAATTGTGTTTGTAATTCGTCCAAATTTGTATAACGCATCTTACCAATTTTATTGTATACAGCATGATGCTGAATCATTAATGCTAAGGTATTCTCGATTCTATCCACAGGTTGCTTGCTGTCACCACTCAAATAAAGTGATTGCATTAATATTTTTCGATATTCATTGTGCTGCATCATACAATCTGCCAATTGGTGATCTAATGTATCATCGGGATAATGCATCGTTTGCCCAAAGGGAAGTGCGAGTAACCTAATTAGACACCCTAAAATACGTGAAGGAAAATTATGGCAAAAATTTATCATGGCCCTTTGTGCATGATAAAAACAATATGACGTCGCCCATTTAGCATGAATAAGTTGATCTGCTTTCTCTTCGTTTTGTTTAGCATAGTGAAGAACCGCCATTGCCATATAAAGATAAGACATGGCATCCGCAAGGCGTGCTGATAAACGTTCTTTCCGTTTTAAGGCGCCACCTAGATACATTAAAGATAGATCTGCCAACCAAGCAAATGTATAACTTAATCGCGCTAACCGTCGATAGTCTGCTTTGAGTTTGCTATCAGGTACTTCAATAAACACACCTGCCGTCCAAACACTACATACCATTTTTGCAAAATTTCGCATGAAATAATCAATATGTTGCCAAACCAATTTACTAAAAGCTGGTTTGTCATTTTGTTTAATAGTGATTAATTCATCACGAATAAATGGATGGCATGCAATGGCCCCTTGGCCAAAAATCAATAAATTACGCGACATAATATTTGCACCTTCAACAGTTACAAATATAGGAATACTACTATAATAATTCGCAAGATAATTACGTGGTCCTGATACTACGGCTCTCCCACCATGCACATCCATGGCATTATTAATCGTAACTCGGGCCAACTCTGTATTAAAATATTTTGTTAGCGCCGAAGCAACTGACGGTTTTTTACCTTCATTTACAGCAGCCAAGGTCAATAAACGTGTTGCATTTAATAAGTAATTTAAACCTGCAATTTCAGCAAGTTTCTCCTCAATGCCTTCAAATTGGCCAATTTCGGTATTAAATTGCCGCCGAATACGGGCAAATGCACCGCTTGTTAAGTAAGCAATTCCCGAAGAACCGGCACTTAATGCCGGTAATGAAATAGATCGACCTATCGATAAACACTCGACTAACATTTCCCAACCATGTCCAGCGTTTTTTTGGCCACCAATAATATTAGTTATGGGTACAAAAATATCCTTGCCACGAATAGTACCATTCATAAACGGTTGCTGTGCAGGTAAATGTCTATTGCCTATTTTAATATTTTTTGTGTCGCGAGGGATCAAGACACACGTGATTCCCTGGTCGCCTACACCATTTAATAAGCCATCAGGATCCTGTAACTTCACAGCCACACCCAATAAAGTAGCAACAGGTGCTAACGTAATCCAACGCTTATTCAACGTGATATTTAAACCAAGAGTATTGATCCCATTAACTTTTTTCTCAACAACCACCGCACTCGATTTAATAGAGGTCGCATCACTTCCTGCCTCTGGTTCAGTCAGAGCAAAGCAAGGAATATCTTCGCCAATCGCTAGTCGAGGAAGATAATATTTTTTTTGTTCTTCTGTTCCGTAATGTACTAGTAACTCGGCAGGCCCAAGAGAGTTCGGCACCATCATTGTAACCGCAGCCACTCCTGATCGACTGGCAATTTTCATGACAATTTCCGAGTGCGCGCGAGCGGAAAACCCTTTGCCACCAAAAGATTTTGGAATAACTAAACCCAAGAAACCATGTGTTTTGAGATAGGTCCAAACCTCTGGAGATAAATCATGCTCCTGAGATATCGCCCATTCGTCAAGCATTGCACATAAGGTGCTGGTCTCATTGCGAAGAAAATCTTCTTCTTCGACAGTCAATTCCGTATTAACTTGAGCTAAATTAGTCCAGTTTGGTTCCCCCCTAAAAATAGATTCTTCAAACCACGTATCGCCTGCATTTAAGGCTATTTCTTCTGTTTTGGATAAATTAGGAATCGATTTGGCAACGTATTTAAATAAAAAATTTGTGACAATCTTACGAGCGGGATCTACTCTCTGGATTAAAATTGCACTCACAATAACAATCCAAATAGGTAGGCCTAAATATAGCGGGAATCCAACAGAGAATGTTGCTGTAATTAAATAAAAAACACTCCCTATAATCCAAATAATTGGATCCATTGCACGATACAATACGACTAAAGTAGAAATTAAATATAAAAGAAATAATATGACTGCCATACATTGCTGCCTTATTCAAATTTAAAACGACACAATAGCTTGAACCAGTTTTCCCATCATGTCATGAGGATGCTCTAAGATCAATCTATCAAACTTGGGATTATATGCATTAAGATAAATAGTAGATGAGTCACTGACAAGCATTTGTCGAAATACAGGGTCGGGATATCCGTTAACTTGCACGAGAACAAAATCACCGTCTTTGGGTGAAGTATACTTATCAAAAATAATAATACTGCCAGAAGGAAATCGTGGTGCCATTGCTTCTGTTTTTAATCTAAGGCCATAAAACAAACCACGATACGGTAATATACAGCGAATGGTATTTTGAGGTGTTTTATTTGGTAGAAGCATCTGATCCATCGAATAAATAGGTACGTCTTGCGCAATACCCATTTCATCACTAAGCGATAACGTATGATTGTCTTGGTACATGGAGCCTATGCCACTTTTAAGCCAAGCTTCGTTTACATTCAATTGCTTAGCTAACTGAGGGTATTTTCGAGCAGGAGGAGAACTTTGTCCATTCACCCACTTACTGGCGCCTCGATGAGTCAAGCCGACCATTTCGGACAGTAAACGAATACGTCCTTTATTTTTAGGAGGGAATCCCTCTTTATCAAGAGATAAGTTTAAACGCTCGCAAAACGAGCTCGGTTTTACCATAATTATTCATTGAACTTAAAATTTTAGCACTCCATTTAGTATAACTGAATGCAAAAAAAATATCACAAAAAAAATAGTTCGCTATTTATTGACATAGCGAACTATTTTGAATTAAGATAAAACTTCTCAGGAAGAAGATGATAATCCAACCCGTACTTAACTATCAAAAAGGACTTTGATTAAAAAAGAACTCTGTTCTTCTAGTTAAGACACCTAACAGGAGTTATTCATGGAAAATGGAACTAATCGTATTTTAGCTTATCTCTTAGCTACCGCTGTTAATGATGATGATTTAGATCAAATTGCAGGAGGTACAGCCCTAATTTCAACTCGACATCGTGTTCGTCTGACTGGTGGCACAGCTCCCAATGCTGACGTTGCCTACGACGTAGTAACTGATTTTTGATTTAGGGATAGGAGATCAACATGGAAGAACAGCGCGTTTTAGCTTTTACTCTAGCAACTATAATCGAATCAGAGGAATTAAATCATATCTTTGGTGGTATAGGCCCTATTGTTATCCCCACGGTAAGAGTGACTGGAGGTCCTATGTTTCCAGACACTACATCAGATTCACATTCCGTGTAGTCTTAACGCTGTGAGCTTTTGCATAATTTGTGAATGTTGTTTGAACATGCAGGTTATGCAAAAGCTCTGATGATTTACTTTTAATTTATTACATTCTCATAATGGAATATGGAGAAAAAATGAAGTTTTTAATTCCAACTGAACCAGATGATACACATGCAATTTTGGTCAAACTTGCATTGGAAAACATGGGCCATAACGCGACCCTTATTTTTACAGCAGATCAACCTACTCGGCAAAAAAATTCAATTTTTATTGATGTGGAACGTTATAAATGGCAAAGCACAGACGAATTTGACTCAATCATCGACGACAACTACGATGTCGTGTGGTGGCGCCGTGCTCGTCGGCCGCATTTACCAAAAGAAATGGTTCATCCCAATGATTATAAATTTGTAGTTCGTGAAAACACCCTATTTTACGAGTCGTTCACTTGCAATATGGCCCCTAACGCATGGTGGATTAATTCGAAAGAAGCCGCCAATCGAGCAAATTTTAAATTACTACAACTAAAAATTGCCAGTGAGTGTGGCATGCTAATTCCCACCACACTATGCTCAAATGATCCGAAAGAAATTCATCAGTTTTTAACAAATCACGATGATTCGGGTGTTATATATAAACCGTTATGTTCCAATTTTTGGTTTGAGTCCAATCAAATAAAAATTGCATATACAGCTCGCGTACACCAACAAGATTTACCCAGCAATCATTTATTACAAAAGTTACCTGGAATTTTTCAAAAAGAAGTTGCTAAAAAATACGAGCTCCGTATCACGTGTTTCGGCGATTATATTGTAGCTGCCAAGCTTAATTCACAAGAGCACATTGATGGCATGATTGATTGGCGGGCTATACGTAAGGAACCTTTAGTAATCGAGCCTTATTCATTACCTACGGCTATTGAATCTAAAATTCGTACCTTCATGCGGGAAATAGGTATTGTATTTGGTTCATTTGATTTTATCGTTACACCTGATGATGAATATATCTTTCTTGAAGTAAACGAACAAGGACAATTTTTATGGATCGAAGAATATAATCCCGACTTTAAAATGTTGGATATCTTTATTCGATTTATGTTAAATAAATCGCCTAACTTCAAGTGGGAAAAGCAACAAACGGAACATACAATAGAACAATATAGAGATAAAATATTACCAATCTATAACAGCAATATGCAACGGCATGTTAGTCTAAATCAGATAAAAACGGATTCAGATTAGAACGTTAGGGTATTTTGTTGACAGTTCAGATTTCGACGTCTTGAGGACAAGCCGCCGGGACGTAGGCCTTCAGAAAATGAATTGTCAACAACTGAATAATTATAAAGGACAATTTAATTAAGGAAAATTACCATGAAGTTAGGTTCTGTTGACAACTCATCATTAGAGGCCGAATGTCTCGCGACTTGTTCGCAGGATCCAGCACTCCTGGATAATATTGAAGAGCATTACACAACATCTGATAAAAATGGAGCTCGCGAACAAGTCGCAGGACGTCGAAAGCTGAATTATCAACAAACTCTAATTACATTAGTGGTTCTACTTTCTTCTACCCAATTGTTGGCAGAAAAAACTTTCATCTCTGAACAAGTCAATTCTAACACCGCATCGACGACGCGCGTTACCAATCCCACACCACTAAAAAGAAAAGGCACGTGTATTGTTGATGTCTATGGTGCGCCGCTGGCACTATCAAAAAAAATTGAACAAAAATATGCAAAAAAAGTTAGTTATATTGAGCGTAATCTCGCAGAGGAATTTAAGAATTATAACGGCAATGCGCTCGATACTCGGCACGTAAAAGAATTACTTGAGCAAAAAAATGTATTGAAGGCAAATATTAAAAAAAATGAGCATGTCGCATTTGTCGATTTCCAAACTGTTCGCTATCCCGATACAAAAAACATCTACACCACAATTGAAATTGTTCAGCAAAACCAGTCAGAGCGATTACGATTTATTGCGCCTCAAAACACGCTCCCTGAGGACACCCCCAAACATGATTTAATTGAAAAAATGAAAAAATATCAAAATAAAGCCATGAAGCTATTAATGACTCATCAAATTGATCTAAAAGATCAAACCTGTCCAGTTTATCATTGCATCGTTCCTTTTAACCATCCCCAATTAAAACCTTATTTAACGGTATTTAATAAGGGCGTTATACAAAACAAAAATAAAATTATTGATGCTTTAAATCACGACACAAATCCCGAACGCCGTGCAGGAGCCGCTTTTTTATTGGGGCATTTAAGCAATCCCCATGAAATCATTTCATTATTATCTCCACATGTTACAGATCCAGATGATGGCGTGCGAAATAATGTTTTGCGCGTTATTGGAGAAACGCTTATGCGATCAAAGATCACTGATGTTAATGCATTACCATTTATTGCGCTACTGGATTCACCCTATGTAACAGATAGAAACAAAGCATTACTTGTTTTGCTCGCCTTAGCTGACTCAAAATCTGGCAAAAAACAAATTGAACAAAACCATCATGGACGCTTAACGAATATAGCAAACTTAAAGCAACCTAATAACCGCGATGTTGCCCAAATGATTTTGAATAAAATAAAGGCATGAGATGAACCGTAATTTATTTAGAAAAGAAGCTTTTCAGCATTCAAGAAATACAGGCTCAGTATGTATCAACACACCATTTCCGTTCTTGAGAGTCACTATCGCTTGTATCTTACTAACTTTTACTTTTATTGCGTTTACATTTTTTTATGAGTATTCAGAACAATATACCGTCCGTGGCTATCTTAATTCTAACAAAGGGATTACTAACGTTTATCCTCTACAGGCGGGAATAATCACAAAATGTGAAGCATCCCAAGGTAAACTAGTTAAACAAGGAGATGTATTGTTTGTCATAAAAACAAGATATGACGCACTAACTCACGCGCATAAACAACAAGAGTTTATCCGGTTAAAACATAGAAAACTCAGTGTTACACAGCAGATTAAAGGCAAAAAAATATATTTAAATACGCTCAAACCGTTATTAGACAAAAAATATATTGCTGCAAGTGTTTACCATGCTGTAGATAATGAAATAAGTGCTCTTGAACAAAATTTAGACCAAATAATCATCCAACTAATCAAATATAAACAATCTCAATCTTACACTATCCGGGCACCTATTGACGGATTTATTACCGACGTTGCCAACCAAGTCGGACAATATGTGCAACAATCACATTCTTTATTAAGTATTTTACCTAGTAATGCACATCTCATTGCTCAACTTTATATCCCTACCTCTAAATCTGGATATATTACTCAGCAAGATAAAGTAACCCTCCACTATGATGCATACCCATATCAACACGCAGGCATAACTACAGGCACAATTCAAACTATCAGCCAAACAATCTTATTAGCGAATGAAGAAACCAAACCGATACGTATTACTGAGCCTTATTACAAAGCCATAGCTACACTAGATCAACAAACAATGATGCTCTATGGAAAAACGCATCCATTGCAACTTGGTATGACCTGTTCAGCTGTCATTAAAGGTGCCAGAAAAAAAATCTGGCAATGGGTTTTTGATCCTTTATATACAAAAATGTAAGTGATTTTTCGAAAGCTCTCTGCATTTGGTATATTGTTATCACGGAAAAATATACATGAATATCCAACCTACATTATTAAATTTTAAGCGCGCTATAAAATTACCCATTATTTTACAAGATGAAATAGCCGAATGTGGTCACGCTTGCATAGCAATGATAAGCCAATATTTTGGACATCGATTTAATTTACATGAGTTACGAAAAATAGATCAACCACCAGCTCATGGCGTTACTTTACGACACATCATTCGACTTTTTGGGCAATTAAAATTTAATACACGCGCTTTATGTGTTCCTTTAAGCGAATTACATCTCATTCAAACACCAGCTATTCTTCACTGGAATATGAATCACTTTGTGGTTTTAAAACAAATTAAAAAAAATAAGGTAATTTTACATGATCCTGCTGTAGGAGTGCGAACGTGCTCTATTGAAGAATTCAATCATTCTTATACGGGTGTCGTGTTAGAAGTAGAAAAATCACACGATTTTGCCGAGATACGGTATGAGAAAAAGCTACGTCTTTTTGACATAGTCAAGATTATGCCTAATATCTATCGTTTACTCACCCTACTTTTAGCGCTATCACTGTCGATTGAATTTTTAGCCTTACTAAATCCATTTTTTATTCAGTACGCCACAGATCAAGCTATCAGCTCGAGTAACCTCGGCAATTTGTACACTGTTTCCTGTGGTTTTGTTTTATTCGTTTTACTACAAGCTTTAGCAGAATATGTTCGCGGACACCTGATTCTCTATACCACAACCCACTTTAAAAATTTTTTCAGCTCAAATGTATTTAAACATTTGCTTGCATTACCTACTTCATTTTTTGAAAGCCGTCACCAAGGCGACATTCAATCTAAATTTCAATCTATCGAGCAAATTCAAACTAAAATTAGCACTGATTTTATTAATACATTATTAGATGGTCTAATGCTCCTCATCAATCTAACTATCATGTTTTTATACAGTAAACTATTAACTTTGATTGTTTTAATTGCCTTAGCATTCTATGTCGGTATACGCTATGTATCGTATCAGTCTCTTAAAAAAAGAACCGCTTCATCGGTTTATTTACATGCAAAAATGGCGAGTTTTTTTCTCGAAACACTGAGAGCAATAACGCCTATTAAATTATTTCTCAAAGAAAGTGCTCGTTTTCAAATATGGCGTAATGGGTATATCGATGCATTAAATGTGGATATCAACCTCTCTAAGCAACAGATTTTATATCGCGTGGCCAACCAATTTGTATTCAATTTAGAACATATCATCGTCATTTGCATCGGAGTGCAACTCATTTTAACTCATACGATCTCTATCGGTATGCTAATCGCATTTCTTGCGTTTCGTGCCATGTTAGTGAATAAGTCCTCTTCACTAATTCAAAATCTATTTGATTATCAACTTATCTCTGTTCAACTCAACAGATTGAGTGATATTTTATTTCAAGAAGCCGAACCTACAAATAAAAAGTTAATCGAAGCTACTCACATTGTCGGATCGCTTACTCTCGAGGACATTTCGTTTCAATATGATTCTAGTGATAATTTCATATTAAAGCCGCTAAATATCCATGTTGAACCTGGTGAAAAAATAGCAATCATAGGGCCTTCTGGTTGTGGAAAAACAACGTTATTAAAAATAATGTTGGGTATATTATCCCCTAGCACAGGCAAATTATTAATTGATGGGATACCAATAAATACGTTAGGCTTAAACAATTATCGAAATATCACCGCCGCGGTCATGCAATATGACTCTCTCCTAACAGGTTCTCTTGTGGATAATATTACTTTTTTTGAGGAACAAATTAATTTGGAGCTAGTCTATGAAGCAGCTCAATTAGCCAACATTCATGAGACCATTTGCTCAATGCCTATGGGATATGAGACGCTTATTGGCGACATGGGCTCCACACTTTCTGGTGGACAAAAGCAGCGCCTATTACTTGCAAGAGCATTATACAAAAAGCCTAAAATATTATTTTTAGACGAAGCGACTAATCACTTAGATGATAATAATGAAAGACAAATTAATCAGGCATTAAAAGCATTAAACATAACGCAAATTATAGTAGCGCATCGGCAAGAAACGATTAAAATGGCAGATCGAGTGATTGATTTAACCTAATTCAGCCCAATCTACGAGCACATCAAGCAAACAAACCGAGCTCGTCAGAAGAGATCAAACCTATGGCAGAAGAGCTCTCGTTTCTCTCGGGATGACAGGGTGAATTACTTCTTTTTTCCGATAGTTTACTCAAACCAAAAGTTAATGTGTCCGGCCTACAATTTAATTCCTCAACAAATTGAGGCCTGGACATAGGTTGGTGACGTGCTGGTTGCTTTTCAATTCTATCCACAAACGCCTCGGATGTCATGGCAGAACGACTGCAGTAGGCAATTCCTAAACAGACAAATGCGCCTACAAACACCACCGCAGCCACTAAAAGACTACTACTCACTATGGCTCCCAATCCAGCTGTAAAAGCAAACATTGGCATAACTAAGTGACCACTTATAATCGCCATAATTAAAAACGATGAAGCCAATAGTAAACTACCTGTAATTAATAATCCCAGCGATAAATCGGATGCCATATATCGGGTCACCCAGGATTTTTTCTTATCCAATACACTATCAATAGACACTCTAATACGAGCAGAATTAAACAATGTAATGCCGGTCGTAAAGACCATAATAATCACCGGAATGAGCGGCGTAACGCCAATTCCGACAATTGGGAGAGCAATAATACATGTTAAGTAAAGCAATGCCCCGTAGCCTAACAACCATTGGTTTTGAATCACAGTTTTTTTCACCATATGATTAATGTGTTGATATTCAAATAAATAATCTAACGATCCGTTCAAACTAACATCAGTAAAGAAAGCGGCTTTATCATTTAATCGCATAGCACAGCTGACTCCGCCATTATCACTCACCATACGAGCACATGAAGCATCATTTAAACCATCACCTACAAACCAAACGCCTCGAGGGGTGCTCGCGCAACCTGTTTGCTCCACATGATCGAATACAATTTTAAGTGTTTGCATTTTGAATTTATCTTTTATCATATCAACCGAATTACGAGGAAAATCCTTTGGCAACGCATGCCAGAGGATAGTATGGCTTTGAAAAACATTATCCATATCATTCATTTCATAATGCAGACCCTGTTCGGTACTTTCCAGGTAAATCGTTTTTGATTTCCGTTCCGTGTTTGACATTAAAGCAAGCTTGTATTCCACTAAACTCTGCAAAAAAATCTCTTTTTTTTCTGGTGTTTTTTCAGCATGTATATTAACTGGATCAAAAATGCCGCCTATCTGCTGATTAAACCCCTCTGCCGACAATTGTTTATCCCCAGTCAGCATAATCAATGTTGTTCCCTCGCTTTTCAAACGCCGTAAAGCACTCACAATATCAGGATCAACTTCATGTTTTATAAAAATGACCCCTTTATAAATACCGCCTTCAGCAATATATACAGGCGTACATCCACGGTTTAATTTTTGATGGATAAGACCGGAGGATTCATCAGGTAGATTTTTTATTTTATTGTCTTTTAAATATTCTAAGTTACCCACATCAATTGAAATATTTTGCACTTTAGCCGACAACCCTCGGTTTTTAGGATCAGGGACAAAACCAGTTATCTCATTGAATCTAATATTGTTAGCACGGCCATTAGCTTCGCAATGACGACAAATTGCTCGTGCCAGTGGATGATCTAATCCATACTGCTCTTCCAATAAGTAAATTCGTTGCCATAAACCTACAGGGATATCTTCTGAAGCACTATGTCCATGGCTAGATTCAACTTCACTATTACCAGTAGTTAAAGTACCTGTTTTATCAAATACAACTGTATGTACCCTATTCGAACGTTGCATCATGTGATCATCACGCAACACAATT
Source organism: Legionellaceae bacterium (assembly GCA_030696305.1). Classification (GTDB taxonomy): domain Bacteria; phylum Pseudomonadota; class Gammaproteobacteria; order Legionellales; family Legionellaceae; genus JAUYSP01. The sequence goes on along the minus strand of JAUYSP010000023.1, from coordinate 7,827 downwards.
CCTTTATCTTGAAGTCGAAATTTAGCCAATAATTTGGGAAGAAGATGAACAATAACGATTGTACAGGGGCAAATTCCGAATAGTGTGCCAATTAGACTTTGTAACATCAAAGGAATAGTAAACGAACCTAAAGCTAAAGGAATAATTAATGATAGCGCAATACCAACAACTATTAATCCACCATAGGAATAAGTAAAACGATGATTTGTATCTTCAGCTTGTGTTTTTTCTTCTGGAGAAGCACGATTGGATCGAAATAGAATGCTATTGATCGTACTGTTGTAACAATTATTTTTTGCCCGAATTATTACAGAAGGCCCCAGATTAATAGCACCTGCAGGCACAAAACTCCCTAATTGCGTTAATTGAGAGGGCTCTCCGTTAATAATTGATGCATCTATCAATGTACGTCCTTGAACAATATCACCGTCCACAGGAAAACAGTTGCCACGCTTGACTTGTACAAACATATTTTCTTTTAATGCACTTCTATTATAGCCAATTAATTTATTGTCATTAAACAATGATGATGTATCTATATTGGGATCGTGGGTGATTTGGTTCTTTTCTTCTTCTGACAATTCATAACAATAATAAATCGCTTCCATACTTGGAAATAATACTTTCAGACCGCGTAAATGCATCTTTTTTGTAGCATTAACTACAAACCGTTGAATTTCATCCATAATATTCACTATCGTAATCAGCATTACCGGCATAATAAAATTCATGAATGTCATAGAAAATTCAAACATAAGCGGCATGGCAATTGAATGATAGAGAGCATGGGCTAACGATAAGCCCCAACCCAAAGAAATTGCTGTCGGCATATTAAACCAGCTATTAGCCCGCCAATTTCGAAAAAACTGAAAAAAATAATGGCGAGCAGTAAATACTGTGGTTACAAAACTGAGTCCTATTAGCCCCAAAGTAAGGGGTAATGAAGGAGGAAAAACAATGGATAGAGTGATAATAGCCGCAATAACGAATACATTTATTACAATATTTAACCAATTAACTTTTTGTAAGGAATCGCTCCCGTCTTCTTCATGGTCCTCAATAATTGGAAAACCAACGTCTTCAAGGGATTCTTTAAATTTGTTGATGATTTTTTGTTTATCAATAGAAAAACTATGCTCATGACTTTCGATTATAATAAATAAACGATGCACACCGAGCGATTGCGGTTCAGCATCAATACTAATTTGAGCATCATGAGGGAGTAAATTGGCGTTTTTTATTTTTATTAAATCATTAAGAGCCCGATGCACAGTCCCACCGCACGCATTGAGACACATGATACCCGAAACTAAGAGGGTTTCTTGAAAAATAATTTTATTGGTCATTCACGTAGACCTACAATTATGCATCCATCTTGCGAATCATGCCCATAATGTGTTCACTTCGAGCGACAGCAAGCTGGGCTTTTTGAGCATCACTACGTGATCTGAATGGCCCAATAATCACTCGATACCAATTCATTTGTTGCTGATTTGTTGTTGAAATATTAACGTCAAACCCTTTCATAACTAAAGAAATTTTCATTTTTTCTGCTTCACGTACATTTTTAAACGACCCCACTTGAATCATGTATCGCTCCCCAGCTATAACAGGTGCCGATTTAGGCTGCTGACCATTAGCAATCAACGGCTCATGTAAGGGTAATTTTTGAGTGACAGTCAGATCGATCGGTACAACCGTCGAAGCAGCAGGTACGACCGCAACTTGTTGCGGCGCGTTTACTGCCGCTACTTGAGATTGTGAAGAGGGGGCAAGCTCTACGGGCGGTTGTCCATTTTGTCCCTTTGCTAATAATGTATAAAATTCAAATTTTGGTTTAGGTACTTCAGCTTGTTGAACCACGGGCCTTGTAGGAGATGATGGCGCTTTTGCCAATATATGAGTGTTTACCCAACCGCTCAATTGATTAATATCAAATGCAGTAGCAAGCAAATATCCGAAAATAAATGCCACAAATGCAAACATCAACGACCCTATGCCATTGCTACTGCGACGCCCCATATTTTTCTTTCCGTATTTAGTTGCCATCACATACTCTCAGGAGCAGACACACCAAGTAAGGTAACACCATTGCGTAGTACTTGCTGCACGGCCTTAAGTAGACTTAAGCGAGCAGATCGCAATGCGTGATCTTCACATAACAATGGTACTGCATTGTAATAACTATGCAAGCCATTTGCCAATTCACGTAAATAATATGCAATTTGGTGCGGTTCGCAGGTAGCTGCGGCAGATTGAATGGTATCAGGGTAGCGATTTAATAACACAATCAGCGCTTGCTCATGAGCTTCTGTCAATAAATTAACAGCGGCTAGACCCTGCGTTTGATCCCAACTTAAACCACGTTCCTGCAATTGTCTTAATACACTACAAATCCGCGCATGGGCATATTGAATATAATATACTGGATTGTCACTTGATTCTGATTTGGCCAAATCTAAATCGAAATCCATATGCTGTTCAGGCCGACGGATAACATAGAAAAATCGAGCGGCATCATTACTCACTTCATCTCGCAACTCACGCAAGGTAACAAAGGAACCGCTGCGAGTTGACATTTGTACTCGCTCCCCTTGGCGATATAAAATTGCAAATTGCACAAGAAGAATATTTAACGCTTGTTCATCATGCCCTAATGCAGTAACCGCTGACTTTAAACGAGCGACATAACCATGATGATCTGCACCAAAAATATCAATTACCCGATCAAACCCGCGATGATACTTGTTCCAATGATAGGCTACGTCTGAAGCAAAATAGGTCGTTTGTCCATTAGCTCGAACCAACACACGATCTTTTTCATCACCAAACGCGGTAGCACGAAACCATAGAGCTCCTGCCTGTTCGTAGGTATGTCCGCCATCACGCAAGGCATCAATCCCTTTTTGAATTGAGCCATCATGCAATAACCCACGTTCCGAAAACCAAGTATTAAACGTAACACCAAATTCGGCTAGATCGTCTTTGATATCGTCTAATACAGTATCTAAGGCATATTGATGAAATACTTCAAATCCATCCGACCCTAGTAACCGCTTAGCGGCTTCAATCATGGCATCGATGTATCGCTCTTTATCGCCACCTTCAGGTTCATCTGCCGGCAATCCATCACAAACAGCTGCCCATGGATAAACAAACGTATCTCCATGGGTTGCCTTTAGTTCATTTGCCATGGTTTGTACATAATCACCACGATAAGCATTCGTCGGAAAAATAATAGGTTGAGCAGAGGCAGCAAGATAACGTAGCCAAACGCTCACGGCCAAAATATCCATTTGACGACCGGCGTCATTAACATAATACTCACGACTTACATCGTATCCAGCAGCAGTAAGTAAATTGCCTAACGTTGCTCCAAAAGCCGCACTACGTCCGTGACCAACGTGAAGAGGTCCGGTTGGATTTGCCGAGACGAATTCTAATAAAACGCGTTGTCCTTTTCCTAGATTACAACAACCAAAGCGTTCACCTTGATTAAAAATAGTTGAAATAATTTGCACTCGATCGGTTGAGCGCATAAAAAAATTGATGAATCCAGGTCCAGCAATTTCGATTCGTTCAAGTTGCTCATCAGCAGGTAGGGCTTGAACTAACAATTCAGCTAATTGCCGTGGAGGTAAGCCGCATTGACGAGCCAGAGTAAGAGCAAGGTTCGTCGCAAAATCACCATGACTATCGTCTTTGGTACGATCAACTTTGACTTCCACCGTTAAATTGTCAGGAATTGTTCCCACGGCTTGTAAATGGCTGATTGCTTTTTGTAATAACTGCTCAACTATTAACTTCATAATTCTGATTGGCTCTACTAAAATAGGACTATTATGCGCTTTTTCATATCAGTTGAAAAGTACCTATGCCCACAGCCGTGAGAATAAAATGCCTTAGCATGGACAATTCAACGACAAACTTATACAGTGTAGGCACATATTTTTTCATGCATAAGGACATCATGAAAACTGTATTCAAACTACTCGGGTTATTATCGATAAGTCACACCGTTTATGCTGGGGTAATTTATGGCGTCGATCAGATCGAAAACCAGTATCAGCGAGTTCGCTATCCGGTTTATGTGCAATTGGGTAGTTTTTCAACGATTCGCGCCGCCGAACGATTTCAACACCAAATACATAGAGGCACCAAAGTACCTGTGGTCATTCAATCAGCTAGTGGTCGATATAAGGTGCGAGTTGGTCCTTTCCATAATCAATCCGCTTTAAAAACATTTGCTAGTAACAAAGCAAGCGACGCCCCTCGCGCTCGAGCCAAACAACTGCCAGATGCTAATTTGTTGCAAATGCCACTCAACAGCGTGGCATCGATTCCTCTTTTAAAGCCGATGCAGACACATGCCAGTGAAGAACCTACTTTGCCCAGGCAACACCCTAGAGCAACTTACGCCCTGCAACAAGGATCACATCCTGAACTGTCTGTCTTTTTAGGCGGGAGTTACATTCCTAATACCATCAAAGGACAAACATTACAATTAATGCCATATGAAATAGACCAATATGCTGATACGTTTACTAATCAGAGCAGCGGCAGTGCTTTTACTTGGGGAGTGGACGCGCTATATCGTTTTAAACTTCATGCACCATCAATCGAAAATTATTTCTTCGACTCGCTTGGAGCTGGCATTGATGTTTTTCAAATAACCAACTTTAATCAAACGGGAAAAGTATTACAATTTAATATGCCTGAGTTTGAAAATTACACCTATACCTTGAAGTTAAATAATATCCGGGTAATGGCCAACTTCGATTTGGATTTTCATCCCGTACGGCACTATTTTATTCCTTTTGTTCAAGCAGGTCTCGGCGGTGCACGAACTGCGATTTCATATAATAGCGCGCCCATTTCGCCTGTGGATAGCCCGAATTTTACACTCCCTACCGAAGCAAGTTGGAATTTTTCTTACCAGGCAGGAGCAGGTGTTAAGTATGTTGCTAAACCCCATGTCGTCTTATCGTTGCGTTATCTTTATGCCAACATGGGTAAAGTGAACTCATCAACATCGGGTAGTACAACAACGCTAGCCACGCCACTGACAGTGGACATGAGCACACAAACCTTCTTGTTCGGTTTAACGTATTTAATAGAGTAATAGATGTATTATCAGGAGATATTATGAAAAAAGGATTATGGATTGGCATTGGCTTATTGATCCTATGCAACCCAATGTTTGCAGCCAAACCTACGATGCAATTAGTTTCACAGCCATCAGGAGCTGTATATAGCTTGCCAGCAACATTCGGTGTTTATAACTTAGCACCAGTACCCGAAAATATTTGTAGTCCTACGATATCGGCAGGTACACAAAGTGCAACATGTAGTGGCTTGCCAGTATGTAGAGGTGCTCAGGTTCAAAAAGCTTCGTTTACTTGTTCTGTGACGACAACGTGTAATCATACGGTATCTGCAAATAAAGCAGGCGGGAGTTGCAGCATATCGGTCAATGTCATAAAACCCAGTAGCTTACCAGCATCCACAGCGTTTTCATTTAAATTGAGCTATGGTAGTTATAATGCGTTACTGATATCTAATTCTTTCCTCCTCAATGGAACCAACCCTTTACCGCCAGCGAGTAGTTACCGTACCATTACCTTTAAAAATTCGTGTAATTACCCCATATGGTTTGGCTCAATTACTGCTGCTGCTCCAACGAAAAATGTACTGACAGGTAGTGGTATTGATTGTACCGGCACAAATGCCGAAAAACTGGCCTGTGTGAACGCAGGAGGTGCGTGTTATGCCCGCATTGATGCGCCTGATGCTTGTTTGAGCCAAGCATGTAGTAGTGATGCTGATTGCGTGAGCGGGGCTTCGTGTTACGCCTCAACAGGGACCTGTTTTTGGAATAATCCATCCCCTTCAAATCAATCATTTGAATTACCAACCCCAGGAAGCATGAACACAGTACAAATTCCTGAGTATGAATCCAATGGACTTGGTATCGTGTGGTCCGGTGCTTTTGGCGGTCGCACGGGGTGTACAACGGGAACATGTACCTCCGCATTGTGTACGGCGGGTAGTGAAAATGCAGAAGGCGTTTGTTCATTAGGCGTTGGATTTCAACAACCAGCCACACAGGCAGAACCCACGTTTATTACTTACGCTACAGGAACCACCCCAACGCTTTATCCAGATGCGTATGATGTCACCACGATTAATGGTGCAAATGTTCCTATGTCAATGTACCCAACGGGTGCAGCATTACCTACAGCAGGTAATAACCCATATACGTGTGGTTTCGCTGGGTATAATCTAGCTGTTCCAGTGTCTGAGCCAGCCGGAGATACTATTGGTGCATCGAGTTGGTCAGTATCAACGTATGCACCGAATGTTGCGTATCGTTATGTTGTACCCAGTTCTTCCACATTAACACGGTGTACAATAGATGGTGATTGCTCTTCTGGTCAATATTGTGGTTTAAGCTATGCATCTGGCTCCATTGGCAGTACAACGGCGCCTGGCTCAGGTTATCTTGTCTGTGGTGCTTTCGCAGGTTGGTTCACAGCAGATCAAGTCTGTGGCACCAATAATAATTTCACAACTGCAATCGGTAAAGATGGCACTACAATCGAGAATTTTTTCTGTAATACCGCGCTCTCTAGTCCGGGGGGAACCATGAGCAATTTATATCAATGTAATGCACCCTATGCGCATAGTTGTTATTCATCGGACGCCACTACTAGCTGCTGTGGATGTGTAGATTGGGGCAGCGACGGCACCATATTACAAGTACCTACAAATACGAGTTATGTGACAGCGTGTGTTCAGAAAAATACAAATTGGACGCAGTCATTTTCATCTACTCAACCGCAAGTGTATGACACCGTTCTCTTTTTGAAACAATCGTGTCCTTCCTGTTATGTCTATCCGTTCGATGATGCAAGCTCATCCTTTACTTGCACAAATGGCAACACCACAACGGATAACACGGAAGATTATACGGTTGAATATTGTCCAGGTGGTAATGGAAATACGGGTTTTCAGCCATAAAACCTAATCAACACGTTAGCCCACCACCCTCTAAAAATGGGTGGTGCCCTGGGCTCACTGCCACGGTTGTCGCATCAAAATTTGATCAATAAGATGGATGTAGGTTGAGCCTTGGCCCAACAAATCATATTTAATTTGACTAATATTGAACAAAATGATCAAATGCTTCATTTTATTTTATGAGGCAGAGGATGCAAAGGTTACAACACAAGGGATTTGACATTCATTTTTCATGAGTTATCCGACCCCAGAATTTCAAGATCCAAATTATACCCACTCATTGAAATTTTATTTGTTGTCTTGTGTGGTAGTATCTGCGGCGCGGAAAGTTGGCGTGATTTTGTATTATTTGGCAAGGAAAAAATTGATCTTTTACGTGAGTATTATCCTTTTGAAAATGGGATAGCCTCAAAGGATACTTTTGCTCGAGTTTTTGCCGTATTAAACCCTGAAGAATTTAAATCGTGTTTTGTTACATGGGTAAAATCCCTGAATTGATATAACGATGAATGCTTGAGTGCGGCCACTGAGAAGGTGATTTTACATGACCGTGCTTAATCGGATTATAGTGTATATAATCCAAATGCTTTTCATAGTCCTGCTCATCCCTGATAAGATGCTCCCAAAACCTGCGCTGCCATATACCACGCTCACGTTTGGTTCTTCTGATGAATTAATACATTCCATTGGTTCAATCTGACGAGAAAAAGCACTCTTGATGAAACTGATGCGCTGTGAATAGTTTGTATCATCAGGGGGCAACGTCATGGTCATATGCATATGTTCTGGCAGTACGACTATACCATC
>JAUYSP010000022.1 GCA_030696305.1 Legionellaceae bacterium | reverse complement strand
ATCTGAGCCAGGATCAAACTCTTCAATTTAATCCGAGCTAATCTCAAAACTAGCTACTTAATTTTTACTACTATTTTGTTTCTTTCTGCACTCATCTCTCAGAGCGCCCACACAGTTTGTCTTCTCTTCTTCTTAATCAACTCGCCCCGAAGGCGTGCTGCGTATTCTACGGATTTCAGCGACCTTGTCAAACACTTTTTTAACTTTTTTCTCTTTGCATCTCAAAAACGTTGTCATGGCCAAGGTCAGCACCCTGAATTGTGTTAATGACAGCAGTAATTATTAACCGAATGCCCTATCTAGGGTCGGTTGACAATTCATTTCCACAAAATCTCTGGATTCTGCGGACAAGCCGCGGGGCGTCGAAATATAAATTGTCAACAGAATCTAATTTAATAGAGCGTCTAGTGCTGCTCTAATTAATCTTAATTTTTGCTATTCTCTGTTTACCTACTTGAACAATATAAATCTGATCTGGCAATAAGATGATAGAAGTATCTGATATTTTTTCACCATCAACTTTAACTGCCCCCTGATTAATTAATCGTATAGCATCGGAGGTACTGTTTGTTAAGCCAGCTAACTTTAAAACTTGGGGTAATCTTGTTGCTGGTTCACATATAATAGATTGCATTTCTAAATCGTCAGGAACTATTTTCTTTTGAAAACGCTCAATAAACCCATGATGAGCAGACTCAGCTTGTGTTTTATCATGAAAACGAGTAACAATTTCTTTAGCAAATTCGATTTTAACATCTCGGGGATTCAATCCATCCGCAACTGCGTGTTTTATTTTTGTGATCTCATCCCCAGTTTTAAAACTTAACAAATCAATATAGCGCCACATCAATTCATCTGATAATGACATCAATTTTCCAAATATCATGGCCGCTGGCTCAGTGATACCTATATAGTTATCTAAAGATTTAGACATTTTTTTCACACCGTCTAAACCTTCAATCAATGGCGTCATCATCACTACTTGGGGCTCATGTCCATAGTGTTTTTGTAATTCACGCCCCATCAACAGATTAAATTTCTGATCCGTCCCGCCACATTCAATATCTGCTTTCAATGCAACAGAATCATAGCCCTGAATCAAAGGATATAAAAACTCATGAATCGCTATTGGCTGCCCATTTGAATATCGTTTTTGAAAATCATCGCGCTCTAGCATACGGGCGACGGTACCTGTTGCTGCCAAGCGAATTAAATCAGCAGCACTCATGCAACCTAACCATTCTGAATTAAATGCTACCGTAGTTTTTTCAGGATCTAAAATTTTAAAAGCTTGCTCTTGATATGTTTTGGCATTTGCTGCAATTTGCTCTTGACTTAAAGGCGTGCGAGTCACATTTTTTCCTGTGGGATCGCCTATCATCGCAGTGAAATCCCCGATTAAAAAAATAACTTCATGACCCAATTGTTGAAATTGGCGTAATTTATTAAGTAACACTGAATGCCCTAAATGGATATCTGGCGCAGTCGGATCAAAACCGGCTTTTATTTTTAAAGGGACACCTTTCATTAATTTTTTCGCTAACTCAATTTCTGGCAATATTTCTTCACAACCACGCATTAGCTCTTTAAGCTCAGGTAAATGGTCTTTATTTTTAACTTTATTTTCAATGATCATGTCAGTAAAACCTTTTTTTGATTGACCTAACTTCCTACAACGAGTATCTTAGCCCGGATAAATAGTTCCCGCTATACATCAAATAGCGATATGATAAAATGCTAAGCAGTAAAGGCTAAAAATGGATAAAAAATATTCTTTGATGACGAAAATTTCTTCCAATCCAGGCAAGCGGTGGGGCCTTGTTACTTTATTTTTAATTTTATTATCATTAGGTTATATGATAACAAAATCTCATTATCACAAAAAGTCAAATTATATTAAACAAACAGTTGAATTACCATCTCTAGACGAAGAAGCAGAACAGTCATTACCTCAAGATGATAATATTGGCTGGAAAACAATAACTACGCGACCTGGAGACACATTAGGTAGATTATTTAGTCAATCCGAACTTAGTCAGCAAACATTACAAGCCGTACTACACAATAATCCTTATGCTAAAACATTGACAAATATAAAACCTAATCAACAAATACAATTTTTAATCCATGATCACGTTTTAGAAAAAATTATGTTCCCCTTGAATGCCACTGAATTTTTAATTGTTTCTCAAAAAAATGAACAATACATTACAAAAATCAAAGCACGCACAATGGACGCCCATGAAGACTATATCACCGCTACTGTTCGTGGATCATTATACGGAACAGCGCAACAGAAAAAAATTCCGCCTAAATTGATTCAACAAATGATAGAAATTTTTAATTGGGAAATTGATTTTGCTAAAGATATTCATTCTGGTGATCATTTTAGCATTTTATACAAAGCATTTTATGTCGATGACACATTAGTCAGCACCGGTGAAATTCTTGCCGTGTCCTATACAGCACGAGATATGGTTCATCAAGCCATACGACACACAAATGACAATGGTGACGACGATTATTATACACCTGAAGGGACTAGCTTAAAAAAAGCATTTACTCGATACCCAGTTAAATTTAGTCATATTAGTTCGACCTATAGTCGCTCACGATATCACGCTATTTTACACTATAACCGACCCCACAAAGGCGTTGACTTAGCTGCGGCAATTGGTACACCGATTTATGCTACAGGCGACGGCCGTGTTCAAATTATAGGTCGACAAAATGGTTATGGTAACATGATAAAATTGATTCATAATAAAACGTATGCATCTATATATGGTCACTTATTAAAGTTTCAAAAAGGACTATCTAAAGGTGATTATGTTAAGCGTGGGCAAATTATAGGTTATGTCGGACAAACAGGATTAGCCACCGGCCCTCACTGCCATTATGAGTTTCATGTGAATCAAGAACCTAAAAATCCAACAACGATCAAATTACCACGAGCCGCACCAATTTCCGCTCGTGAACGTCTGGCCTTCCATGCAAAAGCCAATCGTTTACTCGCTAGTTTAAAGTTGTATGAAGACAGCACACTTGCGGATGCAAAAAGCAAGCGGTCAACTAATACAGGTTAGGCTAATTACTACGCAAACAAATAGCGACAAATATATACCGAAGCAATCACCCCCGCAAGATCAGCGAGTAAGCCAGCTGGAATTGCATGACGGGTATGACGAATATTTACCGCCCCAAAATATACTGCGATTACATAAAAAGTTGTTTCTGTACTACCCATCATTGTAGCGGCAGTTTTCGCGATAAAAGAATTCCCACCGTACTCATGCATCAGATCAGCCATAACACCATTTGCCGCACTCCCCGAAAAAGGTCGAACTAGTGCAAGGGGCAACACTTCAGGTGGCATACCAATAGCCCGCATCAATGGCGTTAACGCTACATTTAATAGCTCAAAAAAACCTGAAGCACGCAACATACCAATCGCTACCATCATAGCAACCAAATAAGGAATCAAACTGACACTGACATTAAACCCTTCTTTTGCGCCATCAATAAAGGCATCAAATACATTCACCTTTTTAATGGCAGCAAACAGAGGGATTCCTACTACGAACAATAAAAATAATATATTAGATAATTGATTAGCAAAATAACTCATAGATTGTCCGTTTGTTTTAATCGATACATTGGTAATTTAGCTAATTGCTTGACTGCAGTTAATGCAACGATTGTGGAAATGCTCGTTGCTATCAGAGAGCTAAAAATAACACTGCTAGGGTGAATCGCCCCATTTGCTGCCAAAAAGGCAATTGCAGTAGTTGGAATCAATTGTATACTCGAAGTATTAATAGCCAAAAAAGTACACATGGAATTACTGGCCGTATTCATATGGTCATTAAGACGTTGCAATTCTTTCATCGCTTGTAGACCAAACGGAGTTGCAGCATTGGACATACCTAGCATGTTAGCCGCTATATTCATAATCATGGCACCCATAGCAGGATCATCTGCCGGTATTTCCGGAAATATTCGACACATGATCGGTTGCAAACCGCGAGAAATTAGTTTGATTAAACCAGATTCGGTTGCAATACGCATAATCCCAAGCCACAATGACATGACGGCAGTTAATCCCAACGCTAATTCGAATCCAAATTTAGCCGAATCAGTCACCGCATTCACCACTTGATCTAGCCGGCCCTGAATAAAGCCAACCACTACAGCAATCAAGAGCATAGATAACCAAATGATATTTAACATTCTTGCTCCGCATGACATCCCAGGTTAGAATGCAATCAGAACATACTCCTCTTGGTTTTTCAATGATACGAATTATCCTATTGTTTCTGGTTATTTTGGCACCACCCACATTTGCACAAAAAATAAACTATCAAGACTGTAATCAGACAAATAATTTGATTTCAAATCTATATAAGGATCTTTTTTCTTTACCTCCTAAGGATATATCCACTCGGATTATTTTTTTTGGAAAACAATTTATTGGCAAACAGTATGAATTGGGTGCGTTGGGTGAAGGAGATCAAGGCTATTTCGATCAATACCCATTATATCGAACAGATGCTTTTGATTGTGAAACCTATGTTGATACAGTATTAGCACTCGCCTTTGCTCGTAATATATCTACATTTCAGGACTATATTAAAAAAATTCGTTATAATGATGCCCATGTTTCATTTATTGAACGCAATCATTTTACCTGTCTTGATTGGAATCAAAATAATCAAAAACAAGGTTTTGTTAAAGATATAACTTCAACCATCCTCGATGAAAATCATAGGTCACCCGCAATGATCGCACGTGCCTATATCGATAAACCAAGTTGGTATCAACATTTCAGTCAAGAAAATATCCGTTTACGCGAACCCACAATAGCAGAACAACAAAAAAGACTCGTTTTATTGAAGCAAAAAGGACAAACATTACCTAAACAGTATTCTGAAATTCTTTACATACCATTTACTGCTTTATTTGACTCATCAGGGAATGCAAATCAACAATTACTGAAACAAATTCCTAATGGAGCAATTATTGAAATAGTTAGACCTAATTGGGATCTGACAAAAGAAATTGGAACCCATCTTAATATATCTCACTTAGGCTTCGCCGATTGGGAACAGGGTACTTTATATTTTCTACAGGCTTCATCCTTATATCAAAGGGTTTCCAAAACACCACTTATTGATTATCTTCGCCAGGCTAGAACCAGCCCGACCATCAAAGGTATCAATATTCAGGTAGTCCTAGACCCGAATTTCCCTAATTCCAAAACACAACGAATTAAAGGTTCAGCGCTGAATTAGAGCCTCCTGCGGCAATGCACATTGTTCTTTTCCAGCAACAAACTGTGTTTAATTCAATCATAAACAGCTTAACTTAGTGCCATTAACACTAGATCCCATTGCGAAATGACAATGAATCCTGAATAATAGAACGATGCATTCACAGGAGTTGCAATGTCGTTTAAAAATACATATTGGAGATGGATAATAAGTACCCTGCTCACTCTAGCTTTAAGCGCCTGTAATCACCCTCCTTATAATGATTTTAAACCCGATCAACCCGTGATGAAACGCTCAGCATATGGCGCGGCAGCAGGAGCCGTTGTTGGGGCAGCTGCGGGCGCAACAGTTGTTGGTACTATTGTTGGTGGCACAGCCATAACCGCTATTGGTCTTTATAAAACGAGTAAACAGTCTATCTTGACCAATTTAATACGAGAAGATATACAATTTATTCAATATGGAGACACTTATACGCTCGTTGTTCCAACAGATCATTACTATATATACGATAGTGCTGAATTAAATGAGATTTGTTATCGAGGACTCAACGACATCGTGAGACTCCTTGCTTTTTATCCAAAATGTCGCATAACCGTAGCGGCATTTACAGATGATGTAGGCACAAATAAACATAAATTAAGATTGTCTCAAGCTCGTGCAGAAAGCATGGTTGGTTTTTTATGGGCACATAATATCCCCGCGCAATTGTTATCCGCACAAGGATACGGTGATCGCTTTTCAATAGGTGATAACCGCTTGATTCGCGGAAGCGCGTACAACCGTCGCATTGAAATACAATGGTCTACATTGCCGCATGACGCTGAACCAATGCCAGCAATGCGAGGAGTTATGAAATCATGACGAACAACAAAGAGCAACAAAGACAACGCGCACGAAAATTTCGCCGTTCTATGAGTAAAGTAATATTCACCAGCCGTTGGCTTCAAGCACCACTCTATGTTGGATTAATTTGTATATTAGCAGCTTACGTATATCGATTTTTAAAAGAATTAGTCCATTTGATTATTCATTTAGATACTAATACGGACGTCCAAATTATGCTGGGTGTGCTTGGATTAATCGACGTGGTCATGATAGCCAATTTATTAATTATGGTCATTTTGGGAGGATATGAGACTTTTGTATCTAATCTTGATTTGGATACACATCCTGATCAACCAGAATGGTTAGATCACCTCGATGCAGGAGCAATGAAAGTTAAGCTTGCCTTAGCATTAATTGGCATTTCCTCCATCCATTTATTAGGAATCTTTATTGATCCGTCTAAATCCAACAATACAACTATTGCATGGCAAGTAGGCATTCATATCACATTATTAGTTTCAGCACTCACAATAGCTTTAACTAATCGATTATTAAATAAGCCAGCACCACATTAGTGTGTGTTAACAATTCATTATCTGAAGACCACTGTGTCAAGCCCCTAACCCAAGCCTAAATCGACAATGCTAATAGCAATGAATTACTGAATATCTATCCTTCTAGGTAATCATATGCCCGCAGCATGACGTCAAAATCTGAATTGTCAACAAACCCTCCTAGGTGTGATTAATCGGTCGATCGCTATTTTTAGGTACTCCGTTGTCCAGTGACTCTGCGGGATCCATACCCATTAACGGTTTCCACCTCTCCTTATTTTTATTGCTATTTGATTGAAACAAACCATACCATGACTCACTTTGTTTTGGTGAAGAAGCCTCCCTACCGTTGGAAAATATTGAGGGCGGTATTAATACTTTGTATCTAGATTTAGGGCTATTAGTGAGCGGCAGTGGATCCTCTATATCTATACTTCGACGATCTTCTGATATTGAACTCGTTGATAACGTGTCTTCATTATCTGTGAAATCAGTTCCAGTGAAAGATGAAGTAGGAGTACTTGCTTCAGAGCGAATCAATTCATTAGAAATAGTACTAATTGGTCTTTGACCTGTATTAACCATCACTTTCCATGTATTAATAGTCAGTTTTGTTTGCTTTTGTCTTTCTTGTATTATTTCGATTTGCTGATTAAAGTTCTCTAGGGTTGCTAAACCAAACCACGGTATATCTCTAGCTAAGAATAACTCAGACTTCATCTCATCTACTAACGTCGTGTTATCCGCTTTTCGCTTGGAGGTATACAAAACAAGAGCTAATTTATCGACAAAAAGTTCCATTTCCTTATGTAACAAACCTTGATCACTGCTTAGAAAAACGTGATATAACGCAACTAATGCGCTTTTGCTTTGAATATTTTCTTCCATACAACGGATATTTTTTGCTAATTCAGGTGCAGCCGGTTCCAACATAGCAGCCATTTGCTGAATAACATGATTGAATGGCGCAGGTTTTGTATATTCCAATTGCTCACTGATAACCACAGCATGATCCCGATAGGTCGTCTTATCATTTGGCAAAATAACTTCTGTTCGGATGATGTTTTCTGATGATGTTCCATCCAATACATCTACAAAATCAAGCATACCTCCTTCGGTTTGTCCGATACGTTTCTTACTGGTACTGGCAATCAACGCTGCATTTTCAGTGTTTGTATACGTCGAATCATGACTAAATCGTTTACCTCCTAACGGAAACTGTATGAATGCTTGTAATTCCGTTGCATTACTTTCCCATATATTAACTGTAGTGTGCTCTTCAACAAATCGGTTTCGTGTATTCGCATCGTAACCAGATAATCTAATATTAGGAATTATTAAAGCCAGCTGTTCAAAATCAGGAACTTCACTCACAGGATATGCAATACCTCTTTGAATACCACTCCAATCTAGGGCACGCATATCGGGTTCGTTAGAATCCAGATGGCCACTAATTATTTCAAGTGTAACACTTTCAGTAGTTGTTTTGTCTTTTAAGGTTACTAAGGTACGCACGCCACCTTTATTATAAGCCGTTCCAGCAAATCGACTGTTATTACGTCTTAGTTCTTTGCATTTGAGATTTTCGACAGTAAACTTAGTCGCATCATAAATGATAAATGAAGCAATACCACTACGACCAGAAAAAAATTCGCTAGGCTTAGTTATTGTGTGCATCGAACCAACGCAACTTACGTTATAATTACTATTTTTAAGACAAGAGAGTAACTGAGTTGTTACAGTACTATGTCCCACCTCCTGACAATTAATGACATAAAAATCACTTTTTTCTAACTTAATTCGATCAACTATGGTCTTCGTTGCTATATTACCAAAGCTACTATTACCACAATTTGCACTCATAGCACGATATTTTAAATGCATTTTAACCACCCAATATGATTAATCTAAGCTCAAAGCATAGGATAAGATTTTAATTTATTCAAATAAATTAAATAAAAAACATATTGTTTTGTTTTAAGGCCAGGTGTGGTTAAAAAAATACCTGTACCCACTCGATGATTATATTAGATTTTGTACCACTGCAGGGGGATCCTTCGCTTCATTTGGAATTACGTTCGGAGTTGCAATGTTTGTTTTTTGTTTAGAAAAAAACATGAATCCTGCCAATAGACATCCACCCAAAAGTATTGTACTAGGAATAATTTTTTCATCATGTGAAATCAAAGTAAACTCCACATATATATCGAGTGCAAGCATGCATAGACATAAGATGAATAGCTTCTTTTCCTCCACAAATGATGCGTAATTAACAATTAAATTAAGCAAGTCTATTATTCTATTTTGCATTGCCATGGGTTTTTTAATGAATCCCATTGCCTGATTAATTGCCAGAAACAGATCGTATTGAAAGATTAATTTAGCTAGTTTTTCATCGTTTTCTATAAATGCAACGAAAAAAAGACAGAAAGTATCCGGATCTGATACAACATGACGTGGACACACTTTAAATCGTGTCTGAGAAGTACTATTTTGTTGCACACATAAAAGAGCTGTGTGTATACGAACATAGTCAAAGAGATTTTGACGATATTTTCGGAACGAGCTATGCAACGAACCGTCATTGCACAGCTGCTGGAGAATAACAGTCTTCGCATTACTTGATAATGAAGAGCAATCTTTTGTTTTGATACATCTATTTAATTCGTCTTTACACTTAGGGTGAAGGTAAAGCACGTAGGGTAGCGGTCTATATTTCCCATTTGTTAACGATGTTTGATACGATACACTCACTCTTGAGGTTAGTTTGAAACGTATTTCATTTTCTTTAAGTCTTTTATTTTGTAAAAACGAAAACTCGTATTCTTGGCTATCTTCTTTGACAAGGTCATAATACTCCTTATTCATGTCTTCCCAAATAGCATTATCTCCAGAATATCTCACAATGTAGGTAACATATTCTAATGCAGGATCAATTCCTAACCTAATAAAGCAATTAAACAGGTCAATTTGCCCATGAAGAAAAAACCACCCTAATAGCTTACATTCTGCATGCCATGTTGGGTGATAAAACGTTTTTTCATTATCGAGAGAAAAAACCACACTTTGAAGATTGATGTATTTTTTCTGAAGATATTCAATAATTCGAATTTGCTCTTTTTGTGTTTCACTGTTAAGATTTTGTCTATCAACAAAATCCAGTAACTTATCCAAGAAAATTCTATATTGTTCAGCAAGATTGATTTTACCCCAACCATTATTCAGAATTTTTTGAATGTCCTCCAGTGATGGCGAGTCAAAATGTTTTTGAAGTTGACCTGCAAAATCGTTAATCCGTGTTCCCAGTAAAGTTTCACCAGATAATCCAACGTTCTTTTTTCGTAATTTAACGACTTTATGACTGGGTAAATTTCTTTCACGGCGTGATTTGTCCTTGAAGGAAGTTATAAGGTTCTGTTTATTATTATTTTCTATAGATTTTATAGGAATAGATTTCAGGGAAGTAGCTCGAAGCTCGCTGAGAAAAATTTCAAATTTGACTTCTTCTTCATTTTTTTCAATCGCAACATGATCTGTGCATTGATGTTTAATTTGTAATAATGTCGATACCCTGGACTTTTGTACGCTACTGATTGAATCGGTTATCCCGCTTAAAATGTCAATAAGTTCATTCTCTATCTTACTCAGAAACTTCGCTTTCTGTTCAAAGAGTTTTCTTAAAAATTGTATATGTGGTTGAAATGCATTCTTGAGAAACGAATGCTCATCCATGCTAAGAGAATAAGGAATATTTTTATAATGAACTAATGTAAAAATTTCTACGCCATTTGTATCAAAAAACAAATGGAAGGACCAATCTTCATAGACAATTGTGTAGTGAAGTGTTGATTGTACTCGGCCTTCAAATGTGGTTTCATTTACTGCTCGTGCACTGGGAAACGAAATATGAACATCTGTTGCCTCATTGAATTTATGATTTTTCCAGTATAGCGGTATAACTTTTAAAAATTCGGGGTGTATGTAATAACAGTGTTGTTCGTGTAAGCGACCACGTTTTATTGAAAAATGTTTATCGTCTTTACTATTTTTATTGTATTCGATTTTTGTTGACCATTTTTCGTCTTTTAATAGAATTGAATTTTCATCATAATGCAAACTAAGTAATCTAAAAAATCCGCTTTCAAGCATGTTTATCACAAAATATTCATTTTTTTGTAAGATAACGAAATAAAAATGAAAAGTCTAGCGCAGCGAATGATTTAAAATCAAACAAACAATATTTAGTAGGTACGAAGCGATGACGGTTCGTACCTCGAAAAATTAATATACCATGTCTATTGTATTTGGGGCTTCAATCCTAAAGCCAGAGGCAATTGATTGACAACAGCAGACCCAAATTTATCAGCAACCTGATCCAACATGCTGTGTTTTTCTGTATAATCAACAACTTGATCAACTTTAATAACGTCTCGTACCAACTGGCCCGTGCTAGCAAAACCATCGATTAACCCACGTTCCTTAGCTTGCACACCTGTCCAGATTAAACCTGAAAAAGTATCATCATCAATCTTCAATCGATCTCCCCGACCCAGCTTTACTTGAGCAATAAATTGCTGATGAATTAAATCCAACATCGTCTGTAATTTTTTTTCTTGGTCAGGATTAACAGGAGAAAATTGATCCATAAATCCTTTATTACGACCTGCCGTCTCCAAACGACGTGTTACACCTAATTTTTGGATCGCATCAACAAAACCAAAACCATTGAATACCACCCCTATCGAACCGACAAGACTTGAGGGATTTGCATAAATTTCATCTGCAGCTGTAGCAACGTAGTAAGCTGCTGAAGCACAGGTATCTACACACACTGCATAGGTCTTCACTTCGGGATATTTTGTACGAAAATAACGAATCGCACTAAACATATTGTCAGCTTGAACAGGGCTACCACCAGGACTATCAATACGCAAAACAACTGCCTTTAATCCTTTATTTTCATACGCATTTGTTAAGGCTTTCATCAAAATATCAGCACTTCCCAATTGACCATCTACAATTTCCCCCTTCAGGTCAATTAAACCAACATGGGGTTTTGTGCGAGCGGCCAAGTCTGCATATCGGCCATGCATGATAAAACCGATGAGAGCAACTAAGATCAATAAAATGATACTACGTCTCACCCAGCGCCAATTTCGTTTACGTTTTTGCTCAGTAAAATATTCAGAAACAATTTGATTAAGTAACGCTTGTGAATGTTGCGCGTCGTTTATATTTTTTTCAGTCATTATTAGGCTACTTGAATTTATTAAATCAACCCACATGTTACTCCATATGTACTATGATTTAAACACGACTTAAGACAAACTGTTATATGAAACTGAGGTGATTGTATGCGGATGGATAAATTAACATCAAAATTTCAAATGGCTTTAGCTGATGCGCAATCATTAGCATTAGGTCAAGATAATGGTTTTATTGAACCTGAACATCTTTTAAAAGCATTACTTGATCAACAAGGTGGAACTTGCAGACCATTACTGACTAAGGCTGGCGTAAACATAGCCCAACTTAGCACACTAGTTAATCAAGCAATTGAGCGTCTTCCAAAAGTATCAGGCAACGCTGGTGAAATTCATGTATCTAATAGTTTAAATCGCATACTTAATTTAACTGACAAATTAGCTCAAGAACGAAAAGATAATTATATTTCTAGTGAATTATTTCTATTAGCAGCCCTTAATGAAGGAGGCAGCTTAGCTAAATTACTTAAGCAAGTGGGTGCGGATTCTAAAGCAGTAACCCAAGCCATAGATAATTTACGGGGTGGTGAATCAGTGAATGATCCAAATGCTGAAGAGCAGCGGCAAGCATTAGAAAAATACACACTAGACTTAACTGAGCGAGCTGAACTTGGAAAACTTGATCCTGTTATTGGTCGAGATGATGAAATCCGCCGGACCATTCAAGTACTTCAGCGGCGCACTAAAAATAATCCTGTTCTTATTGGTGAGCCTGGCGTAGGTAAAACAGCAATTGCCGAAGGTCTTGCACAACGAATTATTAACGGCGAAGTACCCGAGGGATTAAAAAACAAACGGTTGTTATCTCTCGATATGGGAGCACTTATTGCTGGCGCAAAATTTCGCGGTGAATTTGAAGAGCGTTTAAAAGCCGTTTTAAATGATTTGTCTAAGCAAGAAGGCCAAATTATTTTATTCATTGATGAAATACATACCATGGTGGGTGCCGGAAAAGCCGAAGGATCGATGGATGCCGGTAACATGCTTAAACCTGCGTTAGCTCGAGGTGAATTACACTGTATTGGTGCAACAACATTAGACGAATATCGTAAATATATTGAAAAAGATGCCGCCCTTGAACGTAGATTTCAAAAAGTACTTGTGAATGAACCAAACGTTGAGGACACCATTGCCATTCTACGCGGCCTGAAAGAACGTTATGAGATTCATCACGGGGTAGAAATTACTGACCCAGCAATTGTTGCCGCAGCCACCTTATCCCATCGTTATATCACTGATAGACAATTACCGGACAAAGCAATCGATTTAATTGATGAGGCGGGTAGCCAAATTCGTATGGAAATTGATTCGAAACCCGAAAGTTTAGATAAACTCGATCGCCGTTTAATACAGCTTAAAATTGAACGCGAAGCATTAAAAAAAGAAAATGATGATGCATCTAAAAAAAGGCTACATGACTTACAAGAAAGTATTACCGATCTAGAAAAAAACTATTCTGATTTAGAAGAGATTTGGAAAGCAGAAAAAGCATTATTACAAGGTGCAAGTCATATCAAAGAATCATTGGAAAAAGCCAAGATGGAATTAGAAACAGCGCGCCGTGCCGGTGACTTAGCGCGCATGTCAGAATTACAATATGGTCGCATTCCTTCCTTAGAAAAAGAGTTATCTCAAGTCAACAATGATGAGCCTCGAGAAACAAAATTAGTCAGAAATAAAGTGACCGAGGAAGAAATAGCGGAAGTCGTTTCAAAATGGACAGGCATTCCTGTTTCCAAAATGTTAGAAGGTGAAAAAGAAAAATTACTGCATATGGAAGATGCACTACATCAGCGTTTAATCGGTCAAGATCAAGCGGTCGATGCTGTCTCTAATGCTATTCGTCGTTCGCGTGCGGGATTATCAGATCCTAACCGCCCTATTGGTTCGTTCTTGTTCCTTGGACCTACAGGTGTAGGTAAAACAGAATTGTGTAAAGCGCTCGCAACATTTTTATTTGATACGGCGGATGCAATGGTTCGGATCGATATGTCTGAGTTTATGGAAAAACATTCTGTAGCACGCTTAATCGGCGCCCCTCCAGGCTATGTAGGATATGAAGAAGGTGGTTATTTAACCGAGGCGATACGACGTCGCCCTTATTCTGTCATTTTACTAGATGAAATTGAAAAAGCACATCCAGATGTTTTTAATATATTGTTACAAGTACTAGATGATGGGCGTTTAACCGATGGCCAGGGGCGAACTGTTGATTTTCGCAACACAGTCATTGTCATGACTTCAAATTTAGGCTCGCATTTAATTCAAGAAATGAGTTCAAAAAGCTATGATGAGATCAAAACAGCGGTTATGGAGCTTGTGGGCCAGCATTTTCGCCCTGAATTCATCAATCGCATTGACGATAGCGTGGTATTTCATGCATTAAACAAAGAGCAAATAGCCAACATCGCATCTATTCAAATAGGCTATTTACAAACGCGTTTACATGCTCAAAATATCACGATGCATCTAGAATCGAACGCATTAACTTATTTAGCAGAAGCAGGCTTTGATCCCGTATATGGGGCTAGACCTCTTAAACGAACCGTACAACAAAAATTAGAAAATCCATTGGCACAAGCACTGTTAAATGGTCAATTTAAATCCGGTGATATCATTAAGGTGACTTTAAAAGCAGGGCAATTACACTTTGAGAAATAAGCGGGAGGTTAAGCACTCACTCGTCTAGCTAACTCTAAATCATCGGCCGTATTTATGTCTTGCAACGGCCGCACGCACGCTTGCTCTACTTTGATCTTATAACCTGACCAAAGCACGCGTAGTTGCTCCAATGCTTCCACAGACTCTAATGTGCAAACAGGCCAAGTTACAATTTGCTGTAAAAATGCAGCTCGATAAGCATATAGGCCAATATGCCTAAATACATGTTGAGTGTCTGTTGGTAGATCGCGGTTAGCCGGAATGATGCTTCTTGAAAAATACAACGCATGGTTATGACAATCGCGAACTACCTTGACCACATTCGGGTTAGCGCACTGAGCGTAATCATCAATTGGCCAACATAGTGTCGCCATCGGTGCCTCTGTAACGGCCAAGCTATGCGCCACTTGTTTGATTAACTGTGGGGCAATAAATGGTTCATCGCCTTGTACATTGACAACAATTGCATCTGGTTCGATTGTTAATTTAGTGATTGCTTCGGCAAGCCGATCGGTTCCAGTTTGATGTGCCACTGCCGTCATGACAACCGTCGCACCAAAATCTTTAGCCACCTCAGCAATAACAGCATTATCAGTTGCAATAGTTATCGATGTGGGATGAGCCTGCAGTGCTTGACGATAGACTCGCTCAAGAACTGTTTGACCGTGAATATCCATTAATAATTTCCCCGGCAAGCGAGATGATTGATAACGCGCAGGGATAATCACATGGAATTCTACACTCATAATGAATCCTTTTCTTCTAAAGAAACTAGACGAGCCTCATGTTCCAACATGACAGGAATACCATCTCGAATCGGATAAGCCAAGCGATCGAAAAGGCATATTAACTCCTGATTTTTTAACAATAACTTACCTTTACATAAGGGGCAAACTAAAATATCGAATATTTTTTTATCCATGTGTATCTCCTTACGTCACTTGATTACGTACATATAAGGGCAGTGCTTCTGCAGCGCTCACTGCCTGAATAGCGCCAGTTTGCACCAAACGTATCATTGCCTCAGCATTTGGAAAAATAGTACGTTGATGGAACGCGCGTGCTTGGATATCTGCTGGTAACTGAGGAATATACGGATCTAAACCAACTCCGGCTAACACAAATGACGCCTCGGAGGGCACAAAAATATCAGATGCAGCCGAAACACGAATTTCTGGGATAACTTTACTCTTAGGCTCATAATAGGCCCAATATAGTTCGTGCATACGCGCATCTAAACAAGCTAATACACCGGTAGAATTATCTAAAGTTGTCTCCTGGTAAAATACTTCATTTGCAATTGTTTGCAAACTTGTAACCGGGAATAAAGGTAAATCATGTGCATAAGCCAACGCTTTAGCCACACTGCATGTTATACGTAAGCCAGTAAAACTGCCTGGACCGCAGCCGTATACAATGCCGTCCAACTGATTTAACGTCAATGCAGCTTGCGTAAGTAAGCCATCAATCATTGCCAATAGACATTGCGCATGCTGGCGTAAATTTGATTGCTCGTCCGAATAGGTCATCCCATTCGCAGCAATAGCTACTGTTGCACGTTCTGTAGAAGTATCAATTGCTAACCAATTCATCTTTTAATACCATTATAAAATCTAAAACCGTTTGCTCATCCCTTGTTTTTCTCATTGCAGGGAGGCTTGCAAAAATATGTTGACCGTAATCTCTGCCTGTTAATCTGGGATCAGCAATCATTAGGACGCCTCGATCTGAAACATCTCGAATCAAACGCCCCACGCCTTGCTTCAAAGCCAAAACAGCATTTGGCAGGGATAGTTTATCAAACCCAGATAATCCTTGAGATTTCAAATGCGCCATTTTACCACGAATAACGGGATCAGTTGGGCTTGCAAAAGGTAATTTATCAATTATAACACACGATAAAGCCTCCCCTTTCACATCCACGCCTTCCCAAAATGTAGCCGTTCCTAATAAAACCGCATTGCCTAATTCACGAAATCTGGCTAATAAAATAGGCTTAGCTTCTTCGCCCTGAATTAGCAAAGGGTATTGTAACCGACTCTTTAATACATTAGCGACTTGTTTCAATGCACGATGGCTAGTAAATAGAAAAAAACATCGTCCACCGTATGCTTCAATTATCGGTAATGCCTTATTTAATAAGGCATCATAATACTGCGAATCCTTAGGATCAGGCAGCCCGCGTGGCAGGTAAAGCAACGCTTGCTGCTTAAAATCAAAGGGACTAGGTAACAACAACAAATCTGGATTAATTAAGCCGAGGGGCTTAAGAAAAAACTCGAATGACGAAGACATCGTCAGCGTGGCGGAAGTAAATACATAACCGCACGGATTACGCTCAAGTAACGCGCTAAACGATTGAGCAATGTCAAAAGGCGTATTATGAAAAACAACCGTTCGTTTGAAGCACTCCAACCATTGGATTTCGGTTGCTGCAGGAACAACAAATGCCTGTATCACGTTATTTAATGATATTAACCGTTCTTTGCACCGTAATAATCCCGATTCATCTGGCAGTTCAATTGTCGTAATAGCCTGTGTCCAATCAAACATAAAGGTTAATAAACCTTGCCAAGCCGAATTAAATACATGCGATCGCATAACCACATGCCAATCTAATCGATCGTCGTACCTATCCAAAGCCAACAAAAGTTGGTCAATCAATTGATCCAACTGAATACTTTGTTGCTTTAAGGGTTGATTAACCAAATCCAAAACAGGCCATTCACGTAACATGTCATCCATCAGATCGCGCAATTGGCGGGTGCTAAAACGATTACCATGAAAATGTGTCGCAATTTCGGCTAACTGGTGCGCTTCATCAAAGATAATTGCTTGTACACTGGGTAGTAATTCACCAAAACCATCATCTTTCAACCGAGAGTCAGCAAAAAATAAATGGTGATTGATTACTACCACATCCGCCTCTAACGCCCGCTTACGGGCTTTCATCAAAAAGCAGGTGCTATGCTCGCTGCATTCCCGGCCTAAGCAATTATCAGCAGTGGATGTAACATAAGGCCATACAGGTGAGTCTTCGCTAATTTCAGGTAATTCATTACGCTCACCTTGGATCATTTGCGCGAGTTTTTCTCGAATATGCAGAATATCATGTACACTTTGTTGACTAGTGAATTGGCCTTCCTCTGCGTGTAATTCCGTACGATATCGACAAATATAATTTGAGCGACCTTTTAAATTTTGTACTCGAGTAGCTAGACCCAGCGCATTAATCAATAACGGTAAATCTTTTTGTACCAATTGATCTTGTAAAGTTTTGGTAGCGGTAGAAATAAGAACTTTTTTACCACTTAATAAGCAGGGAATTAAATAAGAAAAGGTTTTACCCGTGCCCGTGCCTGCCTCTGCAACTAAGGTGGTTTGATCTGCAACCACACGGGCAATCACCTTGGCAAGCTCAATTTGTTGAGGGCGCGAAGCAAAACCAGGAATAGCAGTCGTTAAACGACCGCCATCAGCCAGCACACGTTGACAGTGCGCGGCGAGGTCGTTCGCGTCAAGACTTACTCCTTCCACTCGCGTTCTAAATGATCAAGCTTATTTTCCACAGTTTCCCAAGATTTAGCATCGTCAGGAGGATCTTTTTTCACTGTGATATTGGGCCATTCCTGTGATAGCTCAGCATTTAACTCTTTAAAATCAAGTTGATCATCGGTTAAATCATCTTCAGAAACAATCGCATTTACAGGACATTCAGGTTCACACAATGCACAATCGATGCACTCGTCGGGGTGGATCACTAAAAAATTAGGACCCTCATAAAAACAATCTACTGGGCACACTTCCACACAATCCATGTACTTACATTTAATACAACTTTCAGTAACCACAAAGGTCATAACAAAACCCTCAACAAATATACACTCAAGTTCAGTATAATAACCGATTCAGGAAATAGCTAAAAGAGGTGAGATCAATATCCATGCAAATACGTACCTCCCCAGCACGTCATCCTGAATGTGGCACAATCACTAAATTTTAGAATACTCCTGACAGTATGTTTCTTTGATCCAGAAAAGACTAACTAATATACTCAAAAAAGCCACGAACGGTAAAAGTGACAAAGCATATGTATAAGTATGTGCCGAGTAAACTTTAATGCCTGCTGTGATATTGTTCTGCCAAAATATATTCATGATGAAACCAACGGTTGGTTGCAAAAATAATCCGGAGACAACGGCCAGCATATTAATCAAGCCATTACATAAATTGTGTGACTGGATGGGGACGTTGTCTTTTACTGCGGCAAAAACAATCGTTGGGCCAGCAGCGGCAAATCCTAAGGAGAAAAGTAAGACATCAACCATATGGTGCGATATAGCAGGTAAATACAGTAACAATAAAAAAGAAATTGTTGCCAATAACGAGCATAGAATCAACGGTAATTTTCTGCGTTTAATCACGTCAGAAAACCATCCCATAAGCGGGCTTCCAATGCCAACCCCTATCCAAAGAAATAAAATACTCATCGATGCTTCGGATAACCTCATATTATAAACAAGTTTGAGATAAGGAATCCCCCACAAGACTGCAAACACACTGACAATAGACCAATTCAAAAAACAATAAACGCCAAGCCCCCAAACTTGTGAATGGGAAAGCAAATAACCAAAGTCCTGTCTCGGGCTGTTAGGCCTCTCTTTTTTGATCTGCGTCTGCTCGTTAAAGGGATAGTTTTTTGCTAGCATTCCGATGGATATAGCCAAGATACCACCAAACAAAGCCACATAAAACATCGTATCTCGCCAGCCAAAATTGCTCAGCATACGGGCAAGTAAGCCTTCTCCAAATATAGCGCCTATGCTACCCACGAGAGCAACAACCCCTGCAAGCGTAGCAAAGTATTTAGAAGGAAACCAACGCGAGGCAAAATAAAGCGCACCCAAAAATGCAAATGCAGCTCCTCCACCCATCAGCATACGACTTAAATTAGCCATAAATATGGTGTCTGCAATAGAGAATAGATATGCCCCTAATGAAGCAATAAGAGCCGCACAAAAAATCACAATTCTACCGCCAAATTTGTCGTACAAAAAGCCAGCAGGTAGTTGCATTAAAGTATACGTCAGAAAAAAACTAGCTGAGAGCCTGCCAAGCGCCCTCGCATCCAAAGAAAAAGCTGTTGTCAGTACCGAAGAGAATACTCCCGGCACCACCTGTAAGAAGTAATCAAAAAAATAAAATAGCGTAGCTAACCCAAAAACAACAAAAGATAAGGCAATAGGAAGGTTTTTTTTCATGCAGTCCTCCTTACATTAATTTTCAAGCATAGCACTGCCTATGATATTTTGAAAATTACAAAAAAATGGAGCTAATCGAGATAAACCATGTCTGGACATTAAAGAACTACAAGGAGAGCCATATTTTCGTTTACGTAGAGGATGGCGAGTTTTTTTAATAGAGATGATATCGTGATGAAAATAAGGGTGAAAAATGGAGACAGTGTCGAGTTGTCAACATTTTGTCGACAACTAAAATTAGAATCTTCAGACGGCAAATCCTATGGCACAGACTGCGCCAATACAGAAAGCTTATTTCGTATCATTCAATCTATGCTTTCTCAAAGCAAAAGTTTTTAAATGATACGGATCTTGCATTCCAACTGCCTGACATAAAACGGCATTATCATCACAATATATATCTAATAAAATAGTTGTAGTTGACTCTTCTGGTATTTCAAGTACTTTTTTAGACCAAGTTTGACCACCATCATAGGTAGCATAAGCTAGAGGTCTAGAGCCTTCATCGCCAACGGGTGAATGGATAGCAACACACTTCAGCCCTTCTTTATCACAATCGAATACAGAAAAAGGCTCGTATATCTCACCATCAAGATTATCGATAGCACCTGTTTTTTTCCAATGAATACCGCCATCCAACGTGGTGTAAGAATAAACAGCTGTAACCATCACACCACGGTCTTGATAAATGTACTGATGCCTTAATGCTATGCAACTTAAACCTGAACTATTACAATGAAGGTTTGAAAAAAAATCCTCTCCTACATTACCGGCTATCTCGTTGATTTCATCCTTTAATAAGTTAGGACCAAGCCAAGTATAGCCACCATCTTTTGTAATATAGGTAGTGGGATGCATAGAACCACCGACGACAGCGCAGACAAGACCAGAGTCAGAACAACTCATGCCAAGCACGCTATCATAGGCTTCATCGCTATTGTTCGATTTTGGCAGACGAAGTGGGCCAGACCAAGTTAGACCGGCATTTTGTGTCATATAGACATGGGGCGTAGCCATGTTATTATATTGACCTAACAATAAACAATTATCACCTGATTGGCCACAAGATAAACCAACCATGTTCACAAGTACCCCAGGAATTAACTTAGGCTCACTCCAATGTATTCCAGCATCATACGTCGTGTATACAATGACATGAGCTCTCTCGGGCCATAGGTTCTCAGGATTATGCATTGAGACTGCGATAAGACAAGCTAAACCAGAATTATCACAATGGATTTTCATTTCATCTCTATCATCAACTGTCTTCAAAAAACGCTGCAAAATAACTGGGCTATCCCACGTGTTGCCACCATCTTGTGTCCCACGGACAGCATAATCTTTCTCATTGCCATTGCTATTTCGAATTACGCTTACTGCAAGACAACGCTGAGCAGTACTATCACAAGATATAGCATTAAAATTGTTAAAATGAGTTTTTATCTGAATCGAATCAACGGTTGTATTCATTGAAAACGCCACGCAGGACAACAAAGTACTAATGAGTCCCGTGATTAAAGTATATTTTTTAATGATAGTCATGAATTTATATCCAACTCTTTCTGATAAACAGAAATCCATCTCGCTCTAAAATTTTTACTCTCGTATTTAATGGAATAGGGCTCGAGTACTGCTTAACAATATAGACTTTACCAACATCTTGTAGTGACTTTACAGTAAATTGATACAAGTTTGATTTTACACCTGCTTTTTCTATAAAATAACCAGCAGTTCCGCCTGCTACAACACCAACCATACCAAAAGTGAAAGCCCCTGCAGTCGCCCAAATAGCCGTTCCTGCTAATACAGATCCAATGGATACTCCTTCCATAATTCCATACCATAAAGCAAATGAACCACCTAAAACGCCACCACCAATTGCACTTGTCATACCGACAATTTTTGCATCATGTTTTATTCGATCTTGCATATGATTTTTTCGATCACGCGTATCATTTTCTTTGCGCTCTGCAATAATAACGCCATATCCGTGATTCGTTGTAACACATCCAAAAAGCATAGAGACAGTCAGGAATAGACAGATAAAACGAGTCATTATTTTACACAAAATGGACACAAAAATTACCTAACGTGAATCGGGTGCGCAAATTTTAACACCATAAATGATTCATATCAAGACATACTCATTATAATTGTGGCATGTAGTATTTTTTATGAATTAAATCATTGGGAAAGAGCCGTCCAATAATCTTCTAATATAGGTTTTATGTGCTTGAGAATATAATTGGTGCCCAGGGCCGGAATCGAACCGGCATGGTGTTACCACCGAGGGATTTTAAATCCCTTGCGTCTACCTGTTTCGCCACCTGGGCAATACTTTGATTTGGAGGCTGAGGCCGGAATCGAACCGGCGTACACGGCTTTGCAGGCCGCTGCATGACCACTCTGCCACACAGCCTCATTTTACAGAACATAAGCAACTATCGAAATGAATATGTTGCGTCCTGCCTATCTGTTCTCATCAAAAAAAAAGCGACTATTGTCGCTTTTTAATGGAGCGGGAAACGAGGCTCGAACTCGCGACCCCAACCTTGGCAAGGTTGTGCTCTACCACTGAGCTATTCCCGCATCACTACGGGAGGGAATTCTACCTGAAATCTTCGCCCTGTCAACACGTAAACGTCACTTTATTTTATTCAATTCAGGCCAAGCAATTTTCAAGTAGGCTATCATTGACCATATCGTCATTATTGCAGACAAATATAATAAAATAACACCTGCAATTCCCCAAAGCGATGTACTAGAATGAAAAGCAATTAATATAATAATTGCTAACATTTGCATGAATGTTTTGATTTTACCGACGTAACCTACAGCAACACTCGCTCGTTTTCCTATTTCAGCCATCCACTCTCTTAAGGCAGAAATCACAATTTCTCGACCTACTATCACAATAGCCGGAATAGTAATGTAACGTAAATCGCAAGAACCGACTAACATCAGTAAACTGCATGCCACTAACAGTTTATCAGCAACGGGATCAAGGAAGGCACCAAAAGGAGACGTTTGGTGTAATTTTCGAGCCAAAAAGCCATCTAACCAATCAGTAACACTCGCGACGGCAAAAATGATGGCAGCAACCGCATGTGAGGAAGAAAAAGGTAAATAAAAAATAATTATAAATACAGGGATTAAAAGGATGCGTAACAAAGTGAACAAATTGGGTAATCCAGTCCTTAATAACTTCATTTACTGCCTCCTGAGAGATTTAAATAATCCGTAATTTGCTTATATGTTTCAAATACGTGTTTAGCACCGACTGCAAGCAACTCTTCCCGCTGCACATTATATAAATCAATACCAATTGCATCTACACCAAGCGATCTAGCCATTTCAATGTCTGATGTCGAATCACCAATCATTAACGTTTTTTCTGGTAAAGAATTCATTTCGTCTATAATTTCTTCAAGCATTTGCGGACATGGCTTTGGTGGTACCGGACCCGCTGAACGTGTCACTTTGAAGTAAGTATCTAAACCTGTAGTTTGCAAAGTCCGTTGTAATGCAATTGGGCCTTTATTGGTTGCAATAGCTAATTTCAAACCCGCCTCATGAATTTGTCGGATTAATTTTTCGGCGCCTTCTATCAAATAAATATCAGAAGCCGATGCCGACAAAGCATCTTGCGCAGCTGCAACTAATTGCTCTTGATGATACATCAATAATTGCGGAAATAATTGTTTAATAGCCCCTGCTATGCCAAATGTAATATAACGCCTAGCCAAAGATTTATCAAATTCTCCGAAATGCAACCGACTAGCTTCTTGAGATAAAACATTAACAACATGACCAAAACTATCTTCACCAATCGTTCCTTCCCAATCAAACACTATTAAATCATATTGCCTTTTCATGGCGTAACATACCTCGTGTTTGTATGAATACTTCATCCAATTCTGCTTGAAATTGATATTCTCGACCGTCTATCGTGAATTGAATTGCTCGTGCATGCAAATAAAGTCGCTGTTTTATATTGCTTACCCCATTCATTTCCTTACTACTGCCATATTTTTCATCGCCGACAATAGGATGACCCAAATAAGCGCTGTGCACTCTAATTTGGTGCGTTCGTCCTGTCTTAGGTTTAGCCTCAACCCAACATGCATCGTCATAGTTTTCCAGCAATTTAAAGCTAGTTCGCGATGCTTTACCTGTGTCACTCGTTTTCACTATACGCTCACCCGATTTCAAGATATTTTTTTCTAAAGCAGCGTCAACTACAACTGCGGGTTTCCCTTGCCAAGGGTGCATCAATAAAGCCCAATACGTTTTTTGAATCGTTCGTGCCTCAAATAATGCTTGAATCGCTCGTAGCATACTACGCCTTTTAGCAAGTAATAAACAACCCGAGGTTTCCTTATCTAAACGATGGACTAATTCGAGATAGGTTAAATCAGGACGAAGCTTGCGCAATGCCTCGATTACACCTAAGCTCACCCCACTCCCACCATGCACGGCAATACCAGCGGGTTTATTCACAACAATTAACTGTTCGTCCTCGTAAATAATGCTTTCCAACAGACGTTCTGCTAATCGTGGCCCGACTGAAATATGTTTTTCTTCTGAAATACGAATTGGCGGTATTCGTACAATATCGCCCGCATGCAAACGGGTCGCAGGTTGCGAGCGTTTCATATTAATTCGAACTTCTCCACTACGGACTATTCGATAAATATGACTTTTGGGAACACCTTTCAAAACACGCAACAGATAATTATCTAACCGTTGCCCTTCTTCTTCAGCGTTAATTTCAACATAACGCACCTGATTTTGTGAGGGATCATTCATTAAACCTATTTCCTATATTCATTTTTTTTGTTAAGATTATACACTTAGCGAGATTTTATACATAATAAATCTGCTGAACAGAATTTTATAATAGAGCGCAGCCCTGCTTTCAGCAGGTGACCGCAGAATTTGAAGTTAAATAGAAACAAAAAAATGCGCTTTTCTTAAGTCAAACAGGTCTAAAAAATATCGGTTAATTTAATAATCAGTATTTCTACAAAACCTGACAAAGTAATAATTTAAGAGTCAAGTTGAATACATACTTACCAGACAATCACGCATGCCTAACATGCGACATCGCTCAGCATCTGCCTCGAAATAAGAAGGCCGCACTCGTATTGTCTGTCACTTTATTTTGTATGGCCAGCATTCAAATCTTTTTCTCATCCTTACTTTTATGCTTGCAGGATTTTTTAAAATCAGCACATAAAAATACCTTGGATAGGAACGGCTTTGATAAGCCAATCAACTATAACAATACACCGGCAGCGGCCAGCGTGTTAAGGCTTAAAACTTATACTTAAGATAACAGCGCCCTTAATCTAGGGGTGAACCATGGAAAAAATGCTAATAAACGCAACACAAACCGAAGAAGTTCGTGTTGCACTGGTTAAAGATAATCACTTATATGATTTAGATATTGAATGCCCTACTGAAGTAAAGAAAAAAGGCAACATATATAAAGCCATTGTTACTCGAAGAGAGCCAAGTCTCGATGCCGTTTTTGTTGAATACGGCTCTAAACGCCAGGGCTTCTTACCTTTAAAAGAAATAGCACCTAGCTATTTTCTTAAACAAGTCAATAATGATGAAAAAGTCTCCATCACGAGTTTAATTCGCGAAGGCCAAGAATTACTCATCCAAGTAGATAAAGAAGAACGCGGTAATAAAGGTGCTGCGTTAACTACATTTATTACGTTGGCTGGTTGTTATTTAGTGTTAATGCCAAATAGCCCTCGTGCAGGGGGTATTTCTCGGCGTATCGAGGGAGACGATCGAGATGAATTAAAAGAAACGCTTAATTCGCTTCATCTCAGCGAAGATATGGGCATCATTATTCGCACAGCGGGTGTGGGCAAGTGCCAAGAAGAATTGCAAGCCGATTTGGATATGTTATACAACCAATGGCAAGCAATTAAGAATGCCTATCTCTCGCAATTAGGCCCGTGCTTAATTCATCAAGAAGGCGATGTGATTATTCGATCGATTCGCGATAACTTGCGTAAGTCAATTGGTGAGATCATCATTGATGATCAAGTATCCTATATCAAAGCCAGACAATATATTGAACAAGTTAAACCTGACTTTTTACCAAACCTAAAACTATACAACAGCACGATTCCTTTATTTAATTTCTACCAAATTGAAAGCCAAATTGAAACAGCATATCAGCGTGAAGTATTGCTTCCATCAGGTGGCGCATTGGTCATTGACCGTACTGAAGCATTAGTTTCTATTGATATCAATTCGGCAAAAGCGACTGGTGGCGTAGATATTGAAGCCACTGCCTTAAATACTAATTTAGAAGCAGCCGACGAAATTGCCCGCCAATTACGCTTACGTGATTTGGGTGGATTAGTTGTTATTGATTTTATCGATATGAGCTCCAGTAAAAATCAACGCGACGTTGAAAACCGATTAAAAGAAGCGCTCAAAGCGGATCGCGCTCGCATTCAAATTGGCCGAATTTCTCGATTTGGTTTATTAGAAATGTCGCGTCAGCGTCTACGTTTATCATTAGGTGAATCAGCGCAAGAAGTTTGTCCTCGTTGTGAAGGCCGTGGTACGGTTCGTAACATTCAATCAAATAGCTTATCAATCATTCGGCTTATTGAAGAAGAAGCATTAAAAGAAAAAATAGCCGAAATCCACGTCCAATTACCGGTTGATATGGCAACGTTTATTATGAATGAGAAGCGTGATTTTATTTTCAACATTGAAAAACGACATAATGTGCACGTATTAATTATTTCAAATCCATATTTGCAATCTCCCCAGTATCACATCAATCGGATTAAAGAAGACAACGTTAGCAAAAACAAAAAACCGAGCTACACCTTGATTCAGCAACCCGAACTTCAAGTTGTACAAACCGACAGAAACATCCAACAACCCGATCAACCGGCTGTTAAATCATATGATGGACATCATCATGTGAAACATAAACGTCCGGGATTATTTAAACGATTGATTAATAAACTATCGGGTGATGCGCCTCACGGTTTTAAAGATGCAACAGATCATTCTCCTAAACCAAATGAACAGCATACCCACCAAGCATCAAAGCCAAGTCACAAACACGACCGCCGCCCTTCGACTAATAATCGTAAGCGCCGACCTAATCCGAATCACCCAAATCAACAAAAACAACAAGCACAACCAGCAGCTGCAGCACCTAAAAAAAAGCCAAACCAGCCGCAACATGCAGCAAAAGTGACTCCACTTAAATCCGAACAAGCTAAGAAAAAAGTAGCCAGTAAGGAAGTCGATCACGATTAAATTGAAAACTTCCTGACAGACCTGATCAGGCGCGTCACCCGGAGCTTCGCATTAGTCTTAAGTTTAAATGAAAGTAAAGCCTACATCCTGCGGCTTGTCCGCAGGGATCCAGTTATCGAAGATAAGTCCTCTTCTCAGTACTAGAGTCTGTTGACAATTCATTTTCACAGAGCCTACGTCCCGCGGCTTGTCCGCGGGATCCAGTGATATTGCTCAATACACAATTCTATTGCACAGCTATAGATCGAAATGGATCCCGCGGACAAG
>JAUYSP010000016.1 GCA_030696305.1 Legionellaceae bacterium | reverse complement strand
CTCTGCCGTCCTAATCGATACATTGTTATCTTTTGCTTTCATCATAATTGCTTTTGCAAGTGGATGCTCACTGTGACGCTCAAGAGCCGCCGCTAAAGCTAACACATCTTCTTCACTAAAATTATCTACCGTGATGATTTTAGTCAAAGCCGGATGTCCTTCCGTCAAGGTCCCCGTTTTATCAATAACCAACGTATCTATTTTTTCCAGAAGCTCCAGTGCCTCAGCATTTTTAATCAATACACCTTGGCGGGCTCCTCGACCAATACCGACCGTAATGGACATAGGTGTGGCTAAACCCAAGGCACAAGGACATGCAATAATTAAAACAGACACGGCTGCAATAAAGGCATAACTAAATGCAGGAGCAGGACCAACCAACAGCCAAGCACTAAAAGTGACCATTGCAATTAAAATAACAAGTGGCACAAACCATGCGGATACTGCATCAGCAAGACGTTGAATAGGTGCACGGCTGCGTTGTGCTTCGCTAACAGATTTCACAATGCGCGCAAGTAACGTATCTTTTCCCACCAGCGTTGTCTTCATAACAAAGCTTCCTGCTTGATTGATCGTAGCGCCTATAACGTGACTATCTATTTGCTTATTAACCGGCATGGGCTCTCCGGTGAGCATTGATTCATCAACATAACTTTGACCACTAACAATCATGCCATCTACTGGTATTTTTTCACCAGGTTTAACACGCAATAAATCCCCAACCAATACTTGGTCCAATAAAATATCTTCTTCACTATCCTCCAGAAGTCGATGAGCGAATAAAGGACTTAACTTCAAAAGAGCCCGTATGGCATCACCTGTTTTTTCACGCGCGCTTAGTTCTAATAGTTGACCCAATAATACAAGTGTCGTTATAACAGCTGCCGATTCAAAATAGAGTCCCGGCAAACCGTGTGCATCAAGCAATTGCTGAGGAAACAAACGAGGCAAAAGCAAGGCAATAAAACTATATCCCCAAGCAAAACCCGTGCTCATTGCAATTAAAGTGAACATATTTAAGCGCCCATTTTTAATGGATTGCCAACCTCGTTGGAAAAAAGGCCAGCCACAGCCTAAAACGACAGGTGTTGTCAATAATAGCTGTATCCACGCGAAAAAATGTGATGAAAACATTGGGGCTAAAAAATGCTCACTCATGGCTAAGATAAATACCGGCAATGTGGCGCATAGGGCAATATAAAATCGTCGACGCATATCAAAGTATTCAGGATTTTTTGGCTCCTCTAAAGATATGGTTTCTGGCTCAAGAGCCATACCACAAATGGGACAACTTCCCGGTTTTGATTGACGAATTTCAGGATGCATAGGGCACGTATAAACGCGTGATAACGTTTCATTAAGATCATCTGATCTTGTTTGAGAAGATGTAGTGGTAGGATGGCAACAGGTATGTTTGGAGTGATCTGCTAATTTTTCATGCCCGTTGTTTTTGATGGAATGCTTCATGCTTCATTTTCTCGAATTGTTTTGTCTTTAGATAGAGTGCCACAAATAGCATTCTTATTGGAGTATTTGAAAAAAGAATTTGTCGCGGTTACTTATGCTTATGACGATGATGAATATCAGGGTAATGAGGATGAGAGTGAGTTATAGACTCGTGATGGTGCATATGAGCATGAGGCTCTTTGTCATTCCAGGGAAAATCATGTACATGCTGATGATGTTCGTCATGGACATGCATATGATCATGATCAAGTATCTCGTGTGTATGTTTGTGATCATGATGTTCCGTAAGATGTAGCCATACACCAATGCCCATTAGCATTGCTGCTATCCAAAAAAATAGCGTGGTTGTTTCATGAAAAAAAACAATCGCAATTGCCGCCCCAATAAATGGCGCAGTTGAGAAATAGGCTCCGGTTCGCGCAGTCCCCAGGCCACGCAAGGCCAAAACAAAAAGCACAAGACTCGCACCATAACCAATAAAACCAACCAAAAGAGCGTAACTTACGGTCAACGAAGTAGGAAAAGTCATGCCTAAACAAAAAGCAAGGCTCGTATTTACTATTCCTGAGACAAGCCCCTTAATTCCAGCAATAAAAAATGGATCGCCAGTAGAAACTTTTCGGGTAAGGTTATTATCAATTGTCCAACACAAGCAGGCACCAGCAATAGCAATAATTCCAAATACGCCGTGTTGAGTTGAGTTATTATGAGACCCTGACAATAAAATGCCTCCCGCTACAATTAAAAGCATACCAAGTACTATGCGATAAGCTGTATTTTCTTTAAAAACAATCCACGCTAATAAAGCGGTCAAAACCGCCTCAAGATTCAATAACAACGAAGCGGTGGCGGCACTGGTTTGCTGTAAACCAAGCATGAGTAGGACCGGTCCTAAAATTCCACCAAAACCGATAGCACCTATCAACCAAAACCAATCGCCTTTTAATAACCTCGAATGAGACCAACCACGATCTTTAATCAAACGCATGAGAATTAATCCAATTCCACTTCCTGCATATAATAATCCTGCAAGCAATAAAGGCGATATTTGGCCTACGAGTTCTTTAGAAAATGGCGTACTCGCACCAAAAAAAAATGCCGCTCCTAGTGCTGCGATGGTAGGAGAAATTAGTTTAAATTTCATATATATATGCACTCTCAGAGTGATGCATTAATATAATAATCGAACAAATAAATATAGTGCTTTTATACACCTAAAACACTTACTATTAAATTTCGTTTTTGTAATTGATATTTGTGTTCATAAAGATAAATTCCTTGCCAGGCTCCTAAAGCCAATTTAGCTTCATGAATGGGTATAGTAATTTCTGTTTGGGTCAGTATATTTCGAATATGGGCGGGCATGTCGTCTTTACCTTCGGTGACATGTTTAAACATTGGATCACCATCTGGAATTAAGCGCAATAAAAAACTTTCGAGATCCTTCCTGACTTGGGCGTCGTAATTTTCGCAAATCATTATAGATGCGCTCGTGTGTTGCAAAAAAATATGACAAAGTCCTATGGTTATTACAGAATTAGAAACAACTTTCGCAACATCCGTGGTTATATCTTGCGTACCACGACCAAGCGTCGTAAATACGATTGTATGTTGTTCCATTTCCATCAACTTGCTTTCCCCACATATCCAATATTTTGAGTAATTATTAAATTAGTCTACAATTGATAACTTCTTCCCACGATTAAATTAAACTAAATTTTTTATGATACTTATTAATGAATACTGAAATATTAACATGCGATACAAATAAGAGCACCACTCATGATATCGCCTCCACATGGTGTCAGCCAACTCCATTAGCTCAAGTAACAACAGCAGAAATAAAGTATCCAATGGATGCTTTGCCTGCCATTCTTCAAAAAGCGGTGGGTGCGTATCATCAATATGGGCAGCAACCTTTATCATTAATTACTAACAGTGCTATAGCCAATATTTCTCTCGCGTGTCAATCACAAGCAAATGTTGCTCGGGATCAGTATTTAACCAGCCCTGTTTCGCTCTATTTTTTAACATGTGGTTCAAGTGGAGAGCGAAAAAGTGCAGTGGACACGGTTTTTTCTCGTGCTTGTCGTCAATGGGAACAAAACCTTCGCCAAAAACGTGCGCCTGAAATCACTGCTGCAACCTTATTACATGAAACCTGGAAAATGGAACGTGATGCTGTAGCTTCTCAAATTAAACGCGCCATATTAAATAATGAAGGGACTAAATATTTAAAATCAGAACTAGCCTCTCTTCTACAAGAAAAACCAGAGGTTCCGCTGCAACCCATGCTTTATTTTGAAGACTCAACACAAGAAGCGTTGGCTTCTGATTTGGCTCACGGATGGCCGAGTGCTTCTCTTTGGAGTGACGAAGCAGCAATAGTTTTAGGTAGTCATAGCATGCAGAGCAATCCCACACGCTTTGTTGCTCTTTTAAACCGCTGTTGGGACGGAAAAGCATTAAGTGTACAACGAAAAACAAGTGATAATTTTATTTTAGAGAATCGTCGCTTAACCATGAATCTGATGATGCAGCCCCTATTACTACAGAAATTGGCGAACCAAGCGCAAGGCATATGTCGTCAAAGTGGTTTTTTAGCACGATGCTTAATTGCCTATCCGCCCAGTACGATGGGCCATCGATTTTACCAGGAGCCGCCTAGCTCTCTCGATGAACTTGAAACGTATGAACAACATATCACCGATTGCCTTAATTATTCAGAACATTTAACTCGTGAAGGCTGTATTAACTTACCTACTTTGCATTTTAGCCCTGCGGCAAAACATATTTGGATCACTTTTTTCAACCAAGTCGAAACCGGTTTAAAACCACAAGGGATTTGGTGCGACATTAAAGATTTTGCCAGTAAAGCTGCTGAAAACGCTGCGCGTCTTGCAGCACTTTTTCATCTTTTTAATGGAACAGAAGGTGATATTCAAACAGAATCTACTGAACAAGCGATTGCCATTATCCAATGGCATTTAGAAGAAACGCGACGTTTACTTGCACCGTTCCCAGATGAGTCGCCCTATAGTGATGCCGAAAAATTGATGAAGTGGCTTAAATCAAAAGAGCTGCAGCAAACAACACCGCGTGCAATCCAGCAATCCAGCCCGATCCGTCAAAAAATACAACGAGACAATGCACTTTCTGTTTTAATTGAGCATCAATGGGTGCGTCTTATTACCCGTGATAATCAAACGATTATTGAGGTAAATCCTAATATATTGACATAATGTATCTATAGCCAACCAGCCTGATGTTGACAAAGTTGATATACGATTTCACGAGCCTGTTCATCAAGAACATTGAGCGCCTGTACAAAATTCGGAGTCTTAGCTTTTTCCAGTATTTTTTGACCATCTTCACTATCAAAAAAAGAATACATCATCCCCATTAATACTTGTTTGCCGTGACTGTATGTCCAAATATTTTCTTGAATGAAAAAATAATTGGGTTCTAATTGCCATTTTTTTTCAGCTTTATCGAGTGAAGATGCCTTAATTTTAAAAAACTCTTCCCCAACTATTCTTATACCCTTTTTCCAGGCGGTAACGAATTTATCAGTATGCATAGCGTTGATGTTCTTCCAATGCAAGGAGGCATTCATTATACCCGAGGAACATTATTCCTCACACTGTCAAATCCTTCTTTTTATAGTGTGTTAATGACTTACCAGCGTTTGTCATTTTCAGAAACGCTCTTCACTGTCAGTCCATATAAAACCTGACTTGTACACTCGAATTCTGACCGTTTGAATTTCAGTAGTTATTTTCACTACTTGTATTATTGTTCAGAAGTGGGCTTCACCAATAGGATACTGGTAGGTGGCAGGGAATGAAATATGCTGATTAAATATGGGCTTGTCTTAAAGTCTATTTCCTAGCGCAGTTCACTTCTGAATTCCGTGCAGCACACTCCTGAAATTGACACAATTTTATTCGCTTATGCAATGTCGAACACGTATATGATTAACAGGCTTGCTACATTGCTACGTGAGTTCAAGCATGTCAAATACGCGCCACCTAAAATGTAACGAAGTGAGGATCCATAAGGAGGCGGTGTAATTATTATACATAATATCATGTATCAATTTTTATGATACATGCCTGCTACGTCATGCTACACGCAAAAGACTGCCTCTTATATACAAAAGAGACACTCCCTATATAGGAACTGTGTTTTTCCATGGCCCGATTCTACCATCTATTTTTTACTGCCTCTTTTAGTTATAATTTTAATAAATTAGACACTCATGGGATTTTTGATGCCAAAAGAAGGAAAAGCAAAGGTTTTAAGTGAAGCGGAGTTCAAGCGGCTGCTGATTGTGGCGCGTTCGGGTCAATTTGCATTACGAAATGCAGCAATGCTCTATTGTTCGTTTGGACTAGGCTTGCGTGCGAAAGAAATTGCCTCATTAACTATTGCCGATGTGACGGGGCCGGATTACAAGCTGTTGGATGAGGTGTGCTTAACCCGCGCCATGACCAAAGGGGAAAAACAGCGCTACGCCTATCTTACCCATAAAAAAGTATGTGACGCGCTAGAAGAATATATCGTGAGCATCCAACACCTAGATCGCAAACGACCACTTTTTCAAACGCAACGAAAGACACGCTTTACACCCAATGCCCTGCAAAAATGGTTTAAATCCATGTATGACAAGGCGGGCATTGTGGGTGCTAGCTCGCATTCCGGACGCAGAACCTTTATCACGCGCTTAATTGAACAAGGCGGCGACATCAAAGCGGTATCCCGTTTGGCTGGGCATGCCAGTATTGTGACCACTGCAATTTATGTCGAAGATAATCCTGACCGATTAAAACGACTCACTAATCTTGCGGTCTTTTAATGTAGCATTATGTAGCGAGAATGCAGCAGGAACTCTGCTACATTAAAATGCGTAAATAAATGACATAAATGAATCAAAAGCCCGATTTAAAAGGCTTAAAGAATTATGTTAGGCTAGGATGTAGCAAAGTAGCACTTATCGAGAGACTTAAGCATGAATGAACCTATCAGCCACCAACCCAGTTGCATTATCCTGCTCATGGGCATTGCCGGTACGGGAAAGAAAACCATCGGTGATGCCATCATTAGGCAGGATAAAGCCTTCAAATTGGCCCATCACCATGACTGGGTAGATCCGGTGTTAAAACTATTCGATGATGATTGTCACAATGACGATACAGCTAGCGTGTGGTATTCACTGGATGAGAAAGGCTGGAATGCACTCAATGCTGCACGAAAGGTAATATTTGATACAATTGCCAATGTATGCGCACCAGAAAGTAGTTTTGTTATCACTTATGAAATGTTAGCGAATAACATTTATCACCAAGCCTTGTTTAATGAAGTCGTCGAGCTTACTCATATTCGACAGGCGCGATTCATTCCAGTTCGCTTGATTTGTGATTTAGACGAATTATTAAAGCGCGTTACAGGAGACAGTCGCAAAAAATATTATAAAACCCACGATACAACCCTTATCAGGGAGCGCTTTACCAATGATCAGGTTTTTTCGTCTCATCTAGCATCTGAATACACATTGAATGTTACAAATTTAACCCCAGAAGAGGCAGCTAGTCACATACTTCAGTGGTGTCAAAAAACTTTCTAAGGTTTAGCCATCAGTGTGATCATTGAACTGCCTCAGTTGATGCTGATCATGATATTGATTGCGTTTTGTATCGAATTAATCGTCAGAAATACAGGGAGTCAAAGTGATACATTTTAATATTATCCCCATCACAGAAGCGCATATCGAAAGATTCTGGTCTGCTGTTGATAATGTTTCCCGTGAACGTAAATATTTAGCGTTTTTAGAAGGGCCACCTATTCATACGACAAGAGATTTTGTTTTGAACAACATCAGTGGAAACTGGCCACAAGTTGTTGCAATCAGTGAAGGTGAGCTTATTGGTTGGTGTGATATTACGGCGCTTGACCGTCCTGTTTTCGCGCACATTGGCTCCCTTGGTATGGGAGTATTAGCTGCTTACAGGGGGCAGGGTATAGGTAAAGCACTGATTAGTGCAGCACTTCAAAAAGCCAGAGCAAAAGGATTAACTCGTATTGAACTGACCGTGCGTGAAAATAATAAGGCCGCTATTGCTCTTTATAAAAAATTTGGATTTGTAGCGGAAGGGATCCATAAAAATGGTGTTTGTATTGATGGTCAATATGAAAACCATATTTTTATGGCATTGCTTTTTGACGTTTAATGCAAGGCTAAATGTGTGATAATAATATTTCGGTATGCAATACGTATTGGTGTGGAGTGAAAAGAGATAATTAAAAAAATAAAGGGTTAAGATATGTGGAATGAGGTTCTCAAGCAAATAGACAGCGCACACACCCCACAAAGTTCTGTAGTTGGAACAGGT
Source organism: Legionellaceae bacterium (assembly GCA_030696305.1). Lineage (GTDB taxonomy): Bacteria > Pseudomonadota > Gammaproteobacteria > Legionellales > Legionellaceae > JAUYSP01. The sequence goes on along the minus strand of JAUYSP010000016.1, from coordinate 1,268 downwards.
ATGTCTTTACACGCACATACCCTACAAAAAAAACCAACTTCCGTACAAAAATAACTGTCCAAACTTGAAGCCTCATCTGGTGGACGAATTGGCATATACGCAATAAATACGGCTGATAATTCGCTTATTCAATATCGATCCGAAGAGCGTTGTTTGAATTAAACACCAATGGTTTAATAAGACAGCACCTTAAGAAAGGATGTGAATTTACTCATGTCACTGACGAATCACTTGCTATAATTGCTGCTAAATTAAATAATAGACCACGTAAAACCTTAGGGTACAAGTCTCCTAATGGAGGTTATCGGTTAATTGGCGGAGATAGATTTGGCAGTTACTATTTTACCTATGCATATTAGCGATATAAATGCTGTTGCAGAGATCCATGCTCAATCATTTTCTAGACAAAAAAATTCAGTTCAGTGGGTAAGCTGTAATTTTGGGGCATTCCCTCGAATAATGATGTTTGTTGCTCGAGATGAAAAAGATAAAGTTATTGGTTATATTCAATGGATTTATAAAAGTGGATTTAGAAATGAGGCTGTTATTGAACTTGAGCAGATAGCTGTCACTAAAGAGCAGCAAGGCAAAGGTATCGGTTCTAAATTAATACAAGAGTCGCTAAGCTCTGTTAATGCCTTTTTAAGTGATAATAACGCAAGATTAAAGGCAGTCCTTATTTCAACTCGTACTGATAATAAAGCTCAAGCACTATATAAAAATGTGTTGGGAGCTGAAACTATTTCAATAATTAAAGACCTGTATTCGCATGATGAAGTCATAATGATTGCGCATGTACTATAATATAAAAATAAGTTGTTGCATTAGTTAGTTGAATTCGCCATTATTTTCAGTGGATTATCAGTCATGCTTTGTCTAATGAGCTAATGATTTTTAGTACGATTTGTGCGCACTCCTCATCTTGTTTTCCCGTTCCGCCACCAATACCAATACCGCCGATAAGTTTTTCTTGATAAAAAATAGGTAGTCCACCTGCAATCAATGTTAGCTTTTCATCTTTTAAAGTAGATAAAGATACGTCATTTTCATTTAAATAGGCTAGGAAATCTCGGGTATTTAAACCGCTGATTGCGGCAGTATATGCCTTACCTTGTGAAGTACCTATGTGTCATTTTCAGAAGAGGGCGTCACAAATTTCAGAAGGCGACGTCACAAGGTATGTGTCATTTTCAGAAGACCAATTCATTAGACATTGTAAGTAATATGTTTCTACCATTTAAGTTGATGAAAAGTAGAATTAACAAATC
>JAUYSP010000015.1 GCA_030696305.1 Legionellaceae bacterium | reverse complement strand
CTCTGCCGTCCTAATCGATACATTGTTATCTTTTGCTTTCATCATAATTGCTTTTGCAAGTGGATGCTCACTGTGACGCTCAAGAGCCGCCGCTAAAGCTAACACATCTTCTTCACTAAAATTATCTACCGTGATGATTTTCGTCAAAGCCGGATGTCCTTCCGTCAATGTCCCCGTTTTATCAATGACCAACGTATCTATTTTTTCCATAAGTTCCAATGCTTCAGCATTTTTAATCAACACTCCTTGGCTTGCTCCTCGACCAATACCAACCGTAATGGACATCGGTGTTGCTAAACCCAGGGCACAAGGACATGCAATAATTAAAACAGACACCGCTGCAATAAAAGCATAACTAAATGCAGGTGCCGGACCAACGAACATCCAAGTACTGAACGTGATCAGCGCAATTAAAATAACACAGGGCACAAACCATGCGGATACTGCATCAGCAAGACGTTGTATAGGTGCACGGCTGCGTTGTGCTTCGCTTACGGATTTCACAATACGCGCAAGTAACGTATCTTTTCCTACCAGCGTTGCCTTCATAACAAAGCTTCCTGCTTGATTAATCGTAGCGCCTATAACGTGATTATCTATTTGCTTATTAACCGGCATGGGCTCTCCAGTGAGCATTGACTCATCCACATAACTTTGACCACTAACAATCATGCCATCTACTGGTATTTTTTCACCAGGCTTAACACGCAATAAATCCCCAACCAATACTTGGCCCAATAAAATATCCTCTTCACCATCCTCCAGAAGTCGATGAGCGATTAAAGGACTTAACTTCAAAAGAGCTCGTATGGCATCACCTGTTTTTTCACGTGCGCTTAGTTCTAATAGTTGACCCAATAATACAAGTGTCGTTATAACAGCTGCCGATTCAAAATAGAGTCCCGGCAAACCGTGTGCATCAAGCAATTGCTGAGGAAACAAACGAGGCAAAAGCAATGCAATAACACTATATCCCCATGCAAAACCCGTGCTCATTGCAATTAAAGTAAACATATTTAAGCGGCCAGTTTTAATAGATTGCCAACCTCTTTGAAAAAAAGTCCAGCCACAGCCTAAAACAACGGGTGTGGTCAATAATAGCTGTATCCACGCGAAAAAATGAGATGGAAATGTCGAAGCTGAAACATGCTCGCTCATAGCTAAGAAAAATACCGGCAACGTAACACACAGGGCAATATAAAATCGTCGACGCATATCAAGGTATTCAGGATTTTGTGGCTCCTCTAAAGAGAGAGTTTCTGGCTCAAGAGCCATACCACAAATGGGACAACTTCCCGGTTTTGATTGACGAATTTCAAGGTGCATGGGGCACGTATAAACGCGTGATAACACTTCATTAGGACCATCTGATTTTGTTTGAGCAGGTGCAGTAGTAGAGTGACAACAATTATGTTTAGAGTGTTCTTCTAATTTTTCATGTCCGTTGTTTTTGATGGTACGTTTCATGATTCATTTCTCGAGTTGTTTTGTCTTTAGATAGATTGCCACAAATAGCATTCCTATTGGAGTATTTGAAAAAAGAATTCGTCGCGTTTACTTGCTTATGCCGATGATAAATATCGGGATAATGAGGATGAGAATGGATTATAATCTCGTGATGAGGCTCATTATGGATATGCATATAATTATTATCAAATCTCTCGTGTGTATAATCGTGCTCAAGATATTCAGTAAGATCCAACCATACTCCAACACCAATTAAGATATGTCCTCAATCTAAAACCACTAATTGAGGACATATCTTAATCATTCCAAAACTCTTTAAATCGTACGACAGCAATTTCGGTATATCTCACAGTATGCTGAATATTTTTATGACCTAAATAATGCTGAATGCTTCGGGTATCTCGCCCATCGTTAGCTAATTTAAAGCCCGTAGAATGCCTCAACATGTGTGGATGAATCGGCATGCCGAGCTTCGCCAGCACACCCGCTCTTGCAATGATTTTTCGAAATGTATCCGCTGTCATTGGAGATAAACGTTCACTCATAAAAATATAATCTGTATCAGGGTGTTCACGCTGTAGCTGGCGCAGTGCGCGTAATTCAGGACCAAATAACGGATGGTGAGACGCAAGACCATTTTTTAATCTAACAACATAAAGCAGACCTTGTTTCAAATCAACGTGTGACCAACGAAGTGATACCAACTCCGAAACTCGCAAACCGTGTCTGAATGCCATCAAAACCATAGTGGCATCACGCAAACCATGTCGACCGGCACTTCTCGCTGCATGCATCAGTGCATCAATTTCAGCGGACGTTAAATATTCACGAACGCGTCGAGCACTATTTTTAATTTTTTTAGGTGGTTTCATAATGGTATTATAGCAAACTTTCCTGAAAATGATGGTTGGCGCCCTGTTTGAAAATAGGTGCGACGACATATGCAGCTTGATGTTAACAATTCAAACTTTCCCATAAACAGGTGCTTTAGGGAAAGTTTTGAAGTAACATTGACCACCGTTTTAAATCATCAGATGGCCCCACTATGCGCACCAGTAACAAGCAATTGACAATTTTATCAGAAGCAGAAAAGGCCGCTTTATATGAGTCACCTGATTTTGATGATGAACAACGTTTGAATTTCCTCAATCTAACGCCTGAGGAGCAAGCATTGGTTCGTAATCGCGCCAATCTTTCAGCCCAAGTCCATTGCGCACTGCAAATTGGCTATTTTAAAGCCATGCACATGTTCTTCCCGATTCATTGGGGCGAGGTTCAAGAAGATACCGACTTTATCATGCAGGAGTATTTTCCCGAGCATATGTTTTTCCATCCAACGACCATCACCAAGCATCAATATTATGCGCAATGCCACGCAATTGCCGCGCATTTTGGTTACCAGCTGTGGTCAAAAGAATTTGAACCTTTATTGCATGAAAAAGCCGAAAAAATAATCTACCGGGATGTTAGTCCGCAATTTATTGTCATTGAGTTATTAGGGTTTATGCGAGAGAAAAAAATCATGCGGCCAGGATATACAACCCTGCAAGCGATTGTTAGCAACGCATTAAACGCCGAACGTAAACGTTTGGGGACGATTATTCATGAGTCACTGACTGAAGCCGATAAATCCGGTTTACAAAAATTGTTGTTCGAGAAGGAAACTGAGACCCTGTCTGGATTGGCTGATCTAAAACAAGACGCCAAGGACTTTAAACCACGCATGATCAGCGCTGAACGCGACAAACTGACTGCAATCAAACCGTTGTATCTGTTAGCCAAATCGCTATTACCCAAGCTCAAATTGTCCCAACAAAATCTTCAATATTATGCAAGCCTTGTTGATTATTATACCGTGTATGATTTGCGTAAGAAATTGAAGTCTGACCAAACCTATCTTTACCTTGTGTGCTATATCCACCAACGGTATCTTAAACTCGATGATAATTTGATGGATGCCTTTTGTTTTCAGCTCAAAGAATGTGAGCTAGAGATCAAAGAAAAATCGCAAGACGCGTTTTCTCAGTATGCGGTCAATAGGCAATCAGAACTGTCTGTTATGCAAAAATTAGCCGAGTTATTTATCAAGAAAGAACTGTCTGATGAGGTCAGTTTTGGCAAAGTACGCCAAGAAGCATTCACGACCATTATACCGGAGGATGAGCTGCGAGATAAAATATCAAACAATAATGCAGGAGAACTTAAATTAATCGATTTTCAATGGAAAATGGTTGATAAGCACTTTCATCGCTTCAAACTGCAATTGCGTCCATTAATGATGGCGATTGATTTTTCAAGTACGATAGCTGACAGTCCGTGGCTTACTGCCGTTACGTGGCTTAAAGAAATATTTGATCTTGAAAAACCGATAAAGAAATACCCAGTCACGGACTGCCCGGAAAAAACTCGGCCAAAACGGTTACAAAAATTCTTGTTTGACACCAATGTCAGGGGTGAGCAAAAATTCCATGGCGATCGTTATGAATTTTGGATTTACCGGCAAATGAAAAAACGGCTCAAAGCGGGAGAGCTCTATCTGGCGGATAGCGTTCACCATCGCTCACTTCAACAGGAGATTAGTTCTGCCAATGAAAAAGGGGCGCTGGTTGAGTCATTGGAGATCCCTGCGTTGAAAATCCCTATCAAAAAAATACTGGACGATCGCATTGCTGAATTACGTACAGAATGGATGAGATTCAATAGTGATTTTACTCAAGGAAAACTCAAACACCTTCATTATGATGAAAAAACAAACACGATCCACCTAAAAAAATCTAGGGCAGCGGGAGATGAAGAGCTTCAAGATCGTTTTTATGATCAGTTGCCACTCTGCGACATTACAGATGTACTTCGATTTGTTAATGGACGGTGTCGGTATTCGTCAATTTTTTCACACATACAGCCTCGTTACGGCAAAGTATGTGTTGATGAAAACAGCCTCAACGCGGTTATTATCGCGCAGGCGTTCAATAACGGCAACCTTAATATGGCGGAAATTTCTGATATCCCCTATGATAAACTGCTGGATATATACCAGTCCCGCATGCGATTACAAACATTGAAAAACGCCAATGACATCATCGGTAATGATATTGCCGAAATGCCAATTTTCCCTTATTACTCATTAGGCATGGCTATTCTTTATGGCGGCGTTGATGGTCAAAAATATGAAGTTGAAAAACCGACCCTTAAGGCCAGACGTTCCAAAAAATACTTTAAAAAGGGCAAGGGTGTTGTGGCGTATACGCTGTTGGTCAACCATATCCCTCTGCAAACAGAGTTAATTGGTGCTCACGAGCATGAAAGTTACTTTGCTTTTGATATTTGGTACAACAACACAAGTAGTATAATGCCCAATGCCATTACGGGTGATATGCACATTATTAACAAGACCAACTTTGCAATAATGGATTGGTTTGGCGGGCAGTTATGCCCACGATTCACCAATTTGCAATCCCAGCTAAAGCACCTTTTCTGTGGCGATGATCCAGCTCAATATAATGATTGGTTAATCAAGCCAGTTGGTAAAATAGATTGCCAACTCATTGAAGATGAATGGCCAAACATTCAACCTATTATTAAAGCTCTGGGACTAAAGGAAATTACGCAGAGTATTCTGGTTAAAAAATTATGTACTTACACCACTGACAACAGGACGCGCAAGGCAATAATGGAATATGACAAACTGATTCGCAGCATTTATACCCTCAAATACCTGCAAGACAGGAAACTTCAACGCGATATACATCGTTCCCAGAACCGTGTGGAATCGTATCATCAATTACGCGCCGCCATTGCAACAGCGTATGGTAAGAAACAATTATCCGGCAAAGGTGATCGTGAAATTGAGATTAGCAATCAGTGTGGCAGACTCATTGCCAATGCCATCATTCATTATAATTCAGCGATACTATCCAAGCTCAAGCAGAAATACGAAGCTGCAGGTGATGAAAAAGCGCTGGCTATGTTAAAGAAGATATCCCCTGTGGCTTGGCGGCACATTCATTTCCAAGGACATTTCATATTTACCGATGATAAAATCATCAATCTTGATGAGATAATAGGTAAGGTTCTTTTGCGAAGGTTAAGAAAAATCGAAGTGGCCAAAAACTGCCCGGAAATTTCTGAGGTTTGCGGCTAGCCCCCCT
>JAUYSP010000020.1 GCA_030696305.1 Legionellaceae bacterium | reverse complement strand
TCCAGGCGAATTCGTTGCCATTTGCATGGATCGTTCATTGGAAATGATAGTAGCTATTCTTGGAATTTTGAAGGCTGGTTGTGCGTATGTACCGATTGATCCGAATTATCCACAAGAGCGGATTGATTATATCCTTGCTGATACCAAGGCTAAGCTGGTTTTATATAATAGCTTAAAAGATAAGCCTTATCGTCAAGAATCGAAAAAAAATCTAACTTTAATGACGAATTCTAATGATTTAGCTTATGTGATTTATACATCAGGAACGACAGGTAGACCGAAGGGCGTGATGGTTGAGCATCAGTCTGTTGGCAATCTTGCTGCTAATCAAAGTGAGTTTTTTAATTTAAAGGCTCAAAGTAAAGTATTGCAGTATGCCAAGATGATATTTGATGCATCGGTTTCTGAGTTATTTACGGTATTTTTTACGGGCGCAACCTTAGTGATCATTGATGAAGAAAGGCGCTTGGATGTGAGACAGCTTTTTGATTTCATAATAGATCAACATATTACGGTTGCCACTTTACCACCCGCAATACTTCAAGCCATTGAATACCAAGCGCTGCCTTTGTTAGAGACCCTGGTTGTTGCAGGCGAGGCTGGTGATGAAGCCATGATGGCTCAATGGCGTCAGGGCCGCCGATTGATTAATGCTTATGGGCCAACTGAGTCGACAGTTTGTGCATTAATGCATGACTATCAACTAGGCGATTCAAGTAAAACAATTGGCAAGCCATTATCAGGGATTTCGGTATATGTTTTAGATTCAGAATGGCGACCCGTTCCCTTAGGTATCACGGGTGAGTTATTTATAGGCGGCGCGGGTCTTGCGCGCGGTTATCTAAATCAGCCCGAACTAACCAAAGAGCGTTTTATCAAAAATCCATTTGGTGACGGACGACTATATAAGACAGGTGATTTAGTCCGATGGCTCCCCGATGGCAACATTGAATATATTGGCCGCAACGACTTCCAGGTAAAAATCCGTGGATATCGTATTGAGTTGGGTGAAATTGAGAGCGCACTCTCAGCCCATTCTGACATCACGCAATGCGCAGTCCTTTCCCATGACGCCAAGTTGATTGCTTATTACGTGGGTCAAACAAAAGAAAATTTACACGAATATCTAAGTTATAAGCTTCCGGACTACATGCTACCCAGTGCCTTTGTTGCCATAGATTTTTTACCACTAACAATTAATGGCAAGCCAGATAGACAAGCGCTGCCGCTACCCGATTTCACCCAAAACAAAAGTCAATATGTCGCATCGCGTAATACTTTTGAACATATGATTGTCAACATATGGCAATCGGTTTTGAAGATTGAAAAAATAGGAATCTATGATGATTTCTTTAAGTTAGGTGGTCACTCAATATTAGCCATACAGCTTGTGACACAAATGAATAAAAAATTACAGCTGTATGGGTATCGGCTATCAATAGCTGATATTTTTACACAGAAGAGTATTGCAAATCTATCAGATAAATTGATGGGTGAAAATCGAGGTCCGTGTGTTGTAAAATTAATGAATGCAGAAGCCTCTAATAAAAAAATTCATTTTTTTCATGCTGCTTATGGTGGATGTGAAGCATATCAGGGCATTGCGGATGAGTTAATAGGGCACTACCATGCTATTGGTGTTGATAATGCCTACATGGACTATGATATAAGCGTAAATAATCTAACTGAACTAACTCGATATTACTTGGAGCAAATAGAGTCGACGTATCCTTTTGATGCCGAAATTGTTTTATGTGGCTGGTCCTTCGGTGGGAATATTGCACTAGAAATGGCCTACCAATTGGAACAGCAAGGTAAGATTAATATTAAAATATTTTTATTGGATACTGTATTGAACAGCGACACATCTATAAGAAAAGTCCCTCAAAAAATGAAGTTACAGACAAAAACCAAATTAAAAAATGCAGGTGCTTCTGACGATTATATTGATCGACGGTTGAAACTAATGGATAACGTTTTTCAACTTCAGAATAATTTAACAAATAGATTGTTTCATTCTGAAATTGTATTATTTAAGGCTGTTAAAAAAACTTCGGTTGTAGTAACAGCGGAGCAAACAAAAGCCTCGTTTCTTGAAGATAACAATATTGGATGCATAACTGATAAACCCATTAAAATTATCAAAATCGATACTACCCATGAGAATATCATTTATTGTACCAGAGAGATTGTCGAGCAAATAATCAGTAGCAAACCAATAATTACTAAATAAAACAGAGCATCCTGGTGGCTACGCCACTTTAAGTATGATGGGCAGCAGATAAGTTTAAGAATAAGAAACTAAGGTTTATCATTTGAGATAAAAATCGAGTTTGTAAATTTTAGATCATATGGTAGGCTATCTTTGTATTTTGAAATTCGAGTCATTCATGAAACAACAAGTAAATAACAGATTATCGTTATCCCAAACCGATGTTTGTCGTTGTATTGTCTCGCCCATTGCTTTATCAATTTCATCCATCATTATTAACATTATTCGCCTGTCTTAACGGTGAGCGGATAATAGTGCACGTTAAGCCAGGTCTCTCGAACATTACGCCCGCTCAGTGAATATTTACTAGTTTATTTTTTACAACAAATAAAAGGGGTGTAATGATGTGGCAGCTAATATCAGCTATGGCGATATGGGGAACATTGGGTTTATTTGTATTAAAATCAGGATTGAGTTCCATTGAGATTGCCTTTTTTCGCTGTTTGATTGGCGCATCTGTTCTAGCGCCGTACTGTTGGTATAAAGGATTCTTTTCGAAAGAAGCCCTCTGTGCAAATATCATATTGCCAATATTTATAGGCGGTATTTTTGTGGTATTAAATTGGATATTACTGTTCGAGTCTTTTCGATTGTCTTCGATCACTCTTGGGAATGTATCCTATTATATGCAGCCTGTTTTTTTGGTGATTTTAGGTCGATTTTTGTTTAAAGAAGATATCTCATTCATCAAGGGTTTGTTTATTGTTTTGACCCTCTGTGGCGTATTGATGACGATGGATTTGTCACCTCAGGCACTTCAACTCAATAACACGATACTTCTTGGTGTTGGATGTGCTTTACTGGCGGGATTTTTTTATAGCGTAGCCACAGTGATCGCTAAGAAAACAAAGACAACCACGCCGACCATGATGACCTTATTACAACTGGCAATAGGTACCGTAATACTCACTCCTTTTGTGAAATTCCATGCAATTCAACCGACCTGGGAATCAGCGTATTATTTACTGATCCTTGGGATTGTTCATACGGTTGGAGCCTTTGTTCTTTATTACCAATCCGTCAAAAAATTACCTACTACAACTATTGCCGTCATCAGCTACGTGGATCCCATAGTTGCTATTTTTACAGATGTGTTGTTTTACAATAGAGAACTAAATAAGGTACAAATTGTCGGTATCGTGATAACACTTGTGAGTAGTTATTTTGTAATTAACCCAGCCGGATTTAAAAAATTATTTCGCGCTCGCACCGGATGAGGTCATTGTAATAATATGCCGCTGTTAATTGACATGCCGAACATCTTGATTTGTACATCCATACAACAGGATGTTCAACACACTACTTCCGATTTTGCGAAAAAAATGAATGATTGTGTTGGTAAGTCTAACAATCATTCATTAGATTAGACGGATATACTGTTATATTTTTGTCTCTGTACGGTACGATTTTTAAATTCGTCGTTGCGAGGAGCATAGCGACGAAGCAATCTAGCGACCCTCGTGGGTGCATCTGATTTATTGAAGTAGCTCACTGATTCATTGATAATCCATATTTTTTCCGCCAAGAAAGGACATGGAGTCATGAACATCAATGAGCTGATGGGTATTTTAAATAGTTATTTTTCATGGAACAAGTCAC
>JAUYSP010000018.1 GCA_030696305.1 Legionellaceae bacterium | reverse complement strand
AAAACTTATGGCTACCGAAACCCATTAAAAGACCTAAAGTACAGAACTATTGAGTTTGTTCTGCGCAACATAAAATGCGTTTATCGTTCAAGCCCAACAGCCTAATCTGCTTTGCTTTATCTTGCTAACGATGTGACATTTTCATATTGCTGCGACCATAAAAAATGCTTACATTGATTTATTTCAGGATTTAATGTACAATTAAATTACAATTATAACTGGGTGATATAATGAGTAGATATAAAGGTGATATAATGAGTAGATATAAATCTGAAAGAAAAGTAAAAATCCTAGTTGTTGGTCAGCAAGCTGATAATAAACCAGGGGCCGGTAAATCATCTTTGCTTAAAAGGTATATACACCAAACATTTGATAATAACGAAGAGGCAGGGATTGTAAATTTTAAAATAAAAAAAATAGCAACTAAAGATTTTAAAAGGAAAGCTCTAATTTGGGATCTGACTGGCCAGGAAAAATTCAAAAAAATAACTCAAGCTTATTACCAAGGCAGTGATGCTTTTATTTTAGTTGTGGACATTACTGATCCAAATGCTTTAAACAATGTTAGCCATCAAATCACAGATATTAAAAATATTAATGAAGACGTACCCATTATGATAGCTTTCAACAAATGTGATGAACAAAAGCAAATTACCCCAGAGCAGATTGAAGAATTTAAAATACAAAATCCCTCATTACATATTCACTATGTTTCTGCGAAAAATAATGAAGGTGTTGATGAGCTGTTCAACAGCGCAATTGAAAAAGGCTATACGCAAGTTCTAAAATTGGAAAATAAAAAGCCGTATAATCTCAATATTCAGAGGTTAAAAACCAATATAGACAACTTAAACTCAATGATAGGAAAAGAAAACATATCTGAAGAATTCTTATCTATATTACAAAAAATGTCTACAGCTTTTACGGCAGTTCATGAGGAAGCCGAGAATGGCGGAGATTCACAACAAATAAAAAATAGTTTTTCATACGATGGAAATCTAGAAACAGATATTCAACAATTACAATCGATTTCCAATTCAACAACACGAAAAAATATTATGGAGACAATTAAAACTTGTTTGTTGTGTTTAAGTATAATTGGTATTCCCTCAGCTCTTTCAAAATTAAATACCAATCAAAAAGAAAGAGGAAATCGCTTTTTATTTTATACCGATTCGCCTAAGCAAGCGGCCGAAGCGGCGCACAATATTTCTCAGGATTTGATGAAGCCTAAAGGTGGAAGATAAAACCCCTCATCCGCTCCCTAGAGCGGATGAGGGTTGTGTAACAATATAAACGAGGCTTACTTAGATGCAACCACTTCTACTTGAACTGTTGCCATCACATCACTATGCACTTGAATCTCAACAGTATATTGACCAATTGAATGGAATACGCCATCTGGCATGTTGATTTCACGCTTAGAAACTTCCAATGATTTAGCTAACAATGCATCTTTGATTTCGGCTACGCCAACTGAGCCGTATAACTTACCTTCGTCACTTGCTTGCGCTGCAATAACTACAGTAACTTCATTTAACTTAGCTGCGCGTTGTTCTGCTTTTGCTAATGATTGTGCTTCTTTTTTCTCAAGTTCAGCACGGCGTTTTTCAAATTGCTCAATGTTTTTAGCTGTTGCAAATACGGCTTTACCTTGTGGAATCAAAAAATTACGACCGTAGCCTGGCTTTACATTAACTGATTCACCTAATGAACCTAAATTTCTTACTTTCTCTAATAATATAACTTGCATTTTATTTAACCTCTTCTTTTCGGTTTAAATGTATATATTCTCAAATTAAACAAACTATCTATTAATCCTAATATTCCGTACACGGGCACCATGATAAAAGGGACAATAATCAGTGGCATCACTAATAATATAAAGACCAATCGTGGATTTTTCTTAATTAATGCATTGGCACTGACGCTCAATCCAGCTAATAAAAAATATAAAATAAGTGCTGGCAGTATAATCATAGCAACCACATTGTGTTGTATGGTCGCTGCGAATAACATTACCGCTATCAGTAAACCTATTTTATTAACACGAAACGCTAATATTTCTTGTTTAAAACCACCTGGATTAAACAAACGGGATTGCATAGAACGAGCCATCATCAACGATGTCATAGCAGAAAAAACCACACTAACCATTTGTATACCAAAGGCATAGCTTGCTAGGATGGTTCGGTTCAGACCTGTCGTATCATTTAGTAGATTCGATACAATAGCTTCTGATTGCGCTTCTTTTAATATTGCTTGCAAATACACGTACTGCGCCATTACAAATTCCGGCGCAAACAATTGCACTAACAACGCACTCAAACTTGTTAGTAAGAAAAAAACGCCCGCCACGCCTTGCCAATTAGCAGTTACTCGCAATGTGCACGCTGCCAAATAACATGGAACAAACAAAGTTAATGTGTTGATCACCGCCGCAACTTTAGAAACCGTCATCAGTGAACAACCCAGATGGGCCGTTATAACTGGTAACAACACCAAAGCGCCTTCACGCCACCCCTTCCTCAAGGTTATCAATGCAATAATTACAATGGATAACCAGGCCGTATACGGAAAAAACGCTAAAGCGAGTGCGCAAACAAATGCATATTGCTTATTTTCCAGCAACGCATGCATTTGTTTTTGCAAAAACCCGTTTAAGCGTAACATCATGATTACCGATGGCTATCGCAATAAGGCAGCAAACCAAGTAAACGCGCATATTGAATTGCTTGTGATATACGGCGTTGTTCTCTGGCATTTGTTCCAGTAATTCGACTTGGTACAATTTTGCCAGTTTCGCTAATGTAATTTTTCAGTAAATTAACATCTTTATAATCAATTTCACTAGAACCGTCTGTCAAACGGGACATTTTTTTACGACGAAAATATTGTGACATAATGTGTTTCCCCTTAGATAGCGTCTCGAGAGTCTTTAGATTCTTTTTTCATCATTACTGATTCAGTATCGATCGCGTGTTTTTTCTTGATGATTAAATTTCTTAAAATAGCATCATTAAATTTAAACGCAGTTTTCAATTCATCTAAAGCAACTTGATTGCATTCAATATTCAGCAACATATAATGCGCTTTATGCACGTCTTGCATTGGGTAAGCTAACTGTCTACGTCCCCAATCCTCTTTACGATGAATTTTACCTTCTTGTTTGGTGATGATCGCTTCATAGCGCTCAACCATTCCTGGGACTTGTTCACTCTGATCAGGGTGTACAAGAAACACAACTTCATAATGTCTCATAATTATTCCTCACGGATTGAGCCTTCTCACACACTAAATGGAGTAAGGCAAGGTTTTAAAAGCGTGACATATTAACTTATTATGAAACAAATTGAAATAGTGGAAAATTTAATACCCAATTTCAGGTTGATCCGAATCAACATATGATGTAAAATAGAACACAGTGGCTGCTATTGAGTCCTCCGATAAAACCATGACTCTATTTAACTAAGGTCTCTATTTAACTAAGGTAAGAATACTGTGCGCGCTAACGATGACCACTCCAACACATCATCAGAAGAGATGGAGCTTACTGAAGGAACTGTGAATTTAGAAGAACTTACTCTGAATATTCCTCCAATCCCTCTTCTTCAACTTTCATTCACCATACCAGATTTATCTAATCAGTTATCCCGTCAATTTCAATCGGCATGCCATTTTTTCACTCATTCAAATCGACCACTTCAAAGAGCTATTCCACGAACTAGTCACATTGACCCGAAGAGTGGTGACGCTTATCTTGCCGTCACTTTATTTCGCCAAACAGAAAGAGCTCGTGAGCTAGAGGAGTTATTTCTATTACAAGATATTCTTCGTAATCGAAAGACACCCAACGCGGCCCTAATCTTAATCCTTAGCTACTTAAACACAGACCCTGAGCTAGAACGCTCTTACGACGCATTAGAAGCAAGACCCTATTCATCTAGACCCTAGTTATTTGAAACAATCTAAATCGAATTCACATGCTCACTAAGCGGGGGAGAAATCTAAAAATAGCTCATCCCATTCTTCGACATGGGAATTCAAATCTATTGACAATTCCCCTAGAGAATCTAAATGGGAAGGATAGAAAGAATCATTGTACACCACGGTCTGTTGGGCTTGTGGAAGTGAATCGTCAACAAACCCTAATAGCGCTTGAAATAGTTCTTGGTTCTTTAGAGCTATTTGATGGAATAGTAAGTATTTATTTAGCCTATGCTTTTCTGCTGAGCGTCGATTTTTTTCTTTTGTATCACTTTGTACAAGGCTTCTAATGTTATTTTTACCAGAAGGTAATCGCTGAAGATGTTTTTCTGTATGTTGCAGAACAGCCGGATAAATTCGCTCGCTTGCAAGAAAATCCCTTCCTTTGATTGTTTGAACCGAAGGCGGGTTTGAGAAAAAATCAACTAATTCGCTCTGCTCTTTCTCTAAATTTTGTGTCATTTGTGCAAAATTTTCTTTGGATCGTTTTGCTGCCTCTCGATTTTTTATTTTTTTTAATTCTTGTTTGGTAAGTATTATTTCTCTTATCTCTCCCCGAGGAATTTCACCACGACGCTTGTTTATACGAAAATTTCTTGCTGGATGGTTTGAAAATAATTTCATTTCGATACAAATTAGATTTTTATTAAGCATTCTAATATTTTTGGAGCAAAAGTAAATCGTTATTTTTATTAATATTATAATAAAATCAACGAAATAAGGTGATGACACGAGATGGCATGACTTTTTAGAAAAATTCGGCTACGGTGCATCCCAGATATAAAAAGTATGTTATTGCAAGTGCTGTTTGACTAGCCGTGCGAAGCATTTATACTGCTAATTTTAGCTGGATAAGGAATCACCGTGCACAGTAAACAAGATAAAGCAAAAAAATATGCAAAGGCTTTACGAAAAAGTACAACCGAAGAAAATAACCATGAGAAAAGATTAATAACAAAACGTATATATCAACTACTTGAAAATATTAGAGCACTGTTTCATGAAAAGAGCCTTGATAATCCAAGATTTCTTGATAATCAATTGTTAAGTATTCAGGAGGCTACAGCACTTATATCGCAGACGGTTAACCCCGAGTTTACGAGTGCTTTAGATGATATGTTCCATTTTTTTATAGTAAATTACAGAGGCTTCCATCACGAAACCAACGGCGGGATTTTTATCACTCGGCCAACGTATATTATTGAGCTGATAGATTTATTAAATACTGCGGAACAATTTAAGATTCCGCTAGAGGATTATACAAATGCTGTCTCCATTTTATTAAACTATATGACTCATTTGACATCCCTTAATAATGAAAAGCCTCAAGCGAAAAAAATGCTTCTGGATACTTCCGAAACACTAAAACAAATATACAATATTTTAAAAAGAATAGATCGCGCAACATCCAGTGACACTTTAACTAAACGTAATGCTCAAAAAAATGCATATTCTGCCGTTTTTAATACAATATCAACATTATATTCCAATAATTTATTACAGCTATCTGATGTGTATCAATTTATGAAACACGCAGATCATATTTTATTAGACGGTGGCAACTACCTTTGGTGCATAAACTTACTTCCAACAACAAAAGAACCCAATTTTTTCTTTATCACCAAATGCGTTAACAAACTACAATTAATTGAAAAAAACACAACCGCTGGGTCTCTTTTATGTGAAAAAAGCTACCAAACTATTTTTGTTAAATTAATTCAATTGTGTCGACAAGATGAGAAAAAAGGATTGCAACCGTTTTTTGGCAAAGAAAAAATTCATAAAATTATATCTATGTTTGAGGCTGCTCAAAAAAATAATGTGCATGAAGCGTCTATCCCTGCATTTTTAAATATTATTCGAATACATCAACACCTAATTAGGGATCGTGCAAAAGACATTCTTGATTCTTATCGGAATATAAATGAATTTAAGGAACTGTCTCTTGATAAATCAACTCTTGAAAGGCTTGCATGTGATGATGAGAAAAACCCACGTCATCGCACCCACATACAACACCGTTTCATTTTAAATAATGTAATTGGGCTAGATCTTGCTAACTTGTCTGCAAACGACTTTACGGAGAGGTGCATAAAAGTATCTCAACTTAGTCTATTTTCAGCTGGTAAATTATTACAAAAGGAAGCCAAGGAGCTCAAGCACTCTATGCCAACAATCGATACTGCCAACTCATCCTCCCTACCGAAATCATACCCGTAGTGGATGATACATTGTGTAACGGCTTCCCTATCGTAGCCAAACGAAATTGCAGGACATGTTCAGGTAAATGATCACTAATGACACTCAGCAGCCAGTGATGGCTGCTGAATTTCTTTTTATCTTTAAGTATAGCTAAACAAGGATAAAGACCTAAATCTATCATTGCATAATGATATGTTTGATTATTTTTTTCTAATATACAACCTTTTTGGTTTAAACTACGCTGACTCAACTCATGATCAATAAAAACACAAGAGCGTGTTGCTCCCGCTAAAATCCCTTGACTAATCTCTTCGGCAATATCTTCCAATTGATAAAACGCTTGATGATTATCTATCCATTGATTACTCATCTTAAAATATAAAAATAGCGATTGAAACAATGATAATACTAACAGTGACACTGTACTTATCATGAGTAAAGTGGTCAGTAAAATAAAACCTTGTGATTGAATTTTCATTACATACGCACCCTGGTGTCCATCGTATCGGTTCGTTGGTTATCTAAACTCAGCGTAATATTTAATAAAACATCATACGATTGCTGCACTTGGCGAACTGTCAACTCTTTTATTAATTCAGTCAGCTCTTCCGTGTGATACATCGTATAAAATAGCGCTAAATTCCCATGAGTATTGCGTTTTATAAAAAAAGATTCTTCAATCCATGGCCCAATATAAATCGGTTCATGATATGCAAAGTTTAGAGGTTTTTGTAATCGAATCACTTGACCAACTGCAGTTTGATAGACAGCCTTCACTTGATGCACCTCGGCATGATGACAATCTGCAATTAATATCGGATGCGGTTGATTCAACACATTATTAGAAACGTATACGATATCTTTTTGGTTAGAACGAATAGATGCAGTTGCATAGCGATCTGCCATCCGATAAATAAATATTGCATGATCTGTTATCTTAAAAGAAGATAGATGAGTCTGACCACTATAGGTATCTAATGTATCTAAACGATGAATGGCTTGGCATGGGGTGAAGCCCGCTTTACGTACACTCATACGAATAAAATCGCTAGCTAATTGCAGTTCAATTGCTTCATCAGTTAGGCTTTGAATTGCATGGTATTGTCGTTTGATTTGTAAATAATGGTGCATTAACCCACTTATAATACAAGTAACTAAAAATAAACTAATAAATATCTCGATTAGACCAAAGCCTTTCGCATGACGTTCTGCTTGATTATCAGCATCTTTCAATTTTTCAAAACAGGATAGTAGATGATGTGAGAAACGGCTAATTTGCCATTGTTGTTTCAATAAAGCTAATGATATGCTAGTGACCAGTAGTAGCGAAACTAATACTTCGGTAAGTGAAAATCCACGATTTTTCATCATTCATCCATGATGGTTGGAAATATAAAACGCGGCTAGATTAACATGAGAAATGTTAACTAGCAAAATCAAGGAGTAGATTATGGATTATAATTTCAAAGAACTCGCTCATCCAGGTATTCGCACGCTTAAACCTTATATTCCAGGAAAAACAATTGAGGAAGTTGCTAAAGAACACGGTGTCACTGATATCATCAAATTAGCAAGTAATGAAAATGCATGGGGTTGCAGCCCAGCTGTTCACGATGCATTAAGCAACTTATCCAATCAAACACTTTCTTTATATCCTCAATCAGTTAATCACGCATTGCGGCAGAAATTAGCTGAGTTTCTTGGGATTGAAGCTGACATGCTGATGCTTAGTAATGGATCCGATTTAATCTATGGTTTGCTATTAACTTGTTTTGCATTACAGAGCGATAAACACGTGTTAACCCATCGCTATGCATTCAGTACGTATGAAATTCAGGCAAACACGTTAGGCATTCCAATAGTCATCACCCCAACCAATAACTGGCGAGTTGATATCGATGCAATTCTTGACACATGTAATGTAAAAACAGCACTTATTTTTTTAGCTAATCCGAATAATCCAACAGGATTATTGATTAATCACGCTGATATCACACGTTTGCTTAATGGGATTCCCAAAACAACATTACTGGTGGTTGATGAGGCCTATTACGAATATGCTTACGCTGAATATCAAGCAAACACGATTGAGTTGTTAGCGAAACATCCTAACCTGATTATTACTCGGACGTTTTCCAAAGCGTATGGACTGGCGGGATTACGGCTTGGTTACGCAATAGCTGATCCGCAAATTATTAATTTATTATACAGTATTCAATTACCTTTTACCGTCAACATTGCAGCAATGACAGCAGCTCAAGCAGCCCTTGATGATCAACTATTTATAAAAAAAACAATTCGATTAACCAAGGATGGCATTACGCAGATGCAACAAGGATTAGATGAACTAGGGATATCCTATTTGCCTACCTCTGGTAATTTTATTACTATGGACTGCAACACAGATGGCAATATCGTTTTTCAACAGTTACAGAAATATGGCATCATCGTTCGCCCATTGCATCCTTATGCCATGAACAATTATTTGAGGGTCACCATTGGCACCGAAGAACAAAATAACCGTTTTATTAAAACCATACAACAACTAGGATCATAAACATGAGCGATTTAGTCAGTAAACATTGTGAGTCATGTGAAGGTATTGGCCAAGCATTAACTCCAGAACAATTGAAACATTTAATGCCGCAGTTGGATAAAAACTGGCAGGTTATCTCAAATCATTGCGAAATTAAACGCTCATTTTCATTTAAGAATTTTTATGAAACCATGGCGTTTGTTAATGCGATTGCTTGGATAGCCAATGCTGAAAATCATCATCCCGATCTTGAGGTAGGCTACAATTATTGTCACGTTCGCTTTTCAACCCATGCTTTAAAGGGATTATCACAAAATGATTTTATTTGTGCAGCAAAAATTGATCGATTATTGGCATAGGTTGCGCTATAATAGGTCACTGTGATTTTTTGATATCGAATTGACTACATGCCAAAAAAGTGGATTACTGTAAAGACAGATGCACGAACTGCCCGGGGGCAGGTCAAATACTGGGATGCGTACATTTATGACAAATCAGAAATAGACTCTATTGACGATCCACAAATCGAAAAAGCCATTTACGCGACACTAGAAGCTTTTTCTTGTCATAATTACAAAGAGGTTCATGTTAAATCCTATCAAGGTGCACCAGTACAGACGATGCGCATCAATGACGAAGATCGGATCATTTTTTCTACTATTGAACATCAACAACTCCCAGGAAAAAAACTTGCACTCATCCATGGGTATGTCCTAATACATAATTATTTAAAATATAAAACATCCTTATTCGATTTGAATCACATTCGTAGTCATGAGGATTTATGTAAAAATGGGCAGCTGGATTTTCAGTCCGAAGTAATACCAAAAAATAGTTCCATCCAACCATCACATACTCCAAATAATACCACACTAGAACTAGGCGATTTTGCTGTAGAAACAGTTTTCAATAAACAATTCATTGAGCTTACTCCTCCTCAATATCAAGCAATCCATCAACAGTACCCTTCTATGCTCAGTGGTGCTGGTGGTGTCGGAAAAACAGTTGTATTAGTCAAAAAAATACAACATTTTCTTGCCGAAATAGGATTGGATACGCCCCTGAATGTACTATGCCTAACTGAATCGGGGAAATTAGCTGATGAATTAAACAAACATCTCAATGCATTTAGATCTGAAAATCATCGTATTGATTCGTTAACCTATAACCAATGGATCTGCCAATATGCTGAAGGACGAGAAATTGTAGATGATCTCGATTTAGAGAGATGGTATGACGGCTACGTAGTCCACCAAAATACATTGTTGCGAACAAAGCAAAAGATAGCAAACTCTGGCCGTAAAACCTTACAGCCCTTTGCTTTAAAAAAAGATGATGTTGATCGAGCCGCAATCAAACATACTTTTAAATTATTTGCGGGTCGTGATCCCAATACCCTATCTGAACGTGATTTTATATTTCCGATTGAATTAAAACCTATTTTAATAAAAGCATATGAAGACTACCTTACTTATTTAGGCACGTCAAAACTACATCCTGGATTATATAAAATCCCTGCCCACATAGCAGATACTGTATCCTATGATCTATTCTATTTGGACGAAGGACAAAATTTTACCTTCGCCCAAATCAAGAATGCTTATGCTAAATCAAAATCAATTGACAGTGATAAGGCAACCCCTGTTAAGGCACTTCACATTAACTACGATAGTCATCAAGCATTAAATTCTTATTATTCTGACAGAGAAAACATTCTACAATTTTTTAGAGAAAGCACAGGTCAAGAACCATTTCATGATAAATTGCATGGTAACCATCGCTCACATCCCGATATTGTAGTATGGACTGATCAATTCATCAGCTGCGTCAAATACGTCATCACTCAAGGCTTAGGAGACCATAGCGAGGACTCCCAACTAACGGTTGATCATCTTAAAAAAGACTCCTGTCTACCTCCGTTGGACTCACCATCTACCGAACACACTGATCTTGAATCCTCATTTACAAGCGATGATACAATTGAAAACAGTTTTGACCGGTCAGGAACTACTCCTGTACCCGCATTAAATCAGGTATTTTGGCCCAATCAACCACTACAACCATCTCAATTTAATTTCAAATCGGGCCGTTGGTTAATACTTACTCACCCTGAGTTTCTCAACGAAGCAATGGAACTTTATGGTAATGCGTGTACATTCGAACAAGCAATCGGTTTAGAATCAGATTACGTTTGTCTTCATCGTCCTTTTGATCATAAAGCATTTTCACTCATCAACGAATTGCTCCCTAATGAAAAAATTCAGTCGCTTCGACCGCTACATGAAGCCAAAAAGAACTTAGGTAACAAAAAATTCATACCCTACATGAACGCTATTATTTCTGGAGCACTCCGCGCGAAATTATTTTTAGCCATCAGTCAGGATAAATCATCTGCCCAATTACACAAATTAATGCAACAAATGCAGGCTAGAAGCGATATTGGACTTATCGCGTCAGTAGATGATGAACCTATTCATGTGGATGAAATTAGAAATAAATTGCGAGGACTGATTCTAAATAAAAACTTAATACAAGCTCAACGAGAATTTATTAATCTACAGGCTAATGAAAAAATAGGAATGACTTATGAGACTTTTGAATCATCTATCCTCTCTTCAATTAAAGCCGATCATTATCCGAACACAATCAATCAGACTATAGCGACACTGAGTTCAGAAAAAAAATGTTCTGCACCAAACCAAACAAAGCAACAACAAAAAATAGAACAACAACAAATTAAAATCCTACAAAAAAGGGCCACTGAATTATTTACTAAAATTAATGCGCAACTTTTAAATGTACTATTTGAACAGGGCGCGCTGTTAGAAACATTATCCTTTCAGTTATTGACGTTTGAAACTACTTTTGAGCACATTTTACGAGATCGCATCAAAGCACGTGTATTTCTTAATTGGCTAAAAGATACAAAACACAAATCCAATGTCTGGCAAATCTTGCTGCCTCTATATCCGATCCATATTGCAGCAAAACTCAATTGCGTTACCTTAGTTGAAAATGCAATCGAAGCTGGAATAGACGTTGATCAGCTAAATCAGGATGGGGTCACACCTCTTTTTATTGCGATTCAAAATAAACATATTAATAGCATCCAAAAATTAAAAGCTCATGCAGC
Source organism: Legionellaceae bacterium (assembly GCA_030696305.1). GTDB lineage: Bacteria > Pseudomonadota > Gammaproteobacteria > Legionellales > Legionellaceae > JAUYSP01. Next base: position 24,608 of record JAUYSP010000018.1, on the reverse strand, counting down.
CATTGATAACATCATCCAAGGAACCACTCTTCTATTAGAGGCGGTTGAACAAGGCCTGCTCTTAATAGTTGCGGACCTTATCAAAAAATGTACTGAAAATACGCTAAATGCCCGAAATGCTCAGGGTGAAACAGCTTTAATTGTGGCTACTCGCTTGGGCGCTAAATCCATGGTGCAAATTTTACTACCTGTTACTGATAGAACAATTAAAAATCTCGCCGGAGAAACTGCGGCTAATGTTGCTAAAGCAAAAAATATGCCGGATTTATTAGAACTATTTAATCCAGCACTCCCAAAATCAAAACCACTTAAATCGACGGAAAAAATGGGGTTTTTTTTACAAAAATTATACACCCAATTCAATCACACTAACTTAGATACATTTATACAACTGGGTAATTGTGGTTTGTATACAAGCTATTTTATCCAGGTAGGTAACCATCAGAAATGCTTTTTACAAGCTATTTTTGAACACGATGAAAAATATAATATTTTTTATGACTACTTAATAAAAAATCCACACATACTAGAGGAATTATATTTCCATTATAAAGATTATGAGTATTCAGGCATCGAACAAATGGCCGCATTCTATAATCGTTATCAAATCATCGCATTGTTAATTGAAAAAAGTTTTGATATAAACCGGAGAAATATATTTGGACGAAAAGCCTCATATCTTGCCATTTCTAAAGGACATGTTGAAACAATTGAAGCGCTTAAAAAAGGTGGCTTAAATCCCTTTGAACAGTTAGTCCAATCACCACCCCCATTAAAATCAGGCATTGAAATACCATTGCGTATAGCTATTGATTATGGTTCACCTCAAATTCAGGAATCATTTGAGCGTCATACAAACTCGAACCCGAAGGGTTCATGGAGCGCTATTGCCCACATCTCAGGATTAAATCCTCTTATTTTAGCTGTCCAAGCAAATGACATTCACAAAGTACAGGATCTACTCTTGTCAGATCCGTCAAATGTAAATACCACCATCGGCGATGAATGTATTGCTCCTATTCATATCGCAGCACAGCATGGTTTTTCCCAAATTATTATGCTATTGGCTGCATACGGCGCAATGGTCAATTTACCAATGAAAAATGGCAATAGTGCGCTACACATTGCTGCTCAATTAGGAAACGATGGTACTATAAGAATGTTATTACGTTGTGGTGCAAATATTAACACCATGTCAAATGATTGTGGAACACCTCTCATAAGCTCACTGTTTTCTATGCACAAACTGGCCTCACAAACATTAGTCTATTTTGGAGCAGCTCTCCCTGTATCTGACTTAAAGGTGAATAATTTTTCCTTAACTCATAACGATATCTTCGACCTTTGTGACCATCAACTAGCAGAAATAAAAGGAATGCAATTTAAAATACAGCATTTACTAAATAATTTCACAATCTACAAATTATTGAACATATGTGATTTCGAACCTACCCTTTCTTTTTTTTACCAACACATTAAATATCAGGATCATCCTGAGATTAAATTACTAGAAATCATTCTAGAAAATTCAACTTATTTAGAAACCTTATGCCAATTTTTAATTGATACCTTAGTATCAAGTCCCATTAAAGCAAAGAGTTATTTATGGATTTTAGCTGCTCGTGTTTGTGATTTATCTCTTTGTAACACAATACATCTCGCTGCAAAATGGGGAGCTGATAATTTATTAGCATTATTACTACAAACGAACACGTCGTTTGAAACACCAGATCTACAAGGCAAAACACCACTGGCTTATGCAATTATATTTGGAAAAACCCGCGCAGCCACTATGTTGGTCTCTAACGGTGCAATAATTAAGGAAGAAAATTTAGTATTAGCCATGCAATATGATAGATTAGATATTTTCTCAATGCTTCTAAGTAACTGCCCTACACTAACTTTAAATACACACTTTAATGACGATACGATATTAACACTTGCCACCAAACAAGGACGAACGGATTATGTCAAAGAAATCATCCAACACAAAGCAAAAATCAATCTTAATTTACCCGACAAAGAATTAAAAGCCACGGCTTTTTATATCGCAGTAGCACAGGGGGATTTAAATACTGTTCGTTTGTTATTAGCAGAAAAAAAATTACATGTTGATATAAACACTATGTGTGAACGAACCGGTTGCTCTCCTCTAATGATCGCTATAATCAAGGGGCATGATGAGATTTTTTACCTATTAATTAACGAGGGTGCCAGATTAGATCTAATTAATAGTCTGAACCAAATGACTGCGTTGATGTATGCAGTATGTGCTGAAGCTGAGACTAATTGGATTTATGTTGAAATACTAATTAATCATCATACAGCAATGATAAATCATGTAAATAAGTACCAACAATCAGCCCTCGTCTTGGCAACTAAATTGGGGCGCACAGAGTTAGTCATACGACTGATCGATACAGGAGCTACTGATCTTGACAATGCCTACAAAATAGCTGAATCACTTGGCTTTACAATCATAATGGACTTTATCACTTCGAAAAAAACACCAACATATCCCAAAAACGAAGTGAAATTATCTGATATGTCTATGGTTATGTTTCAATCGCCAGCTAAAAAACATCGATTGGAAGATGCAGTAAATAGCACCTATTCCACTACATTAAATAGCTAAGGCCGATCATCCACTTCTTTTCGTTTGGTAGCAATAAAATCGTTACTACTTAGACCCATTGCTACAGCTAAAGCACCAGCGACATAGATAGAAGAGTAGGTACCGACTAAGATACCAATAATTAACGCTAATGAAAAACCATGAATCGTTTCGCCCCCATAGACAAACAATGCGACCACTACAAATAATGTTAAAACAGACGTCATAATAGTTCTAGATAGTGTTTGATTGATAGAAATATTCATGATTTCAACAGGCGTCGAGCGTCGAATTTTCACAAAATTTTCTCGTACGCGATCAAATACCACTATCGTATCATTCAACGAATAGCCAATCACCGCTAATAACCCAGCTAATGCCTTCAAATCAAACTCGATATGAAACATAGCAAAGATACCTAAGATTAAAATAGGATCATGGATAAGCGCAATTGCCGAGCTAAATGCCAGGCGATATTCAAAACGGATTGCAATATAAATCATAGTTGCTAGTAACGATACAATAATAGCTAATGCACCTTTTGTAGCCAACTCTTTACCTACTTGCGGCCCTACAAAATCAACCCGTTGTTTCATCGCACCCGGCAAGGCAACCATTAATTTATCCACTAATCCAATTTGATTAACTTCAGCTCGGGGAGCGATACTAATAAGTACATCTTTTGAATTCCCATAACTGATTACTTGTGCTTCTTTAAAACCCCCATCATAAAGGTTGTTTCGAATAGTTTCCAAATCAGCCGCTTGCTCGTAAGTAACTTCTACTTGCGTACCGCCAGTAAAGTCTAATCCCCAGTTCAAACCGTTAATTCCCAAGGCGAGCATCGATGTTATAAAAATTAAAATAGATAACATCGCAGTCCACTTTCGTGCACCCATGAAATCCACTTTTGAATTTGGATTAAAAAATTCCATCGAACAACCCCTTAAATAATAAATTCCAGCTAACGCACAAATAACAACATGTCTTACTTGGTACCATTCGCCTATATACCTATCGATAGTTTCTTAACATTACGCCCACCATAAATCGCGTTGATCATGGCGCGAGTATAAGTCACCCCGGTTAACATCGATGTCAATAAACCTAGCGACAATGTCACTGCAAATCCACGAATAGGTCCCGTGCCAATAGAAAATAACACTACAGCCACGATAAATGTTGTTATGTTTGCATCCAAAATCGTTGCAAATGCACGTTCATATCCGGCAAAAATGGCTGCTTGAGGCGAAAGACCGTGGCGCAGCTCCTCTCGAATACGCTCATCAATTAAGACGTTCGCATCTACTGCCATTCCTACGGTTAATACAATACCGGCAATACCTGGCAATGTTAACGTTGCTCCTATCATGGACAAGAGAGCACATAACAAAATCAGATTTAATAGCAATGCGATATCAGCAACCAATCCAAACAATCGATAATATACTAGCATCAGTACTAAAATTAGACCCATACCTACTTCGAGAGAGAAAATACCGCGCTGAATATTTTCTTTACCTAAAGTTGGCCCAACCGTCCGCTCTTCTACTGGATAAATCGCAGCTGGTAAAGCACCTGCTCGCAATAGCAAAGCTAAATTACTTGCTTCAGTACCGTCTGTTAAGCCAGTGATTTGAAAATTATTACCCAAAGCGTTTTGAATCACTGGTGCGCTAATCACACGTTCATCACGGTGAGTCACATGTTGTTCTACACCATTAATCGTTTGTATTGTGTTTTTTGTTTCAACAAATACAATAGCCATCCGTTTACCAATATTCTCTCGAGTAGTTTTAGTAAAATAAGACTCGCCCCCACCACCTAGTTGAATTTGCACTGCTGGGGTGGCTGTTTGTTGGTCAAAACTTGAAACCGCACTGGTAATAGAATCACCACTGAGTACCACTTGCCGCTTTAATAGAATGGGATTACCATCCATTTTATAGAGCTTACTGCTAATGGGAACAGCACCGGTCTGCGCTGCTATCATAGGATCATTTTCAGCATCCACCAGATAAAATTGCAAGGTCGCCGTGCCACCCAAAATTTGCTTAGCTCTTGCAGCATCTTGAATACCAGGTAAATCAACCGCGACTCGAGTAGCGCCTTGCTGTTGCACAACTGCTTCGCCGACACCGAGCTCATTCACACGGTTTCGTAAAATAGCCATAGTTTGTTCAATGGTATTTTGACGAATGATATTCTGCTCAGTAGTAGATAAATTGATGGTCAATGACATGCCATCATCTGCTGGATGATAATCAAAACCCACAAACTTCTGTTTCAATTCACTCATCACATTATTTATTTGATTTGGTATACGAAAACGTAAGATAATTCCTTTATCAGCTATGTATCGAATGCTTGCATAACGCAATCCCGCTTCACGTAGATCCTGACCAACGCTTTTCATTAATCCTTCGTAGCGTCGATTGATAACACTATCAATATCTACTTCCAAAAGAAAATGCACACCGCCGCGCAAGTCTAACCCCTGCTTCATTGGTTCCGCATGGATTTTCATTAGCCAGCTAGGTGTTGAGGGTACAAGATTCAAAGCAACCGTATATTCCGAGCTCAAATTAGTCTTGATGACATCCCTAGCTAAAAGCTGAGCATCAGTTGACTGAAAGCGCGCTTCCAATCCATTCTTTTTAATTTGGATTGATCGATAAGGTATCTTCGCGGTCTGTAACAAACCCGTTACTTGTTCTTGCAACGCTTGCGAATCAACAGTAGAAGCTGATGAAACTTGGACAACAGGATCTTCGCTGTACAAATTAGGTATTGCATACAGTAAACCAACCAACACAATAATGACTAATAAGACATTTTTCCAAACGGGATATTTATTTTGCATTCGATACGACTCACTTACAGAGATTCAATAGTACCTTTAGGCAATACAGTGGTAACTGAGCCTCGTTGCAGTGTCATTTCTACACCACCAGACAGACTTACCTTAATGTATTGTTCGTCCAAGCTAACCACTTTTGCCAAAATGCCACCCGATGTTATGATTTCATCGCCCTTTTTAAGCTTACTTACTAAGTCTTTGTGTTGTTTAGCACGCTTATTTTGTGGCCGAATCAGCATAAAATAGAATAAAACAAAAATTGCTGCCACCATAACTAATGAAAACGTACCATCAGATTGCGGGGCAGATCCAGCACCGGCTGCCATAACATCATTAATGAAAAAACTCATTTCTTCTCCTCAGAACCTAAAAACAAGTCCAAATCATATCGACATTTAAGCTTGAGGTAAATGACAAGTGTAAAAAACATTATGCTGAATTAACAATCGCTGACATAACAAGGGTGTTTGTTGATATAAATGATGTAAATAAGCACGAGTTAGCTTTTGGTTGCACACAGGACAAGCGCAGCCAACATCAATGACATCAAATGTCATTCGTTGTGCCTCATCCATAATGAAAAATGACTGCTCAGGATGGTAAATAAATCCATCTAAAGCATCTTGGGCAGGCCTGTTTGATTCAATCAAATCCACGCCGGATGTACTCAAATGTTGTAACGTTTCTAGAGGAACATAGCCAACTACATAACGCAAACGATCCTGGTGTTCTGAAATGCATTCTAAAAATGTCTCTGCTGTCTCATTACTGTAATTAAAATACAAGCCATAAGATGACTGCGCTTGAATTGAGGGGTACTCTTCTATCGGGAAAAAAGGAGTAATCGTTTCAGGAAACAAAGTACTAATAAAGGTACTATGTTGACCCATTCCTTTAGGTAGAATTACATATTGAGGTGATAGTTTGACTATTAACGTTAACAACTCGTGAGCGGAGTATTGGTATCGACTACCATCGTATATCGAACGCAAACAATACAAACCTTGTGCATTTAATGTGAACGCGGTTGCGTTAAGTACCAGTGTTTTTTGCCAACCAACATAAGAGGCAAGATTAGGGATGTTGTTTAACAAGTCAATTCCTGGCTTCATCAATAAAGCGGATAAGGAATAAGCCACAACCTCCACACCAACTTCTTGCCAATTAAGTCCCGTCAAACATGAACCAGCTAGGGTAGATAACGAAGGAACGATTGATTGTTTCATAATAGCAAACTCGCATCACCATAGCTAAAAAAACGATAGCGTTGCTCAATAGCAACACGATATAAACTCATTGCTTGTTCATATCCAATAAAAGCTGATACCAACATTAACAACGTTGATTCCGGCAAATGAAAGTTTGTAATTAAACCATCACACACTCGAAAGGTATATCCAGGATAAATGAAAATGGCTGTATCGCGCGTGCACGCATGCAAACCACAATCATCTGCTGCACTTTCTAAGCTCCGCAACGCAGTAGTTCCAACCGCTATCACCCGACCACCAGCTTCTTTAGTTTGCCTAATGGCCTCACATAATGCCTCGCTCACTGTAAAACGCTCTGAATGCATTTTATGATCACGAATATCATCCGCTCTTACCGGCCTGAAAGTACCTGCTCCTACATGTAATGTCGAATAAGCAATTTGAATACCTTTCTCTTGCAACGTCTTTAACAACGACTCATCAAAATGCAACCCAGCAGTCGGTGCCGCAACTGAGCCTTTATAACGGGCATAAACAGTTTGATAGCGCGTTAAATCAAGTGTCTCATCCTGTCGTTCAATATATGGCGGCAAAGGCACATGACCAATATCATGCAACATAGTATCGACATCACCATTTGCTTGGCAATGATATAAATCATCTTGTTTATCAAGCACAGTCAATTGCCACTGATTATCCAAGTGGATTACAGTACCGTTTTTAGGTGATTTACTTGCTTTAATATGCGCCCAAAAATCATCATGAGTGAGTAGGCGTTCAACTAACAATTCGACTTTACCGCCACTGGCTTTATGGCCATGTAATCGAGCAGGAATAACCTGGCTATCGTTCATAACCAGCAAATCGCCAGGTTTTAAAAAATTGAACAGATTAGCAAAACACTGATGATTATAAGCACCAGTAGTACGATCATAAACTAACAATCGTGACTCGCTACGCGTTGCTAATGGATATTGTGCGATCAATTCGGGCGGAAGATCAAAATTAAAATCAGATTTTTTCATGTCACAATTATATAATAGGTCAGCATTATATTATATACTTTGTGAATTTTTTCTCTACGCTTAGGGTCTATTTTAAAGCTTCATGCAACATTCGCTTATATTTGACAAAATATTAGCAATAATGTACTATAAAAAATCAAGAATGAACGCAATGAAGCGGATGTTTGCAGTGATGCTTAATTCATTAGGATCTGTTGACAATTCATATTTTGACGTCCGGCGGACAAGCCGCGGGACGTAGGCCTTATGAAAATGAATTGTCAACAGCCCCTATATATTCTACTGAGATTTTAAAATTAAAAATGCTATAGAAAAAATGGCCCTTGGTCCTCACTGTTTTCAGTACCCTGATCACTCAAGCGTATTGCGTTGGGGGTATATCCTTTTTAACGCCGATAGAACTATAAAACAGTTACAACTAGCACCAATTGATGCACCCAGCGCCCCAACTATCCAACAATGCAATGAAACCATCACGTCTCTTCCAGCCAAGTTATTCGTTTTTGATCCCTCATTACCAATCCACTCGCTAAATTCGGTTTACTGTCTTGGTGTTCGTGATAATAAATTATATCGTTTTCGATTTGATACAGTGAGTCAAGCAAAGATTCGTTGTTTACCTGGTGAGCAATATAATCTCATGTTTGGAAATTGGGTGCCTGCGCAAGGCATTTTACCTACACCGGAAGAGTTAACTACAGCCGTTAATAATACACCTTGTGAGCGTTTTCCAATTAGCCAAGCTGATTATCGAACATTTATAAATTGCAAAAGAATGACAATTGCTCGTAATAACATACAACAACACTATGTTGAATGGATTAAAGCAAACGAATCAACAAATAAATGGGAAAAAGAACGGCATGAATTATTGATTGAAGATCCAATTTATACTACTTATGACAAACAAAATCGTCCGAAAACACTGAACAAAAGTCAACGTGGGCTCATCTATAGTAATGGATTTGAGTATGATTTATTAGCCTTAAAAAAATTATCACCAACACGAGCTATTTTTCAACAAGCTCTAGCTACGCTTATCACTACCCAGCCTGTTGATGAAACCTTTGATAGTGAATTGAAGGCACAATTAATTTTATTAAAAGATTATTTAAACGTTCGAAGTATTAATGCTCTAGAAAAAACCAACCATAAAAGCGATACCTCGTTCTACGGAGATGATACACGTGATAACAAACCAACTATTGCTGATGTTTATTTATTTTTAACAGACAAATTAATCCATGAGTGGCGCTATGATAATCAAGCCACAAACACATTGAATTATCCTGGTTGCCCTATTCCACCCTGCGAAGAATTAGTTGGTCAATTAACATTGCATCAAGCAAGAAATTTATTTGATTCGGATGCTGTTGCAATATTTGATAGCATGCAATCTTACGTAGAAACTGATGGTAATAATCTTTCAACTATTTTAAACGCAACAGAATCAGAACTAAGGCAGATGCGTTTAAAAATCAAACATTATGAGTCGACTGACCTTGAGTATAGCTCTGTACGCCTTGATTTAAATCATTTATTTAAAATAGCTTACTCAAATATTGTACCTCAGCATATAGTTGAGGAATATGTACGTTCATTTAGTTTTGAGCTCAAAAAACACTACATCGAATTAAAATTAGTGCATATTCTTCGCGAACAAAAAAAACGAACCGAAATTATCAGTTTATTAATAACTGAAACCAATGATCTGCATCAAGTATTTCAAAAACTCTCTCACACAATAAAAACAGCTTACGTAAGAAATTTATTTTTGCTTAATCTCAATACGACAACAAAAAAAATGATTCATTCCTTCATTGATTTAAAAACTGTTTTTTCGGTATTAAAGGAAGAGATGAATCGATTTATCCAAACCATGTCAACAGATGACTTCTTAGCGCTCACTCATAGTTATGAGGACGCTACCGATATACTAGACTTCCTTTCTTTGAATTTTAAACCTTATTTTAATGTGCATCGGTATGTAGCAAAAGTTCTTACAAAACTTGATGTTACGCGAATAACATACCCTGAATTAATTGAATTATTTCATCCTAATCGCTCTCTGTTATTAAGTAAATTGATAGAACATGATGCCCATCATATTTGGAAAATTAAACTGATTAATGGTGTAAAAACACCTTACGATTTAATTCAATTATATTCTTATTTACCTCTGGCCAAATTCAAAGAATTTAAATTAAAGGAATTTCTGAATCAACTACCATTTAACGAAATAATTCCGACGTTAAATAATTTCAGAGATGTGATTAATGGTATTAATACAAATAATCGGAAAAAGCTTTTTATTCATTCTATCCCCTCATCTCTCTTGTTAACTCTTGTTCAGGGGATAAGTTTCGCTGATTTATGGCAATTCATTGTAGAAACTAATAACCAGACCACATGGATATTACTCAATCCCATTTTAAAAACGCTAATTATGCGCATGACCTTATCTGAGTTTAATCAGATACTCACTCAATTAGCACGACACGACTGCCCTAAGTCACTTTTACAGCCGAAAGAACAAGCAATGAGGCTGAAACAACTTGATAAAACACCTTTGGCAAAATTACCGCAGCCAGTTAAAAGTATTCATCTAATGCTTCATTTGGTTCCCCTGCAACATTTAGATCGTTTTATATTTCAACACATTGTTTATTCAGCTATTCCTGATCTATGCTCTTTCGTTAACTTTATAAAAAGTAATCCAAAAGAAAGAGTTTATTTGTTTCTCAAGCATCTACCAGAAAAGGAAATGACTCGTTTGATCACAAATCCAAGTGATCTAGCCCATTTGGTCAATGAAATAATGATAAACCAAGAACCCAACACGATGAACAAACCACAACTACAAACACTAATTGAGCTTATTCAACAACTTTCAATCAATTATAATGATCTTGATTCATTTTTTAGTTTTTTTCGTTTACTCAATCTACAAGCTCAAAGCATATTACTGCCTTATAAGTTATTGGTCGTTCAAATTAAAACAGCTAGTGATTTACTTAATTTCTATTCCGTCCTGCATTTGGATCTGATAAAAAAGCCCATTCGGTTATTGTGGACAAAAACAACCGAAATCCTCTATTTTCCTACTACTGCAAAAGATAGCCTGCTACCGAAATGGAATGAAGAATATCAGGTTGCAGATATAAAAAATATAATTAAAACCTTAAAACATCAAGTTATCGAACTTTTAAGACGTAATGAAACGAATACTCATTTTCCTTTTGCTATTTCTTTCAATAGTCATAGAACATGCTCTATGACTGTTGAAACACCTCAGCAACATGCTGAAATTATCGGAAAATTTATCCATATGCTCCAATTTTGGAAAATAAAAAAATGGCTTACACAGAGCGGTGTTTTTGGCCAGCGACTTTTAAGCTGTTTGCAAATTTTAGATAGAGGATCGCGAAGCATTTTTTCGAGGTGGAGTAACAGTCGAGAAAAAATTGAAGCAATTACCGATGTTTTACAGCTTTTAATCAATGAATCCTCATCTCAATGCTCCGAGAATACATTACCAGAACTTAAGTTAACAACCGCATTGAAAAACAATAATAGCGCATTATATGCTGTACTCAATACACCATTGAATACAGGGAACGGCGTATTTAATGCATATGAATACATTATTGATGAGAATCATTTTCTATTAAACTTTACTGATGAGCGCTCCGCTTTTACTAAATATTCTTGTTTTTAAATTGACAATCGCTGTTTATTTGACTATTTTGTATAATATGAGACCTTATAATAGGCCTTTCTTCTGTTTCATACAATATAGACTCAGAGGTTCAACGAAAGGAGATTATCATGCTAAAAATACTACTATCATGTTGCGCTGCTTGCTTGTTATTCGTAGCATCGCCTATCAACGCCGCTACAGCTACGCCAAATGCTGCAGCAGCTGCTGCAGCCCAAAAGGCTACTGCTAAGCAAAATGCGGCACAAGCTACTCAACCACAGTCAAATGCTGCGCAAAGAAGACAATAAGGAAGGTATCATGTTAAGAATACTGTTGTCATATTGCACTACTTGCTTGTTATTTGCAGCATGTTTACCTATCAACGCCACTACGGCTAGCCCAAATGCTGCTTCGGCAGCTGCCCAAGAGGCTCCTGCTGCTCAACAAGCTGCTCCACAATCTAATAAAACACCTTCAGGTCGTGACGTACCCGTAATTATAGTCGATTAGTGATACACTTATGAGGAGATTGTCATGCTAAAAATACTATTACCATGTTGTGCTGCTTGCTTTTTATTCGTAGCATCACCTATCAACGCCGCTACGGCTACCCCAAATGCTCCAGTAACGGCTGAAGCCCAAAAACCTACTGCTAAACCAGATGCCCAACAATATAAACCAGAATTTAATGGCAGCAATAATGACAGATATATTGTGAACGATTAGCACGCTAGATTTTTTCACCAAAAACTCTACCTGTCGGTTCGCAAAGAAGGATAAATTAACCTAATAACAAGGGGCCAAGATCTGGCCTCTTGTTCAGCGAAAATACCCAAACTATGCGGTTAATCCTTGCGAAATACGGCTGCTCCATGTTATTGTCTTAATTTAATTCAATCCGGTGTTTAATCTATGCGACAAATCATAACCAAATTCGGCGGAACTAGCGTTTCATCCCGGGAAACCTGGGCGCATATTTTAGAAATTACTAAAAATCATCTAAATAATGGCCTCCAACCCGTTATCGTTTGCTCAGCATTAACCCAAGCCTCAAATAAATTAGAAAAAGTAATCGCCGCAGCTCTGGTAAATAAACATCATGATTTGCAAGCCGAACTGATTGATAATTATCTAACATTAGCCAATGCACTTGAAGTTGAAGCGAACCTTATTCAATTGGATCAGGAGCAGTTGGACCAATGGCTTACTGGAATTGCTTTATTACGGGAAGCACCGGCTAAAACACATGCTCAAATACTAAGTCTGGGCGAGTTAATGATGACTCGATTAGGACATGCTTTTTTAAATAATCATGGTATTAATTGCCTATGGTTTGATGCACGCGAGGCATTAACCGCCATGCCTAGACCAGGAAATGACTTTGCTAATTATTGTTCAGCACGGTGTCATAGCGACCCCAATCCCGAGTTGGCACATCGATTAGCCACTAGCGGTGCCCAAGCAATCATTACTCAAGGATTTATTGCCACAAACTCTCAAGGCGAAACCGTCTTACTGGGTCGCGGGGGCTCGGATACATCTGCCGCATTATTTGCTGCCATTCTTGACGCAACGTTATGTGAAATTTGGACCGATGTTCCTGGTGTTTACACTGCAAACCCGCATCAATTACCCCATGCCCGTTTGTTAAAACAATTAAATTATGACGAGGCACAAGAAATTGCATCGATGGGTGCCAAAGTATTACATCCACTGTGCATTCCGCCCGTTCGAAATGCGAATATCCCCATGGCTGTCAAATACACGTGCATGCCAGAACACTCTGGTACACGCATTTTCAGAGAAAGCGATGACCAAGCCCCCCCTATCAAGTCCATTCAAATTAAAAATAGCATCACACTCATTTCCATCGACACGATGACCATGTGGCAACAAGCTGGATTTTTAGCTGATGTATTTGCTGTCTTTAAGCAACATCATTTTTCAGTTGATTTATTATCTACCTCTGAAGCAAATATAACCCTTTCTCTCGATAGCAATCTAAAACCAACTCGAGCCGAATTAGAGCTATTGATTAGTGATTTAAACACTTTTTGTCGGGCAAAAATTATCGAACCCTGCAGCGCAATCAGTTTAATTGGGCATCATATTCGACGTGTATTACCTCAACTAGGCTCTACCTTAGAAGTGTTCGATGATCAGCAAGTTCATCTAATGTCATTAGCATCAAATGATTTAAATTTAACCTTTGTGGTAGATGAATCGAAAGCAGAAAAATTATGCCAGGAATTACACACGCTACTCATAGAAAATAATCCACAAAGCTTCTATTATTCCAAAAGCTGGCATGAAGAATTTGTTGATACCGGGGCGCGCCCTATTCCTTGGTGGGAAAAAAAGCAGGATCTATTACTAGATGTAGCAAAAAATCAATCGCCCTGTTACGTATATGACAGTGAAACCCAAATCAAAAAAGCAGATGAATTACTATCATTGCGCTCAATCGATCAAATTTTTTATGCTATCAAAGCGAACCCTCACCCCGCTATTTTAAAAAAATTGTATGCAAAAAATATTGGATTTGAATGCGTATCACCCCAAGAACTTGATCTCGTATTAGCGTTATTCCCTAATATTGATCGACATATGATTCTATTCACACCTAATTTTGCCGCCAAATCGGAGTATCAATACGGTCTATTACAAGGGTGTTATTTAACTATCGATAGCTTATATCCTTTAGAGCATTGGCCAGAAATTTTTCGAGATCAAGAGATTTTATTACGCATTGATTCAGGCTGTGGAGCGGGGCATCATAAATTTGTTTGCACCGGCGGTAATGAGTCTAAATTTGGTATCCCGAGTGCCGATTTAGACACTGCAGTGGCCTTGCTAAATCAACACCATATTCATGTTGTTGGCTTACACGCTCATTCAGGTAGTGGTATTTTATCACCTGATTTATGGCAAGAAACGGCATTGATGTTAGCAAAAGAAATCGAGCGCTTCCCAAAAGTAAAATTCATCAATTTGGGTGGTGGTCTGGGTATCGTTGAAAAACCAGGGCAACAACCGTTAAATTTATCCGCATTGGATGAATCCTTATTAGCAGTGAAATCCCAATATCCCAGTGTCTCTATTTGGCTTGAACCCGGTCGATTTTTTGTGGCTGAAAGTGGTGTATTACTAGCAAAAGTCACGCAATGTAAAGAAAAAGGAAAAGTACGCTTTGTTGGTATTGAAACAGGCATGAATTCACTATTACGCCCGATGTTATATGGCGCATATCATAATATCGTCAACTTGACCCGACTAAATGATGAAAACAAAGGGTTTGCTCACATCGTCGGGCCTATTTGCGAATCAGGTGATACCTTGGGGTATGATCGTGTCCTACCTGACACGTTTGAAAATGATATTATACTCATCGCGACTACGGGCGCTTATGGACATTGTATGAGTTCATCATACAATCTAAGGCCGCCAGCGCAGGAAATTATTTTGGAATGACTTTACTTGATAGTCAACAGCGTCACCAGGCCACGGATCCGTCCGAATCTTACATTGTCCAAGCTCCAGCGGGTTCTGGGAAAACAGAAATTCTCACACAGCGTTTTTTAAGATTGTTAGGCACAGTCCAAGCACCTGAACAAATTATTGCTTTGACCTTTACTCGCAAAGCCGCCAACGAAATGCGAGAACGGATTATTATAGCTTTGCAACAAGTAGCCCAAAACATAAAAGCAACCTCAGAACACCAACAAAAAACCCATGACTACGCACGGCTTGCTTTAGCCCGAGACAACGCATTAGGATGGCAATTACTCAAACAACCCGCACGTCTACGTGTTATTACCATCGATTCGCTTTGCCAAACAATCACTCGAGCCATTCCTCTTCAAGATAACGATATCCATTATGCGGACATTAACAATAACCCCAAAGTTCTTTATTTGACTGCTGCGCGTGCTTGCCTTCATCAAGTAACGAATGATCCCAATTACCATCCTGTATTAAAAACACTGCTTTATCATTTAGATAATCGACAAGATTTAATGATTCACTTATTTAGTGATTTATTAGCTACAAGAGATCAATGGCTATCGTCACTTTATCAAGCTCGACTTCAACACAAAGCAGTATTTGAACGAGCGCTGGCCTGGATTGAACAGCATGAATTAACTCGCTTTAAGCAAACCCTTCCCAGTGAGTTAGCAGGCGAGCTCATGTCACAAATACGCATGCTTGCGAGCCTAAGCCAATCGAAGGCATTGCGTGAGCTGATAGATTGGCAATCGTTAGATCAACTATCCAGCGAATTAGCTGCAAAACTGGCCGCTGTACTGCTAACGTCACAAAATAGTTTGCGAAAAGCATTTGATCACCATGTAGGACTAAAACGTGGGGTGTGTCCCGATGCAGATTACGATATTCTGAAAAAAAAGAGTAATCAACTGCTTGCCCAATTAACTGAATTACCTGATTTTTTGGATGCATTAATTCGAATTCGTGCATTACCTAAACCGCATTATGACCAACAACAATGGGATGTATTGCAGGCCTTATTTAGCTTACTGCCTCTGCTAGTGGCTCATTTGAATGTATTATTTAGCGAACAAAACACGATTGATTTTACAGCAATTTCTCAGCAAGCTTTATCCGCATTAGGTGATGAACACAATCCTACTGATTTAGCTCTTTATTTAGATAACCAAATTCAACACCTCCTGGTTGACGAATTTCAAGATACATCTATTCAACAATTTCAATTATTGAGTCAATTAGTGCAAGGTTGGGAGCCACATGACGGTCGAACTTTATTTATCGTAGGCGATCCCATGCAATCAATTTATCGCTTTCGCTCAGCTGAAGTAGGATTATTTTTACGGACACAGCTTCACGGCATAGGTCCCGTAAAATTAATGCCATTAGAATTAACATGTAATTTTCGTTCAAGCGCAACTATTGTTAATTGGGTAAATCAACATTTTCAAAGCATTTTTCCTAATAACAATGACATTGAGTCCGGTGCTGTAACTTTCCATCCTTCGGTTCATGTTCGCCCTGCTGATGACAGCAGCTGGGTTCAGGCATTCCAATTTGAAGAACGTGAAGCCGAAGCGAACGCCTTAGTCGGCATTATTCAGCGTGAATTAGAGACCTATCCAAACGATACGATTGCAATTTTAGTTCGCTCACGACGTCAGCTAACCGATATCATCCATACACTCCGCGAACAACGCATTCCGTTTCAAGGGGTAGATATTGATTTATTAGCAGCTCTTCCCCATATTCGCGATATTTGGGTATTAACTGAAGCATTACTCATGCCAGCTAATCGCTTAGCCTGGTTGTCCCTATTACGTAGCCCTTGGTGCGGCTTATCGCTCGCTGATTTACATTGCATTGCTAATTTTTCAAAATCACAATCTATCTATTTAGCTTTGTCTCAAGTAAAAAAACTGACGGGATTAACAGATGACGGCCGCCAGCGCGCTGAATTTGTATACGCGGTATTACATTCTGCTCTTATGAAGCGCCATCAACTCCCGCTCGTGGATTGGATACTGGATACATTAAAGCAATTACACCTCGATCAAGTATTGAATGCTTCACAACAGGAAGACTTGGAACAATATTGGCTTTTATTAGAACAATTCGATCACGATGGTCAACTTACTGATTTGGTACTATTTAAAAATCAATTAAATGCACTATATTCAAAGAAAGTTACGCCCGCACGTCTACAAATTATGACGATTCATAAATCCAAGGGGCTAGAATTTGACTGTGTTATTTTACCTAGCCTTGGCTCCAAGCCAGTCCATCAAGACACCCCACTATTACGTTGGCTCAGCCTCCCAACTGACCAACAAGAAGACGTTTTACTTGTCTCTCCAGTCAAGGCAGCAAATGACGAAACATGTCTTTTATATAATTACCTAGGTAAATTAGACGCAGAAAAAGATTACTACGAACTCCAACGGCTACTATACGTCGCAACCACGCGAGCCAAAAAACGCTTGTATTTATTTGACAACCATACAACCATTCGTCAAGGTACGTTTCGACATTTGCTACATCGGCAAGAATTTACTATGCCCACTCAAGAGCCCAATTCTGTAGAACAAACAAGTATTCTCACTCCAACCCTGTATCACTTGCCTTCTACATATTACCCATCTATTGCCGAAATCAACTCAGAAATGGATGCGGGCACGCTAATGAATACCACTCAAATCACCAACAGCACGCCACGCTTAATTGGCATTGTTGCTCATGAGCTATTGCAATGGATCTGTACTTATCACCCACCTAATATCGACCATATCCCTTGGCATATAGCCGAACAACAATTACGCGCTATGGGTTTCATCGAAAATGAATTTCAAACAGCTATGAAACAAGTAGAACAGCAAATTCATCGTCTTTTTTCTGACTCAATCGGCCAATGGTTGATTCACGCGCATTCAGAAGAACACAATGAATATGAATTGCTTGTTGAAGAACAGCAAACTGTTAACAATTCAGATTTAGAAATCCCGCGGGACCACGGTCTTCAGAAAGTAAATTGTCCGCAGACCCTAGTAACTCGAATTATTGATAGAACATTTATTGATGAAGGAAACCGCTGGATTATCGATTTTAAAACGGGGCAAGATGATCACATGACCGAAAAAAAATATCGAAAACAAGTTAATGAATACGCCGCATTATTTGCAGCAACGACTAATCACCCAATCCATTGTGGACTTTATTATTTAGCAACAGGTCATTGGGTAACATGGCAATATGTGCAAAATAAAATTACGTCTGAGATTGGGCTTTAGCGATTGCCTTCCTAATTGCCTGCGCTTCTTCTGATTGCGCCGGCAACAAAGCTAATAATCGTTGCCAGTATTCAATCGCTTGTTGATAATCATGACGATTATATGCATCCATAGCTAACATGGCTAGTGTATCAGGTTGATTTGAATTGCGCATCAGAAGATCGCTTAACAATTTTCGCGCTTTCTCATGTTGTAATTCATCAGAACTAGCAAAAAGACTTTGCGCCCAATTAACAGTAATATTTACATCCTCGGGTTTTAATTGATGAGCGGTAGCAAAAGCATCTTCAGCATCATGCCATTGACTTTGACTGGCATACAAACGACCTAATAAATACCAGCCTCTTGCGCTGTTAGGTTTTTGCTGTATGTGGGCTTTTAATCGGTTAATCAACTGTTGGGGACTTTTGACCGTTTGCAACATCGCTTGAGCACGTTCTTGTTTACTTAAGTCTTCATGATAACTATGCCATAAAGACCAACCACCCCAAGTCCAATAACATGCTGTCACTAAAAGAATGAATACAGGTACCAAGAAAAATATGCTTTTTTTGTAACGACGGAAAGGAATCAAAGCAATTATTAAACCAATAATCGATAACAGAATAAAACAGGCAAGTAACTTATTTTCAAGCATGACGCTTTCTCTTAATGCACGTGAAATAAAAGATAATAAAGCCCATCAGCAAAAATAACACTGGGCCAAACCACAATAACATAGTCAATCCTTTCACGGGCGGTTTAAATAAAATAAAATCCCCGTAACGTGCAGTCATATAACGTATGATCTCATCATCGGATTTCCCGCTCGACACCAATTGATATACTTCCTGCCGTAAATCTTTAGCTAATCCCGCATTCGAATCAGCTAAATCTTGGTTCTGACATACAGGACAACGCAAATCAGATAACAAATGCTGAAATTGCGCTGTTTTTTTTGCATTATCAAAGGGATATAACGTGGTAGCAAAATTAGGTGTTACACAAAGCATGGCAAATAAAAAAAAGGGTAGTGTAATATAGCCCTTCTGGAATATAGTCAATTTATGTGCAAAAATCACAGCGCCTCCAGTCGTTTAATCCGCGGTAAAAACTCTCGTTGCCAAACAACTGCATTCAATACCCCCGGATACCGATATTGAATAACACCATTTTTATCCAACAAAAATGTTTCAGGTGCACCATATACTCCAAGATCAATAGCGACTCGACCTTCGCGATCTTCACCAATTGCTTTATAAGGATTACCCCATTCGCTCAACCATTGCCTCGCGGCAGGCGTTTCATCTTTATAATTTAAGCCATAAATAGGCATGCCTTCACGCGCTAATTGTAATAAAAAGACTTGCTCCTCAGTACATGCAAAACACCAACTAGCCCAAACGTTTAATAAAGCTATGCGTCCACGAATTGCTGATGAGGAGAATACCTCGTTATCTTTAGTTAACAAAGGTAACTCAAATACCGGCAAAGAAAGCCCAATTTGAGTAGATGGTAATGCTTGCGGGTTTAGGGATAAACCTCGCCATAAAAAAATCACTAATACGCTAAAAAGAAATAATGGAATCAATCGCCAAATACGCTTCATTTAACAATCTCTGTTGATTTTTCTTTACGCCCAACATAATAACGGCGATCTACTAAAGCTAAAACACCCCCGGCTAATATTAAAAAGCCCCCTCCCCAAATCCATCGCACCAATGGTTTATAATACAATCGGACAGACCAAGCCGTGTCATTTAATGGCTCACCAAGCGCTACGTAAATATCTCGAAACGGCGTGACATCAATGGCCGACTCTGTCATCGGCATTTTGCCTATATTATAAATGCGTTTTTCAGGATAAATCACATTCTTATGATGATTATGGGTAATAGCAAAGCGGGCTCTGCTACCATGATAATTTGGTCCTTTTAAAGCCATTTCTTTAACAAAAGCAATATCAAATCCAGCTAAAATCACATGATCACCCGGCGCCATTTTTACATCTTCTTGGACACCATAACCCGATGAAATAGCAATGCCTAATACGGTAACTGCAACCCCAATATGTGCGACAACCATACCGCAATAAGCTTGCGACAAAGCATCTCGCAAACCTCGTCTCTGAATACGACGATACAATGCCAAACTAGTACTCAAAATTACCCAGCAAGCTAAAACAAGCCCCAAGTATACAGATATGGCCATACCCTTGGTAAATAAAAACAAGCACATGAATGGGATAAGCAAACTCACGAACATAATCCCACTCAATTTTTTAAAGACCTCTTTAAATATATCTCGCTGCCAACGTAAATGAATTCCAAACCCCATTAACAATAGCATTGGTAGCATCAAGGCGATAAATACAGTATTAAAATACGGAGCACCGACGGATAACTTTCCTAATCCAAGTCCATCAATAAGTAAGGGATAGATAGTACCCATCAAGACAGTCAACATGGCCACTGCAAGAAAAACGTTATTCAATAACAACGCACTTTCTCGGGATATCACATTGGGCTTATCATCGCGTTGCAAGGTATGCGCTCGTAATGCAAACAGTAATAACGAACCGCCTATCACCACTAATAAAAAGAGCAGAATATACATGCCTCGCAAAGGATCAACTGCAAATGCATGCACCGATGTAAGCACACCTGAACGCACTAAAAATGTCCCGACTAAACTTAAAGAAAAGGCACTGATTGCCAATAACAACGTCCATGCAACAAACTGTTGTCGTTGTTCACTCACCATCAAAGAATGAATTAATGCCGTGCCTACAAGCCATGGCATAAACGAAGCGTTTTCAACCGGATCCCAAAACCACCATCCTCCCCAACCCAACTCTCGATAGGCCCACCAACTTCCTAACGTAATACCAGCGGTTAAGCAACACCAAGCAGCCAATGTCCAAGGACGACTCCATTTTGCCCAGCTCGATTCCACCTGCCCCATCCAAAGTGCTGCAATCGCAAAAGCAAAAGCCACTGAAAATCCCACGTATCCCATATAAAGCATGGGCGGGTGAAATAAAAATCCAGGATCTTGTAATAAAGGATTGAGATCGCGCCCTTGGGAATTAAGCATTTGAAATTGTCGCGCAAATGGATTGGAGGTCATCAATAAAAACAAAATAAAGCCAATACTCAATGCGCCCAAAACAACTAACACACGCACACGAATTGCTTCATCTAAATTTCGACTAAACAGACTAACTGCTAATATCCAAGTACTTAACACAGCAACCCATAATAACATCGATCCTTCATGCCCACCCCAAACAGCGCATAGTTTATAAAACCAGGGTAGAGAAATACTCGAGTTTGTTAGTACATACGTAACAGTAAAGTCATCTTTAAGAAAACAGCACGTTAAACAAATATAAGCGATTGCTACACAACAAAATTGGCCCAAGACGTAGACTTGTGCCGCTTTTGACGGATTAAATGTCCGATAGCGCAAGCCAATCATCGGCACAACAACGAGCAATGATGCAAACAACAACGCCCAACATAGAGCAAAAAGACCTAATTCTGCAATCATCCAGCAACCTTTTTTAATGAATTTTTTACTTCTGGTGGCATATATTTTTCATCATGTTTTGCAAGTACTTCTACGGCATGAACATGTTGCTTATCTAGCAATTGTCCTCGCGTCACGACACCCTGCCCTTCTCGAAATAAGTCGGGCAAAATACCACGATAGCTCACATCAACTGTGCGTTGATAATCGGTTATTTTAAAATGGACGGTCAACTCATCATTAGCTAGATGCACTACACTACCAGGCACAACAACACCACCTACACGAATCATGCGTTGGGTAGGTATATTTTCTGTGGCAAGTTGCATAGGCGAGTAAAATAAACTGATATTTTGCCGCAATGCATATAAAGCAAGACCTACTGCTAGGCCAACCAGTAATAAAATGAAAAGAATAATGCTTAACTTACGCCGACGCTGAGGATGCATAGTCACGATCGACTCAACCAAGTTCGCAACATCGCTCGTGTCCGTTTACCACGCAAAACAATACCAATTAAATTAGCTATTAAAACAGTCGTTACAATTCCATAAGCCGGCCAGATATAAAGGGCATAACCATGCATTGCAAACCATTCAGTATTCATAATACCTCACGTACCCACTGTTGACGTCGCTCGCGTAATAACACTTCGTTACGCGCTTTTAAAAAAATCAACAACACACAATAAAGAGAAAAACCCATTAACATCAATAGCAAAGGATAGATCATACTGGGTGCAATTTTTGGTTTGGCAAAGACAGAAAGTGTGGAACCTTGATGTAACGTATTCCACCAATACACAGAATAGTGAATGATTGGTAAATCCACTAAGCCCACTAAAGTCAGTATCGATATTATTTTATCGCCCTGATCTTTATTTTGATATGCATATGCTACTGCTAAAATGGCACCATACAAAAATAATAAAATTAATTCCGAGGTTAATCTGGCATCCCAAACCCACCAGGTACCCCACATTGGTTTACCCCAAATACTCCCAGTCACCAACGCCAAAAAGGTCATGCAAACCCCGGTTTGAGCGCACGTAATTAACATGATGCCGGCTAATTTAATGCGCCAAATCAGTAATAACAAGGCTAAAAATCCCATGCCGCCATACAAGGCCATTGATAAAAATGCACACGGAACATGTACGTACATAATACGAAAGGCATCGCCTTGCTGATAATCAGGAGGAGCTAAGACCAATCCCCAATAAGCACCGACCGACAAAATCAACAAAGCACTGACAGCCAAATACGGAATCCAGCGACCGGTTAGTTCATAAAATCGTTTTGGAGAAGCTAGCTGATATATAAATTTCCACATGGGGAATATTTTAATCATAAAAGAACGATGATTTTACCATGTATTTGATCTTAACTGAAGCATAACAAAGCGAACATCTCACTCAGCCAAACTAATCCGAATAATTCCAGCGGTGGCAAAAGGCAATAACGCGATAGCCAGGCAAGAAATGGCCGCCAACAAAGCCAAATAAGCATCTACTGCAATGCCTTGCATCATCATACTCGTTGCCGAACTTCCTAAAATCATCACCGGGATAGTTAACGGTAATAAGACCAATGCCATAAGTACACCTTTTTGTTTTAAACCAGTACTGAAAGCTGCTGCCATGGCACACAAGGCTAAAATCGCTGGCGTCCCACAAAGAAGACTTACGATTAAAACGAACGTTTCGTGATAGTCTAATCGTAACAGTACAGCTAACAAAGGACATAAAACAATCATAGGAATAGCATTTAACAACCAATGCACCACTAGTTTGGCATAAACCAACACACATAATGGATAACTCGATATTAACCATTGTTCAATTACACCATCATCATAATCGTGTTGAAAAAAGCATTCTGCAGATAAAAACAAAGCTAATAGCATCGCAATCCAAACTAATCCAGGTGCAATCGTGCGTAACAACATTGGATCAGCTGGCATCGTTAATGGAAAAAAAATAATGATCATCAAAAAAAATAAACAGGCATTAATACACGATCGCAAATCACGTAAATGCAGTAACGTTTCTCGTCGTACTTGCCGTCCAAATAAGGTCAAGAGGCCAATCACAAGCAATACTCCTGATACGTCTCAATATTTAATGGTAATCGCTGATGAGAGGTCAAAATAATTGAGCCCCCTGAGTGCAAATGCTCATTTAAACAATTCATCAGGACATCAATCATATCGTGATCCAATGCCACCAAGGGTTCGTCTAACAACCAAACAGTTGCTTGTGACAATAATAATCGAAACAATCCCACGCGTCGGCGTTGTCCTGCTGATAACAAAGCGCATACAGTATCTTTAAACTCAAACAATGCAAACCGTCGAAGCAACTCATCGCACATTTCATCGTCTCGATGTAGGGCGCCATACTGTAAATCAAATCGACAATTTTCGATGACGGTTAATGCCGGGCTGATCCCTGTTTTATGACCGACATAACACAACTGTTCCTGGTAACTGATACGTTGTTTTTCAATATTTAAACCATTCGAGCAAATTTCTCCTGAAACAGGTTGTAATAATCCTGCCAGCAATCTCAATAACGTTGTTTTTCCTGAACCATTATTACCACGTAAATGCAGTAATGAACCAGAAGATAGTGAAAAACAAATATCCTGTAATAAGGGTTTTGACTGGTAAGAAAAATCATTATTGGGATAATCGAAATCAAGGTGGTTAACTTCAAGCAGCATAACAAACAATAGCCTCTTAATTTTAGGGTTTATCAGGGCTGTCCCATTATAAATTATTGAGCATAAAATATTAATTTTGATATTATACAGTCATAATTGTCTTTGCGAGCGTTAGCGAAGCAATCCAGATATCGGAGTTTTTAAGTCACATCGATCTGGATTGCTTCACTTCGT
>JAUYSP010000017.1 GCA_030696305.1 Legionellaceae bacterium | reverse complement strand
ACGAAGTGAAGCAATCCAGATCGATGTGACTTAAAAACTCCGATATCTGGATTGCTTCGCTAACGCTCGCAAAGACAATTATGACTGTATAATATCAAAATTAATATTTTATGCTCAATAATTTATAATGGGACAGCCCTGCTGATTCGGGAGTCTTAAATTTAACTTAGGAGAATATAATGTATAAACAATTTTTGGGAATAGTTTCACTAGCATGTACTTTAGTATTTAGCCAAGCTGTATTCGCCGATGAATGGGGTTGTGGTGAAGGGTTAAAACATATGGTTGCTTCGTTGAAATTGGATGATGCTCAAAAAGCACAAATAGAGCCTATTTTAGAAGAATTAAAAAATAGTCATCATGAAACCGGCTTGGAATTACGTGATATTGAAACTCAATTACATCAACAAATTTATGCAGTGGATATGGATCAAAGTGCTGTGAATTCTTTGATTGATAAAAAAACCAAACTAATTGGTGATATGATCAAAACTAAAGTTGTGGCTCAAAATAAAATTTTTGCCATTCTTAATCCAGAACAACGTTCACAATTGCAAGAGATGATCAAAAATCTAAAAGAAAAAATTGCAGCTAAATACAAAAGCTGTGCTGAGCAAGAATAAAGTATTGATTAGAGCCCTCGTTAGCGAGGGCCCTAATTATTCGTAGATATATTATTTCGTGGATTTGAATCCAAAGTTTATCGGTTCGAATTTATAATTTAAGCCCACTTTAAAAAGATTAGCCGACAAATGAGCTGAGGTATTGAATGGACTCACTAACGAATGAGAGTCAATGCCAAATCCTTCTGCCGAGTTATAAATAGAGCTGTTTATTGTGACAGTACCAAACTGCATATACAAATACTCAGCATTTATGGTGAGGTTCTGTATAATTGGCAATTCAAAACCAGCACCAACTGTCCATCCCATGGGATTGTTTCGGGTTATGCCTTCCCCTACACCTAAAAGAGAGCTGTTATCACTTAGCGTATTAGACATAGAAAGATTAGTCACCGCTAATCCTCCTGTTGTATAAATGGCAAGTGGTGTAGATAGCGATGAGACAATATACCCTAAACGTCCTCTTACAGTATAAAACCAATCGGTATTAATTGACGTTTGTAATGAGTAATCGCCTGAACCGTCAGGATAGATCGCATTCTTAATAGCATTAGATGCGTTTAAATTAAGTGCGCCATAATCAAGTGTTAAGCCAAGAATATAGCGATCTTTTAAGACAAAATTATCATTAAATTGTATACCGCCAATGAACACATTGGAGTTAAGCGCGCGAGAACCAGATTGATTGACCGAATTAATATTAGCCGTAGAGTCAAAATAAGGGGTCGCTGTGAGCGAGTTGACGTAAGTGCTCATGTTTGATTGTCCCCATGCACCACCGATGTATCCACCTAAATAAGCCCCGGCCCAATTAAAACTCTTGGGAAAGTAGTCATTCGTTGTATTTGTGGGTTGTTGAGCATAGGTTGTTGAATATGCAGCAACTATCCCTGATAAAAATAAGAAGCTGAAGGGAAACTTCATTTTTCTAGTTTTAACTTGATGGTTTAGATTTTCCATGTTGGTTAACATTCCTTAGGTTATGTCTTTTAACTCGATTCAGTCGTTTTTATATGTCAGAGGTTTATATGTAGCAATGTTTTAACTGTCATTTATGTGGTGATGAAAGCAACGATTATAATGCCACAAGTGGTTTTAACATGCCAATGTCCAACAGTAACCACTATGGTTGAGTGGTGTATAGCAGATCGATACCATCTCCTGTGTCACTGGTTGAGACTTGGAGGCTTAAATATTTATTTAGCAAATACTTAAGAATTAAGACATTGCTGTCGTCTTGAAACAGTCCCATGTTGTAACTTAAATACAGACGTTTAGATAAAGATTTTCCAATTACTACCGTAGTGTTTTCTGAGGATTGATTTGTATTTTGATTAAATTGAGTCCCACTTTGGACATTAAAATCCAAACCTAAACGTTCTTTTAACTCTGATATGAGTTGTTTACCTTTGGTGCCCGAATCTAAATTCATAGATGAGATAGCCATTAGTAATATTTGTCCGCCAGATTGGCTGGCTTGACTAGAGGGTTTTCCAAGTAAAAGCATGGATATAATATCAGCCTGCGACAAGGTTGACGGAATCGAAAATAAGGTCAACTTAGGTGAGTTGAGGTGGCCGCGTACCTCTACTCCGACCGTTAGACGATTGTTAAAATCCATGGCTTGTAAATTTGTATCATTAAAATCAAATAATTGGTTTGACCCTGTAAAACTTGACGTATTATTAAACTTACGTACTGCACGCAGACTAATGTTCGGATTGTTAAAAGCACCTCCAGAAAACATTAACTTTCCGCTTTCAATCGTTAAATCTTGATCATAGGCTTTATAGGTTCCTTCTCGAATAGTTAACTCTCCAAGCGCTGTCATTTCGCTGTTTGGCACTTGTTTAACCTGAATTGAGCCATCAAGAAATCCTTTTAACCCTTGAACATTAATGGCCACATCAGACCCCATTTTGATGATTACATCCATATGACCACTGAGACTAATCGGAGCGGCAATCGTCTCTTTCTGAATCAATACAGTATCGTCCGGTAAGTTAACGGTTTTAGTAAATGATGTAAGATTCAATTGAACAGTCGGAACTAATATACTACCGGTGATAGCATAGGTATCTGGTTTGAAGTTAATCAGTAGTCGCGGAGAGATATCAACGAGATACTCATCCGTTCTCAATAGAGGAAAATGATCGCCAATAATATGGATTACACCGGTTAATTGAGGTAAAAATTCACCCTGTCCACTGATTTCCATAACCTTGTTTAAAGCGTGGATTGATCCTTGAACTTCCCATTTTTTATTATGGCTTGTGATGACAGCTTGAATCGGATCCATAGTTAGACCTAATTCCGGCATAAATAACTTGGCGTTACTTAATGTTACTTTACCATCCATTATAGGATTTTTCATATTACCTTTGATAATCAGGTTGGCATTTAGTTGACCATTAGCATGTTCTAATTCTTTATTTAAACTCTTTAGAAAACCAAGTGAATTTACATGTACATTCATTTTCCCATCGATACTTTGTGTCATCGAAGTAATGTCATTTAATTGAACATTTGGTAAATTAAAGGCAAAATCGATGATTTTATCAGGATCTAACGTCAAGAGTCCTGTTGCTTGTAAATTACCAGATGCCAGGCTGATTAGTAAATTTCCACCTTGAAATGGTATGGCAGATACTTGTGAATTATTCGGAACTTTATACACTCCCGGACCAATGTTTACAGTTAAGGAACCTTGTTTGTTACGGATTGTTCCGTTTACTTTTATATGGGTTTGCAAACCGAGTAAACTGGTGTGAAAAATCTGAGGTTGTGGGATAGATGCATTAATTTGTACATGATCCGGGAAAGAGCCCTTAATATTTAACGTATTTTCACCCCAAATTATTTTTGCATTGATCAAAGGAACTTTATCAATATGTTGAACAGAACCCTCAAATTGAATAGGGCCCGCTCCGGAAAGTTTTCCTAACCACCGATAGGTTGATATATCACCAGATAAATTAAGCGTACCTTGTTCTGTATGAGTATTATTGGAGTTGAGAGAGGATAGCTGTAAGTTTAGTGATAATGGATAGGTTTTGTAGAATTGGCCGTGAGCGTTTAACGAAAGGTGAGTTTTCTCATAATTGACTTGAAACTTATGAATAACCCATTTGTTTTCATCAATTAAGCCTTGAGCTAATAAAGAGTCACCCGAAAATGAATTCATTTGAATATGATTGATGGTGAATGATTTAATATCTAATGTGTTAATGATTGGTAATTGGTGGAACGTGGATGGTATTAAGGTATTGGAACGGTTGGTTGCCTGTTGTTTCCAGGCAATGGCTACTTTATCTAAATGCAACTGGGTTATTATGAGGTGGAGGGGCTGCCATGATTGTATTTTCCAGCTAACGTGACCTTGGCTCAATTGAATTGATATATCTTTTGATTTGTAGTCAACTTTATCAAAACTCATTGCATGTATTAGTGATCCTTCTAAACCTTGTATTTGGAGCGTTCCTGGTAATAGGATATTGGCCAATTTTGCTAATGAACGTAAACCTGCTGTGGTCGTTAAAAAAAACGCACACATTCCAAAAAAAAGAATTAATAATAGCAATATACGTCGTTTGAGATCGTTCATTTTAGAGATCGGGCCCCATGTTAACCACTAATTTTGGACTGTGGTTTGGTATACGTTCGAATTTTCCAGTAATCGCCTGAGCCATAGCTATTTTAATAGGCCCTACAGGAGATACCCACATGATACCAACACCGGCATCATACTGATATTTTTTTAGACTCGGATTATAAACATCACCTGCGTCCATAAATCCTAGTAAATACAACTTATGAACTGTTTCTTTTTGAATTTCCAGCCCCCCATAGCTAGTAATTTTACCAGGACCGATGGAATTAAAACTATATCCTTTCAAGTTTTCAGCACCCCCTAGGAGCTGTGCCAAGGACAAGGGTAGTTGATAAACATTATTCATGGCCGTAAAACTTTGAATGGCATGAAGATAAAAGCGCGTACGTATGGCATCTACAGTGAGTGCTGCTCTGGCATCGACAGTGCTTTGGAACAAACTTACTTGAGATAATAACGCGGTGCTTGCTGCTAAACCAATGGCTGTGATCTTATATCCTGAAGGAGAAAACAGGATTTCGTCCGTTTTACTCCAGGTGAAAACTGCTTTAGGAAATAATATGGTTTCTGTATTGTCAGGGAAACCTGTGTAGTTATATCGCTCATTTAAGCCATTTAATGATAACGTACGTTGAAAATTTTGAGTTAAATGTTGTTGAGCCAGTCCAAAATGTATGGAATTACTTCGACCGGCATTATAATGAAGATTTGTTAAACCACCATTTATATTGTAATTGTCATTAATAGGGTTGGTTCCTGGGATAATATATTGTCCCTGAATTGTATTTTGTTCAATAGAACCTTGAGCAATGGCTTTAAATTTATGACCAGCCGAATTAACAGGAATAACATTTAAACCTAAGCGACCTCTAGCTCCCGTATCTGTGCCGTAACCCATGCCCACGGAATATTGAATTGGTTGTTTCGATTGAAGATTTATTTCAAGCGGAACAAATTGGCTTGTCGTTATAGTAGGTTTCACATTCACGACTTTAAAATAATTACTACTGGCCAAGTTACTATTTAATTGCAGTACTTTATCTGTTGAATAGGGTTGTCCAAATTTAAATGGTACATAACGATGAAGCAGCTCGGGTGAAATATAAGTGGGATCAAAACGAATTTGACCAAAATAGGATCTTGGGCCTGTATTCAATACCCACGTGATATCCGCTGTATAACGCGATTGATCAATATGGAGTTGGGAGGTGTCAAATGCTGCACGAAGGTAACCTTGGTGTTCTGCGCAATTTAATAAGGTATCTTTTGCATCGTTATATTGAACGGTATCGAAAGGTTGTCCAATTTTCAGGGGAAGATTGCGTAGTGTTTGTTGAATATCCGGATTTCGAGCGCCCTCACCAATAACTCGTATATTTACCGAAGTAATATGCAATTGCGGGCCAAGTTTAATATAAATTTTTAATTGACGCGTGACGCGATGAATGGAAATTTCAGGTTTGAAATACCCATAAGGGTATAACGCATTTGCGACTTGCTTACGTAATTCTTCCTCAGGTTGCTGAACAATAGATTTTCCTTTATACATTTCCCCCAAGCGATATTCTACATTCAGTAAAAGTGGCCCAGAAACTCCTTTAATAGTTACATTAGGAAGCGTTGCATGAAGTAATGGCGGAAAGCAGGCGAACGCAAGCAATAACAAAATTAATGCAGAATATTTCTTTAAGCGATATAAAAATTGACACCTATGAATCATATATTTACTAAATATAATATGGAGTAAACTACAAGCAAGCTATTCTAACTCAATTCATGTCTGTGCACAGCACTATACTTGCAACCAAGAGTATGTTGGTTGTTATTATGAGATCTGGAATAAAATATGTTTAAAAAATAACTTATAGATGGTATAATGCGCAAAATGGTGGAATATGGAGAATATAATGAGTCAAGATCTCTCTGAAATACATTTCTTCCGTGCATTGCAAACAGAAGTGATCGCTATTAAAAACGTTTGCGGACCAGGAGGAGCGTATGTAAATAACCGTTATCCTAGAGAAAACCGAATGGGATCAGCTCGTTTCGATTATCAAGGTCGCTATCCAGACGATAGAATTCTAAGGTACCATCAAGATATTCAAAGTTTTGTTGGTCATACCGTTATAAGAAGTGATGAATCAACTTGTATCTATCAAGACAATTCTTATAGAGCATCTGCCTATCAAGTTGTTTATAATATCGCACATATTTTTATTAACCATATAAAATCTAATACAGCAAATGATGAGTTTGATTTGATCAATATTACAGATAATTTTAATGCATTAAAACGCCATCGATATAATCCCAGCGCTAAGAATAAAGCTCAGATGGGGAGAAATTATCAATGGGTGCTTAATAGTCCGGAGAATATATCCTACTTCGTCATTAACAACGATGTTGGTATGTATTTACTAGCGAAGCGATTGCATCGTTGTTTAACGTTGAATCCTGACAACCCCATTCTTAAACAAAAGATTTTCAGAGACGTTATTAAAAATCTAGCAGATGAAATTGGCAAGTATGATTCATTGAATCAAGATCATCCGGTTATAAAAAAATATCCACTATTTTGTGAGAATGACATTTCAAAAGAAGCGATTATATTGCATGCTGAAAGTGAATTTGTATCTATATACAAGAAACGAGAAGAGCTTTCTAAGAGTATTTCAACCAGTAAATTAATTATTTTTGCGGCAATTCGATTTTTATCAATTTTAAGTGTTATTGCTGGTGTTACTGCTATTCTTTTAGTTATGGGCATTGAGCTAGCAAGTGTCTTGCTAGCTATGATGGCCGTTATGGCAGGAATATTGATGGTTATGTGCCTATTTAACTTAACGTATTTACCACTAAGCATTTCTGCGCCGGCTATTCAGAAGAACACCGAAAACTACAATGAGTTGCGAACAGCTATCATCAACGAGTTTGGATCGGAAACTCGTATGCAAACACCAGAACAATTGATTCAAGAGGGCTCACTGAAAAGTGGACCTGAAAAAGGTGACGAGCAATATTGGCTCTCTCTTGTGACGCCCTCATGGACATTTTCCTAAACTCCTGGTAAGCCAGTATAGCTCAGAATCCGCTACGCTGGCTGGCAAGCTGTCCTTTATAATGTCTTGAGTCCTTCTTCAATGATACAAAGTCCTATTTCCAAATCTTTTACATCAGTAGATAGTGGCATGAGGATACGTATTACATTTCCGTATGTTCCACAGCCAAGAATTACCAGTCCGTGCTCTAAACAAAACCTTGCCAATTTATCTGCAGATACTTTATTGGGTTCCTTGTGAATTTTATCTTTTACCAGTTCGATTGCCTGCATAACACCTAAACCACGAACATCACCAACTATTTTATATTTTTCTTTAAATCCAGAAAGCCTGGAATGAAGTATTTTTGAAAGATGAGTGACATTTTTTAAAATGCTTCCCTCTTCAAATATTTTGAATACTTCAAGTACTGCCGCACAACTCAAGGGATTTCCTCCAAAGGTTCCGCCCAACCCACCAACCATTGCAGCATCCATAATTTCTGCTTTACCTGTTACAGCAGCAATCACTGTCCCACTCCCCATTCCTTTTGCTGATATCGTAAGATCAGGATCCACTCCCATTGTCTTCATTGCAAATAAATTTCCAGTACGACCAAAACCAGATTGAATTTCATCTGCAATTAAAATAATGTTGTTCTCTGTACAAAAGGCACGCAATTTTTGCAAAAATGACGATGGAAAGGGTAGAAATCCTCCTTCACCTAACACAGGCTCTAAAATTACGGCAGCGATATTCTCAACACCGACACGACAATTAACTAGTTCAGAAAAATCATTGAAGCATTCTTCCACGCAATTTTTTCCCTGCCAACGATACTCATACGGAAAAGGAGCACGATGGATTTCCGAAAGAAATGGACCAAATCCATGCTTGTAGGGTTTGTTCTTAGCGGTCAGTGCCATAGCCATGTACGTGCGCCCATGATATGCGTGATCAAAACAAATCACTGCTTGTTTTTGGGTATAGGCACGAGCGATTTTAATCGCATTTTCTACAGCTTCAGCTCCTGAATTCAACAGGATTGATTTTTTTTCAAAACGTCCCGGCGTATGATAATTTAATTTTTCACATACCTTGATATAGCCCTCATAAGGAAGCACATTAAAACTAGTGTGAATGAATTTTTCGGCCTGAGCCTTGATCGCATTGACTACTGTATCAGGGCAGTGCCCTGTATTCACCACACCAAATCCAGATGAAAAATCCAAAAATACATTACCATCTACATCTTCTACAAACGAACCTTTTGCTCGTTCCACAAAAATGGGCGTAACGTGAAACGGACCTTGTGCAACATGTTTATAACGTTGCTCCATCAGTGCTTGTGATTTTGGTCCTGGTATTGGTGTTTTAATATTAATTTGATTCATTAGTACCATCCAATTGGTGTTTCATCCAGATTAATGTTCACTTGTTTGATTTCAAGATAGCTTTCAATCCCATACAAGCCCAGCTCACGACCTGAGCCACTTTGTTTGTATCCACCCCAAGGCATTTCATTATAAGTTGAATGATATTGGTTTATCCAAAGAATTCCGGCACGAATTTGAGATGTCACACGATGAGCACGAGTAATGTCCTTAGTCCATACCGCGGCTGCCAAGCCATACTCGGTATCATTAGCTATTTGAATGGCTTCCTCTTCAGTATCAAATGGGATAACAGCGAGTACCGGCCCAAAAATTTCTTCCCGTGCGATACGCATGGTTGACTTTACATCATCAAAAATAGTAGGTTCAAAAAAATATCCTTTTTCAAATGCTTCACCTCTAGGGCGTTTCCCGCCACAAATCAATTTCGCACCTTCATCAACCCCTATTTTAATGTAATGTTCTACTTTTTCGCGATGAGCACTTGAAATCAATGGGCCCATTTTTACGCCATCGTTTAGACCATGGCCAAGCTTGATATTGGGAATTTTTTTCAACATTCCTGCTACTATTTTTTTATGAATAGAACGCTCAACGAGCAAGCGGGAACCGGAAGAACAAACTTCGCCTTGATTGGCAAAAGCCGCAAAAAGAGCACCATCGATTGCCATTTCAAGATCACAATCCGCAAATACAATATTAGGATTTTTTCCACCGAGCTCCAATGATATACGTTTCAAGTTTCCCGTAGCGGCCTGCATTATTTTCTTCCCCGTAACAGTACCGCCAGTGAATGCAACCTTGTCCACCATTGAATTCATTGCCAGTTCTTCACCAGCTCCTGCACCCGGCCCTGTGACAAGATTTACTACGCCTGCTGGAAATCCACATTGATCAATCAACTTGA
The DNA here is from genome assembly GCA_030696305.1 of Legionellaceae bacterium. Lineage (GTDB taxonomy): Bacteria > Pseudomonadota > Gammaproteobacteria > Legionellales > Legionellaceae > JAUYSP01. The sequence continues at coordinate 25,641 of JAUYSP010000017.1, read as the reverse complement.
ATAACTCAAGTGCCGTTATCGGTGTCAGTTCAGAAGGTTTTAAAATAACGGTATTTCCTGCTGCAAGTGCAGGAGCCAGTTTCCAGGCGGCCATAAGCAATGGGAAGTTCCACGGAATAATTTGACCACAGACCCCGATAGGCTCACGTACAACGTAACTAAAAGAGTTTGCCGGAACTGACATTGTTTCACCATGGATTTTAGTAGCAAGACCCGCATAAAATTCAAAGCAATTGGCTGCATCGGTTACATCATACATTGCTTCAGCGAGCGGTTTTCCACAGTTTTGTGTTTCCAGTGCTGCTAATCTGCTTGCATTGGCGCGAATCAAATCGGCAACCTTGAATAATAATTTACCTCGATCAAGCGTAGACGTTTGTTTCCAGGAACCTGCATCAAAAGCCTTTCGCGCAGCCTTGATCGCGAGCACAACATCTTCTTTGGCACTTTCTGGAACTTTTGCAATCAATTTACCATTACCAGGATCAATAATATCGCGAGTGGCTCCACTTTTGGCGAAAGTAAATTTTCCATCAATATACATTCCATCATGTTTCATTTTGAGCACCTTTTTGTTATTTGTAATAAGTTTTGTACCACTCGCCAGAGAGTTTGTTCTATCGCAAATTAGAGCTATACTCAACATATAATGAGGTAGCTAAATTGATCCCAATGAAATCGTTAAAGATTTCTTTAGTATTATTAATACCTCTATTTTAAATAATTATAAATAGATACTTCTATTTTATGGGGGAATTATGGATAAGTCTGCGACTCCAATAGTATTTAAAAATAAAATTCTAATTCTTGGATTCGGCAGTATTGGCCAAGCAATATTACCTCTTTTATTCCAATCCTTTAAATTGGATCCATCTCAAATTCACGTCTTGTCAAAACATCATGTTGGTGCTGATGTGGCGAAAAATTATGGGGTCTCATTTAAAGAAATTGCTGTTATAGAAAATAACTACCAAGAGCTTTTGTCCTCTATTCTGAAACCGGGTGATTTTTTGTTAAATTTATCCGTAGGTGTATCGAGTATTGATTTAATAAAATATTGTCATAAAAATAAAATTTTATATTTAGATGCAGCTGCTGAATCTTGGGAGGCAAGGCATAGCGATAATAGTAAATTACTTTCTAATTATGCTTTACGTGATGCGACGTTACAACATAAAAAGCAGGGTCCTACAGCAGTTTTAACCCATGGAGCGAATCCTGGATTAGTATCTCATTTTCTTAAACAGGCCTTATGGAACATAGCTAAAGATAATAACTGGAAAGGAAATTTACCACAAAAATCTGTGGAATGGGCTCAATTGGCCCATGATCTTGATATAAGAACCATACATATTTCTGAACATGATACGCAAGTTTCCTCTCAGATTAAAAAAGCGGGTGAATTCATAAATACATGGTCAGTTGATGCTTTAATTTCTGAAGCACTTCGTCCTGCTGAACTGGGGTGGGGAAGTCATGAGCGTCATTGGCCGCATGATGCAAATCATCATAACTTTGGCTCAAATTGTGGAATATTTCTTAGTCAACCAGGAGCAGAAACTCAAGTCCGCACTTGGACTCCTGCCTCTGGTCCTATTAATGGTTTTTTAATTACTCATGCTGAGTCGTTATCTATTTCAGAATACTTAACTTTGAAAAAAAATAATAAAGTGTATTACAGACCAACGGTTCATTATGCTTATCATCCATGTCATGATGCCATTCTATCTTTAAACGAACTTGTGCAAAGAAAATACATTTCTCAAAATGAAAAACGAATTATTTTACAAGACGTTGTTGACGGTGCTGATGAGCTCGGCGTTTTATTAATGGGAAATAAAAAAGGAGCTTATTGGTATGGCTCTCATTTATCCATTCAAGAAGCTAAAAAATTAGCTAACTATAACAATGCTACAAGCTTGCAAGTTGCAGCCGGAGTATTATCGGGTATGATTTGGGCTATTAAAAATCCAGAACGTGGGATTGTAGAGCCGGAAGATATGGACCATGAATATATTTTGAGTTTGGCTTTACCTTATTTGGGTAAAGTCGGTGGTTATTATACAGACTGGACTCCTCTACAGGACAAAAAAAACTCAGATACCAAATACACTGATCAAAGCGACCCTTGGCAGTTTATTAATATTCGAATTCATGAAGCATAATAGGGTCTGTTGACAATTCATATTTCGACGTCCCGCGGCTTGACCACGGGATCCAGTTCGATCTATCGCTGTACAATAGAATTGTGTATTGAGCAAGATCTCTGGATCCCGCGGACAAGCCGCGGGACGTAGGCTTTGTGGAAATGAATTGTCAACAGACCCTAATGTAAGATCAAACATTTAAGCGAGGCCCTATTTCTTTCTCTATTGCTTTATCCATAAAGTCACGTAACTCAGATCCAGTGATAGCAGAAAATAGTGTTGAATTACCACGCAAAGCCTGAGCCGCGCGACTTAATCTAGAGGTATCAAGCATCATAGCATGAATCATTGCATGGCAAATAACACTGTTAGTTTGATGACCAAAGGTATGCGCATCATAACGGGCATTAAGCGCTATAATATGATTCTGCATGCCTTTTAGCATATGAACTACCGGATCATAAGTTGAGCCCTGAAGCCCTCCAGAAAACATGCCAGGATGCTCCATATCATACATAATAAATTTTAGCTGCCCAGTATGTTTACGTAACTTCTTTAATGTTTCTATTATGACGTACTCATTCTTAAATTTTTCGGCAAGCATTCTAAGCGCTTGTTCTTGAACATATGGGGATAATGATTGTATTTTATTAAAAAATGCCGGTATCATGCGCTTATTTCTTTCATGTTGTACCGAGAATTGTTTTGCAGCCTGATTAAACGTTGATTGCATGTTTTCGAGATAATCACCGATGGCAATATAGTAGGCTGTTTCTTCTGGGGGAACGATACTTGCACGGATCGCATGATAATAATCGTGAAACATAAAATCGCTTGTACTCGGTGAAGGGTAACCGTCCGCCATCTTCGGTAAGGGTATACCTGGAAAAGGTAGCGCTATATCACGGTATCTCAGAATATCACCCAAACGTGTATCATGCGGAGACGAAGCACCAATAACAGGATTTAACTTAACGGAACAAGAACTGATAACATCTAAAAGCAGCTGCTCTAATCCAAAGCTTGGGATAATTTCTTGATCAACGTCCTCAGTATAATGTAAAAAGCGAACACCTAGTTTTTTGATTGCTTGAGCAATGGTTTGAGTTACCATTAATACATGCAGTTGTTCCTTATTTGTAACTGAATCGAGCTTCAAGTGTTCTTTATAACGAAATTTATTTGTCGTATTCGTAACAAGCCAAAACCCTTGTTCATTAGTTGACAAAGAATGGGAGCGATTCATGATGCCATCCATCATCTTATGTTTAAGCGCTAATGACACGCTAAGCTCACTAAGTTGGCTTAATGACAAGGATTGCGACAATAATTCTACTGCTCGAGGGTTAGGTTCTCCGTTGGATTGAATCAATGGTATAAACTCCGGTAAAGTAAACACTTCACCTGGTTTGGGTAAAATATGTGATACGCTTCCCCAAAGACGCATTAAAGTGCCAAATTCATGTACTGTGATCTCATTTAAAGTAAACGCTTTTAGGGCAACCATTGGGAATATATCATCATGAATGAATGACGTTGGATGCAACAACTTGGCAGGATCCTTCAACGCTACATGCAGCTGAGCTAACTGTTCAGGCGTAACCTCAGTGAGCGCTTGAGTTATTTCGCTTAACACAGCTTTAGGAATACGACGAACAACTTCGTTAAAAGCATCCCCGTTAACGATAGGCTCACGTAAAACAAGAAACATCTGTGGGTTTATTTTTCCAAGTTCCTCTCTTATTTGATTGTTGGTTTGCAACCTATAAGGATTCTCTGCACCATGACGAATGAGCGTCTTAACTATTTCAACATGATTTCTCTGTATAGCGACCATCAATGCCGTTTTGTTCGTTTTATCTTTCTCATTTAAATCAATCCCTTCTTGAATTGCTTGATTAACAGCTGAAAGATCCCCTAACCAAGCGGACAGATACAGTGGTGTGCATAACTTGCGCAACTGATTTAAATCGTCAGGATGAATTGGCAACGAAGCATTTTTTTGCTGTTCTATCATCAATAAGCACCTGTGCAATGGTGGTAATTTTTTAGTAAAAAGACGACCTTTTGCTGGTTTGCTGACAAAAAAGCCTTCGTTCGCTCGTGCCATTCGATAGCTTAGATCATGACTAAATTCATTTAATGAGACTGTTTCTTCATCTAAAAGATCGTTAATCATACCGTAGTTTGGTATGTCACTATGTTTATTATTTATATTGTTTTTTTGAAATACGCGATGAACATATTCGGCTTTTTTTAACCATAATTGAATTTGCGTGTAATAATGATTGATGACTTCCTGTCTTTTCTCAAATTGTTTGTCATCCGGTTCTTTCGAATTGACAAAAATGATACGGTATCGCTCAGGAATCAGATTGAGTGGAAAATCAATTTTTTCTATACGTTGTTTAGCTTCCGAGAGCGTTGAATAGATTTTTACATTTGAAATACCTGGGATATCTAATTGTGAAATCAGATCAATAATACAATAACAATCAAAACGTGATGCCTGTTTTTTGGCGGTTATTAAACTGATTTGATCAAATAATCGTTGGTTCTTTCCAGACATAACCCGATAAAAATCCTCATGTACACGTAAAAATGAAGAAAAATGACACAATGATTGAGATAATCCCGAGTCAACCGACCCTTTAACACCTTTATCAAGCAAAGAGCGCATTTCAGCCACAACGGGACCAAAAGCCCCCGCGTGATGAGAGGCCTGTTTTCCGGATAACAACTTTTCAAAAATGCTAACTTTTGATAATCGTCTATCCTGTAAAATTACGCCAGTGCCGCTTTTATTCATTAAATCAATCAAGTTAAAAAGACATTTTGCAAAATGAATATAAAAATCTCTCTCGTTTATCTCATTTTTCAACGCATTGAGATAACCTTGTGGCAATGTATATTCTGTATCTCTTTCGAAATGATCATAGCTATCTGAGCTAAGTAATACATCTCCTAGAGCAAAATTTTCACATTCGTATGTCTCAACAGTAATCTTTTTCTTTAAATCATTAAAAATTTGAATTGCAAATGTCATACAATCTCACAATACCTGGTATTTATGTGTATTAATTATACATAATGTTTGATTTATTGTAAAACACCGATCTTACAAATACCGAGCTTACAACTGATAATTATTGTTGGAGCAGAATAGAAATGTCCCTTTTCGGACAATTTACAAATGTCACCTTCTAACATCTAATTCTCATTATAAATATCCCAGGGGGTAGGGGGACATAGTCCCCATTTTAAATAGTACTGCGAAGGGATCTTACCTAAAATTAATAGAAAAAAATTTAACTACACCATAGATGTTTTTTAACGGTGCATGGGTGAGTGTGTATTTGAATCTTCTTGATCGCTCTCTAACTCATCTAATGTTGTTACTGTATTGTTAATATTAAAAGAAAGATCCATTCCTCCTTGTATGATTGTAGCTATTGTTCTTGTACAGTTACTCACGCAATTAACTAGTGGTGCTATACAAAATAATATACAAAATACCCTTGCTTCGGCACAGTACCATTGCGAGTCATTAGCAAGCTCACGAATTCGCTGCTCGCGCACGCGTTGCAAACGATCCGAATTTTGTTCAGTCAGGTAGCGCAGATTCAACCCAAATCCTATTGTTGGTACTGGTCCCCTAAATTGACTTGATGGTACTGTTTGAGGGTTAAAGCCAAAACAGTTTTGTATTTGAGCGAGTGAAAGTGGTGCATTACGAATATTATCATCATTAAAAATTTGATCCTGCGGGGCACTATCAATCTGTTCTCGAGTAATAGGCCAATATGATTCAGCCCGCGTTTCAGGATCGCTCTTTAAAATATTTAAATCTTGAGGTGATGCTACAAACTTATATGTCTGTAATTCGGGGTTGAGACAAATAACATAGAATGCTTCGGCTGTATTAATATCCTCCGCTTCACCTGAAATATAATTGTAATAATTGGGCATACCACGCTCCTACGCTAGCAAATACTAGATATTTTAGCACAATAAATGATCATTTAAAACTAAATACGTACGGGTTGTCGTAGCAATATGAAAATGTCACATTATAAAGGATAAAGGCCGTGCTAAACGATGATTGAAAAGACAAGCGCATTAGCAAAAATATTGCCGGTAGTTAAATTATCGATTGTCTGATTGGTTAATGGTTTAAAATGATTGGTCGTCATGAAATTCGGCCCAATGCCCACATCATCAAGCAAAGCGCTCAATTTCATGATTAAGTGCTTGCTTGATAAATTCATTCAGACTTGAGCAGCCAATTTCTTTTGCAATAAGCGCTGCTTTTTCATGTAGATCACGACCAATTCTAATATTTAAGGAACCTTTGAAAGGTTTCTCGGGTTTAGCTTCTCTGGTAGTGCAAGTTTCAAGATAATCATCAACTGCTTCTTTAAATGCAGCATTAATTTCTTTGGCTGTTTCTCCCTCATAGCTTATTAGAGCATTAATAAATTCTAATTTTCCATAAAATATTAAGTCGTTAGCATCAAAGTTAACGGAGCCATAGTAGCCTTTATATCGCATCATATTTTTCATAAAAGCCCTTCCTTTTTTAATTGTTCAATAATTTGTCGAATTTGATATGCTTTTAATTCAGGTCTTGGGTGTGGTTTATGCATCATGATGTCACTATGATTTTGATGAATAAATCGAACACGTGAACCGCTCGTTTTTCCCGCATTGTATTCTTCATATCCTAACCCACAGAGTAATGTTTTTAACTCATCGATGGTATCTAAATCGATGAAGTAGTGTAATCCCCATGCTCATTGCTATCGTACTCAGTATAAACTGCGAGAGTTACGCCAGGATTTTTTCGGTGAATCATTTTGTCTGCAATGCTTTGACTCCAATAATGACCGGCAACACCAGCGATTTTTGCAGTTTCTGGGTTCCTTTCATTACTGTTATTCGTTCGAATAGATAAACCAATTAGCTTTATTTCAGGGTTATTTTTGTTTTCTTTCTTCATGGTTTTTCTCGCTGACACAGAATACGGTAGTGTTCATAAGTTTTTGGCCCAGACAGGGCTTTTACTCTTTTCCAAGCTTGAATGGCATCAGCTTGGGACTTTCCTTTTTCATTGAGAAAGAAGTCTCTCGTGAATTGATTGTACTCAAATTGTTTGCCAATGTCGCTTTGGTAATCGGGGTTTTTCTTCTTCTGCTCGCAGGCCACCCATCCATCAACCAGATCGCCGTATGTTAATTTTTCGTTATTATTTCTTTGAGTAAATTGACGTAGGTAAGCATTAAAACGAAAATGCTTACCAATCTGTTCTATAAAAAATTGTCTTGTAGCCGCGTCATTTTTGTAATTCATAACCGGCGTTTTTCGTGTTATTGGTAAGTGACTATCTCGAACCACATTTATTGTATTAGATACTGGACTGGTTTTAATCCCAGTAGCAAGGAAAGTTTCAATACGTGTCAAAAGTTCCTGTTTCGCGCCGGGTGTTGTAAGGCCGAGTGTTTTACATAATTTAATTAATTCAACCTTTAACCAATACCGATTTTTGAAATATTCCGGAGTTAGTTCTTGTCTAGGTTCCATTACGCACTCCGCCACATTTTATAAAAAAGTTCATTTTCCAATCGGTGTATAACGGCATGTAAACTCGAATGGTTTTATATGACTATCTTCTTTTAAATGCAGGTAACGATTTTCTTTTGCTAATATTTCATTCAAATTGAGAATGGAATCTACTTGATGAAGATAATCTCGATGAGGTGATTCCCATTCAGTGATTTGTTGCACCGCTTTTTGTTTGGCTTGAACCGCATCCGAGGCAACAACAAATACATTTTTATGTAATTCCGTGAATTGATGCTGGTTGTAGCCGCCTAAGTTAACGAAATACAATTTTTTACTTTGTTCGTCGGGAGGTAGATTCGAAAGTTGGATATTATAGCCATCAGCATAATCAAGCACACCCCAAGCATCAAGATGCAGACTGCAAGGAATACCCCACCAACTTTGCCGCAAAGTATCATAAGTTTCTTCGATAGTATTGGCTACGACAAACCGCATGTCATGTAGCTCGATGAGCGATTTCTCATGTGCTCCACCAATGTAAATAACAAATAATTTCATTCGCTCACCGTAGTTGAGGTGTGAACATATACCCAAGCCGATATTCCAGATTTAAGCTTTACCTCTATGCGTTTATAATCCGAAACTTCGTAGGAATCGGCACAGCTTAATTCTTCTGCACTGATTTCAAATACCATACCATTCACCTGGTCTGTTGGATTGCCTGTATAGGTAATAATAGGGTGGAAAGCTTCGCCGCTGGTAGCAATGACGCTAGGGTCGGTAATTTCTATCATGGATAATTCAAATCCAGGCAAATCATCTAGCCTGCCTTCTAATTTACGGCCAAAATTAGCAAGCTGTACGGCTTCATATTGAAGCGTGCCATAAGAAAATAGTTTTGCTGTATTCATGTTTGATTAGGCCTTAGAAATTATTTTAATTTAAAACTCATAACCACTTGTGAACTGGTGTCCCAGGCAAGATTGGAACTTGCGACCCGCCCCTTAGTAGGCAGGAAATTATTGATCCGATATCGTCCATAAAAATCCATTAACTCCTTGTAGTATAAATCATTTATACTATTGTCACATCAATTATCACATCAATAAAACACCAATTTTATGAAGTGGAAGCGATACGAGGCAGGGTTTCATTGATTTTGCAAATCAGTCACGAAAATTCATTAAAATACTCAATACAACACAACAAGCACATATATCAAAACTTAAGGGATTATTTGAAGGGTTTAGACGGTTTTGTTCCGAAGAAGCTTTGGATAGTGAAAATATTTTGAAAACAATTCCCATAGCAGGCTGCTGCCATGATTTAGATACATTACTTACCAGTGATATTCAAATAGACCAGTAGTATGTAAATGAAGTTAAAGATTTATTTTTAGAGCATTGGAATCTTTGATAGCATCCTAAAATTTGTGCTATTATGCTAATACATTACTAAAAATCATGAAATGATGACAAAAAAAATAAATTCAAAAATAGCTGAATTAATGCATGCTATTTCATTAGTAGAGAATCAAGAAGAAGCAACGCTTTTTTTCACAGATCTTTGTACGCCTGCAGAGCTTGAAGCTATGGCTGATCGTTGGCAAGTGGTGCCCATGGTTCGTCTGGGCATTCCGTATCGCACAATACATGATCGCACAGGTGTTAGTGTTGCAACGATTACGCGTATTGCACGTTGTATTAACTTCGGTGAGGGAGGCTATTCCCTCATAGCAGATAGACATAAGTAACAACTCCTTCCTTTAAAATTACTTTTCTTAGTTGCTTAAATTGTTGACATTTTCTCAGCACAAATGTTATTATGCGATAACGTTCTAATGTACTATAACATTATCGCATAATAACGAGGTGGTAATAAATGAATACACGATTGAGAATAGCATTACAAAAAAAAGGTAGACTTGCAGAAGATTCGCTTTTTTTGTTGAAACAGTGCGGGTTACAGTTTCGATTAAAAGAGAATGGGTTACTGGCACATGTTGATAATTTTCCCATTGATTTGCTGTTTGTACGTGATGATGACATTCCAACTTTAGTATTTGATGGTTTATGTGATGCCGGAATCGTTGGCGAGAATGTGCTCTTTGAAAAGGCAGTAGAATCCAATAGCAGTCAGTATCAAATGCTCACGCAACTGAGTGCTTGTGTTTGTCGCTTATCCATTGCAGTACCATTGCAATTTGATTGGAAAAGTCCACAAAGTCTCAATGGAAAACGTATTGCCACCAGCTATCCTAATCTATTAGGCGCTTATCTTAATGAACATGCAGTGCATGCAGAATGTATTGTGCTTTCCGGTTCTGTAGAAATGGCACCTCGCATGGGGATGGCCGATGTAATCTGTGATTTAGTGTCAACAGGTCAAACTTTAGAAGAAAATAAACTATTAGAAGTCGATACAGTGCTCAAAAGTCAGGCAACGTTTATTCAAACGATGAAGCCATTAGATTCACAAAAGAAACAACTATTAGAAATGCTCCTTCGACGCATTGGTGCTGTACGTGAAGCAGATACGCGAAAATACATTCTATTTCATGCCCCAATCTCGGAACTTAAAAATATTTGTGAATGTTTGCCCGGGGCGGAAATGCCTACTGTGCTGCCTTTAAGTGAGTCACAAGATAAAGTGGCTGTACATGTTGTCTCAAGAGAGCAAATTTTTTGGGATACCTTGGAGCAAATTAAACATTTAGGCGCGACGAGTATCTTGGTTTTACCTATTGAAAAAATGCTGGCGTAGGAGAATATGATGTTAAAGCCGTTATTATGGAATACATTATCAAACGATCAGAAAAAAGCTTTGCTACAAAGGCCTAATACATTATTGCCGCAAGAATTCACAAATGAAGTTCGTTCCCTGATAAAAAAAGTTCAATTGCTAGGAGATGAGGCCCTTTTTTCACTGACGCAACTATTTGATAAAGTAGAGCTGAGTACCTTACGAGTGACACAAGAAGAATTTGATGCAGCAATGAATCAAATACAGCCTCAAGCGATTCAGGCATTCGAACGAGTGATCGCGCAGTTGACTGCTTTTCATCAAGAACAAAAGATTTCAAATTATAGTGTAGAAACATCACCAGGTATTGTATGTGAACGTGTGGTTGTTCCTATACAACGTGTTGGTTTATATGTGCCAGCAGGCAGCGCTCCTTTGGTATCTACAGTATTGATGCTGGGTGTCCCGTCGCTAATGGCCGCGTGCCCTTTACGTGTATTATGCGCACCCCCTAATCGAACAGGAACAATTGATCCTTATATATTGGTTGCAGCGTATCTTTGTGGCATCAAGGATGTTTTTAAAGTTGGAGGAGCGCATGCCATTGCAGCAATGGCTTATGGTACAGAGAGTATTCCTAAAGTTGATAAAATTTTTGGACCAGGAAATCGCTGGGTGACCATGGCAAAAATGCTAGTTTCACTCGATCCCAATGGAGCTCAGCTGGATATGCCCGCAGGTCCTTCCGAAGTGATGGTTATTGCTGATGAAACAGCAAACCCAGCTTTCGTTGCATCCGACTTACTATCACAGGGTGAGCACGGAGAAGACTCACAGGTTTTTCTGATTTGTAAGAGTGAGACATTTGTGAGTGCTGTAAATCGTCAGCTTGATACTCAACTACAAGCTTTATCAAGAGCTCGCATCGCCACGCAATCTCTCAAGCACAGTTTCTGTGTCGTCATAGAAAATGAAGTGGATGCAATAGCACTTGCCAATGCCTATGCTCCCGAGCATTTAATTTTGCAATTAGCAAATCCGAGAAAATATGTGTCTGCAATTTACGCTGCTGGCTCAATATTTTTAGGTCCCTATTCTCCGGAATCAGTAGGAGATTATGCGAGTGGAACAAACCATGTTCTGCCTACTGCGGGATTTTCAAGGTCTTGTAGTGGTTTATCCCTCCGAGATTTCATGAGAACGATGTCAGTCCAGGAATTGACGAGAGAAGGGCTCTTATCTCTTGCCGAGACGATACGTGTGCTGACGGATATTGAAGGTTTAGATGCACATCAAAAAGCGATTGATATTCGATTGCAATCAGTAGGAGGCGAATAATGGGATTAGCTATTAAACTCGCAAGAAAATCGATACAAAGACTGATTCCATATAGTTCAGCACGTACAGAAAGCATGCACAAAGGGATGCGTCTGGATGCAAATGAGAATCCATTCTGGCGTGAGGATGTATTAAATCGCTATCCCGATCCTCAACCTGCTTTATTAAGACAGCGACTTGCAGACATGTATGGTGTCAAATCCTCACAATTACTCATGACTCGAGGAAGTGATGAAGGAATCGATTTATTAACACGCGTATTTTGTGAAGCAAATGAAGATGCAATTCTCATTACTCCGCCTACTTATGGTATGTACGAAGTTGCAGCCAATATTCAGGGGGTGCGCATTATTAGGGTGCCCCTAGAGAAAGATTCTGGTTTTGCTTTGAATAAAGAGACTATTTTAAATCAACGTAACTCCACTATTAAATTAATTTTTTTATGCTCACCTAATAACCCTACTGGAAATATTTTAAATAGCGATGATGTGATTACACTATGTAAAGCACTTCAAAATCAGGCTTTAGTGGTGCTTGATGAAGCCTACATTGAATTCTCCACAACAAGTAGCCTTAGCCACCTTGTATCCCAATATCCAAATTTAGTGGTCTTACGAACACTCTCCAAAGCATTTGGTCTGGCTGGAGCTCGATTAGGTGCGCTCATTGCAGATCCAAATATTATTGAGCTACTACTGAAAGTGATTGCTCCCTATCCAATTCCAGTCCCAGTAGAGCGAGTAGCAATGAATGCGTTATCTATAGAAAATCAAGCAGTGGTATGTTCTCAAATTCAAAGTATCCGAAGAGAGCGGGATAAATTGCAGGACTTTCTAACTACTCTTTTTTCAGTGGAGTATGTGTATCCATCACAAGCTAATTTTTTACTTGTTAAAGTAAACGATGCATCAGCGTGGATGGATACATGTAAGGCGCATGAAATCATTATTCGTTCGCGAGTTAATCTTCATGGTCTTCAAAATTGTGTACGTATCACTATAGGCACATCGCAAGAAAATAAACGTTTAAAAGAGGTACTTTCTTATGTCTAATCAAAAAATTCTATTTATTGATAGAGATGGCACTCTTATTGATGAACCTGCAGATAAACAAATTGATTCATTAGAAAAATTAGAGTTAGAGCCAGGAGTAATTCCTGCTTTATTGCGACTCAAATCACTGGGGTATCGTTTTGTGATGCTCAGTAATCAAGATGGCTTAGGGAGCAGTCAGTATCCACAAGCTCAATTTGATTCTGTTCAGGAAAAATTGATTAGCATTTTGAGTTCGCAAGGGATTACTTTTGATGCTATTCACATTTGTCCACATTGGGAATCTGACGGCTGTGAATGCAGAAAACCTAACTTAGGTTTGGTGCTCGATTATCTAGCAATGCCAGATCTTGATCGTCAACGTTCGTATGTCATTGGCGATAGAGAAACAGACTCCTTGCTGGCAGAAAAAATGAGGCTTAAGGGTTTTTTGTATCATAAAGAACGGAGTGGTTGGTCAGCTATTGTCGCGCAAATCGAGGATAAAAATCGTGTGGCGAGCTTTCAACGAAAAACCTCTGAAACGATGATACAGGCTTCGGTGGATTTGGATAAAGAACGGTTTCTTAATATAGATACAGGCCTTAGTTTTTTTGACCACATGCTTGAGCAAATCGCGCGCCATGCTGGCATCAGTCTTGAGATGAAGGCAGTCGGTGATTTAGAGGTCGATGAGCATCATTTAATAGAAGATACAGCCATAGTTTTAGGTGAAGTGTTACGTCAAGCTTTAGGTGATAAGTGTGGTACGAATCGTTATGGATTTTTATTACCGATGGATGAAGCTATTGTTGAAGTGGCACTTGATTTAAGCGGGCGTCCTTATTTTATTTTTGATGGCACATTTTCTAGAGAGCGAGTGGGTGATTTACCAACAGAAATGGTATCTCACTTTTTTCAATCACTTTCACATGCATTAAGGGCAACACTGCACTTAAGAATGCGAGGAAGTAATGCGCATCATCAGGTTGAGAGTTTATTTAAAGGATTTGGCCGAGCATTTCGTGATGCAAAACAATACGGTGGGGTTGGTATTCCGAGTACTAAGGGGATTTTATGATTGTTATTGTTGATAGCGGTGGGGCTAATTTGATCTCGATCATCAGTGCTATAGAGCGTTTGGGGAAACAGGTGATTGTAAGTAGTGCCATAGCTGATATGGAACAAGCCAGTCATATCATTTTACCAGGTGTTGGGGAAGCCAAAACAGTCATGAATCGATTAAATGCTTTGGGGTTGGTGGATGTATTGAAGGCAACTACCAAACCAGTATTTGGAATTTGTGTGGGCATGCAAGTTTTATTTGAATTTTCAGAAGAAGGAGCAACACCATGCTTAGGTCTTTTGAATGGAACCGTTAAAAAGCTACCACTCGTCGCTAATCTTTGTTTGCCTCACATGGGTTGGAATACGATTAACATTGCTGCTTCTTCGATCTTGATGCAAGGTATCTCACAAGATGCCTATGTTTATTATGTCCATAATTTTGCTGTACCCGTATCTCACAATACCATTGCAAAAACAGACTATGGCTCTTCTTTTTCTGCGGCCGTTCAACACCGCAACTTTATGGGGGTACAGTTTCATCCAGAGCGATCAGGGGCTACAGGTAGTCAAATATTAAAAAATTTTTTGGAGCAAACTTTATGATTATTTATCCTGCTATTGATATTCGTGCTGGCAAGTGTGTGCGCTTATACCAAGGAAATTATTCTAAAGAGACGGTTTACAGTGATACGCCGATCGATGCAGCAAAACAATTTTTAGATAAAGGGGCTACCTGGTTGCATCTAGTTGATTTGGAGGGTGCTAAAAATCCTAGTGCAAATCAAGCATCCCTTATTAAAGAATTGTTAAGACTTATTCCTATCAATATTCAAGTAGGTGGTGGCATTCGGACGGAATCTCAAATTGATGCCTATTTTGAAGCGGGTGCTCGTCGTGTTGTCATTGGTAGTTTGGCTATAGAGTCACCGCAACTGGTTGAAACTTGGCTAAAACAATATGGAGCTGAACGAATTGTCTTAGCGTTTGATGTTAATTTTGATGGGGTCACACCGATTGTGATGACGCAAGCTTGGCAAAAGTTGACTGATATTGCTTTGTTTGACGTAGTGAGACGTTTTGCAGACATCGGCACCAAACATATTCTTTGTACAGATATTTGCCGCGATGGCGCCCTAAATGGACCAAATATTAATTTATATCAGCAGATGTTAGCGCGATTTCCAGAACTTAGTATACAAGCCTCAGGTGGTATCGGCGAACTTGATGATGTCCGTGTCCTTAAAAATCTCAATGTATCGGGCGCCATTATGGGGCGGGCACTGTATGAGAAAAAATTTGATTTATCAGAGGCTTTATCATGTTAAGCGTGCGAATCATTCCTTGTTTAGATGTCAAAGATGGACGTGTCGTAAAGGGCATTCAATTTCGTAATCATCGTGATCTTGGAAGCATAGAGGAACATGCTGTTTTTTATAGAGACCAAGGTGCAGATGAATTGGTTTTTTATGATATTACGGCCAGTAGCGAAAACAGAATGGTTGATAAAAATTGGGTAACACAGGTTTCTCAATTGCTCGATATCCCATTTTGTGTCGCAGGCGGCATTAGGTCAGTTTCAGATGCAAGAGCAGTATTTAAAGCTGGGGCAGATAAAATTTCCATCAATTCTCCCGCGTTAGAAAGGCCGCAATTAATTCAAGAGTTGGCTCAGGAATTTGGCAGCCAGTCGATTGTTGTAGGCATTGATAGCTTTAAAAATAATGATGATTATGAAGTCTATCAATACACTGGCTCGGAAGTGAAGACACAAAAAACTGGCCGGAAAACCACTGAATGGGTACAAGAAATACAGGCTTTAGGTGCAGGCGAAATTGTATTGAATTGTATGAATCAAGATGGCGTAAAAAATGGCTACGACCTTGCTCAATTAAAGAGGGTTCGACAGTTAGCCCATACTCCTTTAATTGCTTCTGGGGGTGCAGGCTCAGCACAAGATTTTTTGAATGTATTTAAGGAAGCACGGGTGGATGGTGCATTGGCTGCAAGTGTATTTCACGACAGACAATTATCCATTAGTGATTTAAAGAAGTTTTTAGCGCAACAACAAATCGTGGTGAGATTATGACAACATTTAATCCTTCCAATATTGATTGGGGAAAAATCAATGGCCTATTACCTGCCATTATTCAGGATAATCAAACAGGGCAAGTTTTAATGTTAGGTTATATGAATCAAGAGGCACTTCGTGCAACTTGTGAAACGGGGCAAGTGACATTTTATAGTCGAACAAAAAAACGGTTATGGATGAAAGGTGAGACATCGGGACACATACTTAGAGTTGTGCAAATTTTAACAGATTGTGATGACGATGCACTACTTATTCTAGCTGAAATTAAAGGCCCATGTTGTCATTTAAATCAACCAAGTTGTTTTGGCAGTTATTCTGCAGCATTTTCTGCTTTATTTCATCTTGAGGAGGTTATTCTTTCTAGATATCAAGAGAGGCCAAGTCAACATTATACCACTCAGTTATTTGATCAAGGATTGAAGCGAATTGCACAAAAGGTCGGGGAAGAAGGCGTTGAGGTTGCTCTCGCGGCAAGTTGCGGCGATAAAAGCGAGACGCTAAATGAAGCAGCGGATTTGTTGTATCACCTCTTAGTGTTATTGGTTGCAAAACAAATCTCTTTGAATGAGGTCAATCTCTTATTGAAACAGAGGCAAATGTCATGAAAACAGCGTTTATTTCAGTCTGTAATAAAGAAGGATTAGTGGATGTTGCTAGAGTTTTGATTAATCTTGATACACGATTAATTGCCTCAAAAGGCACCGCAGCGTTTTTAAGTGAAAATAAGATTGAGGTGTTATCGATAGAAGATTACTTAAATATTTCACCCATCTTGGATGGACGAGTCAAAACATTGCATCCAGCATTGTTTAGTGGAATTTTAGCTGATCGAAAGAATGTGAAGCATATGCAAGAGCTTCAACAAATCAATGTTGAACCCATTGATTTTGTAATTGTCGATTTGTATGCATTCTCACAATATCAAGACATTGAACACATTGATATTGGCGGAGTAGCTTTAATACGGGCTGCTGCTAAAAATTATGAATATTGCACGGTTGTTAGTGATGCAAAGGATTATCCTGTCTTAATTGAGGCCCTGAAGTCATTTGGAGTTGAGACTAATTTAGAATTTAGAAAAAAAATGGCGGCGTGTGCTTTTTCAAAAATTGCACAATATGACGGCGAGATCGGCCAATGGTGTGATGGAGAGAGTATAAAATCTTTCCAATTGCAAAAAACAATCGATTTGTCTTATGGTGAAAACCCACACCAAGTAGCACATTTCTATAATTGGCGTGATGAGTGTCCCAATATTAATCTACTTCAAGGTAAGCCTCTTTCTTACAATAATTTACTGGATCTTGATGCGGGTATACGCTTAGTTTCAGAATTTGACACCCCCGCATCCACGATTATTAAGCATACCAACCCTTGCGGTGTTGCATTAGGGCTGACCGCTAAACAGGCAGTTGAATGTGCATTTCATGCCGATGAAAAGAGTGCATTTGGTGGGATTGTGGTTTTAAATCAAATCGTTGATAAAGAAACAGCGGTTTTTTTGAACTTGCATTTTTTTGAAGTGATCGCGGCAATTGATTACACAATAGAAGCTCGTGAAGTACTTGCAGAAAAAGCAAGATGTCGCGTTCTAACCTTTATCAAACATCAGCCCACGATGGAGGTCCGATCTGCTTTAAATGGGTTTTTAATTCAAGCACCTGATTCTAATCTTTTAGAGATCGAAACAGCCCTTGTCCCCACATCAAAAAAACCAGAGCCAGCATTGTATTCCGATCTATGTTTTGCATTTCAGGTGGTTCGTCACATGAAGTCAAACGCTATCGTTATTGTGAAAAACGGCGTTACCTTATCAATGGGGATTGGGCAAACGAACAGGGTGGATGCAGTACATCATGCTCTGTTACGTGCAAAAGAATACGATTTACAAAATGCGATATTAGCATCAGATGGTTTTTTCCCTTTTGAAGACAGTATTGAACTCATCGCTCATTCGTCCATTAAAACGATTATTCAGCCTGGCGGGTCACGTCGAGATCAAATGGTTATTGAGGCTTGTGATAAATATGAGATCAGCATGATGATGACAAACATAAGAGGTTTTAAGCATTGAGTAGTAAAAATATTTTAGGAAAATTGTTAAAGGGAACCCTTGTTTCAAACCAAAATAAACAACAAATTAAAGAGGAAGTACTATTTAACCGAGGTTTTACAAAAAATCTTAAATCGGTGGTTATTTGACCATATAGTCTATCTTTGTTAAGCTACCCCCAATTCTCCCAATTCTCCCAATTCTCCCAATTACTTGCAAAAATCTTTGATGTAGTAAAAAATATAGACCAGCTGGATCTCCCTTAATATACTGAAATTTCTTTTTAAAGGAAAAAATCAGCATATTAGGTTTGTCAGCTGCTTTTTCAATGGCTATGAAACTCTCAACTGGGGTTTCTATATGGATAAGACGGATCGAGTCGACACGATTTGGTTTTTTTTTATAAAATAAGGATGATAGTATGAAAAAAATTGCTGTGGCAATATCGGCCCTTTGTACTCTAGGGTATTTACCTTTAGGACTTGCAGGTAGTATGGATTCAGTAGCATCTTCTCAAGTAAAGTCTACGACTCCTTTTGCAAGCCTAGAGGCAAGCCATACTTGGAACCAGTTTAATGGCTTTCACATCAATTCGTTCCTCAGCAGCAAGACTAGTGAGCCATGGGGCGGACGATTTGCTGTTGGTGTTGCTCGTCCCATATCCGATGTCTGGAGTCTGAGTGGTGAAGTGGGCGGTGGCTATTATGGTCAAACGAAACCTAGTATCGCCGAATATCTTGATATTCGCTACAATATTGATGGTTATGATTTTTTGGCCGGCGGTATTTATAAAATCAATCAGTTTGAGGTATTTGGTAAAGTAGGTTTTATGGTGGAAAATATACGTGCTCGTACCACTGCAAATTTTGCAAGGCTTATTCCTGGTGGGTTCGTGTCTGGTACAGCTACAAAACGTTTTAACAGAACCGAAGCTTTACCACAGATAAAAGTAGGTGGCAATTACAACCTGAGTAATAACTGGTCTGTTTCCTTGGCCTATTTGCATGTTTTCGGATCTAATATGCATTCAAACAATACTATTAGTGCATCACCGGGGTCTTTTGAATGGAATGGTGAATCTAATTTAGAAGTTATGACGCTAAATTCAATCATGTTTGGACTGCGTTATAATTTTGCTTGATTGCTGCGCAGCATAGAGTTGATTGGATGATGAGGATTTAACATTAATCTGAATTAAATTGATTGTAATATTTGTCAACCTCAATAAATTCGTGTCAAAAAACAGGTTTATTTTCTGTGAGGAATCTTGTTTTTTGACCGTAAACTCGATATTAACTACTGCTATAAAAATTTTAACGAGGTGTTGAATCTGTTAAAGAATTTGTGTTCTTTATTGTCATGTATGTTGTTTTAGCAAGTTTCCTTAAAATTTAATCTAGTTAGGAGTATTCATTTTGGATGGAGCTAAGATATCTAAGATTATGTTGCATATAGGCGATATCAAGACGGCTTCAACAAGTATTCAGGCCACGCTGTATCATAATATTATTCCTCAAAAACATGCTCGGAAATATCATTACCTACGATCTTGGTTTGAAAATCACTCTTTTGCATTGTTTATTTCCACCACAGAATTTAGTCCGTTTAAATTTAGCTTAGCTGGGACAAAGTATGATAAAAGCAGAGAAACTTATAAGGATTTATTATGGAACGAACTCAAAACTTGTTATGTTGAAACCCTCGTACTATCGGCGGAAATGATGTCGGAGTTTACTAAAGAAGCACATCACGCTGTAAAAAACTTATTAATGGAACTAGGAGATCCTAAGCTTTTAACTATCCAGTTGGTTGGATATGTTCGAGATCCCATTGCATCATTAACGAGTGCGTTTCAGACTTACGCATGTTATTTGCATTATTCAGAAACTGATATTGATTCAAGTAGCGAAAGACTGTCATCAACTTCTCCTATAGAAAGTATGGCAGAGGTTTTTGGAATGGAGCAGATTAAATTGCATAAATTTGAGGATGCAATTCAGCACGAATATGGTCCTGTAGGTTTTTTTTATGAGAATTTTTTAGCGTTTACAAGAGAAGATATCAGTCGGTTAGATATTAAAAAGAAAAATGAAAGTATGTCACAAATTGCCGTTGATCTGTGTTGTTTTATTAATGCAGCAGCGCCAATGTATGATAAAAATCATAAGCCCACAGGGTTACGGAAACGATTTGATCTAGCACTTATTAGAATAAGTATTTCAGGTCCTAAGTTTAAATTATCAAAAGATAATAGATACAAGCACTTATATCGGTGTGAAGAAAAAATAAATTATTTAAAAATCACCTTTGGAATTCATTATAGTTATGAGAAAATGAAAGAAGCTATTGATAGTGATATAGAGCCTTCTCATATACCTACAAAACAAAACCTCAGCGAAATTGATAGCATTTTTTATAAAGTGCATAGCGTAATTCAGGATTGTATTATTAGTTATCTTCAGCAATTAACTCATTCTTTAGATGAGGATGACGAGTTATTGTTTGTTGTGAATCAATTGATTCTTAGATTAACAAAGAAAAAAAAGACAGTGTTTAATAAAATATTTCTTTTTAAGCAGGCTGTTATGCGGAGATTGAGAGTTAATGCCCAGCCTCCGGTATAAATTAAGCAAGGATTATGGACAATGCTGTACCTAGATGAGATTTTTGAAACGCCTTTTTATCAAATTAGATTAGCTAGTGCTCATGATTTACACAGATTGTTTTTTATTGAGCAAGCATGTTGGGCTCTGGAGTTGCAAACCCCATCGTCAGATATCAGTGATTACATTGAGCAACGTGGTTGTTATGTCATTGTTTATCAAGAACGTATCGTGGGAGCTGTCTACTCTCAACGCATAGCTGAACGCAATTTATTATTAAATATTCGTCATCAAGCTATCAATTCATTACATGATGCAAATCATCCCATATTACAGTTGATAAAAATTAATGTGCTGCCCAACGAGCAACAATTGGGGTTTGGCGATGCGTTATTGTCATGGGTATTACAACAAGCTGTGTTAACAGAGGGAGTGCAATCAATTGTTGCAGTGACTCGATGTCTCAATTATTTATCGCATGCTAAAGATTTTTCTTTTGAGGCATACGTCCACTCCGTGAACGAGGATTTATTGCCTATTGATCCGATTTTACTGTTTCATACCTCTCATGGTGCAAAAATTATTGATATTTTGCCAGGATACCGCATAGAGGATCATGATAATTTGGGTCATGGCGTATTAGTAGAGTATGCGATTAGGGGTGAAATGAGTATGCCAGGAACGGGAAAAAATGCATTGTTGTCCTCAAAAATGATCCATGACATTGTGACAGATATAACTCGTATATTTTTAGAAGCACATCATAGTCAATCTGATTATAAATCGACACTCGCTTTTCAAGAGCTAGGATTTGATTCATTGGATTTAACGCGATATAAAAATATGCTAAACCAAGCATTAGCTATCTCGTTAGATACGTCTGTTTTTTTTCGTTATAGTAGTCCCGCTGCATTAATTAAATATATTCAACAGCAATTAAGTCCTGATTTACCGGTAGATTCATGTTCATCTATGCCGAATCAAGCAGCAGATATGGATGATGTTGCTATCATTGGCATGAGTTGTCGGTTTCCAGGAGATGTTCATTCGCCAGAAGATTTTTGGACATTATTGTCCTCAGGAGGTTCGGGTATTATCGAGTTACCACCTGAAAGAGAATTGATTTGGAATACATACAGTCTTATCAATAAAGAGAACCCCGCACTTTTTCACGGAGGTTTTATTGAGGATGTAGATAAATTCGATGCAGGATTTTTTGGTATTTCGCCGAGAGAAGCGATTCAGATTGATCCACAACATAGGTTGCTGCTTGAGTTACATTGGCATGCATTGGAGCATGCTGGCATTGATCCTCATAGTCTCGCTGGTAGTCAAACGGGGATATATGTTGGTATTTTTACCCATGATTATGAGCTGTTAAGACAAAAATATTCGGATGAAGTGAGTGATAAAATATATTTAGCCACTGGTTCATCAGAGTCAGTAGCAGCTGGTCGTATTTCATATTGTCTGGATTTAATTGGTCCGGCTATTGCGGTGAACACCGCTTGTTCCTCATCCCTGGTTGCAGTACATTTGGCTTGTCAAAGTTTACGTCATCATGAGGTTAATTTGGCGTTGGCATCAGGTGTTAATTTGATGTTAACTTCGAAACAAACAGAGATTTTTGCAGCGGCGAATATGTTATCGAAAACAGGACAATGTCGTGTTTTCGATGAAGGCGCAACAGGGTATGTGCGAAGTGAAGGTGTTGGTGTTATCGTTTTAAAACGATTGACGGATGCGATTAAAGATAACGATAAAATATGGGCTGTTATTCGGGGTACGGCGGTTAATCAAGATGGCGCGAGTAACGGCTTGACTGCCCCTAATCAATTATCGCAAGAAAAGCTTATGCGGCAGGTATTAGAGCAAGCTCGTTGCGATGCACATGCAGTGAGTTATGTGGAAGCTCATGGAACAGGAACCATACTGGGAGATCCAGTTGAATTATCAGCGATTCAATCAGTTTACGCACAAAATCGTCCGGCCAAAAAGCCGTTATATCTGGGTGCTGTAAAATCAAATATCGGCCACTTGGAAGCAGCATCTGGAATTGCTGGTCTTATAAAAACCGTCTTGATGCTTGAGCATAAGGCAATGGTTAAAAATATTCATTTTAAACGTTTAAATCCCAATATTGTTTTAGATAAGCAGCACATTAAAATTTTAACTAGACATAAAAAATGGATCGTTCAACCGGGAGAAAAACGGTTAGCTGGTATTAGTTCGTTTGGTTTTAGTGGAACGAATGCACATGTTTTATTGGAAGAGTCTCCTAAACAAGATCATACTAAATCACGGCATTTGTATCCCTTTAAGCGGGAATCTTATTGGTTTGATCCGAAGCCTACGTCACGCTCCTTAGGCATACCTTTATCCCGAGGTTTTTTACATTCGACTTTGTCAGGAGCAGGGAAAGAGAAAGTATTTAATGCAGATTTATCCATATCTAAAGAAGAGTATTTAGGCGACCATCGAGTATTTGGCAAAGTCGTATTCCCAGGTGCGGGTTATGTGGAATTATGTTTTGAGGCTTTGTCGTATCTAGATAAAACAGACGTTTATGGTGTGCGTGACCTTATCTTTGAACGAGCATTATTTATCCCTGAAGAAGGCTCTGTATCGCTGCAAGTCTTAGTCAATTCAGAGCGTTTGGTTGAGATATATAGTGCAGAGGATTCTGACTGGGTGCGCCATTGTCAGGGAAGCTTTAGTTTGGTTTCTTTGCCCGAAAAGCGTATCAATCTTGCAGGGTACGTCGCACGTGCCACAGAGACTTGGCATCAAACAGATTATCATCAACAGGCAGATGCATCGGGTATTTATTATGGTCCTATGTTTCAAGGGCTCCGTGCCATTTATCATCTTTCGGACGGGATATTAGCGGAGATAGTATTAGATGAGGAAGGTACGTATATAGCGCATCCCGCGGTATTGGATAGTTGTATACAAAGTATCAGTGGGTTGTTTGATGGTGAGCAATCAAAGCATTATTTACCCGTTGGGATAAAGGCTGTTGTATTAAAAGGGAGACTGCCTACCCATGTCTGGGTGAAAGCAGATAGAGCGAGTTTGGTTTCGAAAGACAATCGAGTTATGGTCACACTTGAGCTTTATTCACCCGAGGGTGAATTGATTGGATTGTTTGACGAACTGAGTCTTCAAGCGGTCAGTGCGCAACAATTTAGTAAACAATATACAGTTGAATCTGATTTATATTATGAATTAGTCTGGCAGTCTTATGGTCGTGTGAACAGCGATGGTTATCGTTTAGGATTTGCGGGATTAGGGATAGACGAGTTGGCTTTTACTGTTGTTTCTTCCGTGCAGTCTGGGATTGATTTAGAGTCGATTTATCAGACTTTGGCGCTATCTTATATTATCAAAGCGTTCAAAATGCTTAGCATAGGGTTTGGTGTAGGCGATAAATTGATAGTGTCAGAAGTGTTGGCGCGAGGTGCGATTGCTACGCGGCACCATCGGTTGACCCGGCATCTATTTTCTTTGCTGCAAGATGGTGGTTTTTTAGATTCGAATTGGCGGGTATTAAAGACGCTTGATAGTTCGTTGCCGTCGATTGAAGATTATATTGACTCTAATCCATTGGCCCAGATTGAGCTGACGTTATTGTCTCGTTGTGGTGAGCATTTATCGGAGATATTACAAGATCGAGTTGAAGCATTGGATGTATTGTTCACGGAAGAGGCGAGTATTTCAGCGAGTAGTTTGTACTATGAGAGTTTGGACTATGTTGCAATCAATGAGCAAGTAGCGCGAGGGTTTGAGGAATTTTTATCACAGTATCCCAAAGACAAGGTGTTGCGTATTTTAGAGATAGGGGCGGGGACGGGAGGAACGACTCGTCATATTTTACCTTTGTTGCAAGCGAGCGGACATGTAGTTGATTATATTTATACAGATATAAGTGGCGGATTTTTTGAACAAGCGAAGGCAAGCTTTGCGGCGTATGCGTTTGTACGGTATCAAACTTTAAATATTGAAGAGGCGGTTCATTTACAGGGTTTTGGATTTCATCAATATGATGTGGTGATTGCAGCGAATGTGTTGCATGCGACGTGTTCGTTGAGTGACACGTTATCCCATGTTAAATCCTTACTGGTACCTGGAGGCTATCTATTGTTATTGGAATTGACGTCCCGTTCGTGTTTTGTGGATTTAACGTTTGGATTATTGGATGGTTGGTGGCGTTTTAATGATGAGGCGCTTCGTGCTGAGCATCCTTTATTAACACTATCTGCTTGGCAAACCCTATTGAGGGATGAGGGCTTTTCATCTCGCGAGCTTGGGAGTTCAACGCAGCAGTCTATTATATTGAGTCAGTACGTTGATTATACTCCTGTCGATATTCACCAAACTTGGGTTTTAATTCATGACGTATCTTCATTCAGAACGGCGTTTAGTTTACGCTTAAGTGCTATGGGCGTTCGATTACACGAGTTAAGTGTTGCTGAGGCATGCCTTGCTGAGACGTGGTCACGAATTGGTTCTTGTGATCGGGTTATTTATGCAGCCTTAAGTGATTCATCTTCGAAAGCCACGATAGCCGAACGGACCGAGCTTCAGTCGGTTCATGCCTTACAGGCGATTCAAGCCTTACTTAGAGCCTTGATGAAACAACAGGCTTCTTGGCCTGTGTTTGATTTATTGGTAGAACAAGATTTGAGCTGCAGTGCCCTGTGGGGTGTAGGCCGTTCTTTACAAAATGAATATATCGATTGGGCAGTACGTATCATTGGTTTTGATGAGACGGATGGTTTTACTAACCTTGTGCAGCAGTACGTGGCGAGCGCATTTGACGCTTCGGGTGAAAATCAACTTCGATTACTGGGTGATGAAGTATCTATTTGCCGCTTGCAAGCAAGTGAATTGAATCAAATTCGTGAGGATTTTGTTTGGGCCTCTTTGCGAGAGGATGGGGTTTATTTGATTACGGGTGGTTTATCCGGTATTGGTTATGCGGTCTGTGAATGGTTGGCTGAGAAGG
>JAUYSP010000008.1 GCA_030696305.1 Legionellaceae bacterium | reverse complement strand
CTTTCTTGGCGGAAAAAATATGGATTATCAATGAATCAGTGAGCTACTTCAATAAATCAGATGCACCCACGAAGGTCGCTAGATTGCTTCGTCGCTATGCTCCTCGCAACGACGAATTTAAAAATCGTACCGTACAGAGATGATTGAAAGAATCGACGTATCTCTTTATTATTAAAGATTACTAGGCTTTCATTATGAAAGATGTCGATTATTAGGAAGCATACAACGATATGGATATTCGGAAAAATAAATCGTTCTTTCAAAAGAATATTACGCGGTTCGCGCTTAAAGCAACGGCCTCTGCAATCGTAACACTTAATGCCGAAACAGCGATGGCTGATTCCTGCCCGACCTATATTACTGATACGAGTTTAGCAGGTGCAGTCTGCGAGTTTGATATAGGCTCAAGTGTTACAGTGGAAGATGGTGGAACAGTGGGTGGTATTTATATATTAGATTATACTCCCACACCCCCATCGTACATCGCAATAAGTGCCGAAGGGATCGTCAATAATACGTCAGGAATTGGCATTGACATCAATAGTTCTTCGCTTTCTAATGGCATTACGAATAGTGGGACGATAAGTACTAGTAGTTCTGGTATAGCGGTTACTAAAACAGTTGGCACTATAAGCACCGTCAATGGTGGCATATTCAATAGTGGAAAGATAACCAGTACCAATGGTACCAGTATCCTAATCAACAATTCAAGCACAGTCAGTGGGGGTATATCTAATAGCGGGATAATTGAAGCGGGTGGCAGTTTCTCTGCCATAACAATTGACCGCGATGCTCAAATTGACGGCGGTATCGCTAATAGTGGTTTAATTGAAGCAAATGAGGGTAATGCTGTTCTTGTACGTAGCACGAGTACTATCAATGGGGCCATCTCAAATAGAGGTAGAATTAACAGTGTCATAAATAATGGCATGGAAATTTTTAACGGATCGAATGTTGAGGGTAATATTTCTAATACTGGGGTCATTAGCGGTGGTGCTAATGGTCTATCGATCCATAATCAGGGCGCGGTGACCGGAGGCATCTCTAATAATGGGACGATTAGTGGCGGTCTGAATGATGGGATATGGATTTATTCTCAAGCATTAATCAGTGGAAGCATCTCTAATAATGGGACGATTAGGGGGGGGGAAGCTGGGATATCGATTTTAACGAGCTCGATAGTGGATGGTGGTATCTCTAATAGTGGAACTATCCAAGGTGACATCAACGCGATTAACATCTCTAATAGCACGGTGAGTAATATTGATATACTGGGTCAAAGCGCCCGGATTATCGGAGCTGTCGTGGCAGCCAATACAGCATTCAATATTACGGATGGTGCGATATTTACCAGCGAAGGCGATTACGATGTTAATACCTTTAATGTGTCTGCAAATGCGCTTTTTACCATGGCAAATACGATTACGGCAACGACCGTTAACAACTCAGGCACAATAGTCATTGGTGATGCGTTACAAACAATAGTAGGGGATTACGTGCAACAGGCGGGAGGCTTATTGCAAACGCGCGTTGCTAGTGCAAGTGATTATGGCCAGCTAGCGGTAACTGAGGCCGTTGATCTATCAGAAAGTGGTAATATATATGTGCAGATAGATCAAAATGCGTTGCTTCATAGTGGGGATATTTTATCTGATGTCATTAGCAGCGGGAATACGCTTACCTCGCCCATCAATGGATTTAACGTCAGTGACAATAGCTATATTTGGTCCTTTGTTCCGACACTCAATAACGCCAGTAATGGGATCAATCTGACCGCAACCATTAATCCAGAGGTTTACAACGTTTGTCGAGGTACTTATTGTCAGGGCGCTACAACAGCTATCTTGGGACAAGTCGCGGCAGGGAATCCTACTTTTAGTCCTTACACTAGACTATCTACGGCGGATGCTCTTCGTGTGGCGGCCAGTCAGGCAACCCCTGAGTTGACTAATGAAAATATGCAAGTAGTTCAATTGATAACGCGATCGGTTTTGGATGTCGTCCCGATGTGGGAGACGTTGCGTGGTAGATCATCGGGAGATGCGATGATTTATCAACCGGGAAAAATATGGGTTAAACCGTATGGTGCATCCATGACACAAAATGAACGTAGCACTGTACCGGGATTCAATGCTACGGCTTACGGTGCAGTTATTGGAAAAGATATACAATTGGCCAATGATTGGTTATTTGGAGGAGGATTTGCGTTAGGTGGCGATAAGATGCATGGTAAATCTGTACTTAGTGGCCAATCGATCAATAGCCAAGCGTATCAGGGCATGTTGTATGCCTCAAAGAGGCTTCCCAATCATGTTTATTTTGCCGGACAGGGGTTAGTTGGGTACGAAACTAATGATACTAATCGCTCTATTCCCTTATATGCCAGTACAGCGAAGGGTTCGTATAACAGTTGGTTCACTAACCTCCGAGCAGAGGCGGGATGGCGTACTTCTGTATTGAGTCCCAATTTAGTATTCACACCGGAACTGGATGCAAGCTATCTGTTCATCAATCAAAACAGGTATCGAGAGTCTGGCTCGCCGATGGATTTATTGGTTGCTTCTAATCATAATTCGTCGTTGGTTCTTGGTGCTTATGGTAATGGTGCTTATCATCTAACAAACATTGACAATCAGCATGATCTGACGCTCACAGGATACGCAGGGTTGGCAGATGATGTGATTAACAGCCAACCCCAAGTTACCTCTACGTTCGTTGCCAGTGGCTCAACGTTTACGACTTTTGGCGTGCAATTTAATGGGGTCGTATTTAGAGGAGGAGCGGGGGTCATGTTAACAAACCCAACGAGCCCGTTGATTATGGAATTAAATTATGATGTACAAGTAGGTAATAATGCTTACAGCGGTATTGGTGCGGCAACAATAAAATATAAGTCGTAACTCGTGCTCAAGTTACTTATGCTACTCAATTGTGTCTATTTATCTGGATGCATGCTAAAAGCATCTATGATATCTTCAGAGGTGCGTGCGATGCAGGCAGCCTCTCTTGCAAAAGCAGCAGGATGGCATGAACATGCGATTCATACCCCACTGTTCACATTGAAAACGTATGGATCGCCAACACCCAAAAAAACGGATACATTAACTATTTATATTGAAGGGGATGGTTTAGCTTGGCTTTCAGAGGATACACCCTCGGCTAATCCAACACCTATTGTTCCAACTGGGCTTCAAATGGCCATTCATAATCAACAAAACAATTCCATCGTTTATTTAGCGAGACCGTGTCAGTTTGTATCGAAGGAAGAATGGGGACATTGCCGACAAGCCTATTGGACTCATTTGCGGTTTTCGCCTGAGGTAATCAACGCAATGAATCAAGCAATAGAGCAATTGAAAAAGGATTATCATGCCAAACATATTATATTGATCGGTTACTCAGGGGGGGGCACGATTGCTACATTAATTACCGCTAGGCGGACAGATGTGATTCAGTTAGTAACGGTTGCAGCAATATTAGATACCGATTTCTGGGTGCGTCAGGAAAATTTAACGCCATTATATGGTTCGTTAAATCCAGCGGATACATGGAAACAGTTAATATCCGTTCCACAAACACATTGGGTAGGAGAAAAAGATACTGTTGTTCCCAAAACAGTTGCGTTTGCATTTGCCAAACGTTTCCCTGCAACAAAAAAACCAAAAATTATAGTAATACCGGCTTTTGATCATGCGTGTTGTTGGGCGACGGATTGGAAGCCTTAGAGTAATTGAATAAGCGGCGCAAGTTCACGCTCATATAGACGCCAACGCCCAACAGATGAGGTGTAAACAGGTTGACGTACTTGTGCAAAACTGGCTGTACGCACTTGTCGTTCCGATTGATAAAAATTAAGGCAATCTGGTTCCCAAGGTAAATCACAAAAATCGACGAGCCGCTTGGCTTCTTGGTCGAAATGGCTAACCATCGTTTCGTATTTTATATCCAACCAAGCATTGGATGGTAGAATATGACGCCAATGATCCATGATCCGTTCATAACATTGATAATATTGCCCCAGTTCCGTTAAATCATAGGAGTACAATTGTCCTTGATTAAACAATTTTGTATAGCACGATAAGCACGTGTCTATGGGATTGCGTTCCACATGAATAATTTTAGCATTTGGAAACAATGCATGAATTAATCCGATAGCAATAAAGTTGTGGGGCATTTTATCCGTAATACGGATTGCATGAGGAGAAAACCGCTGTAAATGAGATAAATAATTCTCAGTGATCGCATGGCATAGTTGAGACGACAATTGCAACACGCTTTCAGGATAATATATTGTGTTTTGATGGTGTTGAATGGGTTGTTGAATTAAATTATTTAAATGCGTGAGCTCGCCAGCACCATGGACGTGAGAGTGACTAGACAGCACCTGCTCAACCAGGGTCGTTCCTGAACGGGGCATGCCGACGATAAAGATAGGTAGTGCGGACGAGTTCGCAAACGCTTGCAAATAGTCGATGGTTTGCGGGGTAAAACAACGAATCAGTGCATGTGTGAATTCAATCTGTTCGGCAATATGATAAGTAATGCGTGTCCGTTTTAGCTGACAACCTAAGGAAAAATACTCAAACGCTTTAGCCCATTCACCTATATCGTCATGACATTTACCCAAAGCAAAATAAGCATATTCCAATTTATTCGGCGAAACGGTTTGAATCTGATGATTAACTATTGATGCTAGTTCATTCAAACTTGGATTGTCCGGTTTGATTTTACGCAGCTGAACCAAAGAGTAATGCGCAAGTATTTGAGTATCTCGGTTTGGGTCGGCAGCACTTTTTAAAAAGTGCGCTTCCGCTTTGGTTATCTCTCCCATTTCCATCAATACATTGCCTTTGCTAAGATGGGCAGACGACGTTGAATCGATATGCAGCGCCTGATCTAAATATATTAAGGCTTGTCTATAATCACCTTGCTCCTGATAAATTTTTGCTAATAGCTGGTAAAATTCAACCTGATGGGCGTTAATTGCGATCGCTTTATGAATAGCCTGTTCTGACTCAATAAAATAATGCTGATGCAAATAAATTGTTGCAATACCATAATATGCTTCTGCGTAATCTGGTTTTAATTGCAATGTCTTGTCAAAATGGAGCAAGGCATTATCATATTGTTCTAAGCCGAGTAAGGTCAAACCCATATTACATTGCGCATCAGCAAAAGCTGGCGCTAACATAATGGCTTGACGCAAGTATTTCGCTGCTTGTTTAAACTCGTGTTGTTGCAGGAGTAAAGCGCCTAGATTATTCAATGGATCAACAAACTGCGGCGAAGCAGCTATAGCAGCTTGATAAAACTCAACGGCTTGTTTTGTCTGATTATAAACTTTATAAATACTTCCCATATTGTTAAGTGACTGACTTAAGTTAGAATTGATAGCCAGCGCTCGTTTATGATAATTTTCTGCATGCTCATATTGTTTGGCGTCATAATAAGCAATGCCTAAATTAGACAAAGCCGTGGCTGACTGCGGATCGAGTGTTACCGCTTGCTGCCCGTATTGAATGCTTAAATGGACCGCGTTTAAATTGCGATGCATTTCGCCTAAATTGCTATAAAATAAAGCAACATGGGGATTACTTTGAATTGCGCGTTCAATGAAGTGTATTCCTAAGTGGATCTCGTTGACTTGATAGGCGATAACTCCCCGTAAGTGCAAGGCATCGGCATGCGTAGGGTGCGTTTCTAATATATGATTTAAAAGCGTTCCCGCTTGTTCTAATTGACCAGCCTGGTGTAATTGCATGGTCATGAGCAGGGCTTCATCTACTGACATCATGCACTGATTCCCTTCTTATTACGATACGGATTGACTATATCTAACAAGGGAGCTAACGCTTCTGCAAAATGTTCCCACCGCTTGACCGAAGTTTTATAGATGGGTTTTCTAACTTGGGTCAAACTCGCTGTTTTTACGATGCGGTTATTATTATAAAAATTAAGACAATTAGGATCCCAAGGTAATCCAATATATTCTAAGAGCTGTTTTGTAATGAATTCATGATGATTCACCATTTGCTCGTAGGGTAAATCAAATATCCGGGCGGACGGCAGGACATTGCGCCAGTGCTGCATCGTTTGGGCATATAATAGATAGTAATTACCCAATGCGCTGAGATCATAAGCAAACAACATACTGCTTTTGAATAAATGCGTAAAACACGAAAAACACGAATCCATAGGATCACGAATGGCATGAATGATTTTAGCGGTAGGTAACATGCGATGAATTATACCGATATAAAAACAATTGCTTGGCATTTTATCGACAATGAAGGTTTTGTCGGGTGCTAATTTCCACGTTTGATCTAAATATTGTTTTCCCAAGACAGCAAAGTCATGATCTGTTAATTGGGCAAGCCAAGTGATTAATGGCAAACCAGCAGCATGGCAAGCTGCTTGAATGATGTCATCTAAAATACTTAATTCTCCAGCGCCATAAATGTGTTCATGACTACCTAATATTTGTTCAATTAATGTTGTTCCGGCGCGCGGCATGCCCACAATAAAAATAGGGCAACGTGTTTCGGTGTTTTGTTTTGTTGTGGTTAAAAAGGATTCCGTAAATAGCTTGGGTATGTGTTCAACGAAGTTATGTAGAATTGTTTTATCCCAAGGCTTTTGCAAATAATGCAACCGATTA
The DNA here is from genome assembly GCA_030696305.1 of Legionellaceae bacterium. Lineage (GTDB taxonomy): Bacteria > Pseudomonadota > Gammaproteobacteria > Legionellales > Legionellaceae > JAUYSP01. The sequence goes on along the minus strand of JAUYSP010000008.1, from coordinate 45,155 downwards.
CCTTCAGCATATGCTTTGAAGGCACGTGCATATTGGTGTGTATCATCGAGTGCTTTGCCTAGTGCAAAATAATAACGAATACGAGTTTGAACAGGATAATGCTCTATTTTTTGTGTGATATTTTCTAAAAAAGCCAAATGCGGATCGTTATCTGTGTATTTTTTTACCAGAGATAGATTGTAATGTGCTTCAACAAAATCTGCTCTTGCTGCAATGGCTGCTTCAAAATGCATACGTGCTTCATCAAGTCGGCCCTCTTCACTGTAAATCGCACCCAGATTATTTTGTGCCTCGGCGTGTTTGGGGTTTAAACGAATGGCAGTTGCATAGGCACTTTGAGCTTGATGCTTGTCGCCCATGTTTTCAAGCGATGCACCCAAATTATTCCAAGCCAAACCATAGTGTTGATCATAAGATAATGCAATACGATAATGTTGAATGGCCAATTGAAATTGGCGGTTGTTATTATAGGCTAAAGCCAATAGAAAATGATTTTCAGCATGCTCGGGTTCTGTGCTAATTGCGATATGATGTGATGCAATAGCTGCTTCCAATTGTCCTACTCGACATAATAATTCACCCAGATTACGCCGATACACTACGACATTAGGGGCTATTTCTGCGGCCTGTTGCATGAATTGAATGGCATCTGCCATATTTTGTTCTTGAAGTGCGGCTAAAGCAATGCCTTGCGCCGCGCTATGGCATTCTGGGTTGTTTATTAGAATTTGGCGATAACGTTGTCCTGCTTCAAACAATAACCCTTGCTGTAATTTTTGGTGAGCCTCTTGGAGTGATTTTTCAATGTTCAGCACAAGGCCTACGGGTTGTAATGCTACCAAATATTTTTTGACACGAGCTAAAGGAAGGCTCCAATCGCCGAGCCTTTCTTGTCGAAAGAGTTTGACATTGGGATACCAAGGGCTATCGTTTCTTTGTATAAACCAACGCCAATCTGCATTAAAAGGTAATAAAATCCAAACATCCTTACCCATGGCAGCTGCTAAATGCGCTATAGATGTATCCACCGTGATCACTAAATCCAAACAGGCAATGATCGCCGCGGTTCCAACCATCGTGCTTAATTCTAGGCCATGATAGGTTATGTTATACTGGTCCAGTTCTTTTTTCTCTTCTAAGCACACATCCTTTTGTAGGCAAACAAAATCCAGATCAGATTGATGTAGTGTGAGCAAAGCAGATAATGCAATCGATCGTTGTTGATTCATTGGATTAATAGTACTTCCTCTCCAGGCAATGCCTATACGCTTGCTGTCTGAAATTTTTAACGCTGACCGACAGGTTTCAAGTGCATGCAGGTTAGGAAACACATAAGGAATGGAGCTAGGAATAGCATGTATTTCCGTTTTAAACAGTCTGGCTAAACTCATTGCTGGACAGTGATAATCACATGAAGGTAATGGAGAACCTGTTGCAATAAAACGAATCGTATGACGCCAGGCATAAAACAATGGGATTAAGGAAGGCTGCATTTCGAGATATACGCGAACTCCGAGTTGCACCAATAGCGGGATATAGCGAAAAAATTGAATGCTATCACCAAGGCCTTGCTCCGAATGGATAAGAATCGATTTGCCCTGTAGCATCTCACGACTTGTAGATTCCGGTATTATCCATTCCTGGCGTTTTTCTTTTAATGAACATAGCCAACGGTATTCAAATCGCGTGAATCCAAGCACTAGGTTGCCCATAGCAAGTAAACATAAAGAATAATTATAGTGAATCCAAACATCTTGCTCATTACTGTATGCTAAAGCTTTTTGATAAGCTTGGAGTGCTTCATCATAACGGTTGAGTTGTGTTAAACACAGTGCGCGTTGTCCTATAGCCATATAATTGCTTGGTTCTTCATCAAGGATGTGCTCAAAACAGCCAAGAGCCTCAACATATTTCCCCATTTGATAAAGTGCTTTAGCATTCAGAGTTAAAATATGAGAATTGGGACTAAGTTGCAAAGCATATTGCGCGTACACCGTTGCTTCTGCTGGTCGATTTAAACCAATTAAAATATCTGCACAGTTTATCAAAGCTTCCAGATGTTTGGGCGCTAACAAAACCACGCTATTGAAACACAATAAGGCTTGTTGTAGCTGCTTTTGTTTAAGGCAATCATAGCCTTGTGCCATAAGCTGATCTAGTTGATTTGCATGAACATCTAACAGCATGGGCTAATTCCTAATATTGTATCTGCAGATTTGTGATGGCAGTTACTCTAATGAAATCATATCATCTAACATGTTGCATTTTGAAGTATCTTTATTTGTACCAATATGTAATTGTAGAAAATAGCATAATTTGAAATAATGCTTTAATTTTAAGAGATTTATTTCATGGATGTGAATCAAAAAACATGGACTGTGACCTCAAGACAACGTTTTGATTTGGAAATGTTGCTTTCTGGTGGATTTTCTCCATTAACCGGTTTTCTTGGTCAAGCAGATTATCAAAGCGTTTTGTTAGATTCTCGTCTGCAAAATGGTGCTCTTTGGCCAATGCCAATTACGCTCGATGTCTCAGCAAGCTTTGCTAATACCATCGCCATTGACGAAACAATAATTCTCTTAGACTTCGATCAAACAGCACTAGCGCGTCTGCAAATTACAGATATATGGCAAGCTGATAAAATACTAGAAGCGGAACAATTGTTTGGTACCATTGATACAATGCATCCTGGAGTAGATTATCTTTTTAATAGGGCGGGGCGTTGGTATCTTGGCGGAATTCTTGAGACAATTCAGCTGCCGACCCATGCCGATTTTGCAACGTTGCGGATGACGCCTCAAATCTTGAAAAACCACTTTAAAACACTAGGGTGGAAAAATATTGTAGGGTTTCAAACCAGAAATCCAATTCATCGAGCGCATTGGGCTCTGACATTAGAAGCTATTGAACATCTCGAGGGCAATTTATTGCTACATCCTGTTGTAGGTGTAACTCGACCAGGGGATATTGATTATCCATTACGTGTTCGATGCTATCAAAAAATTCTGCCTTATTATCCAAAGGATCGCGTTTTATTAAGCCTGCTACCCCTAGCCATGCGGATGGCTGGTCCTAGGGAAGCATTATGGCACGCGTTAATTCGAAAAAATTATGGGTGTACCCATTTTATTGTGGGACGAGACCATGCAGGTCCAGGTTTAAATAGTCAAAAAACGCCTTTTTATACACCTTATGCTGCTCAAGAATGGTTAGATAATTTTAAAGGTGAACTTGGCATAGACATTATTCCAGTACAAGAAATGGCCTATGTAGCTGAACGAAAGCGTTATGCCTTTATTAACGATATTAAACCTGAAGAAACAATCATGACCATTTCCGGTACTGCATTGCGCGAAAAATTAATGAATCATCAAACCATTCCAGCATGGTTTTCTTTCCCAGAAATCATAAAAGAATTAACATTCTCTTATACTCCACGGCATAAACAAGGACTTACTTTATTTTTCACGGGTCTTTCTGGTTCGGGAAAATCAACCCTTGCATATGCTTTGCAGGCTCAATTAAACAAAGTAGATGAGCGTAGTGTTTCTATTTTAGATGGCGATTTGGTTCGAGAATTATTGGGGAATAAATTAGGTTTTTCCAAAGAAGATCGTTATTTAAATATACGCTTAATTAGTTTTATTGCGGCTGAAATTACCAAAGCTGGTGGCATTGCTATCTGTGCATTAATTGCACCGTATCGTGATGCGAGAAAAGAAAGCAGAACGCTTATTTCCCAACATGGTGGATTTATTGAACTTTATAATTCAACGCCATTATCGGTCTGTCAAGATCGCGATCCAAAGGGGTTGTATAATAAAGCCCGTTTAGGACAATTAAAAAAAATGACGGGTATCGACGATATCTATGAACCGCCAGAGTCAGCGGATATCATTCTTGATACGACTGATTTATCAATCAATGAATCTGTACAAAAGATTGTGACATTTTTATACAATATGGATTATCTAAAACAAATGGAAAAAATTGATGAAAAACTCCCATCTATATAGTTTGGCCAAAGCCTTGAGTTGGCGAATTATCGGAATGTTCATGACCGTAGTTATCAGTTTTATAATTACCCATAAACTAAACCTGGCCGTTTATATCGGTTTATTAGAATTTATTTCAAAGATATTATTTTTTTATCTACATGAAAGAGTTTGGGAAAATATAACCTTAAAATCTACTCGTCGATATATAATAATTGATTAACGATTTTTTCTGTTGTACATGACGAAGATTTGTTTGACCTATACAGAGAGCTATTGTACAGAGGAGCAACGTGATCAGAATTGAAAGCATTCTAGAAAGAGTTAGTCGATCCTCAGATATCTAATTCATATACAACATCCTTGATGTATCATTCGATTACCCCAGCCAAATCGTTTGACCCAGTTTCAATTTATTCTTTGCTATAGCTGGGTTTAAACGAAGAATATTTTGAATGGATGTATGATTTTGTCGTGCTATCGAACTTAAGTTATCGCCCGATTTAACAAGATAGTGCACAGGTTGTTTCACCTGTCGCCAAATAATCAAGGATTGTCCTGGTCTTAATTTAGTTCTAAGTGTAACTTTGTTCCATTGTCTAAGTTGGTTAGCACTGATAGCGTATTTTCTTTGTATGGATGAGAATGAGTCGCTTCGACTGACAATATGAATTATTTTAAGTTGTTTGGGCGCTGCAAAGTGGATGACTTTAGGTTTAGTGGTTGCTATTGCTTGTTGCTTGCTGGTGACGTTATTATGGCTAGGGATCAAAACATACTGCCCCTTCCGAACAGAATTTGATTTAAGCTGATTCAGCTCTTTAATTAAATTGACTGTTGTGTGATATTTTTGGGCGATAATTTGCAAATTATCACCGGCACTTACCTGATGACGTGTCCAACTGACTCGTTGATCCTCAGGTAGATTGGCTAAATTTCGGTTAAAGTTTTCTACTTTATTTACAGGAATTAATAGTTTGTAGGGGCGATAAGGTGTTGTTGCCCAACGATTAAAACCGGGATTTAATTTAATCATTTCGTGATAGGAGATACCGGCTAATTTAGCTGCGTGATCTAAATCGATAGCACTATTGATACTCACTTCTTCAAAATAGGGTTCATGAGGAATATCGGGTAGTACAACGTGATAACGTTGCGGGTTTTGGATAATTTCAGCCAACGCAAGTAAGCGAGGAATATACGCTTTTGTTTCGTTGGGTACGGGTAGTGACCAAAAATGAACGCGATTTACTGGTTGACCGCTATTTTTAATAATACGGGCCATGGTGCCTTCGCCAGAATCATAGGCTGCAAATGCGAGAATCCAATTACCATTAAAAAAATTATGTAAATAAGATAAGTAACTTAATGCTGCTGTTGTAGAAGGCCCAATACTGCGTCGTGCATCAAACCACCAATCTTGTTTTAATCCTAAGTTGGTTCCTGTTCCGGGCATAAATTGCCATAAACCTGCCGCTCCCGCTCCTGAATAAGCGAATGGATCATAAGCGCTTTCTATCATCGGGATTAAAGCAATTTCTCCTGGCAAGTTTTTTTTTCGAATTTCAGTCAAAATATGGTAAATATACGGCTCAGATTGAGTTAATTTGTTTAAATAACTGGGATGAGCGATCAGCCAGCGTAATTGATTTTGTACTTCCGGTTGCGTAACTTCATGATTCAATGCAAATTGGCGTCGTAGTACATCCCAGACGTTAGGTGTTGTATAAGCATACACCGAGGTAAGGGAGAAAAAATAAGATAACACGCAGATAAAATATAATAAAATTCGTGGTTTAAACGTCAATACAAAAACCTAGTTTAAAGCAAATGGCATTTATTGTACTAAAAAAACGAGTTGGAATAAACCCATGCGTTATTTCTACCTCCTTAACTTGTTACTCGAATTTCAAAAATTGGACTATAATTACAAATAACATGCAGGTTTAAGGAGAAACTCATGACAAAGCCAAATAATACGTTATTTAATATTGAAGAAATAAAAACGCAAGCTAAACAGTCGATTAGAGATGGTTCTGTAACCAAAGATTATCCGCTAAACATAGAAGAAGCCTGTTATCATTTAAATGAAGCGTTAGCAACGGAAATTATGTGCGTGTTACGTTATCGCCATAACCAAATTATTGCTAAAGGTATTGAGCGGCCACAAGTTGCAGCTGAATTTGCTGAGCATGCAATGGATGAAGAGCGTCATATGATGATGATTGCCGAGCGCATTAATCAATTGGGAGGCAACCCCGATTTTAATCCAGCGACTATTGCTCAACGCACAGCTACTGATTACCATACAGGATCTGAGTTACTTGATTTGATCGAAGGTAATTTGATTGCTGAACGAATCGCAATTATGGTCTATCGCAAATTAATCGATTGGTTTGGTCAAGCAGATCCAACAACGCGCCGTATGCTTGAAGAAATATTAAAAGATGAGGAAGAGCATGCTGATGATTTATCAGATTTGATGTAGTCAAACATGATTGAATACTGATTCATAATAATGATAAAATATAAATCAATTAGACTTTAATAGGGTAGTGGGCGTGAAGACCGAAACAAATCCCATGCGCGGGATGGCGTTTTGTTTGTTGAGTTACTTTTTTATTTCACTAATTGGTCTATTTGAAAAATCTATTTCTCACGATATTAGCATTCCTGTCATTATGTTTTTTCAAAGCACGGTATGTGTGTTGTTGAGTGTGTTCAGTTTATTTAAAAATAATATTAAGTCTCTTAAACCGCTACAGCCTTTAGATTATTTAATTCGAATCAGTTCCGGGGCCGCATGCTACGTGACGTTGTTTTATATCATTCGTTTTATTCCCATATCAGAAGCGATGTTATATCAATATTCGGCATCACTATGGATTCCATTTATTATGTCAATATGGTTAAAGGTTCGTATGCGAAATGCATTGTGGATTGGAATTTTAGTTGGTTTTGCAGGTCTAATCCTTATTTTGAAACCGAATCAATCTATGTTGAATGTTGTTTCTCTTGTCGGTATTTTATGCGGGATTTTTCAAGCAATCTCTGTGGTTGCTGTGCGCAAGCTATCAACCGAACCTCGTTCACGTGTTATGTTTTATAATTTTTTTGTGGTGATGATCGTTAGTAGTTTTTTTGCAATCAAATACTGGACACCTCTTAACTTAAGTGATTTTTTATTATTATGTTGTGTAGGAATTACGACCTACATAGGGCAAACTATCTTTTCTTATGCGTGTAATTTTGCTCATCCTACGACATTAGCTCCGTTGTGTTATACAAGTATTCTGTATTCTGGGTTAATCGGATGGGTAGTTTGGCGTGAATTACCCGATACTCAAGCCGAAATAGGGATAGTTTTGGTGGTTTTAGGGTGCGTCTTAACTGTTTTGATGAATAGAAAAGCAGGTAAGGTACCTGCTGAATTAGTGGTTACTTAGGACCCGTGCTCGATCTAAAATGGATTGTTATTTTTTAACTGACGTTTCTAACAAATAACTTGAAAATCCAGGATTAAATACTGTTTTAAAAAACTGACTTGCTACTTTCAATTCATTCGTTAGTGTATAAGGTGGATTGATAATCCATAATCCACAGCCTGCCATGCCTGATGACTCACGGGAATTGAGATTAAATTCTATTCGTAAATAATTAGTTGCATCAATGGTTGCAAGTCTTCTGATAAGTTGCTCGTGAAGTTTTTTATCAATTAAGGGATACCACAAACAATAAACACCCGTTGAGAAACGCTTATGTGCGGAGTTGATGGCGTCTGGTATGGTCCGGTATTCTGTTTTTAATTCGTAAGATGGATCAATAAATATTAAGCCACGCCGCTCAGGTGGGGGTAATTGCGCATCGAGTTGTTTTATGCCGTCTGTATGCTGACAAAGCACTCGCTTACCTTGGTGTGATAGTTGAGTGAGATGTTCAAACTCTTTAGGATGACGTTCGCACAAAACAAGCCGATCAATAGAACGTAACATTTGAATAGCAAAATTTGGTGAGCCAGGATAATAACGCAAATTAGGGGAGTGATTGACCTGTTGAATCGCTTCAATATAAGAAGAAAAAATTTCGGGTAAAGGTTTTTGATTCCATAATAATTCAATCCCGTGAGCAGCTTCACCCGTTTTTAATGCGTGTTTATCCTTTAAATCGTAGATACCTCTCCCTGCATGAGTTTCCATATACAATAATGGCTTATCTTTTTTTACCATGTAATCCAGTATGCGCGTGAGGACGAAGTGTTTGATGACGTCGGCAAAGCAGCCGGCATGATAGCTATGTTGGTAGCTGAGCATTAGGTATGGTTTCTAAGAATATGAAGGAGCGCGATTATAACACGGTCGGTGCACAATATCATAGGAGGCTTTTTTTCTCGCCGTACATTATGTACGGCGACGCAAATTTCAACAGACTCTCGAGTGACTATTTTTCTCATTTTTTGCGGTTTCTTCTTGTATTTTTATTTTGATGGGTTGGTGTTTTACTTGATGATATTGTTCAAAAATATTATCATTAGGTGGAAAAAAGGATATTCCAGGCAGCTTGGATGGGTATAGCTGATGTCGGTTTCGAAAGGATATTTTCGCATCCTTAGACTCAGGGAAATTATTAGCGCCATATTTGACGAGTATCTCGACAGTGGGGGCTGTATGCTCTGTATTACTTAAGGCTACATACATAAGCAAGGGATAAAGGATGTTTGATTGAGATGCTTTGATTTGTGTATTTATCAATTTTGAATAGATTTCCGCTGGAAGTCCGTTAATGAAAACGCTTAATAAACCTTCTAGAAAAAATAGGTTATTCTTGTCGATCGCATTAAGAAGAATGGTTAAATATGGATGTGTATTTTCATCAAATTCAATGTTGCCGTCGGCGACGTAATCTTGGATAATTGCCAAAATATTCAAGTCATATAAAGTCAACGATAATTGATTTTTTCTAAAAAAATGTAGAATTTCGATAATGTTTCTATCTAAGTGGCTGTTTTGAATTTCATCATATTTAATATTATGCTCTATGTATCTTATTGTATAAATTGTAGATAATGTTTTAATTTTAGAGTCAGTTTGCTCGAGATGAAGATGCATCATCTTTTCGAAATTTTGGTAAGATAACGGGTCAAGATTGCCTGATTTTTTTCTCGAGTAAGTAGTGCAATAGTTTATGCAAACGGCTTGATTGTCAATCATTACAAAATTATAATCACTGCAATCATCTATAAGATAACGATCTTTTTGTTGATACGTTTCCAGAACATTTTCTGATATGGCTTCATCTTGAGCCCATTCACCCTCCCAAATAGGGATAATAGAATATGTTTGGAAATCATAGATCGGATATTGCGTACCATTAAATTTTTTAAATAAACGAAGTGATTCGTGATATTCAAGGTATGGTTCTGTTTTTAACCCATTGAGTTGGCAGTTACTTAATTCATAAATATGATTGATATCTGATACAGTTAATTTAATAAAAAAATCCGATTCACTTTGCCTAGTATTGCAGCGATTTTGAAGCTGTTGAATAAACTCTAAAACATGCTGTTCGCTACTTAAAAATAAAAAAAACTGGGGTGTTAGTAGATCAAGATTAAGATAAAAAATTTGATTATTATAATGTACAAAAATCTCAGTTGTTTCAAGATCAATGATTTCGTGCGATTTATTTCTCAATGTTAACATAGGGCTTACTGTTTTCTTAGAAACATCAAAAAAATAATACATGTTATATAGTGCAAATATCGTACTTTCCTGTAGCATTAATAAAAAATATGGGTGTTGGGGGTAGGGGTGTTGGGCTATTAAATGCCCATTGTAATCTCCGACAGAGATCTTATTCTTCGATATGCATGTGCGTTGATAAGGGGTCTCTTTTACAGTCTGCCATTCGCAGTCAATCAAAGTCCTCTCAAGTCCTACCTGCGTCATATTAGTTTTGAGCATAGATCAACCTCCAATGTTAATGACATTAAATTGTTTCATCGATGCAGCAATTATTAAAAAAACTTATTTTTATAAATTTCTTCGTTCTTTAAAAATAGCATCTATACTGTATATAAGTACATACAAATTGAATAAATTTATGATACATAGGAGATGGTGATGAGTTTGAACATTGATTATGATGATAATAATAATTCAAGTGTCGATTACAATTTGGATGATGAAGAATATGATCTCAATAATATAGCTTCAGAGCATAAGAGTGATGTGCGTCGTAAATTAGAAGATCGTTTGGAACGCAGACGCTTGAAACAAGAGCTAGAAGATTATGAAGGTGAATTGGATGGTGAATTTGATTGGGAGAACTTAGATCGATAGTATCTTATGATGAAAATAAATTCATATTGATATTTTTTTGATTTAATGATAGCATGCTCATCATCGTTTATAGTGTGTATTAAAGGTGTATTGTGCCTAGAAAAAAAACCACTGAAGACCATTGTTCAAATATAGGGTTTGTTGATAAGGAATCCTCAAAAGTCCAAGTCGCGGGCCGTAGAGATCTGAACAGAAATACCTTTTTTAATAATCAACCGATGTTTAAGAAAACCAAGTCATTTGTCCAAGAAAATCCTGAGAATTTGTTGGGGCTAGTTGGGATATCAGTACTCATTATTGGTCTGGCACTTGTTTTTACTTCAGGTGGTGCTGCTGTGCCAGCGATTGCTGGGTTAGTGATGAGTATTTTAGGAGTTGGCTTTATTACTGGCAAAGCATGTTATGCTGGGAAATCTATGAGGCCTTAAGTATACTCCAATAAGCCTATATAATCGATTACTTAAAACCCATTCTTCCATAGATGGACTCTCCATCTCAATCATCGAACATTAGGGCGTTTGCACCTACTCATTCAGTAAAATACAGGGCTGCAGCATGATCGATTTATCTATGCATGTAAACAAACTTGTGGCTGGAGTTTTATGATCTTGGTACAATAAAATTGACCCCAAATAATGCATGAAAAAATCATTACTAGCTTCTTTATCGGCTGATTCTAGTGAAAAAAAACAACAGAGAATAGCTCATAACGGAGAAGTTGCCGTTGAAATTCGAGGAAGTATCTCATGCAAGTGACATTAAAATCCGTTACAAAAAATGAGCTCAACGAGATTATCGATTTTGATAATTGTTATTTAATGAATGCATTCATTAAACTAGGGATCCCCGCAGAACAATTACCGCCTTCCTTAAAATTAAATAATCTCGATCAAGCAATATTGAGAGGCGATGTGTTGGACTGGATATTTGTTGATAATACTCTTGCAGGATATTATTGGTTTGAGATAAAACCAGCTCATCTTTATATTGCTGGTCTTGCAATCAAACCAAGTTTTCAGGGAAAAGGGCTTATTCAACAGATTTTAGTTTTAGCTGATAAAAAAGCAAAAGAGAATAAATTACAATCATGTAAACTTCTTACGATTCCTCTAAATGGAAGAGCAGTCAATGCATATTTGAAATATGGATATAAAATTATTCAATGTGCTCCTGCTTCTTATTTTGAGCCTGAATATCCTGATAGTTATCGCTTTATGATGGAAAAAAACGTAATCATAGAAGAAAGCGTCGCAATAGACCATCGAGAAGTTCTTTGTACGAATTATGAATTAATGAAAAATCTCACAGATCGAAGATATATAGGTGTCAAACTAATCCGGTCTTCTAATCAAGATAATGAAGAAAATAAAATTTTATTTGAAAAATTTTGATTAAAACTACAGTCACGATTCAGAGCAAGATCGTCTAAATCATGGTTGACGCCATTATGGAAGGCTTTGTTTAATGTAGGGCGCGACAAATTAAAGCAGTCATGATCAAATGTTCTTTTTTTATAAGGGAGCATCATGCAAGCATTGAAGGGATCCATCACCATTTTCAATACCTTGCCTAGCTTTGTTTACTGCCAACCCTACATAAATATTCATTTCGGTATCTTATGACTAAGATTGACTAGGCATAGGAATGAAATTGAAACTTTATTGGTCTAATGTTATAGGTTACTTCGGAGCATCGATGTAATGGTAATAGTACATGAAGGTAATTTAATTTCAGACAGGATGACAAATCCATTCTTTGTGTGAACTGACTTGGCAAACTCACTTGACGTTTCAAGATAACAAGGTAATTTTGATTTTTTTTGCCATGTCAAAAGTATATTTCATAAGAGCGTTAGCAAATCCCTGATTTTGACACTCTGGTTTTGTGCCTAACATCCAACAATACCAATAAATCTTATCATCCATATTACGTTTTCTTTCTTGCATCATCAAATTATCAAACTCCATTAATCGACTAAAAGCTTCTTTTCCTAAAATAGCTGGAGTGCTCAACATTCCTGAACGAAGCATGTGCCAAAAAGTTAATTTTTCATCTCCTGGTTTTTTGCGTAAAACAACGGCTTCTAAATTATTTGTCTTAAATGCTTTACCATACAACATGCAATACTTTACCCACGTACGTAAAATTGCTAAGCCCCTTGTTTCATAAGACCACTGATCGTTATAAATCCATTGTATCAAGGGATCTTTTCTAAAGGCATGGAATAAAGTAATCGACGCCTCATCTACGTCTTGTTTATTAATTTCACTGATTTTTATTGAGTCTGTTAACAATTCATTTCCACAGAGCCTACGTCCCGCGGCTTGTCCGCGGGATCCAGGAGATGCTCAAGTCGAAGCTAAGAGGGATCATGCTACAACATAGGATTTATGACAAGCCCACTCTACGTTTAATCGTTGAGGGGATGTTATACCGTATGCGAGTGGGTTGCCCTTGGCGAGACCTGCCAGCAGAATTTGGATGCTGGAATTCAATTTATCAACAGTTCAATCGCTGGTCATCAAAAGCCAAGTTTTGGCTTCCTATGTAATCAGCTCAATTTGAATGATATTATCGAAGTGAGTCCAAATCTCGATAACAAGGAAGAAAAATGAAAGCATTTTACGTCTATATGATGGCGAGTAAGCGCAATGGTACCCTATATGTCGGTTCAACGTTTGATTTGATTAAACGGGTTTGGGAGCATAAAAATAAGATAATACCAGGATTTACTGTTCAGTATAATGTTCATATGTTGGTCTATTACGAAACGCATTCAACTTATATAGAAGCCGCTCGACGTGAAAAACGTTTTAAAAACTGGTGCAGACAATGGAAAATTAATTTGATTGAAGAGGTTAACCCAGAATGGCGTGATCTGTACGAAGAAATTTGTTCTTAATCAATATCTCCTGGATGCCTCGGACAAGCCGAGACACGTAGGCAGCGGGAGCAATTGTCAACACGCCCTAGTTATTACCATAGGTAAAAAATACAATACCAGTTAATGCACTCACTATACGAGCGCTATCTGCGGCAGCAATACCGATGCCGACTGGAGTAGCAATGCTCATAGTACTCACAGCAAGAGGAATTAGATCTACCTATTTTATTTAATTATGAAATGTTCTATAAGTATAAGCAGTTTATTTATCTCATAAAGACAATTTTTGAAAATAAATGAGTGTTAGGAGTTATGTAATGACCATATCTTATGATGAATTTGAAAAAGTAGATTTTCGTTCAGGAACAATTATACGGGCCGAGCCATTTATAAGAGCTAAAAATCCCTCATATAAAGTATGGGTGGATTTTGGACCTGAACTTGGAGTACTCCAAACCTCCGCACAAATTACTGTGCATTATACGCCTGAATCGTTAGTAGGGAGGAAAGTTGTAGGATGCGTTAATTTAGGTGAAAGAAACATTGCTGGATTTATTTCACAATTTTTATTGGTTGGATTTTCGGATGAAGATAGTGCAATACGGCTAATTACCTATAATGAAAATGTACCAAATGGTAAAAAATTACATTAATATGAAGTATAAAATGCTAGCATTGCAAACAACTATGCATTAAAATTAACCTATAGTTTTTTGTTAAGCTATTCATTATGCCCTCCATGAAAATATTTTTAAAGAACTTATCAGGAATTAAGAAGTACTTTTCTTCAAAAGCAACTGTATCTGTAGAAAGCATATCCAGCGCAGTTAAACTTCCTGATGGAAGAATGCTTGGCTTTTCAGAATGTGGTGACAGTAATGGGCTGCCTGTATTTTATTTTTGTGGTTTTCCTGGAAGCCGATTGGAAGCGAAGCGTTTTCATGAGGTTGCATTATCTAATGGTTGTCGTCTAATTGGAATTGATCGTCCCGGAATGGGCTTGTCATCTTTTAATAAAAAACAAAGTTTTCTTGCATGGGCAAATGATGTTGCGGACTTTGCTGATTGTATAGGAATCAAAAAATTTTCGATAATAGGTTATTCTGGTGGAGGGCCTTTTGCAACCGCTTGTGCTTATTTCATTCCTCATCGATTAAACGGCTTGGCGATTGTTTCAGGTTTGGCTCCTCTTGATAGTCCAGAAGCGCGGATAGGGATGGCTCGTCATTTAAGGGTCGTAAATCGTTTGATCCAGGTTATGCCGTGGTTTTCAACAGTAATGATGTTTGTGAATTATTTGGTAGTAAAAAATATAAAAAACTTAAATGAAAAAATGCTTAAACAATTGCCTGAAGTTGATCGTGTTGTTTTTAATGACCCGGTTATTGCAAAACAGCTTTTTGCTTCTTCTCATGAAGCATTTAGGTCTGGCATTGCAGGACCCGCACAAGAAATGCGTTTGATAGTGAACCCTTGGAGATTTAATTTGGAAGACATTCCTTTCCCAGTTATGATTTGGCAAGGGGCGTTAGATGGACAAGTTCCATTATCGCATGGTGCTATTTATGCGGACTCCATGCCCAATGCTAAATTACAGTGGTTTGAACAAGAGGGGCATTTTTCTTTGATACATAACCATATTGATAAAATTTTGGGAGGTGTCTGTGTCACCGGAAACAGATGAAGTGTAAATGTACAGCTCACAGCGTATCATATGACCTTAATAAAGGATGCTTTAAACTTAATGTGACATAAACTATCATGCCAAAAATTAGTTCAAATAACATTTCTTTATATTACCAAATCAAAGGCCAAGGTTATCCAATTATTTTAATTAGCGGTTGGAACGGTGATCATCAGAGTGTTTGGCCGGATTCCGTGGTCGATGTATTAGCTCAGCAATTTCAAGTTATTCAATTCGATAACCGCGGCGTAGGTCAATCTGATCAACCTGATATTCCCTACAGCATAGAGATGATGGCAGATGATGTAGCAGGTTTAATGCAAGCATTGCGACTTGAACAAAGTCATTTGATAGGCTATTCCATGGGCGGGCAAATTGCTGCAAAGTTTGCTGAGAAATATCCTGATAAAATAAATAAAATGATTTGCTGTGTTTGTTATGCAAATATAAATACGCATGTAAGGTTATTTGTTGAAACGTTGATAGAGCTACATGAATTAAATTTGCCAGAAAGTATTATTGAAAAAATAGGCTTACCATGGATTTTTTCAAATCAATTTCTGGAAAAAAATATTTCCTCTCTCATTCCAAAATCGGAAAAGCTACAGCCGAAATCGTTGGTAGGTCTCAAGCGTCAATTTGATGCTCAATGTGCATTTAAATCTGAAGCTGAATGTTTTAAAAAAATTAAAGCGCCTACGCTATTTATCGGTGGTGATCAAGATTTGATTTGCCCACCAGCTGATATTAAGAAATTTTCGGATTTAATATTTGATTCTCAAATGGTGATTTTCCCCGAGGCTGGACATTTACTTTCATTGGAATATCCAAGCAAATTTGTACAGGTTATTGGTGATTTTTTTCTTGAAAAAGAAGTCTGAAAACCCAAAAGATTGGGGCGTGATTGTAGATCATAATTATAGGCAAGCCAAAAATAACACTTTTAAACGAGATTACTTATGACAACTCAAACAGCATATAAATCGGATAAAGCTAAGAAAAAAGCACTGGAATTTTATGAGGAAGCGCTTATGCAATGGCCTGTTCCATATGAAAGCCAGGTGGTTGAAACGACCTTCGGAGAAACGTATCTGATTGTATCAGGTGCTCAGGAAGCTAAATCACTCGTTTTATTACATGGAGGTGGCGGAAATTCTACGATGTTTATGGATAATGTTGCAGCTCTTTCAAAGCACTTTCGAATCTATGCAATAGATATTATTGGAGAAGCCGGTAAAAGTGCGGGCACGAGACCAACAGAAATCACGGATTATTCTATTTGGTTGAAAGAGGTTTTTGACGCACTAAGTATTAGTAAAACTGCATTATGCGGTGCATCTTTAGGGGGGGCACTCGCGCATCAATTTGCATCAACATTTTCTCAATATGTTGATTCGCTTATATTACTTGCCCCACCTTCGCTTTTAAAGATGCGAATCCCGTTCATATTTCGTGGGCTTTTTGCCAATCTTTTACCTACAACATTGTTTGCTAGGAAATTTTTAAACTATATCTCAGCACGATCTAATGAATTTTCAGAACAGTTTATACAAGGCTTTGTAACACAAGTGCAAGCTTATAAACTAAATACCACTCAAATTCCTATTATTACAGATGAGGGTTTAGCAAATCTTCCCGCTCGAACATTGCTGCTTCTTGGAAAAGACGAAGTACTTTATGATACTGAAAAAGTTGCTTCGCGTATCCGTTCAGCTGCGCCGTTTGTTACAATTTCTATTATTGAAAAAGCAAAACATATGATTTCTATCGATCAACCTGACTTAGTAAACAAAAAAATTATCGAATTTATCGAGAATTAGAGCTCCTCACTCGTTAATAATAATCGCAATAACTTCTCTAATGATCGATCAGAATCCGCTCTCATTCGCGCGGCTGTCCGTTTGCCTTTTTCCAAGCTTGGACAGTATTTTTTAATAAAGTGGCGACCGTCATTGGTCCGACACCTCCTGGTACAGGCGTTATCCACGCAACTTGCTCTTTAGCTTTCTGAAAATGCACATCGCCGCAAATTTCATTTTTATTCAAACGATGTAGCCCCACATCAATTACTATTTGATTTTTACTTAACCATGCTGAGTCGATGACATGGCGAACTCCAGTTGCGCTGATGATAATATCTGCGCTCCGAACCAGCTGTTCTAGGTTTTTAGTGGCACTATGGCAAATGGTTACAGTTGCTCTTGCTAATAATAATTCTAAAGCCATAGGTCGACCTACAATAGTTGATGCGCCAATAACTACGGCGTGTTTACCTTCTATTGGCAGTTGATAATAATTCAATAATTGAATCACTCCGTAAGACGTGCAAGGTCGAAGCGCAGGATTTCCTTGAGCTAATCGCCCAAAATTGTACGGATGAAAACCATCTACGTCTTTATTCGGATCAATATGATCAATGATTGCGTTTTTATTAATATGAGTAGGTAAAGGAAGTTGAACGAGGATTCCATCTATTTTTTCGTTCTGATTTAATGCATCAATCAACGCTAACAACTCAATTTGGCTTGTTTTAGTAGGTAAATGATGAGCAAATGATAGAATGCCAACTTCTGAACACGCCTTGCGCTTACTATTAACATATAAATGTGAAGCGTGATCATCTCCGATTAAAACCACGGCAAGACCGGGTTGCCGATAGTTTTGTTGGATACAATGCTCAACTTCTATTTTAATCGATTGCTTCAGTTTAGACGCAACGAGTTTTCCGTCGATGATTGATGCGGTCATGGAATTCAAATAATGCAACTATGAGGGCATTACATCATAACATTAACTGACATACAACGGGGAGTCATTATTATCATTTTGGTGCTCGATGTCCGGTTGTGGTGAACGGCTTCTTTCTGGTGTGTAAAAATAAGACACTGGCATATCAGATATCGGAATCAAAGGCCTGTCAGCAAGTATTTCTTCATCTGAAGTATCTATTTCGCTCGATGTTTCTGAGTTTTCATCAAACCATCCTAAATCGAGAGGGTTTGCGCCCACAGAACAAAGGTGATCACCTATATCCACATATCCATATTCGTTAGCAAAGGTTAGTGCCGATTTATTGTGTATATTTCTAAAAGAAACGTCCGCCCCATTTTCGAGTAATAATTTAACTCCTTCTAGGCTAGGAACTAAACAAGCAAGCATCAATGGTGTCAAATCTTCTGCTGAAACTTTATTAACATCAGCGCCAGCTTGAATAAGTACTTGTGCTATATCGAGATAATTATTTTGAATAGCAATGCCCAGAGCGCATTCACCCGGATCACCAAACAGTTGGTTTATTAGTACGGGTGGATGTGATAGAAGTGAAAGGACAAGGGCTAAATTTCCCTGGTGCGCAGCAAGATAAATAGGAGGATATCCGTATTTTCTATCGGGTAAATTGAAATTTACTTCAGAAAGCTCCATTAATTTATTTACCATATCTACATTCTTATCTATTATTGCACGGGTTAAGATTGTATCGCCGTTTTCATTATAAGCATTGAGGGTTGTCTCGTTTGCATGTTCCAACATTTCATAAAATATATTTAAATTAATATCGAATGCTAGATGCAGCAGAGTCACTGATTTTGGAGTAGGTAAATTAACGTTGGCACCGGCTTTTAATAATGCTAGAGCGCCGATGGAGTTGTTATATGTAATAGCCTCCATGAGTGGGGAACAATCGAAAATATCAGTTTGATCTATTTCACAATTGGTTTCTAATAATAAGTTAAGTAGGTTGTGAGCATGATGTTCGGCTGCTAGGTGCAACATACTTTTTCTAGCAAAATTTTTGACTTTTGCTAGTTTAAATAGATAACTGTCTTGCTTGTGAGTGCAATTGTTAAAATTGTTTTTCAGTAAATTGTAGAGGATTTCTTTTCGGTCTTTATCCTGAAGAATGTAAATAAGAAGGCTTTCAGGAGGCCTATCGGTGTAGGGTATTTTTTGCTGCATAAAAGCCAAATCAGTATAATCAACGAATAATTTTTCAAGCTTAGACGCATTAAATTTATTCATTAATGACGTAATTTGTTCTCTAATAATTAGTAAAGGATGGTGCATTTTGGGGGACTGTGTTGATAAATTGTTTCGTTCCAATTTTTTTAACATATCTATCAGCTGGGTGCAGTTTATAATTTTAGCGATATGTTCTAAGCGTGAGCCATTATGATCTATGTAGCAGTCATAGAGTTGTTGTAGCTGAAGTGGGTTTTTATTTAAATAATCACAAAAAATATCACTTTTTTCAATATTATCTAAAATAATATTTAGCAGAATACTTTTTTTGCCTGACTTTAAAGGGATTAGGTACGATAAATAGGTGACCCAGTGCTGCGTCATGCCACAAAATAATTCTAGAGCACTATAGCTTAACCAGTTGAATAGCTCGCTTAATTCGACATGGACATCTGTATTTTCCGGCGTTTTAGATGTTAATTTTGGTTTAGTTCGATATATTTTTCTGCGGATAATTGGTAATGGAGGAGACATCGAAGTATCCACCGAAATGGGCGAATGTCCAGTTTTTACAACCACGGGTGTCATTAGCGTAAGAATATCCTGAAAATTCTGCTGAGTGGCTATTATGTATGCACTATCTCCCGAGGGGGTTGTAATGCTTTTATCGGCTCCCGCTTCAAGTAATATTTTAACGATGTCACGATGATTTAGCTTCGTAGCCAGTATGAGTGCTGTTTCCCCGTGTTGGTTTACCATATTCAATGTATTGGGAATTTTATGCTTAATTAAAAAGCATACCATGAAGAACTTTTTAGTTTCTACTGCAATAAGTAGAGGTGAGGTGGTGCCCATCATCCGATCAATGTTTACATGAGGTTGTAACATTTTAACCGTCTCGGTATGCCCTTCTTTAATTGCTAGATAAAAAGGAGTGACACCTTTCGTATTCATTTCATCTACAGATAGCCGGGCTTGAACTACCATTTCAATAAAACTCACACAATTTTCTTTTGCAGCAGTATGTACAGGAAAAATATGTTCGCTATTAACGATTAAGGGTAATAGGTGTTGTTGTGATTTGAGCTTTAACCAGCTACAAAATATCGTAGTTTTTGTTTGGTCTTTAAAAATATGCTCCAATAAGGAATAGTCTATTTTTATAGCTTTTTTGGTAATTTTAAAACTTAAAATATGACAAATATTTTCTGAGTTTAGTAACTTGTTTAAGTTTTTTTCCGTAAATTCATTGTATAGTTTTAAGGCTTTTTTACGTGTATCTTCTGTATTGTTTATTTTGAGGGGAGTAGGCGTGGTTGTCTTAATCGAATTGTCAGTAGGTAGATTAGGTAACTCATGCTGCAATAGCCCCGACTTCAGTTCATCATAGCTAACTTGAAATCGTTCTTCATATTTTGCATTTTTAAATTCTAAGATTGCTTGCTGTTCATTACGTGTTAAAATAAAACCTCTAATTTTATTATCGAGTGCAGTTTTATCTAAATTTGAATGATTTAGTGAGATGGATATTTCAGACGGCGCATTTATTCCTACCTGGCTTATTAAACGTCGTAATTCTTTATTTTTTTTATTTTGATTGATTAATAAAAAAGATTTAGTGCGTAACGTCCCTGAAATGAGCGAATTTATAATGATATTAAATTGATTATCACCCTTATTTCTTTTTGCTTCATGCACCGGTCGAGCGCCTGTTATTTTTCCTTCGGGTAATAGATTGCTCATCTCTCTAAATTCTGGGTGATCAAATGGACGATGAAGACAAACATATTCGGATTCCAATCCAATGACTTGATCGAATGTTAATGCATTTCCATAAAATGCGATGGCTTCATCTAAAAAGCAGGCATGGGTAATAACTAACCAACGTCCAGATTTGAAATGAAAATCCTCAGGATTAATAGGGTCATCAGGCCAGTCAATATGACGGTTAGTGCATTTTTTATCCATTTCTTCTGTTGTTGTTTGTAATTCCTCTGTTTGCGAGGTATCTTCGTGCTCATCACCTTTACCGCAAGTAAAAAAATATTTTAGAGCATACAACAGATCAGCCCACAACCGAATTTCAAGCGGAGAGCGATGACTCCCTTTAAGCCGAATGTGATGAAGCGGTTGTTGAAGTTCACGCTCGATATACTGAATAATTCTGTCTCGATCAGAATAATGGGTATTTAAATTTTGATGACTATCATAGTTAATTGAAATAGCTCTAAAGAGAGTGCCATTGGTTGGGTTTATCATTGGTTTTGTCTGGTGAAAGACATTTTTAATTTGCTGAAAATTGAAGTTTTGGGCTTCGTCTAATAAAGTAAAATCTGCACGATTTTCCGCGCTGCTTGTTGGAACTTCAAAAAAAGCAGGATGTAATTTGGTTTTTCCTAAATGTTGCAAATAAGCGTTATATGCTTCAATCAGCAGTGATTTAAGTTCGATAGGAAATAAGAAATTTCGATCGGGAACGTCTTCGGGCGATACCCCGGCAAACATTTTGAATGTTTGTTTGACTGCTTTTTGATGCTTTTCACTTTTTGTCAAGGGAAAAGCTGGCACTGAGGTTTGAGATTTAGATCGAAATGAGGACAAGCTATGTTTCTTTGCTGCTTTCATACGTTTATTTTGAGCATCAATATAATTCGCATACCATGTATTTAGATCGTCATCTCCAACTAGTTCGGGCTTTGTTGAATCATCATCTTCTACAGTTAGTTTCTGCTGCTTGGCATATCTGCTTATCCATTGTGAGTAAGTAAGAAATAGAATTTGATGTGGTGTATTATGCTTTGATTTCGACCATTTTTCTTCGAGATCAAATACTAGTTTTTCTGATTCAGTGATACATTCGATTCGAAAAATCGCGTCTGTTGAATGAGTGGCTATTATTTTTTGTAATTTTTTAATTAAAGTTAGCGTTTTTCCTGAGCCTGCACCACCGCTGATAAAAAGTGGAAAATCTTGCTGAATGGCGTTGTATTGTTCGGGGGTTAAATCAATGAATCGATCATTATCTAGCGTTTCTACAGAAAAATAACTGGGCTCTATTTCGTTTATAATTTCTGGTGATTTGATTGGCAAAGTAGGTAATGCTTCAAGATCAGTTTGGCATTCATCATTCTTTTGATAAATGCTTTGTATATTCAGTAATGGATGATCTAGATAGCGATGTTTTAAAATAACACCGTGAATGAACGCTAATTTTAGACCCCTAATTTCTATAGTATCAAAAATCAGACGATCCTCATCATTAAGTCGCATGCTACTAACAGGGACTCCTTCCAACCTTTTTACATGAGCACTTTTATAGTCATTACAGCGAAAAGCTTCTAACGTGGCTGAAATCGCGTTTTGAATTGGTTTATCGAAGGGTTCGAACAACCCGCGTTCGTAGATATAGTAGTCCCAGAATTTAACTTGCTTTGCATCTCGTTTTGGTTCCGTAGGTATCATGTCCCAGATTTTTGGCATTGGTGCTCACATATATAAAAAAAACATTTCGACCAATTATAGCGCAAACAAGGTATTTTGTTCAAGCTGATTGAGCCAGTATAGACAACACGGTATCATATGTTATACATTGGCCTTTTTCTCTGGAATTATACATGCGTATTGCCTTGATAATTGAATACGATGGTAGCCAATATCATGGCTGGCAAGCGCAATCAGGATTACGGACCGTTCAAGGGACGTTAGAATCTGCGTTAAGTCAAGTGGCTGATGAAGAAGTAACAGTCGTGTGTGCAGGAAGGACAGACACCGGCGTCCACGCCACCCACCAAGTTGTTCATTTTGATTCAAATAAAGAACGAGCAATTCGCGCCTGGATCTATGGGGTTAATTCATTTTTACCAAAGGATGTCTGTGTCCGTATGGGTAAAGAGATTCCGGATACATTTCATGCTCGTTACTCGGCGACCGCTCGGCGTTATCGCTATGTGATTCACAATACGCCAGTTCGGCCCGCTTTATTGCGTTCGAATGTCACATGGCAGTATCGTCAATTGGATTATAAAGCGATGCATGAAGCAGCGCAGCACCTTGTCGGCGAACATGATTTCACCTCATTTCGTTCTGTAGAATGTCAGTCAAAAACGCCGATGCGTCGCATTACTCAAGTTAGCGTAAAACGAAAAAATGATTTAATTATTATGGACATTTGTGCCAATGCTTTTTTACATCATATGGTAAGAAATGTTGCAGGTGTACTGATGACAGTTGGTGCCGGCCGAAAACCCATCGCTTGGGTAAAGGATGTGCTAGCAGCCAAAGATCGAAAATTAGGTGCTGAAACGGCACCACCTTATGGACTCTATCTTGTTGGTGTGACCTATCCGCCTGAGTTTGATATGATAGAAAGTATTTCTGGCCCGTTATTTATTGATTAGAGATATAAATTTTATGAATGAGCGTAGTAAAACAGTAACAGAGAATGCCAAGCCTTTACATTTTATTCAACAGCTTATTACCCAAGATTTGAGCAGTGGTAAATATAGTGGAATTGTAACACGCTTCCCTCCCGAACCAAATGGCTATTTGCACATTGGTCATGCGAAATCTATTTGTCTTAATTTCGGATTAGCTACTGAATATTCAGGGCGTTGTTTTTTACGTTTTGACGATACAAATCCTTTAAAGGAAGAAGATGAATACGTTCATGCCATCATTGATGATGTTCGTTGGCTAGGATTTGATTGGTGTGCTGAAACCTACTCCTCTGATTATTATCAACAATTGTATGATTTTGCGGTGAATTTAATCGAACAGGGTTTGGCTTATGTTGATAGTTTAACGATGGAAGAAATTCGGGCATATCGCGGTACATTGCAAGAACCAGGCCGTGAAAGCCCACATCGAAATCGATCCATTGCTGAGAATTTAGATTTATTTACTCGGATGAAAGCAGGCGAATTTCCAGACGGATCTCATGTATTACGTGCACGGATTGATATGCAATCCGGTAATATTAACATGCGTGATCCGGTATTGTATCGAATTCGTCATGTAGCACATCAACGTACAGGTGATAGCTGGTGTATTTATCCCATGTACGATTATGCCCATCCTATATCTGACGCTTTAGAACATATTACCCATTCGCTATGTACGCTTGAATTTCAAGATCATCGACCTTTATATGATTGGTTTATTCAACACTTACCTGTTCCTGCAAAGCCAGAGCAAACTGAATTTGCTCGTTTAAACTTGTCTCATACAGTGACGAGTAAACGTAAATTACGCACACTAGTTGAAAAAAACATTGTCACCGGATGGGATGACCCACGATTACCGACGATACGTGGTATGCGAAAACGCGGCTATCCACCAGCGGCAATACGTCAGTTTTGTGAAATAATTGGCATGTCGCGAAGTGATTCAGTCATTGATATTTCGATATTAGAAGCTTGTGTTCGGGATGAGTTAAATAAAACGTGCAAACGTGTTTTATCTGTACTTGATCCATTAAAAATTGTGATTGAAAATTACCCGGATAATGAAGTTGAATCCTTATCTGCACCATTTTATCCCCAAGATCCTGCTTCAGAAAGTCGTATCCTGCCCTTTGCAAAGGAACTGTATATCGAGCGTAGTGATTTTATGGAAGATCCACCTAAAAAATACTTTAGATTATCACCTGGTAGTGAAGTGCGCTTACGCCATGCTTATGTCATCCGTTGTACGGATGTGATTCGCGATGAAGCAGGGCAGGTTATCGAGCTACGTTGCACCTATGATGCTGATACATTAGGTAAAAATCCGGAAGATAGAAAAGTAAAAGGGGTCATTCATTGGGTTTCAGCAAAACACGCTTACCCGGTGACTATTTATCAATTTGATCGATTATTCCATGATGCTAATCCTGGCCGTGAAGAGAATTTTCTCCAATTTATAAACGATGACTCATTGCAAGTTCAGCATGCATTATGTGAACCTTCTATGGCTACACAACCGTTGCAAGAAGTGTTTCAATTTGAACGATTAGGTTATTACTGTGTTAATCAAGTGGCGGAAAATGGGCAGGTGGAAGCTTTTCATCGTGTTGTTGATTTGAGAGATACCTGGAAAGGATCTTAAGATTTGAGGTAAACGAAACATGCTAACTTTGTTCAATTCAATCACGAGAACAAAAGAATCATTCACGCCGATGGTCCCCGGACGAATAGGCATGTATGTTTGTGGGATAACAGTTTATGATGTGTGCCATTTAGGTCATGCACGTTCAATGGTTTGTTTTGATGTGATCGTGCGCTTTTTGCGTTACAGCGGTTATGATGTTAAATACGTACGCAATATCACGGATATTGAAGATAAAATCATTGCGCGGGCGAATGAACGAGGTATACCCATCGATGAGTTGACCGCACAGTATATCAATGAAATGCATGTTGATGAACGTGCGCTGATGATTTCCCCCCCGGATGTTGAACCGCGTGCAACCGAGCATTTAGATAGTATTATTCATTTGATCGAACGTTTGATCGAATCTGGTCATGCTTATATTGGTGAAAATGGTGACGTATATTTTCAAGTGTCGCAGTTTAAAGAGTATGGTAAATTATCACACAAAGATTTAGATGGGTTGCTTGCTGGAGCACGTGTTGAAGTTGTTAAAGAAAAGCGTTCTCCTTTAGATTTCGTATTATGGAAAATGGCTAAACCAAATGAGCCATCTTGGCCTTCACCATGGGGAGAAGGGCGCCCCGGCTGGCATATTGAATGTTCTGCTATGGCAATCAGTCAACTAGGTGAGCAATTTGATATTCATGGGGGTGGTTTGGATCTACAATTTCCTCATCATGAAAATGAAATTGCCCAAAGTGAGGGTGCAACGTGTAAGCCGTTTGCAAATTATTGGCTGCATGTTGGTATGCTGCAAGTCAATGGTGAAAAAATGTCTAAATCTTTAGGCAATTTTTACACTATTGAGGATGTTCTAAAAATGTATCATCCGGAAGTAGTGCGTTATTTTTTATTAAGCAATCATTACCGTAGCTCATTAAATTATACCGATGATAATTTATTGAATGCAGGCAAAGCATTGATGCGTCTTTATCAATCAATAAAAGATATAGACATCGATGACGACTCAACTCAGGATCCAATCTGGGTTGAACGTTTTAATAGTGCGATGAATGACGATATCAATACACCTATAGCATTATCTGTTTTATTTCAATTGAGCCATGAAGTCAATAAGACAAAATCCCCTTCATTAGCTGCAACATTAAAGCAACTTGCTGGCGTATTAGGTTTATTACAAGAAACGCCCGCCGTATTTTTACAAGCAGGATTAACCATCCAACAAGACAACCCTGATCAGATCGTTGCATTGATTAGCGAGAGAGAAAAAGCACGTTTGGAACGTAATTGGAAGCGTGCTGATGAAATAAGAAATGAATTATTAGCGCAAGGCATTGAACTTGAAGATACCTCCACTGGCACTACATGGCGGCGTCGAAGTTAAAAATAAGCAAAAACTCATTGTTCGGATGACTTACCGGGGAGATACTACACGCATTGCAATCGCTTTAATTTTATTCTAATTGATGTTTTTTTGATTTATAATCTATACTTAATGTAGGTTGGTTTGTAAAGCCCAGTTACGTTAAGGAGAAAATCATGACAGATGATAAAAAATCTAAAACAGTATTTGGAAATACTAAAAAATATCAAGAAGTGATAAGCAACGATGACGATCCAGCTGCTTGGACCGAAGAACAAGGCGAAGGTATTCCTGAAAAT
Source organism: Legionellaceae bacterium (assembly GCA_030696305.1). Classification (GTDB taxonomy): domain Bacteria; phylum Pseudomonadota; class Gammaproteobacteria; order Legionellales; family Legionellaceae; genus JAUYSP01. Next base: position 18,539 of record JAUYSP010000008.1, on the reverse strand, counting down.
CTGGAGCCATCAGAGCCCAGTAAGTCCTATAATGAAGATAATACTAAAATTCATACATCAAAGCATCAAGAGGCTGATTTATTAGGATTAGGCGACATGACTGATGAAGAATCGGGCTCTGAAAAAGATCGAGAATCACCGACTCATGATGTAAGGGCTGAGCCTGAAGTTAATAGGGTAGGGAGTTATGAACTAGGTAGTTTTGATAAACATAGGACACCTGTTACATCCAAACCTGCTCGCGTTTTGGCGAATTTTAATAGTCGTGAAATTGCTGAATTAAAGCAAGTTGTTCAAAATTATAATGTGAATAAATTTAAGAATATTAATTTAGCTAAAGCAGACTATAAAAAGTTAGAACTTAACTCCGATGAAATTAAAGACGTTATACAGCGGTTGGAGGATTCAGACCTTAAAAATAAGGGCGACTTAATCGCTAAAATTAAAGAAGCACAAAAAACACCTCCTGTGTCAGAAAGATTCAGTTTTTTGCGGAACTGGGGTAGTAGTTTAACTGGTAAAGATGTTAAACCGGGTGAGGACAAAGGGTTATTAGCGGGTAATGAAGAAAACTCACAAGATAACAACAAGCCAAAATGATCGGTGACATATTTTAATAGCAGCAAATATCCGTTATTGCGTTTGTAATGACGGATATTAAATTTAAGTAGGCACTATTCTTAAATTTAATCAAACTCCTAGCATAGAGATGGTTCGTACATGATAGTATTTATATGACTAAAGATACGTTTAGGAGTAATATGTTGCTAAAAAAGTTCATACGCGTAGGTGTTTTAATATCTATCATTTTCTCACAAACTACTCAAGCACAAGAGCGTCATTTTTTGGTAGTATCTGATGCTCACTTAGCGCGAGGGATTCCGCATGTGATGAATTTCAAACCTTCTCGTGTTTCAGTATGGAATGATTTGGATAAATCTTCATTGCAACTTTTAATGGCAAGCATCGCTGACAATATAAAAAAAGGGATGATTCCAAAACCAAATTTTATTTTATACCTTGGTGATATGGTAGGCCATGTTCGATTGGTTAATCATTCTGTTTGGGACACCGAAACGGATTTTTTTAGGACATTCGCTGAATTATTCCCTGGGACGTCACTATTGTACACATTTGGTAATAATGATTCATTTCAAAAAAATTATGGTGCATTTTCTATAATTGATACAGACGGGGTTCATAAAACACCGCTTAGCGCAGCGTTTGCTACGGGACAATGGCGTAATGACTTTATCTCGATCGGAAAGGCCTGCCAACAATCTCTGACTGAGCTACCATGTATGATTTCGCAAAATACTAGACAAGGGTATTATTCAGCTTATCTTGAACCAGGCTTACGTTTGATTTCATTAAATTCTGTAATTTTTGCTAATAATGTACACTCGGAAGGTGCGAATAATGAACTAGAATGGTTAAAAACTCAGTTACAACTCGGAAAGATTAATAAAGAATCCATATTATTAATCATGCATATTCCTCCTGGAAAAGGGGTGGACGATAATAAGTTTTATTGGAAACCTGAAATAAACCAAATTTTTTTAAAGTTAGTTGAAGCATATCAGGATGTTATTATTGGTATGTTAGCTGGTCATACCCACATGGATGAAATTAAAATTATTCAAAATTCATCACAACAACCATTAGCTGGTATATATTTAACCCCGTCGTTATCAACCTCTCATGGAAATGCACCAGCGATTCGGAGCTATTCCTATGAAAAACAAGGCAGCAAATGGCAACTGATTGACTATACTACATATTTTTTCGAGAAAACGACTGAGGCTTCAGTGCATTTAAAAAAGCTTTATACTTATCGTGAAGAGTATTGCACTCAATCAGAAAAAAACATGACCCAATGTTTAAATCGGGTCACAGCCTCAAAAATGCAACAATTTTATTTTGCCGGAAATAACGCTTTTCCTCAAAAAATAGCCGCGCCAGAAAACATGAGGGCTATATGTTATGATGAGTAAATTAAGCGTGAAATACGTGACCTTTTTCCACACTGTTTTCAGCTAGCACGTCACAAGTTGATTTATACATTCTTGATGACTGGGCAGCATACTGGCTTATCTTGTGATGATTAAGACATTTTTCTGTTTTTTGAACCGTAGCAATTGCCTGATCTAGGAGCGTTTTTAGTTGTGTTAAGCTTTTTTCTAGTGTTTGATCTGTTGCTTTCAGTTGTTCCAAATAATTCTCTTGAGCTTTTTTAAAGGTGGCGTGATCAAACCCCAAATAATTATTATCTAATACCTGGTCCAGCTGACTTTCTGTAAGGTAGTTATATTCAACTTGTTTCATTTTAGCAAGACTTTCATTTATTTTTCGAGCACAGTTTACAAGAATTGAAACAAATTCTGGAGACTGCTCTTCAGGTTTAGAGCCTTCTAAGGCAAATAACTCCAACATAGTAGTTGGCATAATTCCAGTAACAGTTGCCAAATACTCCTTGCAAATTTGGGTTATATTCACTCCATGACGAGGTGCTATATCCCAACCAGATGCCTCCTGTTTTAAAGCCGATTCAAGATCAAAATAAGTTAAAACCGGCTCAAAAAGAACAGATTTATTCTTATGCTCATTAAATAATTTTTCATCATCAGTGAGTAGAGTCTCTGAGTAAAATTCTAATCCGAGTGATTGAGCCATAGCTTGAAAACATGAAATGCGTACTTGCTGATATTCAATAAAATGCTTTTGTCGATTTTTTTGATGTAATAATTTAAGTGCATCGACAGCATGGCCATATCTATTGATGGTATTAGTAGCAATAGCATGCTCCCATTCCATGAATTTTTGTTTAGTATCTTGCTTTAAATGCTCCGGTTGAGGTTTTAAATTTAATTTATTTTGTTGAATTGTAGTTGTAATTCGCTGGGTATTTTTGTGTTTCGATTGAAACATAGGCACGCTCTCAAAATTATATTTTAAATAGTATAAACTACAAACATTAAGTCAACATTATGTAACCAGTAGATTTAAAAAGTACCAGTAGAGAATGCTCGTAGCAAATTTTTACAGTTTACGTCGGTTGTTAGATCGGTCATAGGTAACAACAATGCATTTTTCTAAAAAGCCATCTATACTGATTTGGGCAGGGTTGTACCATTAAATAGCCGTCTTTGCGAACGAAGTGAAGCAATCCAGATCGATGTGACTTAAAAACTCCGATATCTGGATTGCTTCGCTAACGCTCGCAAAGACAATTATGACTGTATAATATCAAAATTAATATTTTATGCTCAATAATTTATAATGGGACAGCACCTAGGATCGAACCTTTTTTATCAATCTTAAAACGCTACAATCGTTCAAAAAGAACAGTAATAACAACCAATGGATTGGATATGAATCAATATGTAGACATTGCAGAACGAAAACTAGCGATAATTGGGTTGGGATATGTGGGGTTACCGCTAGCGATTGAGTTTGGTAAAATTCGACCGGTCATGGCGTTTGATATAAATACTCAGCGCATCAGCCAGCTTAAACAAGGTCATGATGTCACGTTAGAAATTTCATCTATTGAGTTAAATCAATCGAAATTCGTATATTTTACAACTAATCTCACGGATCTAAGTTCGTGTGATGTATTTATTGTTACCGTACCTACCCCCATTGATCAGTATAAACAGCCTGATTTTACGCTTTTAAATACTGCTAGCAAAATGCTTGCGCCCCTTCTGAAAGAAGGAGATATTGTTATTTATGAATCCACTGTGTACCCAGGCGCGATTGAAGAACGATGTGTTCCCATTTTAGAACAACATTCTGGTTTGAAATTTAATCAGCATTTTTTTGTAGGATACAGTCCTGAACGAATTAATCCAGGAGATAAAACGCGTAAACTGGCAGATATAAAAAAAATAACCTCAGGCTCAACGCCTGAAATTGCGCTGGTTATAGATATGTTATATCAACAAATTATTACTGCAGGCACTCACAAAGTCTCTAGTATTAAAGTGGCTGAAGCGGCTAAAGTAATAGAAAACACCCAGCGCGATCTTAATATTGCATTAATTAACGAACTTGCCATTATTTTTAATAAACTCAATATTGATACCGAAGAAGTGTTACAAGCTGCTGAAACCAAATGGAATTTTTTGCCATTTCGTCCAGGTTTGGTTGGTGGGCATTGCATTGGTGTTGATCCATACTACTTAACCCATAAGGCCGAAGCGATTGGTTACCATCCCGAAATCATTTTAGCCGGACGCCGTTTAAATGACGGCATGGGACAATACGTCGTTTCCCAACTCGTTAAAATGATGTTAAAAAAACGCATTCATGTTGACGGCTCACGCGTTCTTGTGATGGGACTCACCTTCAAAGAAAATTGTCCTGACCTACGAAATACACGCGTCATCGATATCATTTCAGAACTACGTAGCTATAATGTCAGCGTCGATGTGTACGACCCGTGGGTTACTGCTGAGGAAGCAGAAGCAGAATACGGTTTAACGATGCTCACCACCCCTGAAATAAATAGTTACGATGGTATTGTTGTAGCAGTAGCGCATCAAGAATTTAAAGCATTAGGTGCACAAGGCATTCGATTTTTTGGTAAAGAAAATCATATTTTGTATGATTTAAAATATATTCTCTCGCAACATGAGAGCGATCTGCGATTATAGGAACTAATTGATGCGATTCCATGAGATTTTAACAACATTACACGAAAATCCTAAACGATGGTTAATTACCGGGTGCGCCGGATTTATTGGCTCCAATCTTTTAGAATTCCTACTTAATCAAAATCAACTCGTAGTTGGTTTAGATAATTTCGCTACAGGATACCAACGTAATTTAGATGAGGTTGAACATAAAGTTGGCCCGCAAAAATGGAAGAATTTCTTTTTTATGGAAGGCGATATTCGAACATTAGCAACCTGTCATAGTGCATGTGAAGGGGTTGATTACATTCTTCATCAAGCAGCTTTAGGTTCTGTACCCCGCTCAATACATGATCCAATCACGTCCAATGCAGTCAATATTGATGGCTTCTTAAATATGTTAGTTGCTGCACGGGATGCAAACGTAACTAGCTTTACCTACGCAGGATCAAGCTCTACGTACGGTGATCATGAAGCTTTACCCAAAATTGAAGACCGAATTGGCACCCCCCTTTCTCCTTATGCCGTTACAAAATACGTTAATGAATTATATGCGAATGTATTTGCGAGAACGTATGGCTTGAAAACCATTGGACTCCGCTATTTTAATGTGTTCGGACCCCGACAAAATCGTCATGGCGCTTATGCCGCAGTTATACCCAAGTGGACAACTGCAATGATCCAAAATGAAGCGATTGAGATTCATGGTGATGGCGAAACTAGTCGTGATTTTTGTTTTATTGAGAATGTCATTCAAGCAAATATACTCGCTGCAACTGCCGATGATGCAGCTAAAAATCAAGTTTACAATATTGCATTGAATGACAAAACCAGTTTGAATCAACTATTTAATTATTTAAAAACATTCCTGTCACAGCACGATATTCACTATCAACAAGAGCCTGTCTATCAAGATTATCGTCCAGGCGATATGAAACACTCTCAAGCAGACATTAATAAAGCCAAGCAATATCTAGGCTATGAACCACAATTCAAAATTCAATCAGGACTTGAAAAAGCAATGCAATGGTATGTTGAGCATGTAGAATGAAGAAAGTTCTCCATATTATTAATGGCCTTGAACAAGGAGGAAGTGAAACAGCATTATTTCGTTTACTTAAAGCCATGCACCGCGATTATGAATTTCATGTGATTGTGCTCAATCAAGCTGGTTATTATTCTTCAAAAATAGCAGCGCTTGGTATACCAATTTATTATCTCTCAATTAAAAAAAATCCTTTGGCAGCCTGCTTTCGGCTAAGCATTTACATCAAACAACTTAAGCCGGATATCGTGCAAACCTGGTTATATCATTCTGATCTATTGGGTGGCTTATTTGCTAAGCTCCATGGAATAAAAAAAATTATATGGGGAGTACGTTGTGAAGGTGTTGGACTAAAAAAATCAACCCAATGGATGAAACAAGCCTGCGCCCTACTTTCTAACAAAATACCTCAATACATTATCACCAATTCAAAAGCCGCATCAAAAAATCATATTCAAGCCGGTTATAAAGACCATAAAATGCAGATCATTTATAATGGTTTTGATGCCAACGAATTTTATCCAAACAAGACATCTAATCGTCTTATTGATAATCAATTGATATCAAACGACAGCATTGTGATCGGCACCTTAGCCCGATTTCACCAAGATAAAGGCTATGACACATTGATTAAAGCGATTGATCAAATATGTGAGGCGCAACCTAATAGTTACTTCGTGTTATGCGGCCATGGCTGTCATGCTGATAATCATCTCCTCACAAGCCTGTTAGAAACATTAGTTTATCGCGAACGTGTTTTATTGATAAACGGCACAACTAGCCCGATAGATTACTTAAATACATTAGACATTTTTGTACAACCATCCAAAACCGAAAGTTTTTCAAACAGCTTGGCAGAAGCCATGTTATGTGGCTTACCCTGTATCGCAACCAATGTAGGGGAGACGCAAACGATCTGCAACCATCACGCAACATTAATTCCCAGTAACAGTACAGAGCAACTCGCTTTGGCATGTATTGCTATGACCCGCAAATCACAACAAGAACGAATTGAATTAGGTTCTCGGGCTAGAAATCAGATAGCGCAATCTTACTCGATGGAACAATATACCAAACAATTACAACATCTTTATGACGCTACAAATAACCAATTGGAATAGCTGTCACCTTCCGTGATAAAGCGCCATCCATCCAGGGCAATCGCTTGATTTTTAAAAAAATTAGTAACCACTCAGGTACCCCCGCCGCCTATGTCAATCAATGATAGTAGAACCAAAGGTGTCAAACACTGGGGTATCCCCACGACATTTAGAGCAACTCATAGCATGACCTCATAATCAAAATGATAGATATATAATCTGTAGCTAATCAATAGTCTGTCAGCTCAAAATCCTAGGATGAGTGCTTGATGAGTTGCCAACCAATGTCCGAATATTGCAATAGCAATAATCAGAAGCAACGCATTTAATCGAGCGATATTCTTTGTTTCACAGGATAACCCCGTCTAATATGGTAGTTGATTCCCTATTAGACGGAAGACAGAGGAATTACCAGATTTAATGCATGATTGACCATTCATACCCCGATGATCGACGCACCCAAAAACTTAAACTGGTTAGGATGTGGCACTACATAATTGTATTTATTTTTTTCATATAGTGTATTTTATGGTATTATTAACCCATGGATAACAAAGTAAGGAACCATCTGTTATGAAAATATTTGGAGAATCCCGCGGAGCTAGTTTACCTGTATTGGCTCCCTATCAAAGCAATATAAATAATATAAGAAGCAAACTACAAGAATATGTAAAGTTAACTACTGAGGAACAAGATCAGAAATCACGATACAGAAATGGTCAAGGCGATAAAAAATCGGAAAAAGACTATAACAAATTTAATATAGCCTATGAAAAATACAAAAAAAAATTAATTGAAGAGATTATCAATCAAATCAAATTTGATACTTTAAAAAGAGTAAGAAATAACGAGTTGACAACAAATATAAATACGAAACTGCAAGACTATTTAAATCAAATTGAAACGGTAGTTAAATATCAAATTGCTACTGAGAAAAGTAAGGCGGTATACTTCGACGTCTCGGAGCATCTAATGCTTTACGGCGTTCCATATTATGTCATTGTATTATCTACGTTTGTGCTAGGAGTGGCTTTTATTGCTTATTTCTTGATAAATCAGATACATACATTACCAGCTGGCATTGCTCTCCTAACCATATCCTTCTGTTTATTTGTTATTCTTAATCATTCGAGAATCATCGACACAATCAATGATTTAATGAGTGCATGCATCAATGGATTATACAAGGGCAATCTATTCCTACTATTTGAAACAATCCCAACCGATAATGATACTGATTTAACAGCTTTACTTAGGGTAAGAAGGAAATTTGATTTAACTGTATTAGAGGACGAAAAATATATTGTTAATGCTCATATTCATGTAATGAAACAGGAAGTGACAGTAGAGTGGAAGCCGAAAAATGTTCCTGATATACCCCGAATCGACGTACAAAATGCCGTCTTGGGCGCATGCCAGACAGGACACTGGGGTTGCGCTGTGGAAGCTGTAGAAAAATATTTAAAAAATCCTGGAACCAAACAAGCAGATATTCCGAATATCAAGGGAGTTGAACTTGAAAATTCTCCGCAAAAAGCATTACATGAATTTTATAACAAAATACAAGAACTGAAAACTCAGATCCAAAGCCTTCCTGATAACCAAATATCATATCAAACAAAGTATTCCTATCTACAGCAGGTAGGCGTTATCGAGTTAGCGCTTAAAAAAATAGAAATATCTGCTACCCCAGAAGTAACGTTACGAAACCAACCTGGCAATGAAATGTCATTTAAGATAATAACAGAATTACTATCGCGCCTTGGTACAATTAAGCTTCATAAATCGGAGCAGACCGATTTATTTAAGGAAACGTTAGTCCAAACAGTAGCTGCATTACGCACTGACTTAGATAATATGGCCGAGTTACAATGCACGAAGAAGATGATCGAAGAGCAAAATAATGGCATAGAGGATATTAAAGAACCAATAGAAGACAGTTCCGAATTACGCTTATAATAAAATATCGACCCTTCTTTGTAGTAGCTCAGACTTGATCTGACAGTCGCCGTTTTTTCAGAAGTGCCTTTCAAGTTTAACAGTTCATTAAAATGGGCTTTGCATCTTGTGAAAGCCCAATATTGATTATTCATCCCCGCGAAAAATAACTAGTCATATAACAAACCGAAGTAATATACTAGTACAACAATCGGGTTAGAGTGTTATGCGTTTAGTAAAAGATGCCCCGCAAATGGGAAAGAGCCCAATATTTTATTGCAGTTAGCAGTTAGCAGTTAGCAGTTAGCTGTTATTTTCAACTGCCCCACCAGTGTTCCTTGAGGAAGCCTCTTTGTTTAAAAGATTTACATCATATTTTGTAACTACTTGATTTTATTGGTGGGCCCACTAGGACTTGAACCTAGGACCAACGGATTATGAGCCCGTAACCCAACTTTTAACCACTTGAATATATACAATTTTTGCCGCGGAAAACCCTATAAATGGCGTACGATGTCTCACAATGTCGTACCCAAATACGTAAAAGTCACGAAGACATTTTTTTTGAGAATTTTTAATACAACTCTATCAGGCAGCAATTCGATCATCAACAACCAAGGATACAGATACATGAGCCTTAGCTAACATGTTCACTAACATATCGATGGTGAATTTATCGATTTTTCCTTGAAGTAGATCGCTAATTCTTGGTTGATAAACGCCCATTAATTTAGCCGCGGTTGCTTGAGTTAGCTTGTTATCTTCAATATATTTTTCAATAACACGCATTAACGCCGCTCTAATTTTCAAATTCTCGGCTTCTGCTTCATTAAATCCCAAATCATTAAAAACGCTGCCTTTAGTCACATGGTTATTCATTTTCTACATACCTCCTCATTCAGCTGATGGTATTTCTTTAAAACGTTTTTTTGCCAAATCAATATCTTTTTGGCTCGTTTTTTGTGTTTTCTTTGCAAATGAATGCAATATGTAAATACCCTCAGAACGTTGTGTAAGATAAATAATACGGTATTCATTTTCACAATGGATGCGAAGTTCTTTTACACCTTTACCAATATAGCTCATCGGCTTCCAATGGATCTTTGCCGCGCTGCAGTTTATCTAGATTATAGCCTGCGATCTGTTTTGCTGGTTTTGAAAACTCCAGTAGATCCTGATAGCTACTACCTAACCATATTATTTCTTTCATACCATGAATATATAATATTTTGTATAAAATTGCACATGTTAACACATGGCTAGCTTACTGAACAGAATCAAAAAAATTAGCGCATGTTTAATAATTAAATTTTTGTTGGTTTATGCTATTCAAGCAAAAGCGAATGAACTAGTTATGCAAGAAACAACTCTACGTGATCTACGCCTAGCATTAAAAATAACACAGCACGATATACGCCAAATACTTCATATGACACAAGATGAGATTTTAAGATTAGAAAAGCATACTGATATGTTGCTCTTTACACTCAATAACAATATTTCAGCAATGAGTGGAAAATTAAAAATTACTGCTGATTCTGCAGAGGAGGGGCTGGCATTTCTATCACAGTTATTTAATGAACAAGATAATGAAGAGCTAAAAATCTTTCGTGACCGTATAATTGTGTTCAGTAAACCAGGAGTTTTCCCTTCATTGGCTCAAAGATCACAAACGTTTATTCCCGTAGTATTCCATATTAGACGTAAAACTTTCGGATTACCGCATTTAATGCATGATTACCTACGCCGTGCATTAAATGAAATTTTTGTGATCCTGTCAGCCAGAACAATCCAGATCATTTGTCTTTAGCGACGATCATTTTGATATAGCTGAATAGTTAAGGGGCATATTACACTTCATCGATAAGCACAGGCGGATTATCGCGAAATCTTGAGTGAAATTACCTGTCTTAAACCATGTCGAATGAATTTTTGCTTTCCATAATCTTGTGTTTAGAAATATCTGTCGTAACATTTTTAAACAACCTATAATGATTTTCCCTATGTATCGTCTCATCAGCAGATATCGGTGAAGACTTATAGACAGATTCTTTGGTAGCTTGCTCCTGTGCTAATGTAGCTACATCTGGCGTTAATTTGTCGACTTGCACACATATTTTCGACGCTTCATTTTCTGCTACTAAAGCATCAAATATGTACGAATAATGTGTTACAAGAAACTGCTTTGCTTTTTTTACAGCTAGAAAATCATCAGAGTTATCACTCCCTGTTTTATCTGGATGGGTGCGAATTAAAATCTGTCTATATGCTGATTTCAACTCTTCAAAAGAAATAAAGTCTCCTGTTTTTGCTATTAAACCCAGTACTCTTAATATATCCAGCATGTCCTCTTTTACAATAAAGCAGTTAGGTTTGCGACGCTTGTTATATGACTCGATGAGCAACTCCTCTTGTGATTTATCTGCAAACTGTATTATAAACACATAGCAAGATAATTTATTTGGTAAATAAGGAGCCGTACTATCAATCAACCAAGTCATCGGAGGAACTCTCGGACGAACCTGTTGAAATAACAAAGTTGATATCTCTAAATCCAATAAAAAACCACCTTGTTGTTTTATCGTTTCTTGTTTTTTTTCTGCGAATAACACCACGCCGTTCTCATACAACTGAAAACTCACATAACATTGTAATCGATAATAGTTTGATCGATATGATCGTATATTAAACGCCCAAAAACTACTCTTATTAACCATACCCATGATCTAATCTTTCTCATCTGCATTATAATCGCATTGAGTTTCTCACGATCTTTTGCCAAAGCTATCGACATCTCATAAAAATTCTCGACATCCCTTTGATCAACGCTCAAACCCCATAACCAATGATGGCTAAAACGAGAGAGTTGTTCCTTGCTCAAAGCTAAATAAGCCATTATGACTCCTCAATGATACTCATTCGTTTGTTGATTTTCATCAAAATTTGGTATTGAACTACTATCGCTCGTTGAAAAAAATCCGGGACCTGTGGTATTTGCAGTTCCACTTGAACCTTTTAAATGCACTATTTCTTTTTCAGCATTTGTTAAGTTTGATAGGTCTGTCACGCTCTGTTTCACACTTAATTAGTTTATCTTCTGTATCTTCAAGAGCTAAGGTTAACTCCTTAATTCTACGGTCTTTGTTAGCTATCTCCTGAGTTAGTCGCTTCAATTCATAATTTGCATGAGCTCCAACAATTATTTCCCATTTGTTATTTAACACAATATCGAAGTATTCGCCTTGTTTCCTAACGCTTAAAAATTGTTCAGGCCATCGTAATTTCAAATCAAAATATTTATACCGATTAAATTGATCCTTAATCATAGGACATCCACCATATTGTAAATAACGAGGCAGCTGAAAATCCCACAATGTTACTCGATGGAACAGTATATAAAACAATTACAGCATCTTTATGACGCTACAAATAACCAATTGGAATAGCTGTCACGGTACGTGATAAAGCAACATCCGTCTCTCTCAAACAAATGACAGCGCCTGCTCCGACGGGTTGTCCCAATTTTTCCAAAGCAATAAAGCTTGTGGTTGCATTAATGCTGGGTGTCGCACTTTTTTTAAATTCTATTGGATAGATTAAACCATCTTGTTCTATTAACAAATCAATTTCCTTTTGATCTCTGTCACGGTAAAAATAAAAAGGAGCCGCTTTTCCGTTATGCCAATAACTCTTAATTATTTCCGTCAACATATATGTTTCAAGAATCGCACCGGACATTGCTCCCGCTTCGAGCGCTGCAGGTGTAGACCATTGCGTTAACCAGACACACAACCCCGTATCCAAAAAGTAGAGTTTAGGTGTTTTAATCATACGGTTTGTTACGTTATTGTGATACGGTTTTAAAAGATATATCAGACCAGAAGTTTCGAGAATAGAAAGCCAGGATTTAATAGTTTTCATATCCACATCGACATCACGAGCCATATCAGCATAATTGATCAACTGACCGGTTCTTGCTGCAGCGGCTCGTAAAAATCTGGTGAAAGCAAGTTCATCACTGACTTTTGTTAATTCACGTACATCGCGTTGAATATACGTCTGAACATAAGAGTTATAAAAAATATCACGGAGTGCAACATCATGTACAACCATACTGGGAAAAGCGCCGCGCCAAATGGTGCCATATACATCCATCAATGTCATTGACGTTTGAACCTTCGACTTAGCATGTTCAATCCATTCCAAGGTGGGTAAAAACGGTCGACTGGCATCCGCTCTGTTAGCTATTTCAGCTTGGCTTAAACCAAGTAAATCTAGGATAGCGACACGACCTGCCAATGTTTCTGATACGCCGTGCATTAAATGAAATTTTTGTGATCCTGTCAGCCAAAACAACCCAGGCCGCTGGTCTTTAGCAACGATCATTTTAATATAGCTGAATAGTTCAGGGGCATATTGCACTTCATCGATAAGCACAGGCGGTTTATGTCTTTGCAAAAACAGCGCTGGGTCGGTACGCGCCAGCACTCGCTCATCTAAATCATCTAATGTAACCACGCTACGATCGCTTAAAGAACAATCCTCCAAGAGTGTTGTTTTTCCTACCTGACGGGGACCTGTTAATAAAAGAACAGAAAAAACAGCGGTTACCTGTTCAACGGTTGCAGCCAACGTTCGTTTTTTATGCGTCATAAGACAATCCCGTCTAATATGGTAGTTGATTCCATATTAGACGTAAAAACTTCGAATTACCAGGTTTAATGCATGATTACCTAGTATAATTTCCACACATGAACGAAGCAGAAACGCAGCCTTTTTGAAAAATAATGATGACTATCCCCAGGTCTTAACTAACTACTTGCCAAACTAACAAGAAGGATCAACTGTTAATTTTATATTTTCCTGATCCCAACCAAAATCATTATCTGATTTACCAATAATGGAGCCAGGCGAATCTAATTTTAAAAGCTCAGCAACATGATTATTACAACCTTGATATAAATAATTTTTATCTTTCCAATACACATATTCTGGTAGATTTTCGATAATACTTTGTAGATACATTTGATTTGTTAGAGAAGAAATCGGAGACTCATCTAATTCTGTTATCTCCCGGCCAATAATAAAATAGCAAACTTTCTTTTTTTCATTCAAAAATCTCACGAATTTAAAGTAAAGGACGCTTTTCTGATTTTTTTGATTAATAATATAACCTTCAAGCCGTGTTGCTTTTTGATGTGCAATTTTCTTTAAATCATCAAAGTGAAAAGAGAGCTGTATACCTAACTTATTACATATTAAAAATAAATTTAGTCCAATAATCTCAGCTCGCCTTAACCCACATATCGATTCAGCAATAAGATTTAACTCAAATACATTGCCATTTGAATGCAGTCCAATGACCAAATCATCACAGTTATCCAATAAGGTTTCATATAACATATATGCCCATCGTTAATTCGATTCAGTAATCTGCTAAAAAAATTGTTTTCAATAAAAACACAACATGCTTTTACTATTTTCAGAATTAATAATAGTACTAATTGATTCTAAATGAATATTTTTTATTACACATGTGTTTACATGTATCGATCCAAGCTGTGGTAGATATACGTGGAACATAAACCGCACCCAATTTAACAATAGCTAAAATACATAATATAAAATCTGCACCAGGCTCTAAAAGAATGCCAACAAAATCACCTTCTTTAACTGATTTTTTTTGTAACCAACGAGCAAATTGATTTGCTCGCTCGTTCAATGAACTGTAGGTATATTCGACATGATCATCACGAAGCGCACTATAATTAGGATTTTTCTTAACCTGACTCTCAAATAGCTCGATAACAGAATAATTATAAGCTGGTCGCGAGCAAGTCATAATTGATCTCTCCTAAACACTGAGGCATTAAGTCTGATTATTTTGATGCGTTATTTGTTAGTAAATACCTCACCACTCAAAGTGTAGCAGAAATTCAAAAAAATCTATTTTAAAAGAAAATCAAATAGAAATAGTACCTTTTTTCTCGGCGAGCACGTCCAGCCAATAAATTTACACCCTGCTTCTTCAGTTTTCGTACACTACTACCCGTTAATAAAAATCGGGTTTGATTCTTTTCAATCAAGCGATGAACTTCGTTCAATAATTCAGGAACACGTTGAATTTCATCAATAACGACAACCGGTTTTTGATCAAGCGCAATCATCGATTCAAGCTGGCTTGGGTTGTTCATCAACCGTATATATATTGCGGAACGTAACAAATCCACAATCAATGCCTGATCACCAATATTATGTTTAATCAATGAAGATTTTCCGATACCTCTAGGCCCAAATAAAAAATATGATTTGTTCTCAACTAACTGTTTAATATTAAGCGTTCGATTAATAATGATGTGGTCAATCAAAAGGATTCCGAGTCTGAACTTCAAACCGTTTAAAATCTCGAAGGTTTCGGGTCACCACTATGAGATTATGCACAATGGCCGTAGCAGCGATCATGGCATCCTCATAAACGGTATTTGATTCTTTATGCATTAATTTAGCCCATACGCGAAACGTGTTAGCATCGATAGATAACACATTGTACGTTTGCGAAACTTGAACGGCCCAATTTTCCATAATAACAGCCTTAGCGCTGTCTTGCTCTCGCGCGATCTCTATACCTGCTTGTATTTCACCCAAAGTAACAGCTGACAGGTAAAGATCTGTGTCGGATACTGCATTCAGCCAAGAAACCACCCCAGCATATGGGCGTGGTTTGCGAAATTCAGAAACAATATTGGTATCTAACAAATACATTAGGCGCTCGATTCTTCTATAGACTAGGTGGGCGGCGGCGTTTAGCCAAACCACGCTGAGGTAAATCAAACTCTGAACGACCAATCTCCGAAAGCAATAACGACTTCAGGGACGGACGGGCCGAATGATGTAATTGTCGCCATTCTGCAATAGAAATAAGAACAGCAGCCTCCTCTCCGCGACGCGTCACCATTTGTGGTCCATCTTTAATGCATGTATTTAACAGTTCACTAAAATGAGCTTTTGCATCTTGTACAGGCCAAATATTCATTATTCATCTCACCCATATATAACTAGTCATATGACTAGTTTATAATAAAATGAAGTATCATGCTAGTAAAACGATTCATTAAAAAATAATTTCCGCATTCCAAATGCCGTTTTAGACAATCCTCCCGATGCACTATATAAATACCTTCATGCTTAGTGTTCAAATACCCTAAAAACTATCTTCTAAAATTTGATAATACTCCCGCAAAGTCATGCTACTAACACCCGCCTCACTTGCAATTGACGTAAAATTGTAATGTAGTACCACTTGTTAGTGTAGATACTTGTAAAAAGCGACTGAATGCGGGTAAATTTTTTACCAATACTATAAGCAGCATAGTGCAAATAATACACAGAGATCTTAAAGTGGAGTCCTATTCAAAAAATGTAACCTCGCCTGTTAGTAAATTATGCATTGCACCAACAACTCTCACCTCACCTGTAGCAATGAGATCGCTAACGATTTTACTTTCTTTTTTTATTTCTTGTATAACGTTCAATACATTTTGTTTGGCAATCTCATCAACAATTTGATTATCTTGACAATTTAATGGCTGAGTTTTTCTAGTTTGTTTAACGACGTTAACAGCGGGTTGAATTTTTTGCAATAATTGGGTTAAATTACCGAGTTTAACTTCACTACAAGCACCCGCAACTGCACCACAACGGGTGTGGCCCATGACCACTATCAAATGCGAGCCAACAGCTTTTGTTGCAAATTCCAGCCCACCTAATTGATCGGCATCCAATACATTCCCCGCCACGCGAATAGAAAATATATCGCCTATACCTTGATCAAAAATAAGCTCTGAAGAACCACGAGAGTCCATACAACTTAAAATAACAGCAAAGGGATATTGACCTTTGGAATGAGTTAATTTCACTTGATTTAAAATATTTCGATTTTTAATTGCACCGTTAACAAATCGAGCATTACCTTCTTTAAGCATTTGCAGTCCTTTATCTGCTGTCATTGATTTTTGTGATTCACTCGTTTGGGTATATAACCAATTATCACTTTTTAAATCCTCTGCCAATAAATTAGCTGTCGGAAAGAAAATAATAAATAGCGCACAAAAAGCACCTAATAATTTGACATTCATTCGAATCATCCTTAATTAGTATTATATTCAAAGATTTAATCATCATTAGACTTTGATAACAAGTGTCGTAGTGGTAGATGCCATCTTACCGTATATTCATACAGATACCTGAAACACAATATCATGACAGGAACTAAGGTTGTATTACAAAATCGGTGTGGTCCATATTGCACATATGTCGTAAACGGATAAAAATTAATCCCCGTTCATTCATTGTAAGTTGCGCAAGACGAGGTTCAATAAGACGCTTTACAGAAATAGAACGACACTGCTCCACTAGCGCATAGCTATCTTTTTGAAGACTATCTCTTGGCGGTAATGCAACGTGTAATTGAGAGCATTCAGGATAAGATTGGCTACTTAATAGGCATACTAACACACTGGCTGGTTGCATATTCCAAAACTCCGCTAAAGCTCTTTCCCAACCCTCATCGCATCAAAGCATAGATAACATTCAAGTAACCGCAATTACTTGTATTTATATTAATCAAATGGGCGATTATTATGTTATAATATGAGTATTATTACTAAGTGCTTGAAAATTAAATGATACCTTCCCGTTCCGAGAATCACTCTAGTTTGTTTAGGTTACTAGTTGGCTTCTTAAGTTTATCGGCTCTACTGCAAAAAGTGGGGGCAACAGACTTAACGATCGGTTTGGTAGCTCATTATCCATTAGATGGAAATACGAACGATATGAGTGGGAATGGAAATCATGGAACACCTCATTCTATTAGCTATACGATGGATAGACATGGGAACTCTAATAGTGCTGCAAGTTTTAATGGCGTTAGTTCTTATTTTGCGGCGAATGGAGCTGCTTTTGATTTTGCTGGTGACATGAGTATTTCACTTGGGTTTAATCCAGCTAGTACTCAGGTAGAGTATGCTGGATTAATTGAAAAAGGCACATACACTGGCGAGGCAGGGTTTGTACTACAACAAAGCTCGGTAACAACTAATGCATATTATTTTACCTATATTTATAGCTATAGCGGCGCAGGTAGTAGTATTCCAGTACCTGTTATAGAAAATAATTGGAATCATCTTGTCCTTTCAAAACAAAGCTCGACTATCACTTGTTATTTAAATGGCGTGTTATTAAATACCCACACTAATTTAATTCCCGCAACTATATTGCAAAATGGAAACATACCGCTGCTAGTTGGTGCTGAAAATGGTGGCGTTACTGTACCAGAAACTGCTGTAACTAGATTTTATAACGGTTTTATGGATAACCTTAGAATATATAATCGAGCATTATCTTCTAATGAAGCCTTCCAATTATATAACGAGGGATCTCCAACATCACAACCCAGCCAGAGACCGAGCAGTCAACCATCAAGTAAACCTAGTTCTCAGCCATCTCGGCAACCTAATAGTCAACCCTCAGCAGGACCAACAGGTCAGCCTTCGGTACCACCTTCAAGCCAGCCTTCAGTAGGGCCGACAGGTCAGCCTTCGGTACCACCTACCAGCCAGCCTTCAGCAGGACCAACAGGTCAACCTTCGGTACCACCTACCAGCCATCCTACAGTAGGGCCGACAGGTCAACCTTCAGAAGGACCGACAGGTCAACCTTCAGTAGGACCGACAGGTCAACCTTCAGAAGGACCGACAGGTCAACCTTCAGTAGGACCGACAGGTCAACCTTCAGAAGGACCGACAGGTAAACCTTCAGTAG
>JAUYSP010000006.1 GCA_030696305.1 Legionellaceae bacterium | reverse complement strand
TGCGAACGAAGTGAAGTAATCCAGATCGATGTGACTTAAAAACTCCGATATCTGGATTGCTTCGCTAACGCTCGCAAAGACAATTATGACTGTATAATATCAAAATTAATATTTTATGCTCAATAATTTATAATGGGACAGCCGTGCATATTTAACAAGTGTCATTTAATGAAAAATAACTTAGCATCGACTTCCTTCGATTATATGTACTCATTAATACGCCCTATATTGTTTTCACTGGATCCTGAGTTAGCTCATTATCTTACACTTTCCACACTGAAATATGTGCCAACTATGGTTTTTCCTAAGCCACCGTCTGATCCTATTAGTGTTATGGGATTGAATTTTCCTCATCGAATAGGACTAGCTGCAGGGCTTGATAAAAATGGTGATTACCTCGATGCACTTGCTAAAATAGGTTTTGCTTTCATCGAACTTGGTACGGTTACTCCTCGACCACAAATTGGCAACGCGAAGCCAAGACTATTTCGTTTACCAAAAGCGCAAGCACTCATTAATCGTATGGGATTTAATAATCGTGGTGTGGATGTATTGGTGAGTAATTTACAAAAGGCTGTTTACCGAGGAATTGTCGGTATTAATATTGGAAAAAATAAAGATACACCGCTTAATCAAGCGGTGGACGATTATTTGTATTGCTTACAGCGTGTTTATCAATATGCATCTTATGTCACCATAAATATTTCATCACCTAATACGCCTGATTTGCGTCAATTACAGCAAGAAGGTTATTTTAATGATTTACTAAAAACATTACGCGAAGAGCAATTGCGCTTAAGTGATCGATACCAACGATATGTGCCATTAGTTGTTAAAATATCTCCAGATGAATCGGATGAGGTGTTAAAGCAAATGGCTCAAGTGATTATTACCAATGAAATTGATGGCATTATAGCTACCAATACCACCTGTGATCATCAGAGTGTGTCCACTTTGCCTCATGGAAATGAATTAGGTGGATTAAGTGGTTTACCCTTATTGCGACGCTCGACCCACAACTTACAATTGATTAAACAACTTGTAGGTAATGACGTGGCATTGATTGGTGTAGGTGGTATTGACAGTGCTGTTTCTGCGCGGGAAAAATTAGATGCTGGTGCTTCGTTAGTACAGATTTATACTGGGCTTATTTATCAAGGCCCTGGGCTAGCTCGCATGCGTTTATAAACAACTATAGCATGTACCCTTTAATTCAATTACATCGTGGTTGAGTCGAAAAGATTGTTCGGTTGAAATTTTAGTGAGTACTGTGCATGCTAGCATATCGTAGAGTTCTATCACTTGATGACAACTGTTACAAACCATTAAAATTTCAGATGGAAGTTGTTTTGCTGGTTCACAACATAGGGTATACGATTGAATCGATTCAATTTTGTGTAAGACCCCTTGAGCCACAAAAAAATCTAAAGCTCGATAAACGGTAGGTGGTGTTGCATTCGGTTTCATGGTTAATAATTCATTAAGAATTTCGTAAGCTTTGATCGGTTTTTTGGCAAGCCATAGTATATACAATACCGACTTACGTAAAGCCGTCAGTTTTAATGTAAGTGCGTCACAATAATCAATAAAAGAAACTGGGTAATTCATTTATAAAAAAGAAACCCCATGTTGTAGTGCTTCAATCTGAAGGTAAGCAGCAATGCTTTGACCGACATCAGCAAATGTATCACGTCGACCAATGAAACGGCCGTTTAAGCGCGGACCAAATGCTAACACAGGTATATGTTCCCGCGTATGATCCGAACCTGGAAGCGTTGGATCACAGCCATGATCGGCCGCAATAACCACCATATCATCGGGTTTTAAAATGGCATTTAATTCGGGTAAACGTTTATCGAATTGTTCCAATGCATGCGCATAACCCGTTGTATCTCGACGATGCCCATATGATGAATCAAAATCAACAAAATTAGTGAAAATCAAGCTTCCTGGTTTTGCTGTTTTCATTGCAGTAAGTGTCGCATCAAATAACGCCATGTTACCGTCTGCTTTAATTGATTCAGTAACACCTTGATGAGCGAAAATATCTGATGTTTTACCAATAGCAATTACTTGTCGATTTGCTTGTTGTAATTTATCGAGTAATGTTGGTGCTGGTGGGGGGATTGAATAGTCTCGGCGATTACCGGTTCGGCTGAATTTGCCTGCTTCACCAATAAAAGGCCTGGCAATAACTCTTCCGATTTGATAGGGATCAACTAGTTCTCTTGCTATAACGCATAGATCGAGTAAACGTTCGAGTCCGAAAGTCGTTTCATGAGCTGCAATTTGAAAAACACTATCTCCAGAAGTATATACAATCGGCTTGCCAGTTTGTATATGCTCTTCTCCTAATTCATTGAGAATGTCTGTTCCGGAAGCATGTTTTTCACCTAATACACCGAGCAGATTACCGCGCTTGATCAATTCATTTATCAATGCAGCTGGGAAACAAGATGCTTGATCAGGAAAATAACCCCAAGGTGACATGACAGGGACGCCAGCTAGTTCCCAATGTCCGCTTGGTGTATCTTTGCCCAAACTTTGTTCTACGGCATAGCCATAATAATTTGTGGGTTCATCTAAAGTAGATAAATCATAAACTTTCATTCCAGAGCTTGCTACACTGGCATGATAGAGTCCTAATTTAGCTAAATTGGGAATATGCAATGGGCCGCTGCGTAAGCCTTTTTTATCAGCATGACCTTGTTGACATGCCGCAACGATATGGCCAAAAGTATTTGCATCGGTGTCGCCATAACGATGCGCATCAAGACTAGCACCAACTCCCAATGAGTCCATTAACAAAATACAAACGCGTGGAATATGCATGAGACTATCCTTGTATCCGACGGCAATGTGTTTCTTTTAAACCCAGCAAAGCCAAAATTGCTAACATTAAACCAACAGGCAAAATGATTGCCGCAAATTGGTAATCGCCTAGTGAGTAGATAGGAACCTGATTAACCATTTGCATTTCCCCGTGTTTCAATAATAAAAGACTAAATATATTTTGGTAAACAATATACCCCGTTTGCGTTAAGATAGATACGATACTCACAGCAGTAGCTGTCATTGACGAAGAACTACTTTCCGCTACTAATGCATAACTGATCACTTGTGTAGCTGTAAAAAATCCTAAAGCAAAAAATAAAACCATCATTAGATGAAATGATACTGGGCAATATAAAATACATAGCACCGTTAATAACGATGCTAAAACACCGAATTTCATAGGCGCAATACGCAACCCAAGTTTATCCGAACACCATCCCATAAACGGGCCGCCGATAATGGCTCCTAGAAAGAGCATCGAATTGATTAACGCGGCACTTTCTTTATCGATGTGTAAACGTTGCATTAAATAAAGTGAGCCCATGACTGCACCGAATACTGCAACAGCCATATTCATTAAACTACCGTAGAGCGCTGCTCGTATCGTTTGAGGATTTAGGTAGGCAAGTTTCGCGGTAGTTAAGATGCTCATGTGCGGACGAGTATGCGCTGGTGCTTGTGCAGGTCGGTCTTGAATGATGAAAAACATAACAGCAAGGATGACGATTCCCAGCCAACCAATGGTTAATAACGAATCTCTCCACCCAATATACAATACTAATTTAGTTAAAGGATATTGAGCTAACATACCGCCAGTCATTGCGATCGTGACAATAGTTCCTGTTACCATGGCCATACGTTTCGGTGGAAACCAGCGCGACGCAATACGAATTGGACCTAAGAAGCAAAATGCACTGCCTATTCCTGTAACGAATCGACAACCCAGAGCTAAGATAAATGAATGGGCATAAGCAAAAACAAATGTACTTAGAACACATAATAGCATGGCAACCAGGATAATTTTTTTAGGAGAAAATCGATCGAGCGTTATGCCTGCAACAAATAAAAATAGTACATTAGAGACGTAATATACGCTGGATAAATAGGTCATTTTATCAGCTTGGATATGAAAATCGCGCATGATGTCATCGGCGATGGAGGCGAACATATTACCTTGAATGAACTCATAAAAGAAAAACAGTGACGCAACAAAACAAACGCACCAAGGTAGCCAGGATTTGGGTAACGCATGATCGCTAGATTTATAATTGTCCAACATATCCACCGGATTTCTCCAAATTATACTAATACTATTCAAAAAACGTAACTGCTCACTCCCATCTAAACTCGACGTCCGCGGCTTGTCCGCGGGAACCGGCGAGGTGGGGCGAGCTGTTACCAAAAACACAGTTATTTCTGGCCTGAGTTAGCTTGTTCTTAAGCAATAGGTTTCTTTCATCCATAACGCAGCCAATAGAGCAATTATTGCTGCTACCGGAAACATCCACATAGCGTATTGGTAATCTACTATCGTGTATTCTAAGGCGGCTCGGCCTGCGTGATGTTGCATGAGAGCACCAAATAAAACTTGAGCAATACCCCCGCCACCCATGACAACGACGGAGGCAACGCTTGTCGCTGTTCCCGTGTGATTTGCGTGGTTACTTTCAGCGATTAGCGGATAACCAATAACCTGAGTACTCGTAACCAAACCTAATGCAAAAAATAATAAACTGAGAGTTTTTTCGGATAGCGCCACACTGCTAAATAGGCACGATAAAATGATCAAAGTAGCGATTGCACCAGTGATCATAGCGGGTTTGCGTTTTCCTTGTGTGTCAGATATCCACCCAGCTAATGGGCAGCCGAAAATGCTCCCAATAAAAATAAAACTGATGATGTTGCTTGCTGCGATATCTTTAAGTTGGTGTACGGTATGTAAGTAACTGTTTCCCCACAAGGCGCAAAGCACCATAATTGGTAAGTTTAGACAAGCTGTGTAGGTCCCAGCGAGCCAATTTTGCCGATTGGATAAAGCATGTTTAAAATTATTTAGCCACGTGATCGATTGCTTTTCTTTGGGAGACTGCTGGACTTTATCTTTAACAAATAAACTAATCCAGAGTAAGATAAATAAGCCCAAAACGCCGTCGATCATGACGGCTCGCCGCCAACCAAAATGATCATTCAGATAGGCAAATGGTGTATGAGCCACCATGCCTCCCAAAAACGCCATAGTTACAATACAGCCAAGAACTAGTGCTTGACGGCGTGGAGGGAACCAGCGAGAAACAAGCACGACACAAGATAAAAAGCAAAAGCCATTGCCAACACCCGTTAATGCGTGAAAAAAAGCAGCCCAAAAAAATGATGTAGTTATCCCAAAGCCAAATACACCGATAATACAAGTCGAAAGAGCGGACAAAATGACTTTACGCACGGAATAACGATCGAGGATGAATCCTGCTGGCAAAAGAAAAAGTACATTAGCCCAAATGAATGTACTCGATAACCAACCTAATTGTGTCGCATCAATTTGAAAATCATCGCGTAGCAGTTGATTAATTACATCAAATAAATTAAGTTGGATGAATTCATAGAAAAAGAATAAGCCTGCTGATAAGCAAATCAGCCAAGGCATACATTTATTTTGCATACTAAAGGGGCGGGTAGTTAATGGCACAGACAAGCTAACTCCTCGACAAGGTTTTTTACGCGCGAAGTATACCAAAATAAACATCAAATTGGTACTCATGGACAAGGACGAATAAAATGCGGCGACAATGGTATTTAGGATTTGGTGTTATTGTATTGTTTCTTGTCATTAGAGCCATTATGTGGGGCAATGAACGTTTCATCCCTTTTGTGCTGATTCCGATTCTTCTGATATGGATTTATGACTTACTGCAAAAAAAACATACAATACTACGTAACTTCCCTGTTTTAGGGCATTTTCGATTTATAATGGAATTTTTTCGTCCTGAAATTCAACAATATTTTATTGCAAACGATGAAGAAGAGCGTCCCTTTAATCGCGAAGTGCGTTCTACGATTTATCAACGTTCCAAAAATGAACGTGATACCATTCCTTTTGGTACTTCTAAAGATATTTTGCAGGTTGGTTACACTTGGGTATTGCATTCGTTAGCACCAAAACGGCCTGAAGAAGTAGAATCCCGAGTAATCATTGGAGGTGATGATTGTAAAAAGCCTTATTCGGCGTCGCATCTCAACGTTTCAGCAATGAGTTTTGGTTCACTATCCGGTCGTGCCATTATGGCAATTAATTTAGGTGCAAAAATAGCGGGGTTTTCGCAAAATACGGGTGAGGGGGGGCTTAGTCCATATCATTTACAAGGGGGGGATTTAGTTTTTCAATTAGGTACAGCCTACTTTGGTTGTCGGAATGATGAAGGGCAGTTTGATGATGAGTTGTTTCGGATAGAAGCAGGTCGTGAAGAAGTCAAAACGATTGAAATCAAGTTATCACAAGGAGCTAAGCCTTCTCATGGCGGGATTTTACCTGCAGCTAAATTAACAGAAGAAATTGCAGCGATACGTAAAATAAAAATGGGACAAGACGTTCTTTCTCCTCCTGCTCACACGGCTTTTGATTCACCATTAGGTTTGTTGCACTTTATTAAAAAATTACGTGATTTATCGGGTGGTAAACCGATTGGATTTAAACTATGTGTTGGCCGAAAAGAAGATTTTTTTGCAATTTGTAAAGCGATGCTCATCACCCATATTTACCCTGATTTTATTACGGTTGATGGTGCTGAAGGTGGAACCGGTGCTGCGCCAGAGGAGTTTACTAATCATGTCGGTGAACCCTTAGAGGCAGGTTTGATTTTTGTTCATAATTCATTAGTTGGCATTGGGGTTCGAGAGAAGATTCGGATTATCTGTAGCGGTAAAATAGCCACTGGTTATGATATGGTCCTAAGAATTGCGATGGGAGCGGATATTTGCCAGAATGCCAGGGCAATGATGATGTCGGTTGGATGCGTACAAGCAAAACAATGCAATGCCAACACGTGTCCGACCGGTGTAGCTACTCAAAATATACGATTGCAGCGAGGATTAGTGGTAGAAGATAAGAAAAATCGTGCGGCTGCATACCATAAAAATACAATATATAGTTTTTTAGAAATTGTAGGTGCCATGGGATTAACCAGTCCTCGTCAATTATCCCCAGATTACATTATGCGACGTGTTTCTAACCATGTAGCAAAGCCTTTGAGTGAGATTTATGAGTACTTAAAGCCGGGGCAATTATTAGGCGCTGATATGCCCAGTGATTATAAAAAATATTGGGAGTTAGCTAATCCAGAGAAATTTTAGGGTGAGGGTAGGTTAGGGATTGACCATTTATTCGACGTCCCGCGGCTTGAGCGCACGCGGGATGTAGGCTTTGTGGCAATGAATTGTCAACAGACCCTAGCTAATTATTTCCCCATATAAATCATAATCATCACTATCGGTAATAGTAGCCATCACATGCGTACCAACTTGCGCATTTTTATCAGGTGCTAAATAAACGAACCCATCGATTTCTGGTGCATCGCTCATACTACGAGCAATAATATGTTCATCAGTGATCGAGTCAATCAATACTGATTGTCGTGAGCCAATTTTAGCTTGTAATTTATCACGACTAATTTCTGCTTGGACTTGCATAAATCGATGATAACGCTCTTCTTTGACATCATCTGTTACTGGATCGGCTAGCTCGTTTGCTTTAGCACCAGCGACGGGCGAGTATTGAAAACAGCCGACGCGATCCAATTGCGCTGCTTTTAAAAACGCTAATAATTCTTCAAATTCAGATTCGGTCTCTCCAGGAAAACCAACAATAAAGGTCGAGCGAATCGTGATGTCGGGGCAAATTTCGCGCCATTTTGCAATGCGAGCCAATGTGTTTTCACTGCTTGCTGGTCGCTTCATCGCTTTTAGAACGCGTTGACTTGCGTGCTGTAAAGGAATATCCAAATAAGGGAGAATTAATCGATCACGCATTAACGGAATGATGTCATCTACGTGAGGATATGGATATACATAATGAAGTCGAACCCAAATTCCTAATTTACCTAATTGTTCGCATAAATCATAAAAACGAGTTTGAATTGTTTGATTTTGCCAATCTACCGATTGATATTTTGTATCAATTCCATACGCGCTGGTATCTTGTGAGATGACTAATAACTCTTTTACCCCAGCTTCTTTTAAGCGCTGGGCTTCGGTGAGCACTTGAGTTATGGAATAACTTTGCAGTTTCCCTCTCATGGTTGGAATAATACAAAAAGTGCATTTTTGATTACACCCTTCGGATATTTTTAAATAGGCATAATGACGTGGTGTGAGTTTAATGCCTTGGGGTGGAACCAATTGAGTAAACGGATCGGTCGGGGGTGGTAAATGGCGATGAACGGCGCGGATGACCTCTTCATAAGCATGGGCACCACTGATATGTAATACGTCAGGACAGGCCTCACGAATAACATCTGCTTTGGCTCCCAAACATCCGGTAACAATTACACGGCCATTTTCAGCCATGGCTTCTTGAATTGTTTCTAAAGATTCTTTGACTGCCGCATCAATAAACCCACACGTATTGATTACGACCACTCCGGCATCTTGATAGCTGGATACAAGATCATAACCCTGGGCCCGCAATTGAGTTATGATCCGTTCTGAGTCAACTAATGCTTTCGGACAGCCTAAACTAACAAAACCGACTTTATTGTTCATAGTACTTAATTTGACCTTGTATGCTATTTTTTGGCATATAATAGCACTATCAGGATTTTATACCAAATGAAATGGCATCGACGCACTAATAAACAACGTAATCACTTTAATAACAATCAAAAGCACAAACGGTGAAAAATCAATACCCGCAACAAACGGTAGGTAACGTCGTATGATGCTAAGCATGGGCTCAGTGACAACAATTAATAAATCGCTAAACGGATTGCGCCAGGTTGGATTAACCCAACTCATGATGGCTCGAATTAAAACGGCATAAAATAGCAGGCCTAAGGGTTGCACAATCATATCGGCAATAGGATAAAGAATCAGTAAAAACCAAGGAAATATACCAGTAAAAAATAACCAGCCGACCAGTAAAAATTTAATGATTTCAGTTGCCACTAGTACGATAAAACAAGGCCAATCATAACGATTTTGCCGAGTATTGGGGATGCGTAAGGCTTTTGCCACGGGTAAAACGACGCTATCAGTTAATCGATAGACTACTTGACTCACTGGGTTTAACGAGCTCACCCTAAAATAGCGTAAAGCGATCCGTACCCATAGTACAAAGGTGACTAGACTGAACATCAGAGAAAATAAAAAATAACCTGCGGCTAATATACCGTTCATACATACCTCTAAATTAAACTAATCAAATTCTTTCGCCAACGCGCGTGAGCGTTCACATGCGGCTTTCATTGCAGCGCACACAATATCATTTAAATCTTTTTCATGAAAGACCTGAATCGCCGCGGCAGTAGTGCCCCCTTTCGAAGTTACTGTTTTTTGCAAATCCAAAAGGCTTTGATCGCTAGTATTAGCTAAATTAACAGCACCTTGAGCCGTTTGAATGGCAAACGCAGTGGCAATTTCTTCAGAAAGTCCTAATTGGACACCAGCAGTTACCATGCTATTCATAAAAAGGAAGAAATAAGCCGGCCCACTGCCAGATAAAGCGGTAAATGCATCCAGTTCATGCTCATGCTTCGCCCAAGCAATAATTCCTGTCGCTAAAAATAGACGCTCGGCCAATTCACGTTGCGTGTCTGTAACTTCTGGATTAGCGATTAGAGGCGTAGCTGATTGACCATAGGCCGATGCAAGATTAGGGATGGATCGTATCAACGGCGTTTTAGAGGGTAACCGTTTACTAAACCATTCAAATGTTAGCCCAGCTGCGATCGAAATCACTAATTGATGTGGTAAAAGCAGGGGACTTATTTCATTTAACACGGCTTCCATATGAAAGGGCTTAACTGCAAGAATGATAACATCTGCATTAAGAATAATGCTTCGATTATCATGATGCGTATGAATTCCCTGTTCATTGATACCAATCGGTAGCGAAGGCGATGCTACCTGCAATTGATTATTTGAGTCACGTAATAAACCAAGGGCAAAAGATTTTGCCATGTTGCCAAAGCCAATAATACTTATCTTCATTTGAGTCCTAAAGTTTGTTTTCCTAATTAAGTGGGAACTTAACCTACTTAATTCAAGGGGGCAATCAAAAATCAACAATCAATAAGTTACGATCGTTATTTAAGTTTTTATAATAGCAAACTGGACAATATTTGGTTACTGAGGTAGAATGCGACACACAAAGTTTTATTAACATAATTTATGGTGTAAAAATGGCGACTAATAAATATGATGGCGTGATAAAGATCCTGGAACAACCTCAGCGTGATATTTTAGATATTATGCAGTCTAAATCCGGCTTGAGCAAATACGCTTCAGAAGCTGCTATGTCAATTAATCGAATGGCAGAGACGTTGGCAAAACATGCACGAGATCAGAATGTAATCGCAAGTATATGGCCACCTCGTTCTGGTTTGCTTTTATCCGTTTCTACCCTTTTGGATTGTATAAAGACAATGACAAAAGGTGTGTCAGGTGCATTGCCAATTCCCGTAGTTGAAGATGAAACAACCTTTAAATTGGGTGTGGCATATCTGGGGCTATTAAATGCATTTAATGTAGCTAAGTGTCCAGATGCACAAGATTTCCTTACTGCACTACAGGCAGCTGGAAAGGAGTGGGTAGAAAATCTGACTATTCATTCTCCACAGGAATTAACAATTAACTTAATTCAATTTTTTCATACAAGTGATCATGAGACAAAAGGCAGATTGCTCTCTTTTGTTAATGAAGCAAGTCTTCCTGAACTTCTGAAAAAATTGGACGTTGTAACTCAGTTTGAAGCTAATAATGACACAACAAAAGCAGCAGAAGCAAATATTGAGCAAATTAAAACCAGTTTGAAATCAATGAGCAATATCCCCATTTTACAGATGCTACGATTACGTGCAATTTTGTATCGAATTAGGAAAAATATAAACAGTACAAAAACTGAAGCTAACGAAGGCACAGCTATCCTAAGGGACCATAAATTATCTGGGCGTTATAAGCAATTGGAAACTAATATAGCTGCTTTGATAGAAAAAAAAGAGCTGTTAATCCAAACACAAATGGAAGTACGCCAAGAGCTCGGTCGATTACGCATACGTTTAAGTGAAATAGAATCTCAGCGAGTGACAAAAGCTTCTCAAGAAGAGAGCGTTGTTTCTTCGGTCAGTACAAACATTCTAGGTGCAATAACTTCAGTCTTGAAACATACTCCTGCGAACGCTATTGCGGGAGGGGTTATGATAGATTTATTACAAAATTGGACTGAGGTACCACGGTCTGAATCGCAAAATTTGAATCAAGAAAAGGAAACAATATCCTCGAGGTTACCTATCATAGAAGAAGAGCTTCAGCAAATAGGCGAAAAGTTAAAGCAGACAGCAGCCCACCTTTCTCAAAGTGAACAACAACAAATAGAATTAAAGCAATTATGTGAAGCTGAGGCAAAACTAAATCAAATTAGGGCGAATGTACATTATTTGTCAATAGAGGGAAATGAACATTTGTCGCATTTGGCGAAGAGACTTTCATTCATAATGAGTGGCACTGGTACCCCGGCGAATATTAATACACAGGGGTGGTTCATAGATTGGGACAATCGCATGGATGTATTAGAAAATTGCTTCCTACAAATTGATAGCATTGTTGGAAATCAATTTTCACATTGTGCCAGCGATTTAGTACAATTACAGTTAACGATAACACAACAAAAAGAAACAGTAGCAAATTTAAAGAAGGCCCATGAGGAGGCTTTAGAGCAAGAACAAGATTTAGAGCAGCGTGAAAAAACAGCGATTGCTTTTCATGGTATGATTATCAATAAAGCAACAAGAAAGGTTACTCAAAGCATAAGTCACTTTAAGATGCTGTTACTAACATCACCAGTCGTCCCTTACCTCAGTACGTTAGCTTTCCTCGTCGGTGTTGCAGTAGCGACTATTGCGTTAGGTGTTCTCTGCGCTAATCCAGCATTTGCTTTGTTCGCAGGTCTTGGGATTGCTATGCCATATTTACTGACTGGGGCAGTTGTTGGCTCGGCAGTTGCTGCAGTGGCTGTTGGTTTGACTGTTTATCGTAGCAGCTTTTTTGTGAAAAGTGCAATGGCGGCTAATGCGGCTCCTGCTTTGGGGTTAGATGAGGGGGTTACTGATTCTGCAGCTGCTAAAGTAGCATAATTACTGGAAAATGGTTTGTATTATGCTCATTTTCACACCTTACAAGCCGTCCGTCATGTCGAGCATCGCGAGAGATCTCCTAAATTCCAAGAAGATCCCTCACTGCGTTCGGGATGACGGTAATTACGCGTTTGGGATGACGGTATTAAGCCTCTTTCTGCAACTCAATTAAACGCATAATCCCCGCTTCAGCCAATCCCAACATATCGTTCAACTGAGAACGGTCAAAGCTACCATCTTCTGCGGTGCCTTGGATTTCGATAAATTGGCCTTGTTCATTCATCACCACGTTCATATCGGTGTCAGCGATTACATCTTCAGCATAATCTAAGTCCAACACAGGTTGACCGCGATAAACCCCTACGGATACAGCAGCAACATAATTAAATACTACTTTTTTACGTATTTTTTCACGTGTCACCATCCAATCAATGGCGTCTTTTAACGCAATACACGCACCTGTAATGGCTGCAGTTCGTGTGCCTCCGTCTGCTTGAAGTACGTCGCAATCTAAGGTGATGGTAGTTTCACCTAATAACTTGAGATCAACACAGCCACGTAATGAACGGCCAATCAATCGTTGAATTTCTAACGTCCGACCACCTTGTTTACCCTTACTTGCTTCGCGTTCAGACCGACTGTGAGTTGCTCTTGGTAACATGCCATATTCCGCAGTAATCCAACCTTGATTTTTCCCTTTTAAAAATCGCGGGACACCATCGATTACTGAGGCATTGCAAAGCACGCGAGTTTGGCCAAATTCAACTAATACAGAACCTTCTGCATGATTAGTGTATTGACGAGTGATTTTTATAGGTCGTAGTTGATTTGATTCACGTTTACTTGGTCGCATAGAAAGCATTCCTTGAGAGCTATTTAAAAAAGCGGAGTATAACGTTTGTACTATAGAAAATCTCTAATTTATTGTATACTTGTTCAAGCGATTTATAAAAATTAGTTTGGAGTGGGAATGTTGTGTCAAAAAAACACTCTGATTGAAGAAGACGTTGGTCGACTGTTCATTGTAGCAGCACCATCGGGGGGAGGGAAAACCAGCTTAGTCAGTCGGCTTATTCAAGATCTTGATCAAATTGAAGTATCTATTTCACATACCACGCGTCAAAAACGTCCGGCTGAAGTAGATGGCGTGAATTATTTCTTTGTTAATGAAGATCGTTTTACTTGCATGATAGAAGAAGGTGCTTTTGTTGAGCACGCACGCGTATTTGATCATTTTTATGGAACTTCAGTCGCGCAAATCAACGAACGATTGCAAGCTGGCATAGATGTGGTATTGGATATCGATTGGCAGGGTGCGCAACAAATTAAACGAATGTATTCCGATGCTGTGGGCATTTTTATTTTGCCACCGTCGTTAGATGCATTACGGCAACGATTAATGAATCGACAACAAGATGATCAACAAGTTATTCAGAAGCGCATGCAGCGTGCGCACGCTGAAATGAGTCACTACCAAGAATTTGATTATTTAATTATCAATGATGATTTTGAAAAAGCAGTTTTTGAATTAATTTCAGTTGTTAATGCAGAGCGATTAAGTATGGGGCGGCAAGTGATTCGGCAACGAAAATTGCTGTCATTTTTATTGGCATCACAGTAAAATACTAACTTTCAGCGACGTGATATGTTGGCTTAATTACGTCATCCTGAGCGCAGCGAAGGATCTCCGAATCTCGGAGATGTCTCACTTCACTCGATATGACGTAGGTCGTTCAATATGACGTGTATGTGTCTGGGTAGTTACGTAAAAATATTAGACTTTGGAGAGTAAATTATGGCACGTGTTACAGTCGAAGATTGTTTGGAAAATGTAGAAAATAGATTTGAATTGGTCATGGTTGCGTCCAAACGCGCCCGTCAGATTGCTGTACGCGGTGCTCAACCACATGTTGAATGGGAAAATGATAAACCGACAGTCGTAGCATTGCGCGAAATAGCTGAAGGGTTTATCAAAGCTGATATTTTAGATCAAGATTGAGATAAAACAGTGTGAACTATTTCGATGAGTTACACGAAACACTAAAATTATACCTTGATTCGCAGCAAATTGAAAAATGCCATCAAGCATTTTTGGTTGCTGAAAAAGCACATCATGGTCAAATGCGTCGCTCAGGAGAGCCGTATATCACTCATCCTGTTGCTGCCGCACTTATTCTCGCGGATATGCGTTTGGATTATCAAACCATTATGGCCACATTATTACATGATGTGGTTGAGGATACGTTAGTCAGTAAAGAGGATTTAATTAGCCAATTTGGTGAGGATGTTACTGCTTTAGTGGATGGAGTTACCAAATTAACGAAAATTAAATTTGAGTCGCGAGCCGAGGCTCAGGCAGAAAATTTTCGTAAAATGGTCTTGGCTATGGTGAAAGATATTCGAGTAATCATCGTCAAGCTCGCTGATCGATTGCATAACATGCGTACCTTAGGGGTAATGCCCGCTGCAAAACGTCGACGGATTGCTATCGAAACCCTCGAAATTTATGCGCCTATTGCCAATCGCCTTGGCATGCATTATGTCTATACTGGCCTAGAGGATTTAGGTTTCAAAGCTTTATATCCGATGCGTTATCGCGCGATTAAATCTGCCATAGAAAAATCGCGTGGTAATCGTCGTGAGTTAACCCAAAAAATTGAACATGATTTGCAAGAAGCACTTGAAGATCTCAATATCCCGTATGAACATGTTTTTGGCCGACAAAAACATTTATATAGTATTTATCGAAAAATGCGCCAAAAGAAAGCGTCGTTCTCGGAAATCTCAGATGTGTTTGCGTTTCGAGTAATTACTGAAGATATTGACTCTTGTTATCGTGTATTGGGTGCTTTGCACCGAACTTACAAACCTGTTCCTCAACGATTTAAAGATTATATCGGTATTCCCAAAGTTAATGGTTATCAATCTTTACATACTACGTTATTTGGACCTTTTGGTGTACCTTTGGAAGTGCAAATTAGAACACGCGAAATGGATCGTGTGGCAGAAAATGGCGTAGCCGCTCACTGGATTTACAAATCATCTGGTTTAGAGGTTAACGAAGCTCAGCTACGAGCCAGGGAGTGGGTACAGCGGTTACTTGAAATGCAGCGCAGTACCGGTGATTCACTCGAATTTATTGAAAATGTTAAAATTGACTTATTCCCGGACGAGATTTACGTGTTTACCCCAAAAGGGCATATTATGGAGTTACCTAAAGGCGCCACGCCCGTAGATTTTGCTTATACTGTGCATTCTGATGTAGGTAACGGCTGTGTTGCTGCCAAAATTAATCGACGATTGGTGCCGCTTAGCATGCCTTTAACGAATGGGCAAACGGTGGAAATTATTACTGCTCCAAGTGCTCATCCAAGTCCTGCTTGGTTAAATTTTGTGGTTACTGGAAAAGCACGTAGTAACATTCGTAATTTCTTGAAGAGTCAACATCAGGCTGAGTCGACAGCTTTGGGTCAGCGATTACTGGATCAAGCGTTAGCTGAATTGGCGAGCGATTATGCCAAAGTTCCACCCGAATCCATGCAAGCGTTATTGCTGGATTTGAATTATAAAACAATAGATGAATTATTATATGCAATTGGTATTGGCGATGATATGCCTATGGTTATTGCAACGCGCTTGGTCGTCGCGCAAGAAAATACTGACTTAGACAAAACATCAAAAGCAAAACCTCTGGTAATTAAAGGTACAGAAGGCATGGTTGTGCATTTTGCCGAATGTTGTCAACCAATACCCGGAGATAATATTGTTGGTCGTTTTCAACAGGGGCGCGGCATTTTGGTTCATGCCAGCGATTGCCCTGTTATTAAAAATTCGCGAGTCAATCCCGAACAATTTATTTCATTACGCTGGGATGACAAAGTGGAAGGGGAGTTTTGGGTTGATGTTACTGTTGATGTAGCTAATCAACGCGGTGTGTTAGCGGCTCTAGCTACAGCAATTTCTGAAGCCGATTCCAATATTGGAAATATCAATGTCGATCCTCATGATGGACGACATAATGCCGTAACATTTTCCATCAGCGTGACTGATAGAACGCATTTGGCTCGCGTGATGCGACGTTTGCGTAGTAATAAAGTCGTGATGCGATTATACCGAAAGAAACAGGGGGATTAATGCAACCAATTCTTACGACTAAAGCGCCTGCAGCAATTGGAACTTATAGCCAAGCTGTGCGTGTGGGTAATACAGTGTATTTATCAGGACAAATCCCGCTTGACCCAGAAACTATGGTTTTATGCAGCGACGAAATTAACTTGCAAATTAAGCAGGTTCTTGAAAACCTTCAGGCAGTTTGTCGTGCTGCTGGCGGTGATTTTTCTGATTTAGTAAAAGTAACCGTTTATTTAATTGATTTGAATCATTTTCCATTGGTAAATCAAGCAATGGAGCATTATTTTACTGAGCCTTATCCTGCTCGAGCGGTTATAGGTGTCGCTGGGTTACCGCGTGGGGCGCAAGTGGAGATGGATGCAGTGATGATCACGTCACACTCATCAGAGGAATTATGAGTATTGTTTCATTACAAGATGTTAGTTTAGTATTAGCCAATAATGTTATTTTAGATCATGTCAATTGGCAAATCCAACCACACGAGCGAACTGCGTTAGTTGGGAGAAATGGCGCCGGAAAATCCACCTTGTTAAAATTACTACAGGGAGAAATTGTCCAAGACCACGGCCACATTCATAAAAAAAATGGGTTACGCATAGCCGGTTTGGCACAAGATGTACCTTTGCACGAGCAAGAATTAGTTTATCATTTCTTAGTTAAAAGTCTTGGCGTTGTAGGTGAAGCATTATCACAATTTCATACCTTATCCATGGGTGATGATTTTGATGCATTGGCAAAATGCCAGCACCGTTTAGACGATTTGCACGCATGGAATGTGTTACCTCGCGTAGAAACGATGGCCAGTCGTTTAGGATTAAATGTTGATGTTAAAATGAGTGATTTGTCTGGTGGTATGAAGCGACGTGCTTTGTTAGCCGCAGCACTTATTGCCGAACCTGATTTACTATTATTAGATGAACCGACCAATCATTTAGATATAGCCTCAATAGAATGGTTAGAAACTTATTTAAAGTCATACAAAGGCAGTATCTTAGTTGTTACCCATGATCGTCATTTTTTAGCGGAAATTACAACTCGGATCGTCGAATTAGATCGAGGTAATTTGCATTCATACGATTGTTCTTACGAAACTTTTCTTGATAGACGTGAAGCAGCTCGATTGAATGAACAAACACACCATGATTTATTTGATAAGCGTTTAGCTGACGAAGAGGTCTGGATTCGTACTGGTGTCAAGGCTCGCCGTACTCGAAATGAGGGTCGAGTTCGGGCCTTAAAAGCCATGCGAGAGGAATATAAAAAACGTCGGTTACAATTGGGTCAAGTTGATACATTAAAATTAGAAGTCGCTCGTTCGGGTAACCTAGTAGTCGAAGCTGAACATGTAAATTACCATATTGAAAATAAACACATTATTCGCGATTTTTCTTATGTATTAACTCGTGGCGAAAAAGTGGGTTTGATAGGTCCAAATGGTTGTGGAAAAACGACATTAGTTCGGTTACTTTTAGGCGAACTCACACCAGAGTCGGGTACCATTCGCAGAGGTACCTCGATCGACGTTGCTTATTTTGATCAATTGCGACGCCAATTAGATCCTACTCAAACGGTAATGGCTAATGTAGCTGATGGTGCTGATCATGTAACAGTGAATGGTAAGGAAAAACACGTTGCCTCGTATTTACGTGAATTTTTGTTTGCCCCTGAGCGATTCAATCAACCTGTTTCATCGTTGTCAGGCGGTGAATGTAATCGATTATTATTAGCGAAACTTTTTGCTAAGCCAGTGAATTTATTAGTAATGGATGAGCCGACCAATGATTTAGACATTGAAACATTGGAGCTTTTAGAAAGTATGTTGGTAGATTATCCTGGAACATTGTTATTAATTAGCCATGATAGAGCGTTTATAAATCAAGTAGTGACAAGTATTTTGATTTATGAAAGCGATCAACGCTTTCATGATTACGTCGGTGGTTACGATGATTATCGTCATAGCCAAAAACAGCAACAACAAAAAGTGTCAACACCATCAGCGGTAAAACCAACGACTCACCGGGTTGAAAAACAAAAGCTGACGTTTAATGAGCAACGGGAATTAGCAAAAATAACTCAACAAATTGAGAGTTTAGAAAAATCGATAGAAGCATGTCATCAGGAAATGGCCAATGCGAGTTTTTATCAGCAAACGGCAGAGGTGATTGCTCAATTTCAAAAAGAGTTAGGCAACAAAGATACCGAACTTGCCGCACTGTATGTCCGGTGGGAGTCTTTAGAGGAAAAAAAGTAAGAAACTGAAGCAACGTCATTACGTTCTGGATGACGTACCCGGAAGCTACGAAATTTTTAAGATTAGAGTCTGTGTACAATTCAGATCTCGACGTCTCGCGACTTGTTCGCGGGATCCAGTAGTGCAGGGACAACTTATCTTCGAATCACTAGATCCTGCGGACAAGCCGTAGGACGTTGGTTTTGTGAAATTGCAAGAGAGGTAAATGATCATATGTTAACAACGATAGCCTGCGTGGTATTTTTTTCTTCCATTATTGTATTTTTTTCAGAGGAAATACGTTTAACAATTATTAAACTAGCCAAGAGTCGTAGAGTGCAATTTATCGCACCCTTATTTATATGTTCTTGGATCGTTGTTCATTATGAGTGGCATGTTTTAATGTTTCTTGTAACCTGCCGCTTATGGTTATCTTATGTAGTCTATTTTATTTCAAAATTAACACCATGGGGGCCAGGCCGTCTTGCGTCTGAGCAAGTTTTAACGTTAATGCTAATAATAAGTATACCGATTGGATTAACCGATCTGCTCTTAAAATGGTATAAGCCACGTATTGGTTTACGTCGAATTATGCTGAAAGTAAGTGCATTTTTTTGGGTGTTTTGTGCGTTTCTGTTGGTTGTTCATTTAAATGAATATTACTTTTAATTGGACTTTGGAGAAGGCTCGGTTACGCCTACGGTCACTGGCTCCTATTAGTTAGGTCGAGGCTTGTCCAACCTCCAGTTTTAATTTGACGGGACCTCTGGTTCTATCACTTTTTTTCTGGCAGATAAGTAGCGAGCTTCTAATTCTACATCAATATACCGATCTGTAGTGGCACTAGAACTATGGCCCGCATCATCGCGAACATGTTCTCTAGGACGGACTTTAACATCTTCTGAAATGCCTGTATGCCGTAACCAGTGGACAGTTGCTGAAGCTAAACTATCCGCCTCTTCTGTTTGATTTGTTTGCCGCAAGTTGGCTGCCGCTTTATCGAAACACAGCTGGACTAATCGACGGATAGGTGCTGTATCACTCATCGGACCTGTTCCACGGATTCTCGGAATTAAAGGCGAATTATCTGATGAAGCAGGTAATGGGGTTAAGCCTAAATATTGGCGCCAGCGAATTAAACTAGTTAACATCGCCTCACTGACAGCAATTTGCCGCTCTTTATTGCCTTTTCCTACAGTAGTAAACCACCAATAACCATTACTATCTTTGGCGAAATCGTTCATTGTCGGAATCCATCGCTCACTCGCAGTGACCTCAGAAATTCTGAGATACATCCCATATAACAGATTTAAAATAAATCGTGTTCGTTCATGTTTTTCAGGATGATGGGCGGCAAGTTCCTCGACTGCATCAAGTACAGCCTGCCATTGTATTAAGCTGAGTCGACGAATTGGGGCATTTTGCTGACGTTTACGAACAAATTTGCTTTTTTGTCGAATGAGCGCTACTGGATTAGAGGTTAAATATTCTTCAGCAATTAAAAAGTTAAACAGCGTGCTTAAAATAGCAAATATTTCCTGAGTCGCACCTTGCGATAGGTTAAATTCTGAAATACTAGGCTCGAGCCCTTGCTGACGAGCGGCTTTCGTGATTGTCGCAACAAAAGGCCGCCATTCAGGGTTTGGTAAACGCTTACCATCAGCTTCGATGAAACGGGGAGATTTTTTTAAGCTTATCCAATGAGCAGGAGGGTTTTGACAAAATCTTACATATTGTTCGATATGATCCCGTTTTAATTCAGTGAGGGTGAGATTTTTGATTACCCAGCTCCATTGTAAAAGACGCTCAGCTTCGCGCCGATAGCTGTTGAACGTGCCAAGACTACCCGTATAACTTTTTAAAAAGGTTAGTGTGTAATTAAAGTCCATTTGGAAACGGATGTTCGGCAGAATTGCATGCTCAGCATTTTTGTGAAGATAATTGAGGCTATCAAAAAGAGGTAATAACTGATTTTTCATGTACTCATTCCTCTTAATTTGGGGCTTAAAATCATTTTAGCGACTTTTTTTAAATTAAAATAGCATCTTCTTTAAATTTTATATTGACCTACAAATTCACTCCAGGTATTATCAGCGCTCTGTCCTTGAGACGGGTTTCGGGGTGTAGCGCAGTCTGGTAGCGCGCCTGCTTTGGGAGCAGGATGTCGGGAGTTCGAATCTCTCCACCCCGACCAAATTTTTGCGCCCGTAGCTCATTTGGATAGAGCATCGGCCTTCTAAGCCGAGGGTAGCAGGTTCGAATCCTGCCGGGCGTACCAGACGCCAAGCAGTAGAGAAACAAATGTATGAATTGCGATTTTACAATTTATACTATAGAAACGATGGTGGGCGTAGCTCAGTTGGTAGAGCCCCGGGTTGTGATCCCGGTTGTCGTGGGTTCGAGTCCCATCGTTCACCCCAAGTATTAAGAAAATAAGAGTCTTAATATTGTTTTGTACATCATTCCGATTTACAAAGTGATATTACTGTTTGATAATTTCAATCTGTATGCGAAAGTGGCGGAATTGGTAGACGCACTGGATTTAGGTTCCAGCGGGGCAACCCGTGAGAGTTCGAGTCTCTCCTTTCGCACCATTAATCCTAAACAAGATCAGCTAATAGTGCTATTTTGCTTTAGGTTTACACAATAATATCTAAAGAGGTGACTAGATGGCAGTTTCAGTTGAAACTTTAAAAGGTTTGGAACGTAAAATCACAGTTTCAGTGCCAAACGAGCAGCTTGAAAAAGAAATTGATTCACGCATCCAGCGTCTTGCGCATAAAGTAAAAATAGACGGTTTTCGTCCTGGTAAAGTGCCATTGAGTCTAGTAAAGCAGCGTTATACTGACAGCGTACGTCAGGAAGTAACACATGAACTAATTCAAAATACGCTATACAGCGCCTTACAAGAACAAAATCTACTCCCAGCAGGTACGCCTCAGGTTGAACCTCTAGAAGTTGGTGCAAATGAAGATTTTACATATACCGCCGTTTTCGAAGTATTTCCTGAATTTGATATAGTCGAACTTGATAACGACACAATTAAAATTGTCGCGTCTGAAGTAAGTGATGCTGATGTTGATAAAATGGTCGAAAACTTACGCATTCAAAATAAAGAGTGGCATGAAGTTTCTCGCGCTGTTGCAAAAGATGATAAAGTATTTATTGATTTTGAAGGTTTCCTAGATGATGTCCCGTTTGAAGGTGGCAAGGGTGAAAACTTCGAAATTATTTTAGGCTCTGGTTCAATGATTCCTGGTTTTGAAGACGGTATTGTTGGAGCTAAAATAGATAAAGAATTTGATTTGAAAGTTACATTCCCCAAAGATTATGGTCAAGCTGATCTTGCTGGGAAAGATGCTGTATTTAAAGTTACTGTCAAAAAAGTTATGGAAGGTAAACTGCCAGAATTGAACGATGAATTCATCGAAAAATTCAACATTAAAGAAGGCGGTTTGAATGCTTTAAAGAAAGATATTAAAGAAAATATGACACGCGAACTAGATCGACGTGTGAGTTCGATGAACCGCGAGACAATTTTTGATGCTTTGCTTGCGAAAAATAGCTTTGATGTACCGACTGCTTTAATGGATCAAGAAATTGAACATTTGAAACATGATATGTACCACCGCGTCTTTGGTCATGCGCATTCAGATGATGAAAAAATTCCTGATTTCCCAAGGGAGTTGTTCGAAGAGCAAGCAATGCGTCGTGTTCGGTTAGGTTTGTTATTTTCTGAATATGTTAAAAAGCATGAAATCACAGTGGATAGTACCCGCGTTGATGCTATGATTGAAAAATTTGCTACAGCATACGAGCATCCAGAAGAAGTTCGTATGTGGTATCGTGGAAACAAAGAACGATTGGAAGAAATGGAAGCGTTAGTCATGGAAGAGTTAGTGGCTGATAAAATCATTGCAAATGCTAAGATTGTTCCAAATGTATTGGATTATGATCACGTTATCAATCCTAAAAAAAATGATGAGGATAAAGGAGCTTAACCATGGCAAGGGATATTGACAGCGCAGTAAGGAACGTCAGCGGTTTGGTACCAATGGTTATTGAGCAAACTGCTAGAGGTGAGCGTTCCTATGATATTTATTCACGACTTCTGAAAGAGCGCATTATTTTCCTTTTGGGAGAAGTTGAAGATCACATGGCGAATTTGGTTGTTGCTCAGTTATTATTCCTTGAATCGGAAAATCCTGAGAAAGATATTTTTATCTACATCAATTCACCTGGTGGTGTTGTTACTGCCGGTCTTGCTATTTATGATACAATGCAATTTATTAAACCCGATGTCAGTACGTTATGTATTGGACAAGCAGCGAGCGCAGCGGCACTCTTGTTATGTGCCGGTGCAGAAGGCAAACGCTTTTGTTTGCCAAACTCAAGGGTGATGATCCATCAGCCACTAGGTGGATATCGAGGACAAGCAACAGATATTGAAATTCATGCTCGCGAAACATTAACCATTCGTGAAAAATTGAATAACATTATGGCTAAACATACAAACAAAACGCCTGAGCAAATCATGCGTGATACTGAACGAGATAATTTCATGAGTGCAACACAAGCACTTGAATATGGTCTCATTGATAAGATTCTACATGGCAGAGATTCATTAGAATAAGATTTAATTTCAGTTCAGTAAAAAGTAACGAGCAATAATCTCTACTGCCCTTCAGTCGGGGATTATCGTATTGCGAACCGGGTGAGTCAATCCTGTGGCTATAAGCTCACGGGATTGACTCACCAAAGCGCTGCTTAGTTCGCAAAGACGCTAGATTCTACGGTACATTTTTTGAAATTGCCGTTGCGAGAAGACTAGCGATGAAACAATCGAGGACGTTGTTTTGACTTCAGACCTTTGGATTGCTTCATTTACTTAAAATGACGAAATTATTCCTGGTGTCTAGGGGCTGTTGACAATTCATATTTCGACGTCCCGCGCCTTGTCCGCGGGATCCAGTTCAAGCTATAGCTGTGCAATAGAATTGTGTATTGCACAACATTTCTGGATCCCGCGGACAAGCCGCGGGAAGTAGGCTTTGTGGAAATGAATTGTCAACAGACGCTAGTGAATAGCTAGAAAAACTACTTACTCTAAACAGGCTAATTTGCTAGCGAAGAGGGATTTATTATTAATAAGTCATTTGATACGCTAGATACAAATAATCAAAAATT
This sequence comes from Legionellaceae bacterium, assembly GCA_030696305.1. GTDB lineage: Bacteria > Pseudomonadota > Gammaproteobacteria > Legionellales > Legionellaceae > JAUYSP01. Next base: position 6,800 of record JAUYSP010000006.1, on the reverse strand, counting down.
TAAAATGCACTTGTAATTTATAAAATAAGCCATATATAGTGAATTAGTAGATTCAGTTGCAGTAAAGAAAGGGGTTTATTAATGGGTAAAGCAGGAAATGGCAATGGCAGTAGCACAAAAGTCTTGTATTGTTCTTTTTGTGGTAAAAGTCAAAATGAAGTAAAAAAATTAATCGCAGGTCCGTCCGTATTTGTTTGTGATGAATGTATTGATTTATGCAATGATATCATTCGTGAAGAAACGAAAAGTACGCCTGAAGCTGCAGAAATTCATTTACCAAAGCCTAAAGAAATCGCTGCATTTCTTGACGAATATGTAATTGGTCAAGTACATGCCAAAAAGGTATTATCTGTTGCTGTATATAATCACTATAAGCGAATGTACCGTAAAACAGAGGATGGCATTGAATTGGGTAAAAGTAATATCTTACTCATCGGGCCTACCGGTAGCGGTAAAACATTACTTGCACAAACTTTAGCAAGATTGTTAAATGTTCCTTTTGCGATGGCTGATGCGACGACGCTTACTGAGGCTGGATATGTCGGTGAAGACGTTGAGAATATCATCCAAAAGCTATTACAAAAATGCGATTATGATATTGTTAAAGCACAGCGCGGTATTGTCTATATTGACGAAATTGATAAGATATCTCGAAAATCAGATAATCCCTCAATCACTCGAGATGTTTCAGGCGAAGGTGTACAACAAGCGTTACTGAAATTGATTGAAGGAACGGTTGCTTCTGTTCCTCCTCAAGGTGGTCGTAAGCACCCTCAACAGGAATTTTTACAAGTAGATACGTCTAATATCCTGTTTATTTGCGGTGGCGCATTTGCAGGCCTTGATAAAATTATTCGGCAGCGCAGCGATAAATCAGGCATTGGTTTTTCGGCTGAACTAAATAAAAAAGATGATAATGATTTTGTTCAAGTGCTCGAGCAATTAGAACCTGATGATTTAGTTAAATATGGACTAATTCCTGAATTTGTAGGTCGATTGCCGGTAGTAACGACATTGCATGAGTTAGATGAAGCTGCATTGATTGATATTTTAACTAAACCTAAAAATGCGTTAGTTAAGCAATTTCATGCTTTATTTAAAATGGAAAATGCAGAGCTTGAATTCCGCGAAGAAGCATTGCATTTAATTGCTAAAAAAGCGTTGGCTCGGAAAATTGGTGCCAGGGGATTACGAGCGACACTTGAAAATATATTATTAGATACAATGTACGAACTTCCCTCATTAGAGAATGTTAAACAAGTAATTGTTGATGAACAGGTTGTTAAAAATATGGGTCAACCGGTTTTAGTTTATGGAAATCAAGATGATGATAGATCAGTAGCTGCTGGTGGCGTTGCTGACTAAAAGGGGTATATTATGTCGGTTGAAAATGAATTACCATCGAATGAAGTAGTTGATTTGTCCAATTTACCTGTACTTCCACTTAGGGATGTAGTGGTTTATCCACATATGGTCATTCCTTTGTTTGTTGGACGACAAAAATCTATTCGCGCACTGGAAGCAGCGATGCTTGAGAATAAGCGAATTGTTCTCGTAGCGCAGCGAAAGTCAGCTGATGATGATCCAAGCCCAGACGATTTGTTTAATGTCGGCACTGTCTCCAGTTTACTACAATTGTTAAAGCTTCCAGATGGTACTGTCAAAGTGCTAGTAGAAGGTGAACAACGCGTTAAGGTAACTTCTTTTTCACAACCTGACGACGGAAGTTACATTGCCGCATCATTGGAACCGATAGATGAAGTAAATACGGCATTTAAAGAACAAGAAGTTCAGATCATGATGCGCTCGCTCATGTCTCAATTTGAGCAATATATCAAATTGAATAAAAAAATCCCACCAGAAGTGCTCGGATCATTGGCAAGTATTGAAGAGCCTGGTCGTTTGACTGATACGATAGCTGCTCACTTAACGCTTAAAATTGAAGATAAGCAAGAGCTACTCGAAGAGTTAGATGTTGGTTTACGTCTTGAACGTTTGATGAGTGCCATTGAGAGTGAAATTGACTTACTACAAGTCGAAAAACGTGTCCGTGGTCGTGTTAAGCGCCAAATGGAAAAAAGCCAGCGTGAATATTACTTAAATGAGCAAATCAAAGCAATTCAAAAAGAATTGGGTGAAATGGGCGAAGAAGGCAGTGAGATTGAGCAATTAGAACGTTCAATTAGTAAAGCCGGAATGCCCAAAGAAGCACTTGATAAAGCACATGCTGAATTAAAAAAATTAAAGTTAATGCCACCAATGTCTGCTGAAGCTACTGTTATTCGCAGCTATTTGGATTGGATGCTGAGTGTTCCTTGGAAAAAGCGGAATCGCATTCAATTTGATTTGATTAAGGCGGAAAAACTACTTGATAAAGATCATTACGGATTAGAAAAAGTTAAAGAGCGAATTATTGAGTATTTGGCTGTACAACAACGAGTAAAAAGGCTAAAAGGTCCTATTCTTTGTTTGGTTGGGCCTCCAGGTGTGGGTAAAACATCGCTGGGACAATCAATTGCTAATGCTACTGGTCGAACGTTTATTCGGATTGCTTTAGGTGGTGTTCGTGACGAGGCTGAAATTAGAGGCCATCGCAGAACATACATAGGTTCTATGCCAGGAAAAATAATCCAAAAGCTGTGTAAGGCTGGCGTAAAAAATCCACTAATCATGCTAGACGAAGTCGATAAAATGGCTATGGATTTCCGTGGTGATCCTGCATCTGCATTGTTGGAAGTGTTAGATCCGGAGCAAAATCATACGTTTAATGATCACTATTTAGAAGTAAATTATGATTTAAGCGATGTGATGTTTATCGCTACTGCGAACTCGCTTGAAATACCGGCTCCTTTACTTGATCGAATGGAAGTTATTCGTCTTGCTGGTTACACAGAAGATGAGAAAGTAAATATTGCGAAAAACTATCTTGTTCCAAAGCAGAAATTATTGAACGGGCTAAAAGCGAATGAAATTGAATTTGCTGATGCCGCTATTCATGATGTGGTACGATATTATACTCGTGAAGCAGGCGTGAGAAATCTAGAGCGTGATTTGGCACATGTATGTCGAAAAGTCGTAAAAGATATTTTAACTACTAAACGATTAAGTAAAGTAAATGTAACTCCTAAAAACCTTGAAAAGTTTTTAGGAGTAAAAAAGTACCGGTACGGACTTGCCGAAACGGTCGATCAAGTTGGCCAGGTCACTGGTTTAGCTTGGACTAGTGTAGGGGGCGAATTATTAACGATCGAGGCCTCAATGATGCCTGGAAAAGGTAAGACATTGCATACTGGGCAGTTAGGTGCTGTAATGCAGGAATCTATCCATGCAGCAATGACTGTTTTACGAGGTCGGACAAAGCAATTTGGGATAGCGGAAGATTTCTTTGAGAAGAATGATTTTCACGTTCACGTACCGGAAGGCGCGACGCCTAAAGATGGTCCTAGCGCAGGTATAGGTATGTGTACGGCCTTAGTCTCTGTAGTAACGCACATTCCTGTGCGTGCTGATGTGGCTATGACGGGTGAAATTACCTTGCGGGGGTTAGTCTTACCGATTGGTGGTCTGAAAGAGAAATTATTGGCTGCTCATCGAGGTGGAATAAAATATGTGATTATTCCTGAAGAAAATAAAAAAGATTTAACTGAAATACCGCAAAATGTATTAAAGAAATTAACTATTTATCCGGTGAAATCAGTTGAAGAAGTATTGGAAATTGCCTTGCAACGTAGCCCTATTGCAGCGAAAGTTTCCACAAAAAGCACTAAGACTGAAAAAAATACCAAAATAATTAAAAATAAGGATTTACATACGGAAAAATAAAGCGTATATTCTCGTCCGTGCTCGCAGCTGGTAAAGAGTTTATCTGCCGAAAGTATAGTTTGACGAGAATGGTAGGATCTGATTTAATCAGGGCAGGTCTGAGACCTAAAAGGATGACTAACTACAAAGGGGAAAAGATGAACAAGAGTGAATTAGTTGATGCCATTGCTGAAGGTGCTGGTTTGACGAAAGTGGCGGCGAGTAAAGTATTGGAAGTCTTCACACGTGCAATTACCGATGCATTGAAAAGTGGTGATCAAGTCGTTTTACCAGGATTTGGCTCTTTTTCAACATCAGTTCGTTCTGCGCGTACTGGACGTAATCCACAAACCGGACAAACTATAAATATTAAAGCAGCTCGTGTTGCCAAATTTAAAGCTGGTAAATCGTTAAAAGAAGCTGTACAAGAGAAATAGAGTTTCCGGGTGCTTAGCTCAGCTGGGAGAGCATCGCCCTTACAAGGCGAGGGTCGCAGGTTCGATCCCTGCAGCACCCACCATGAATTGGAGTGGTAGTTCAGTTGGTTAGAATACCGGCCTGTCACGCCGGGGGTCGCGGGTTCGAGCCCCGTCCACTCCGCCACAATTATGCGCCTTAGGGCGCATTTTTTTTATTTCGAACTCGATACGGATACTTTGCGTAAATAGACAATATGTGATATTTTATGCTGACTTCGGGGTCTAAATTTGTTTTTGGAATATCTTAAATGTTACAGAAGTTAAATGAACGTATTCAGGGCGCAGTTGCGTGGATTGTCGTTGTTCTTGTTACCCTAACCTTTACGTTGTTCGGTATTGATTATTACCTACAATCACGTCATGAATCAGCTCCTCAGGCGGAGGTCAATGGTCAGCCTATTAGTAAACAAGCGTTTGAATTGAGTTATCGTCGTACGCGTCAAATGCGTGATCCTTCTCAATTGAATGTTGCACGTGAAAATCAACTAAAACAGCAAGTTCTAGATGACATGATTGTTAATAGTCTTAGCTTACAATCTGCTCGAACCAATGGATTTGAAGTTAATTCGGCTCAAGCTAACGCGGCTATAGTCAGTATTCCTCAGTTTCAAGAAGACGGTCATTTCTCAACAAATAAATATGCACAAGCATTAAGTGGCGCTTTTTTCACACCTGAATCATTTCAGCAGGAAGTTCGACAAGGCATGTTACTTAATCAGCAACGCTTTGCACTAATTGGAACAGCATTTTCATTGCCTAATGAATTAAAACAATTTGTTAAACTTTATTTACAAACACGTGATTACACTTATTTAAAAATTCCCGCATTACAGTTTTTAAAACAATCCGAAATATCCGATGACGAAGTGCGTTCGTATTATCAACAAAATAAAAACGTATTTCTTTCACCAGAAAAAGTTAGTATTGATTATGTGCAATTATCAATGCGAGATATTAAGAATCAACTCACGGTCTCTACTGAACAATTAAAGCGTTATTATGACGAAAATCAAAATAACTATTTAACTCCTGCGCAATGGCAAGTAGCTAAAATCGTGTTGAATATACCTGTTAATGCATCTACAAATGATGTGAGCAAAGTTAAAGAGCGAGCCGAAAAACTATATCAGACATTGCAAACCGATCCTGCTCAATTTGAAGCAAAGATGAAATCTTTATCGGTCAATAAATTATCAGATAATGGTGCTCTACCTTGGATTGTTGCTGGGCATTCAGCGTACGATAAAGATCTGGTTAATTTAACTACACCAGGCCAGTTGTCACCACCAATTAAATCTGCACAGGGTTATGAGATATTTAAACTCCTTGCATACAAACCGGCTGCAATGAAATCATTTGAAGATGTTCGTCCGATAATTCAAGCTCAGTTATTAACAGAGTTATCTCAAACTCAATACACACAAGCACTTGAGCAATTGGCTGATTTAAGCTATCAAACACCAGATTCTTTAGCTTTAGTTGGTAAGGTCTTGAAAATTAAAGTTAACCACTCGGAATTATTTGATCGCCAAGGCGGTGATAGTGAATTAACTAAAAACAAGCAAGTCATCCGTGCAGCCTTCAGTCAGGACGTGCTGAAATTTGGAAATAACAGTGAACCGATACAAGTAGACAATGACAGTGTTGTTGTTTTACGAGTTAATCAACATATCTCAGCCGCAGAAAAAGCCCTGGTTGATGTAAAATTATTGATTGCAAAGAAACTGGCGCGCAAGAAAGCGGAAGCTGAAGCGAAACGATTTGGTCAACAATTACTAGAAGTAACTCAAAATGGCAAACAATCCAGTTACACTAATGATAGTAAAGTAAAAAATTCGAATGCCTTTGTATGGCATGACGTATTGAGCGCTTCACGTGATAATGATACTGTCGCCGCTGCAATTAATGAACTAGCGTTCAGCATGCCCGGCGTTGGTCAGAAAGCAGGGTGTACGCTTCTTGATGGAGATTACGCGATAGTGAATCTGAAAAAGATTAATAACGGTCAGATTGAATCATTAGATAAAGAACAAATTGCAAGTATTAAACAACAAATCGAAGCGAGTGATGGTTTGATGGATTACAACTTGTATATTAATGGACTTATGAATAAAGCGACGATTGTTAAGCATTAAAGTTATAACTTAACAGCGGGACTGGCTTGTCGTTGAGGGGATACCTCGGGGACAAGCCGAGGCACGTAGGCGGGGGCAGCAATTGTCAACTCGCCCTAAGATTACTTTACTAGATTTGTTCTCTGTACGGTACGATTTTTAAATCCGTCGTTGCGAGGAGCGTAGTGACGAAGCAATCTAGTGACCTTACAGATGCCAATGATTACATCAGTTTTTCATACAAGTCATCCAATAAGGATTTACTTTCTCAATCAAAGCCAATTTCTTTTTTCTTGAGCCGCCTTTAAGTTGTTTCTCTCGAGCTATGGCACTCACCATGTCCTCAATAAGCTCATAGTACACAAGATGTTTACATCCATGCTTTTTAGTAAAGCTATCCACATCT
>JAUYSP010000005.1 GCA_030696305.1 Legionellaceae bacterium | reverse complement strand
TGCGAACGAAGTGAAGTAATCCAGATCGATGTGACTTAAAAACTCCGATATCTGGATTGCTTCGCTAACGCTCGCAAAGACAATTATGACTGTATAATATCAAAATTAATATTTTATGCTCAATAATTTATAATGGGACAGGCCTGCACACCCTGATATTAGTGCGAACTGTCTGTCGTCAGCTGTATTTATGTTAACCATAAAAAACGATACAATAGCTACTTATAAAATTATATACAAAAGGCATCTATGCAACAGCATCAAGAAATAGTGTTCGCGATACAATCTGGGAATTTGGATTATATTAAAAAATCAGTAGAAATCGACTGGAAAACAATACGTTTCAGGAGCGCAGAATTTCATAGTATATCCGCTTTGTATTATGCTTGTACCAAAAAACAACCTGAAATTGTTCAATATTTGTTAGATGCTGGTGTTGATATTAATATTAAAGGTCAAATAAAAGGCAACCAAATTCATCTTCTGGAATGGTTACAACATCGCGATTTTGCCAGTATGCTCAAAATTATTTCTTCGAAGATAGTGATGGCAATACAATCAAGTGACATAGCCTACCTTGAAAAGATAGATGTTGATTGGAATATAATCCGTCTAACATATGAAAGAAATGGGAAAACAGGCAGGTTGCCTGCTATTCATATTGCCTCTCTAAGTGGACAGCCTGCAGTTGTAGCTTGGTTAGTCGATATTAAAAATGTACGGGTAAATTTCTGGTATACATATGGTGAAAGGGCTCCTTTGTGCTATGCGATCATATATAGCCATTTAGATGTAGTGAAATTACTTATAGAGAGGCAAGCTGATCCAGAAGAGATGCATGTTGAACCTGGCTATGAGTTTCATGCTTATCGAGCTATTCATTGGGCTGTGTATTTTAAACGAGCCGATATTGTTGAATATTTGCTTAGTATTGACGTAGATATTAATAATGGGCTTCTACATTTGATATGGAATGCGGGTAATGGTGCAATAAGCACGATGTTTTCGCATCGAATAATTACTGAAATAAAAGTAGGTAATTTAGCTTATGTTCAAAAAATGGATAAATCATGGCTGAACACGCCTCTAGTTGATCCTCTAGTTCATGATGAGAGGAAGTTACCGTTGCACATAATTTTTCATGCATGCAAATATGGACAGGTTGAAATTGTCAAATGGCTAATCAATCAAGATTCGTCACTTTTAGATAGAAAAAACTGCTTAAACCAAACGCCATTGGATTACGCACTAACTTATGATTACAAAGAAGCATCAGCAGTTCTAACAGAATGTATAACTAACAACGATGTAGGTAAACAGTTGTCTGAAGTGGCTGCTCGGCTGTCTAGAATAGATCTCGATGAGCAGGCTGTATTTAAGCATAAGTTGAAGTTTACTTTCTATCGGTATCCTAAAGATAACTCGAATGATTATGAGAATCGCGATATTTTTAACGATGAATTACGTGCTGCAATAGAAGAAGCAAACGAACAGATTAAACGTGTCACTTTAGCTTAGGGTCTTTTGACAATTCATATTTCGACGTCCCGCGGACAAGCCGCGAGACGTAGGTCTTGTGAAAATGAAATGTCACAGACCCTATTCTACTGTGAATACCTTCTGCAATTCATGCAACTGATGGGTTACAAATGTTTTTCCTAATCCTTTAACACCGGCAATATCCGCTATAGATTTAAACAAGCCATAATTTTGCCGATAAGTAACAATTGCTTCCGCGCGTTTTTTACCAATGCCTTTGAATGATTGGGCTAATACCTCCGCGGTTGCAGTGTTTAAATTGATTTTCTTTACATTTTGTTCTGAGCTACTAGTAGGTGCTGATATGTTAGTAGAAGGAATAGCGAGTGCCGGAAAAGATACAACAGACAGCGATAATACAGCAGCAAATATATTTGCTTTCATATAATTCTCCTTAATTTGATTGGACTGATATATAGTTGGGTCTTAACATTCATTCCGCGAATGCTTGACGCGTATGAAGTATTACAACAATATTGATGGTTGTCTAGACTGGTTTTTTAAAAAAATAGTTTGACCTAATAAAACTGTCGTTTTTTATCCAAATTTCAGTTAAAATGCCCTCAAAAAAGAACGGAGTAACGTTGCTTATGTTCAGGAAATTAAGAGGAGTGTTTTCCAACGATCTGTCGATTGATTTGGGAACAGCGAATACGCTAATTTATGTTAGAGATAAAGGCATTGTTTTAAACGAGCCTTCTGTAGTTGCTCAACGAATAGAGGCTGGGCAAAAACGAGTGGTGGCTGTCGGACTTGAGGCAAAGCGCATGTTGGGTAGAACACCTGGAAACATCAGTGCCATTCGTCCTATGAAAGATGGTGTAATAGCTGACTTTTTTGTAACTGAAAAAATGCTACAGCATTTTATTCATAAAGTGCATGAAAATCGTTTTTTGCGTCCAAGCCCACGCGTGTTAGTTTGCGTTCCATGTGGTTCAACCCAGGTTGAGCGGCGCGCTATCCGTGAATCAGCTATGGGTGCAGGTGCTCGAGAAGTGTTCTTAATTGAAGAACCCATGGCAGCAGCGCTAGGTTCAGGAATGCCAGTCGAGGAAGCCAGCGGTTCGATGGTGGTCGATATCGGCGGTGGTACTACTGAAGTAGCTATTATCTCGTTGAGTGGCATTGTTTATCATCAATCGGTGCGAATTGGCGGGGATAAGTTTGATGATGCAATTGTATCGTATGTTCGACGTAATTACGGTACGTTGATTGGCGAAACAACTGCTGAGCGCATTAAACATGAAATTGGTTTCGCATACCCAAGCCGTGATCTGTTTGAAATTGAAGTGAGAGGCCGTAATTTGGCCGAAGGCGTTCCACGTAGCTTTAAATTAACTAGTGCAGAAATATTAGAAGCATTGCAAGAACCATTATCAGGGATTGTTGGTGCGGTAAGAGCTGCGCTAGAATTAGCTCCGCCTGAGCTAGCAGCTGATATTGCTGAACGAGGTATGGTGCTAACCGGAGGGGGTGCTCTGTTGAAAAATATGGACACACTCTTAATGGAAGAAACAGGTTTGCCTGTTTTGGTTGCAGAAGATCCACTGACCTGTGTAGCGCGTGGTGGTGGTAAAGCATTAGAAACAATGGATTTACGTGGCGGTGATTTTCTCTCAACAGAATAAAAGTCAAAGTAGACTTTTTGCTAAACGCGAATACTCATCCTGGCGATTTGTATTTGCTTTACTATTGTCTTTAATTTTGATGATTACAGACCATCATGATCGATCACTCAATAGCATTCGTAGCGGCTTTTCAGTGATCGTGTCTCCTTTGCAATTTTCTATTGATTACCCCGTACGTATCATTGGATGGGCGAGCTCTCTATTGGGTAGCAAAAAAGCATTGATAGCGGAAAACATGCAATTGCGCTACCAACAGACGATGCTTGAAGCGCAATTGCAAAAATTTCTAACTATTCAAGCTGAAAATTCAGAATTAAAAGGCTTGTTATCAGCAACGTCTTCTAATGTTACTCGAGCAATGGCTGCACAAATTTTAGCTGTTGATACCACCAGCTCACGTCAATTACTCGTACTCAATAAAGGATCGCGTGATCATGTTAGCGTTGGACAGCCTGTGCTTGATGCTAAAGGTGTGATGGGGCAAATTATTGATGTTGGTCTAATGACGAGTACAGTGTTACTTATCTCGGATTCGAAATGCGCTGTGCCTGTAAGAAATGATCGGACGGGCGAGCGTGCAATCCTTGTTGGCACCAATAATATGACTCAATTGTCCTTAATTAATTTGCCAAAAACATCATCTATAGCTAAAGGTGATTTATTAGTAACTTCGGGCCTTGGTCGTCGTTATCCGGAGGGATATCCTGTGGGGCGAGTTGAAGAGGTTATAACGATGACCGGAGATGATTTTATTAAAGTGAAGGTAAGCCCTGTTGCATTGCTGAATCGAAGCCGCTTAGTATTATTAATTTGGCCAGAAGAAGATCATAATACATTAACAGCACAAATTAACGAACGGCTGAAAGTGCTCGAGGGTCTAATATGATCACATTAAACGCTCGGCTCTTGCTTGCCCTAATGATGGGGCTCATGTTAACGATTATACCATTACCCGAAACAGTAAATGCCATCCGTCCGGCGTCGATATTCTTGTTGGTATTATATGTACAATGTTGCTTGCCTGCTTATTTTCGAATTGGTTTAGTCTTTTTGTTGGGTTTATGTTTGGATGTAATATGCTCCACGATCATGGGCGAACATGCGTTTGCTTTGCTGCTAATCAGCTGGTTGATTTCCGGGAGAATGCGACGGTTTAATTTCTATTCTACCATTCATCAAATGAGCATGATTGTATTGCTTTGTTTTTTTTACCAATCGGTAATTTATCTAATAGATGCATTTTTAGGTTATACCAACAATATATTGAATGTCTTTGGCGTTGCTTTGACTAGCACATTATTCTGGCCTGGGTTAAGATTATTGTTTTCTCCAAATCTGGATTCGAAACGCAGCAGAAGCAATATGCTTTATTGAAGTATCTAATTAATTATCAAATGGAGTCGTTATGACATTTAAGCACATTGTTGTACCAACACAGGGTAAAGCGATTACCGTGGATCACAATTTAAAGTTAACCGTTCCCAATAATCCAATTATCCCTTTTATTGAAGGTGATGGAATTGGTGTTGATGTAACCCCAGCGATGATCCGTGTGGTTGATGAAGCAGTTAAAAAAGCATATGGCACTGATAAAAAAATTGCTTGGATGGAAATTTATGCTGGCGAAAAAGCGGCTAAAACCTACGGGGGTGATCAATGGTTGCCATCGGAAACTTTAGAAGCTATGAAACAATTTGTGATTTCTATCAAAGGTCCTTTGACAACACCAGTGGGTGGTGGAATTCGTTCGTTAAATGTGGCAATACGTCAAGAATTGGATTTATACACGTGTTTGCGCCCAATTCGCTATTTTTCAGGCGTACCTAGCCCGGTTAAAGAACCTTGGAAAACAAACATGGTTATTTTCCGTGAAAACTCCGAAGATATTTATGCAGGGATTGAATGGGCAGCTGATACCGCTGAAGCCCAAAAAGTAATTCGATTTTTACGTGAAGAAATGGGCGTAAAAAAGATTCGTTTCCCTGAACATTGTGGCATTGGTATTAAGCCTGTTTCTCAAGAGGGGACGCAACGATTAGTCACCGCGGCAATTCAATATGCTATTGATAATCAACAAGATTCTGTTACCTTGGTTCATAAGGGTAATATCATGAAATTTACTGAAGGCGCATTTAAAGATTGGGGCTATAACGTAGCGCGTGATCAATTTAATGCGAAGGAATATCAAGGTGGCCCTTGGATGGAAATTACTAATCCAAAAACCGGCCAACCTATTATTATTAAAGACGTGATTGCGGATGCATTCTTACAACAAATTCTATTAAGACCCGAAGATTATAAAGTTATTGCGACTTTGAATTTAAATGGTGATTATATTTCGGATGCGTTAGCTGCTCAAGTAGGTGGAATTGGTATTGCTCCTGGCGCAAATATGAGTGATGACGTTGCTGTTTTTGAAGCGACTCACGGCACCGCGCCTAAATATGCGGGACAAGATAAAGTAAATCCCGGTTCATTAATTTTATCTGCAGAAATGATGTTACGTCATATGGGCTGGATAGAAGCTGCAGAACTGATTCTCAAAGGCATGGAAGGAGCCATTGAAGCAAGGACTGTTACCTATGATTTTGCACGTTTAATGGATAATGCATCATGTGTTAGTTCTTCGGGATTTGCTGAAGCAATAATTAAGCATATGTCATAGCGATCAGATCACGATCGTAGCTTTAGGAAAAATCGCGTCTTGCGATTAAGATGCACATCCTTGTGTTCGAATCCTTAGAGCTAAGTTCGAAAAAAAACGTTGACGGGCCTATCTATAATTTTACATTGTAGACTTAAGCCCGTCTCACAGACCCTAGTATTGAGATCAAAATTAAATTTCATCAAAATCACTTTTTTAACTGGCTAAACGGTCGATCTAAGTCTATAAAATTAATATAGGAAGTGTGTTTATGAGCGAGTGGACAGCCGTTGAGCAACTAGAGCAAGAGCTTGTTGAAGCGGAATTATTAAACGCTTTATCGGAGCCAAAAAAGTACAAGGTTTTTCTGCTAAACGATGATTATACGCCGATGGATTTTGTAGTGTTTGTATTGAAGCGTTTTTTTTATTTGAGTGAGGAAACAGCCACTCAAATTATGCTTCAAGTTCATCGTCAGGGAAGAGGGTTATGCGGGGTATATACGCACGATATAGCAGAAACTAAGGTTGTCCTGGTGAATGATTATGCCAGGCTTAATCAACATCCATTGCTTTGTAGTATGGAGCAGGAATAAGTTGTGTAGTTAGGCAATGGTGGATAGGGGAGTAACGATCATGTTGAACAAAGAGCTTGAGTTCACCTTAAATTTAGCATTTAAGGAAGCCAAAGATAAGCGTCATGAATTTATGACCGTAGAACATTTGTTATTATCTCTATTAGATAATCCTTCAGCAGGTAACGTGTTACAGGCATGTGAAGCAAATATTGATGAATTAAAACGTGATTTGGAAGCATTTATCACGGAAACAACCCCTATTATCCCTATGGATGATGAGGAACGTGAAACACAACCTACATTAGGGTTCCAACGAGTATTACAACGTGCGGTTTTTCATGTTCAATCCGCTGGTAAAACCGAAGTAAATGGTGCAAACGTTTTGGCAGCTATTTTTAGTGAACAAGAAAGCCAAGCTGTTTATTTCCTTCGTCGAGAAAACATTACGCGGCTAGATGTCATCAATTATATTTCGCATGGTGTTTCTAAATATCAAAATAATGAAATACGAGATGGTATGCATTCAACGCCAGATGAGGATATGCTTACTTCCGAAAGCAGTGAATCACCATTAGAAAGTTATTGTATGAACTTGAATAAACGCGCACGACTTGGAAAAATTGATCCATTAATAGGTCGAAACGAAGAAATTCAACGTACTATTCAAGTTTTGTGTCGCCGACGTAAAAATAATCCTTTATTAGTCGGTGAAGCTGGTGTTGGTAAAACCGCAATTGCTGAAGGCCTCGCAAAACGAATTGTTGATGGCGAAGTGCCAGAAGCAATTAGTAGTTGCGTAGTTTACTCGCTTGATTTGGGTGCATTGTTAGCAGGAACGAAGTATCGCGGTGATTTTGAAAAACGTTTAAAAGCCGTGTTAAAACAACTCAGTGAACAAGATGGTGGTATATTATTTATTGACGAAATTCATACCATTATTGGTGCGGGGGCCGCATCAGGTGGGGTGATGGATGCTTCAAATTTAATTAAACCGCTACTTGCTAATGGTGAATTAAAATGTATTGGATCTACAACATACCAAGAGTATCGCGGTATTTTCGAAAAAGACAAAGCGTTGGCTAGACGATTTCAAAAGATAGATGTATGCGAGCCTACTGTAGAAGAAACATTTGAAATTCTTAAAGGCTTGAAAGGACGTTTAGAAGAGCATCACGGTGTTAAGTTTTCAATACCTTCTTTACGAGCGGCCGCCGAATTATCGGCAAAATATATCAATGATCGATTTTTACCTGATAAAGCAATCGATGTGGTTGACGAAGCGGGGGCTTATCAAAATTTATTAACAGCCAATAAACGTAGAAAAATTATCTCCGTAACTGAAATTGAAAATGTTGTGGCGAAAATTGCCAGAATTCCAGTCAAAAAAGTGTCTGCACGAGATAAAGATACGATGCGTAATCTTGAGCGTGATCTCAAATTACTCGTATATGGACAAGACACGGCAATCACTGCGCTGGCTTCTGCGATTAAATTATCTCGTTCAGGCTTGCGGGAACCTGAGAAACCAGTAGGATGCTTCTTGTTTACCGGTCCAACAGGTGTGGGTAAAACAGAAGTCACAAGACAACTTGCTAATTTGTTAGGAATTGAGCTGCTAAGATTTGATATGTCCGAATACATGGAGAAACATACTGTTTCTCGTCTAATCGGTGCGCCTCCTGGATATGTGGGTTATGACCAAGGTGGGTTGTTGACAGAAGCGATAACTAAAAATCCACATTCAGTTTTGTTACTAGATGAAATTGAAAAAGCACATCCTGACGTATTTAATTTACTGTTGCAAATTATGGATCACGGTACGTTAACGGATACAAATGGACGACACGCGGATTTTCGTCACGTGATTTTAGTGATGACAAGTAACGTGGGTGCTTCTGAAATTAGTCGCAACTCAATGGGGTTTGCTGTACAAGATAATAGTGCGGATGGCATGGATATTCTGAAAAGACAATTTAGTCCTGAATTTAGAAATAGATTAGATGCTGTAATCAATTTCACCGCACTCGATGAACAAACTATCGGTTTGGTTGTTGACAAATTTATTATCGAGCTAGAGGAACAATTAGGTACTAAGGGCGTTACCTTAGATGTTGATCGCTCTGCTAAAGAATGGTTGATCGCACATGGGTATGATAAAATGATGGGCGCACGACCTATGGCTCGATTAATTCAAGAAAATATTAAAAAGCCATTGGCTGAAGAACTGCTGTTTGGTAAATTGACAAATGGGGGGCATGTGACGTTAAGTATGCGAGATGATAAACTCGTACTTGATAGTCATGATTATCGCGAAGGTGTTTGTTGATTTAACCAGCGTAATTGGAAACAGGCTTTTTATATATGTTAAGTGTAATTGTTATAACTAAGAATGAAGAAGAAAATATTCGGCGTTGCCTTGAGTCAGTGAAGTGGGCGGATGAAATTATAGTCCTTGACTCAGGCAGTACCGATGCAACGGTTGCAATAGCTAAAGAATATACCGAATATGTATATGAAACTGATTGGCAAGGTTTTGGAATTCAAAAGCAGCGCGCTTTGGAGCGAGCTACAAGTGATTGGATTTTAAATCTGGATGCAGATGAGTTTGTTACACCTCAATTAAGAGAGATTATCCTTAATCTAACAGAGACACCATCCACGGTTAGTGGATATCGTATTCCCATTCGCATGTATTTCTATGAAAAACCACTGCGATTTTGTTCCAGTCCTTCGCGCCATATTCGTTTATTTAAGCGACAAGGGGCTCGTTTTAGTGCCGATCTAGTCCACGAGAAAATTGAATTACCTTCTAACGCTTTGATTGGTCGTATAAAATCACCTATTTTACATCATTCTTTTCGTGACGTGAGTCATGCATTGAATAAAATTAACCTATATTCATCTTATAGTGCAAAAATTAGTATTAACAATAATAAAAAAGCCAGTTTAATAAAGACCTTAGCTAGCACGAGTTGGATGTTTGTGCGATGTTATATCTTGCAAGGCGGTTTTTTAAATGGAAAAAGCGGTTTATTATTCGCATTGTTCAATGCTCAAGGCTCTTGGTACCGAGGTATCAAACAGCTTTATCCTGATAAATAAGGGCGTGTTGATAGGGCCGATGTACTAATGCTATTGGGTCGAACATAGGCGCACTATATAAATAGGGTAGCGAGGGTTATTTTGATTAAGATAAAAAAAATAATAACATATATCTTCTTAACCAGTTTAATATCAGGCTGTATGACCTCCCCACCTCCGGCTAATATAAATAATATATGTCACATATTTGAACAGTACCCTCGTTGGTATAACGATGCAAAAGATGTCGAGCGGCGTTGGCGGGTTCCGATTTCCGTGCAGATGGCGATTATTCATCAAGAATCTAAATTTAACGCAACAGCGAAACCACCACATACCAAATTACTTTGGATTATCCCTTGGTCTCGCCCTTCGAGTGCCTATGGTTACTCTCAAGTATTAGACGGAACCTGGGCTCTTTATAAGCAATCGAATGGCGGCTTATTTTCCTCCCGTGATAAATTTGCGGATGCAGTTGATTTTATTGGTTGGTACGCCAATCAAGCAACAATTCGTGCCCATATTTCAAGAAACGATGCGTTTTCATTATATTTGGCTTATCATGAAGGTGTAACGGGCTATATGCGTAAAACGTATTTACAAAAATCATGGCTGGTTCCTGTTGCACATAAAGTCGAGCGCCAGGCTCGTATCTATCAAGTGCAATTAGCAAATTGTCACATGTAGCTCCGCAAAGTGTTCATGTTTTACCAAACCGGACGGTTTCATTATTCGAATTATTGAAAGATATCCGATCAAAAGATTGAAAAATGGCGTTATCTTCAGTACATTAGATATTCGTGTAAGGGTAGGTCCCATAAGTATTGATTTGGAGTTTTTTTAATGAGCGTGATGCGCTTGATGCTATTAGGTTGTCCCGGTGCAGGTAAAGGTACCCAAGCACTTCGTTTAATGAAGCAGTTTAATATACCGCAAATTTCAACAGGCGATATGTTACGAGCAGCTATTGCATCTGGTACTAGTCTTGGCTTGAGTGCCAAGAAAATCATGGATCAGGGGCTGCTAGTCTCTGATGACATCATGATTGCCCTGGTTGCAGAACGTTTATCGCAGGATGATTGCCGCGCTGGATTTTTATTGGATGGCTTCCCGCGTACGATTCCGCAGGCAGATGCGTTAAGAAAAGCTCATATTAACATTGATCATGTGGTTGAAATAGCTGTAGATGATGATGAGATTGTACGGCGTATTACTGGCCGGCGTGTTCATCCTGCTTCTGGACGTGTGTATCACGTGGTGTTTAATCCACCGAAAGTGAATGGGTTGGATGATGAAACTGGAGAGCCACTCGTTTTACGAGATGACGATCGTGAAGAAATCATTCGTAATCGGTTGGAAGTTTATCATAATCAAACAGCGCCATTAATTGATTATTATGAATCATGGTATCGAACTGAAGCTACTGAAGCGCCTCTCTTTCATCGCATTTCAGGCGAGGGCAGTGTAGATACTATTTTTGAACGGATTATGGCTGTTCTACAGGAGTAATTAGAATGACCGATAGCACACTGGTTCGAGCCGTTAAAAGTGAACAATTTGAATCATTACTTCAAGAAAAAGCAGTGGTTTTTGTTGATTTTTGGGCATCCTGGTGTGCACCCTGTAAGCAGTTTTCTCATGTCTATGAGCGTGTGGCTCAGCAGTATCCTGATATTTTGTTCGGAAAAGTGGATATTGAACAAGAGGAAACACTGGCCAATCTTTTTGAAATTCGTTCAATCCCTCATTTGATGGTTTTTAAACAAGGTATCGCAATTTATTCAGAGTCTGGCAGTATGCCAGAATCAACGCTCAAAGAGCTTGTTCAGCAAGCATTAGATGTTGATGTCTCAGAGATTTTGAAACACTTGAAAGAAGATGTAGAATAATTAACTAGGCTCTGTGGAAATGAATTGTCAACAGACCTTAACTCATAAAATAAAAGCGCCAACTCTCTGTTGGCGGATAAGTTCAGCTCATCTTCACCAGCAAGAAGATGAGGTCGCACTTTTTACGCCAAGATGATTCAAGGTAAATATACGACACGGCATGTCAGTCTCGGAGTTATTTGCCGTTGCTTGCAATTGAAATGTAGTATCTGTTGCCTCAACAATAGAAAGTGTATACCAACCCTCTGGTGATGTATTGATAGTTAGAATATCCGTATTGGCTTGGGTTGCAATAGTTGCTTTTTGATAGGTGTGGTGTAAGGCGTAATATTTTTCCATGCGATTAGCTAAATCAAAAAGAGCGGTTTGCCCATCGATACGTCGAGCGCGTATCACATCATGTTGATAACTAGGATAGCTAAAGCACGCCAAAATACTCATGATCAGTAATACAATCATCACTTCCATGAGTGAAAATCCTTGTCGTAAGGAATGCTGCCAGCGAGTCATGTTGCCCTTTTTATTCCATGTAAGGTGTTACTATTTTACATCATTTTTCTCTTAGCCAATACGTGCTAAACTATTACTCAAACTTAAACGGAATATCAATTTATATGACAAGCTATTGTGGTTACATTGCTCTAGTAGGGCGACCAAATGTTGGTAAATCAACGTTATTAAACTGTATTTTAGAGCAAAAACTGAGTATTACTTCGCGCAAGCCTCAAACTACACGCCATAGTATTTTAGGAGTGAAGACTGAAGGTGAATATCAATTTGTTTATGTAGATACACCAGGAATTCACCAAGGCTCTAAAAAAGCTATGAATCGTATGATGAATAAAACGGCTATCAACGTATTACGTGATGTTGATGTTATTGTTTTCGTGGTTGATGGCACGCATTGGCAGGATGAGGATGAGTATGTTCTTAACATAATAAAAAATACGACAGTGCCTTGTTTTTTAGTCTGTAATAAAGTGGATAAACTAGCTAATAAAGATCAATTGCTTCCTTGGTTAGAAGAAATGAGTCAGCGTCATGATTTTACAGCTATTATACCATTGTCAGCAAAAACAGGCGTTCAAGTAGATACGCTACAGAAACAAATACAAGCCTTTTTACCAGAAGGAGAGCACTTGTTTCCAGATGATCAATTCACTGATCGCTCAAGTCGTTTTTTATGCGCTGAATTACTACGTGAAAAGATTTTTCGTCAATGTGGGCAAGAATTGCCATATTCTACCACTGTTGAGATTGAATCTTATGAAGATGAAGGTAACTTGGTGCGTATCAATGCTTTGATTTGGGCTGATAAGGAAAATCATAAACGTATGATTATTGGTGATAAAGGAGCTAAGCTGAAAGAGATGGCTACTCATGCTCGTATAGAAATGGAACAATTACTTGGGAAAAAAGTATTTCTACGT
This sequence comes from Legionellaceae bacterium, assembly GCA_030696305.1. Lineage (GTDB taxonomy): Bacteria > Pseudomonadota > Gammaproteobacteria > Legionellales > Legionellaceae > JAUYSP01. The sequence continues at coordinate 7,237 of JAUYSP010000005.1, read as the reverse complement.
TGCTGGTGTAAAGTAAAATCCGGTTGGTCTGATGATGTGAGAACGCTAAAAAGTATGGGTTATGAATAGTGAGCTATCATGCTGGGTTTTACACAAGCAATGGTCTGGAGATACGAGTGCGCGGGTAACATTTTATACGCGCGAACGAGGTATCGTGTGCGGTTTGTGTAAAGGGGGCCGCACGCCCAAAAAGCAGGTTTTACTACAACCTTTTACACCGCTTTGGGTTTTATTCAATGAACGATCTAACTATATCTATGTAAATCAACTAGAGCTTATTTCGCCTACGTTATCTTTGAAAGGACACTATTTATTTGCGGGCTTATATATTAACGAATTGCTATTTCATGCATTACGTCCTTTAGATTCTTGCTCTGAACTATATGATGCGTACGTAGCGACATTAAATGCACTTTGTTGTGTATCTAATGATTTGGATTTACAAGCCTTATTACGCCGCTTTGAATGGACATTACTCAGCACCATGGGATACAGCATATCGTTCACTCACGATGCCCGAACCCATCAGCCCATTCTTCCCGAAAACCAGTACGTATTTATAGTAGAAGAGGGGATTGTTGCAGCGAAACAAGGGATTCAGGGTAGTTATTTATTAGCATTAGCGGAAGGTAAATTAGAGAATCCTTTAGTACTTAAAGCTGCAAAAATAATTATGCGAGCTGCTATGAATCATGCGCTTGGTGGTAAGGAAATTAAAACGCGAAATTTATATACTAGCTTTAACTCGACACCGCACTCGTAACCCGTAATATCTCAGCTAATGAGGTATCACCTAATAAGACACGCTTAAAGCCATCCTCACGAATACTGGGCGTTCTGGGACGCAGATGCGCTTCCATCACTTGTAAACTTTCATTACGGTGGATCATGCTACGTAAGGTTTCATCGATGGGGATTAACTCATAAATGCCAGTTCGCCCACGATAGCCCAAATAATTACAATGTTCACACCCATCCGGTTCAAATATCGTCGGTCGGTCTGATTGATCGAGATTAACCCCCATCAACTCACATTCATCATCTTTTGCATGATGCGGTATTTTGCAATGATCGCATAATTCTCTAACTAAACGTTGCGCAAGCACGCCCACAATACTGGATGATAATAAAAACGACTCAACACCCATGTCATGTAAACGAGTCAACGCGCCAAGTGCACTGTTAGTATGTAAGGTGGATAATACTAAATGACCCGTTAAACTGGCTTGCACAGCAATATCAGCCGTCTCTAAATCGCGAATTTCTCCAATCATTACCACGTCAGGATCTTGACGTAAAATAGCACGTAATCCTTTAGCAAAAGTCATTTGTACTTTTGTATTGACTTGCGTTTGACCAATTCCTGGTAAATCATATTCCACCGGATCTTCAATGGTTAAAATATTACGGCTAACTTGATTGAGTTCGGTAAGCATTGCGTAAAGTGATGTGGTTTTTCCCGAGCCTGTGGGGCCAGTAACTAATAAAATACCATGGGGTTGTGCGATCATATTTCGAATGATACGCAGTGTATCGCCAGGCATACCCAATAATCCTAAATCTAACTGGGCAGCTTGTTGATCTAAAATACGCAGTACAATACGTTCGCCATGATTAGATGGTAGAGTCGATACGCGAACGTCAATATTATGTCCCCCTATACGCAACGCAATACGCCCATCTTGCGGAATGCGTTTTTCAGCTATATCGAGTTTAGCCATTACTTTGACGCGTGAAATGACTAATGGAGCAATAGCACGTTGAATTTCTAGAACTTCTTGCAAAACACCATCCAGGCGATTACGGACTAGAACACGATCTTCATAAGTTTCAATATGAATATCTGATGCTTTTTGTTTGATTGCTTGAGTAAATAGCGCATTAATTAAGCGGATAATTGGAGCGTCGTCTTGAGTATCAAGTAAATCTTCACTGCTAGGTAATTGACCAGCTAATTTCATCAAATCAAGATCTTCTTCCATGCTTTCAGTTGCATCTAGGATGGTTGATTGCGATTGGTAAAACTGGGCTAAATGTTGTTGAAATTCGGTGGGATTCACTTCTTTTAAGTGCAGTTCACATTGAAGCACTCGTTTCACTTCGGCAATTGTTTGTAAAGGTATATTAGGTAAATGGTAAAGTAGCGTCGCTGTACCCGCTTCAATTTCAGCTGCAACCACGCCTTGCTTTTTAGCAAATAAATAAGGTAATCGTTTTAGTTTAACATCAATGTCCATTATTTGGTCGTATTGGCTAGGTTATTTTTGGTATGACAAAAGGGTTTAGGTAATTGGGAAGTGTGCCAAGCAGGTATAATCGTATTGCGGTCAGTTTTATGATATTCCTCTTGTGAACGAACAATATCTAGTTGATCTTGGCGAACATGATTGTACTTACTTCCCGTCACTTCCAGACCTTGGCCTTCTGTTTTTAATATGCGTGGTCGAATAAAGACCATTAATACTTTCTTTTCGCGATTAGATGCATTGCGTTGGAATAATCGTCCTAGCCCAGGAATGTCACCTAATATAGGTAATCGATTGTCATCGTTGCTGACACTGTCTTGTGCTAAACCACCTAAGACGATGATATCGCCACTTTCAACGTGAACTGACGTAACAATAGCACTGATATTAAAAGTTGGAGTAACCCCGGGATCAAGTTGATTAACAGCGTCTAATGTATCATTGCCTTGATCAATTTGCATTTGGATGCCTTTGCCACGCGTAATTTGAGGTCTGACATATAAATGCAATGCCACATTGACGCGATCGAAGGTTGTGAATGGGCTGGCTGTGGTTGTTCCATTAGCATTATTGGGGTACGACGATGATGCTACAGATACCTGCTTACCAATCAAAATTTTAGCCTGTCGGTTATCTAAAACAACAACGGAAGGTGTGGAAAGGATATTGGCCCTATGTTGTCTGGCTAATGCATATATGTCTGCTTGAAACTGGGCTATAGTCGTTTTTGAATTTAAGATAGCGAAACCTGGTTTAAATGTACTAGGATCTTTAGTTTTTTGATCGATACTTCCCCATTCAACGCCCAAATCTTTAAAGTCGCGTTCGTTGATTTCAGCTACCAATGCTTCAATAAGTAATTGGGCAGGCTTTATATCCAATTGACTGATCACTGACTTTAAGGTACGAATCAACGTGGCAGGTGCATTAATAATAATAGAATTTGTGTTAGGTTCAGCGATGATTTGTACAGACGGTTTAGTGGTACCTTCATTTTGAGTGTTGTTACCCGTGGAGTTATCTGGATTGGTGGTATTGCCAGTAGCAGGATTAGGCGTTGTACTAGGGTTATTATTACCCCCTCCTGGAACTAGACTGGCCATGTTTGATGCTGGATTAGTACTATCTAAAACCGGTCTTGTCACGGTTCCGATGGTGGTTCCAACAATTCCGCTGAAACTTGCTTGAGCAATTCCTGCCAAGATAGGAACTAAATCCTCTGCTCGCAAATAATTTAAATAAATAACTTGCGTGTTACTATTAGTTGAATTGGGGTTGATTTTGTCCAATTGAGAAATAAGGAGTCGCAAGCGAATGCGGTCAGTTTTGCTACCACTAATTAATATTGAGTTGCTGCGATCGTCTGCGGCTAATACACTTTGATTCCGTTGATTAGGTCCAAGTTGCGACTTAACTAATTCTTTCAATGTATTGGCTACATCCATAGCGAGTGCATGTTCTAGAGGGACGATATCAATACCACTAGAAGAAGAGCTATCGACTTGTCTAATGATATCGGCGAGTTGTCGTATATTGTTGGCTCGCCCCGACAAAATCAGCATATTGGATGGTCCATAGGCTGAGACGCTACTCCATTGTGGCATTAAAGGCCGCAATACAGGAATAAGCTGTTCCGCGGGTACATATTGAATAGGAATAACTTGCACCATCATTTCATCACCGCGCTCCGTACGTTGCAGGGGATATGCAAGGTCAGGAGAAATGGTTCGTGCATCCATATTAGGTACAATTTTGGTTACATTCGTGCCTGGGATAGCTGAGAAACCAGAAACTTGCAACATAGATAAAAATACTTGGTACAATTCTTTATCAGATATTGGCGTGGTAGATATGATGGAAATTCGCCCTTGAACTCGAGGGTCTACAATAAAATTTTTACCCGTCATACGAGACACTTCAGCAATAACGGCACGAATGTCGGCATTACGCAAATTCCATGTTTTCCCGGCAGTTTTTTGAGGCAACGCATCCGAGCTTGTAGGCATGATGGAAGGCAAAATAGATTCGGCTTCAGTTTCGGTTTCAAGGGCAGGATCAACGAGTTTTTTTTGTAATTTCAATGCGACCGCGTAATCATCTATCGGTCCAATTTGGACGAGATACAAGCCTTTATCAGCAAGATGATCGATGCGAATGGTTTGTGAAATAGTGGTTGATAAGCTTTTTTGTCTATCTTCTGCATCTTTTTGTCGCGTGTAAGCGCCGATTTGAACCAAATACGCTGGTTTACCATTCAACGAGGTAGTAATAATTCCAACATCCGCGGCCGATGCTATGCACGATATTAAAAATATAAAAGCATAACTAATTAGATTTCTCATCAAACAACCATGAATACACCATTACCAACATCATAACTAAAATTAACGAACTACAATAGTGTTTATTCTAATGATTTTTAAAGAACAGTAATATTCCTCATTGTCCTAGTTAGGTTTCAGAAAGAATTTACATTTTATACAGGTCATTCCCTAACATTTGCCATATAATAAATAGCTTCTGTGATCGCTTTATCAGAGCAATTCTGACGCACATTTGTTTCCTTACATAAACCACCATGAGGCATTAATCCTTTACCTATACTAACTTTATATAATAAATAATCCATCGCTGTATGAAATCGAGCAGGATTATTTTTTGATTCAAGCGCTGCTTTTTTAAATCGTAAAGCCCATGCCTTTTTATTAAATGCAGCTGGGGCGTGCATGCCTATTGCAAGCTGCGGCGAATGACAATTTTTACATGTTGTTTCGTAGGTTGCTTTACCTAGATTAGTAGCTAGAAGAGAGGTATTCAGCCCAATGAGCAGAATAAATAATATAATTTTCAAATTAAACTCCTGGAAAGTAATAGCAAATCATAAAACCAAATTATTTTTCCATCTTATCAGTTAGTTGTCAAAAAATCCTCAATATCTTGATTTATGAAAAATCCAACCGCCGAATCCCCATCGATTTGGCTCTGCTTAACCATGTGTATTCCGACACACAGTTTTACAGAATTTGTTATTTATTTTTAAGTACGCCTTGATAAACAGATGATATCTCTTGATTTTTAATCCTTACATGATCTTGGAATGCAGGAAGAGTATGCTCCTGTGCTAACTGAACTAATTTTTGAAAGTTTTGTTGTGGATCGTCACCTAAAATGCTCATAATAAATCGATCGACGCGTTCAGCCATTTTTTGTAATTTAAGTTCTAGGCGTTTGTTTTCTAGTTTTTGTCCGTTAGATCCCATAAAAAATCCCCTGCGAATAGCACCATAAACTGTTTCTCCTTTTTTATTAATAATGCAATGCTTTTCAGTTTCAATGAGATTAAACACCTTATTAGTTTGCATGCTTCGTAAAAATTTTATGGGTAATCTACATTCATGAATTCTAGTATGATCATTTAGTATCGTACTTTTCTCTTTTTTTCTATCAAGTTGTTCAAATAAATCTCCATCATCCACACCAGGAAGATTGACATTATATAAAGTACGAACATCGGTGAGCGCGAAAATACTGCATCCAAGCCCATTTTGTCTTTTTTGATTCGAAACATAAAGCTCGATCGATTTTTCGGGAAATGTTTTGGAGAGCATCGAAAGATAATACAAAACTGCTTCCTCTGAAAGCAACATGGGATCATTCAGAAAGCATTTCAAGTGGACTTCGTCAGCGATTTTAATTTCTCCGGATTGCCAATGTCCTGAGGCGAGTAAAAATCGCTCCTTCACGGGAGGGTGCATTGAGCTGATGATTTGTAAATAGGCTTCAAAATCATTTGATTGAACTATAGTTGGGATAAAATCTAAGTCAGGTTTATCGTGTCTAATGGCGCCTAATACAAATAATGCTGCTGATTGAGCATAATCTATCTTGCCCAGACCACTGGTCAGTTGCCTCATCACTGAATATAAGTATAGATGATCCGGAAGTTGCTTTAACCAAGTTATTTTTTTAATAAATGAATAGGAATATCGTATAAGGAAGGGTTTTGAACGATAATTTGTTGTAGTTGTTCTAGTGTCTTAAGATCATATTTGAGTAATGCTAATTTGAGAACATCACAAATCATTTCATTGTTGAGAAGACTCATTTTAGCTAATGTTTGTAAAGCGGAAGTAAACAGCTCATTATCATCTAATGAATAAAGTTCAGTTAATTTTTTTAAACTGCACCCATGATTATTGAAATCATAAACTAAAAATTCTTTAGCTAAATTGATATCTGCTTGTGGTTTACTCAAAAACGTCCTTAATTTATTATGAAATAAATTGTCACTTGGATAAGGCCAAGGTTTTGTATTCTGAGGATACAATGTGTAAATTGCTTTTTGGATGATTAGAAAATCAGAAAAGGTATAGGTGCATTCATCTTTGATTAATTGTTGAAGTTCAACTTCAGGAATTGCTTGTTGCACAGTTAAGGTTTCAAAAATTAATCCAAACAAGGTTTTCATACTTTGAAGGTTATATAACTTTTTGATGTTCGCCGCCGTAACACCATACTTTTCAAGATAAGATAAAATTAACTGTTCTGAAGCGGGCTGATAAGAACGTAATCTAATCCCTGTAGGATTGATGGGGCCTTTGCTTATATCGGCAAAGTATTTTTGATCCTCTTCTGAGTAGTGGGATAAGGCAACTCGTTTTTCTTCTAATGACAAAGGAAGAGATAGGTTCATTTCAGGATAAGAAACAGCTATTTTTTTTGTAATGTTTCAAAGAGTATTAAATTATTTTTTTCAAGAGCGTAATGACATAGTTCGGTTACAAGTTGTGTGGAAAGTATTTTTTGATCAATTAACGCGTTAATAAAAGAGGCATAATCTGAAGAATTTTTCTCTGTACGGTACGATTTTTAAAGCCGTCGTTGCGAGGAGCGTAGCGACGAAGCAATCTAGTGACCTTACGGATGCCAATGATTACATCAGTTTTTCATACAAGTCATCCCAATAAGGATTTACTTTCTCAATCAAAGCC